>NKPT01000008.1 GCA_002254845.1 Chloracidobacterium sp. CP2_5A | reverse complement strand
CGCGCCATCGCTTGCGCGCCGGAGTTTTTGCATCAGGCGAAAGACGCTCGACTGCCAAACGCCCAGCAGTTGCCGCTTGAAATCGCTCAGTTGACGGAAGCTTTCTGGGCGATGGCGACCAAGCTCGGCGAGACGCTGGAGCGCCTCCGGCAAACGAACATCGAGCGCGAAATTGCCAAGCAGCGCCTGGAAAGCGCGCACTCCAGCCTGGAGCGCGCGCTTGCCGAGCGAACCGCCGAGATCGAGCGCCGCGAAGCGCTCCGCCTTCAGTCGCAGAAGCTGGAGTCGCTGGGGCGGCTGACCGGGGGCATCGCGCACAACTTCAACAATCTCCTGACGGTCATTCTAAGCTATAGCGCGCTCGAGCTCGACCGCTGCGCGACGGATGACCGCTCGCGCAAGGGGCTGCTGGCGATTCGCCGCGCAGCGGAGCGCGGGCGCGATTTAATCAAGCAGTTGATGGCTTACAGTCGCGCCAGCGACACTAGCGCGGCTATTTCCTTACCGCTTCAAGATTCACTGCGCGCTGTGCAAAGCATGTCGGAGAAGCTTCTCGGCGAAGACATCGAGCTGAAGATGAACCTTTCCGCCAGCGACGTTTCCGTTTGCGCTGTGCCGCACGAGCTAGAGCAGGTTTTCCTCAATCTGCTCCTCAACGCGCGCGACGCGATGCCAAAGGGCGGCGTCATTACGGTTGAAACGACGGTGGTCACGGACGGCTCGTCGGAATCCGGCGGCTCGTGGCTGCCTTCCGACGCCGATCTCGTATCGCTTTTGGCGCGACAGGGCGTCGCGAGGGTCTCGGTGCGCGATACTGGCACCGGCCTGCCGCCGGAAACGATAAGCCGCTTGTGCGAGCCGTTTTTCACAACGAAAGAGCAAGGCAAGGGCACTGGCCTGGGGCTTTCGACCGTGTTCGGCACCGTGACTTCCATTGGCGGCTTTCTGCGCGTTGAAAGCGAAATCGGCAAAGGATCCGTTTTTCACATCTATCTGCCGATGACGGATAAGGCTTCCGAGTCGGCGAGCCACGGCTCCCCGCGGTTGGCTCTCATCAAGCCGTCCGAGCGCGCCCTCCGAGTGCTCCTCGTCGAGGATGAGCGCGACGTGCGCGAAGCCGTGACAGTCGCGCTGACTGCGGCCGGCTTTTCAGTGATCGAGGCGCGCGATGGACAGGAGGCGCTGACTCTCTTCCAGCGGCAAGCTGGGCGGCTTGATCTCGTGGTCAGCGATGTGCGGATGCCAAACGTCAATGGGATCAAGCTCGCTTCGGTCATTAGGGAGCAGTGCCCAAGTCTGCCGTTGCTCTTCATTTCAGGCTACGCCGATAAGCAAGACACCGGACAGCATTTCGTCTTTGAGGATAACCTGCTCTACAAGCCGTTCACCACGCAGGAAATTGTCGAAAAGGCCCGGGCGATCATCGATAAGGCGGGATCAAAGCCCGCGCCCTAGCGGACGGCTTTTTCCGTCTCCGCGCTTAGCGCTTGGGCGCCGACCGGGTCTGGCTTGCGCCGGTAGTCGCCGCGGCTGAAGTACTTTTCGAGCCACACGTAGCAGCAAATAAAAAAGTACCGGCTGCCCATCTCCCTGATTTTGAGCTTGGCGAAGCCCGTCCGCCGATTGCGCCATGTGATGGGAATCACCGTCCAGTTGTAGCCCCGAACAATCGCCTTGAGCGGCAGCTCGACCGTCAGATTGAAGTGCGGCGATAGAAATGGCCGGCAGCCCTCGATGACTTCGCGGCGGTAGGCCTTGAAGGCGTTGGTCGTATCGTTGAGCCGAATGTTAAACAACAAACGCAGGAAGGTGTTCGCCAGTCGGTTGAGAACCCACTTGACCGGCGGGTAATCAATCGTGCCGCCGCCCTTGATGAAGCGACTGCCAAAAACGCACTCGTAGCCGCGGTTGAGCTCGCGCCAGTAACGGACGACATCGCGGCAGTCGTCGGACTCATCCGCCATCATGATCGCGACCGCGTCGCCGGCCACGTGCTCAAAGCCATAGGTAATGGCGCGTCCGAAGCCGCGCTCGCCGGGGTTTTGCACCGGACGCAGCGGCGGAATGTCGGCGCGGGCCGCCTGGAGGATATCCCACGTCGCATCGCGGCTGCCGTCATCCACGACGATGATTTCATGCGGGATGCCATTGAGACGAAGCTCAACGTGCAGATGCTCGACCGTAGAGCGAATGCAGCCGGCTTCATCCCGCGCCGGAATAACGACCGACAGCAGCTTGAGCGGCGGAAGCGTTGGGTCGGGCGCAGGCAGGGCGGCCATAATGGACGCTAATCCTCCGAAAGGCGCAGCCATTCGGGATGGCGGGCGGCGTGTTCGGCAATCTCCGTAAAAATGGCTTCGCGCGTTTGCGTCGGCCGCCAATCATAGCTCGTCTGGGCTAGCGTCGCATCGAGAACGAGCCACCCAACATCGAACGGGCGGGGCGCGAGGTCGGCCCTGACCTCATGCGCTCCGAAGCGGTCGGCGCACCATTCGCTCAGTTCCGCCAACGAAAAGCTGCTTGCCAGACCGCCGCCGACGTTCACGACGCGCGGCCGGTCGGCGGCTTGCCCGGCGCGCATCTGAATGACCAGCAAGGTTGCCAAGTCGGCTGGATGCAGGCAGTCGCGCGCTTGGCGGCCGCTGCCGTCGAAGCCAATGTAACGCAGCGGCCGGCGCGCCGCGTAGGAGCGAATCCAAAACGACACAATGCCTTGGTCAGCCTTGCCGAACTGCTCCGCCCCGGCCATCACGCCGCAGCGGTTGACAAAGACCGGAAAGCCGAACGTCGCGCCATACTCAAGCGCCAGCGCTTCGGACGCCACCTTGGCGCTTCCGTAAAGCGACAGCGGGGGCGTCGTTGAAAAGCTCTCCGTCACGCCTTCGGCCGTCAGGCCGGCAATCTTAGCCGCCGGGTCCGGCGTGAAACGCAGAGGCAAGCTCGCAAGCGGCAGGGCGCGCAGCGCGGCGACGCTGTACACTCGACTTGTGCTAAGCAAGATGAAGCCGGCGTTCCAGCGGCGGGCAAGTTCCAGCAGGTTGAGCGTGCCGACCAGGTTGTGTTCCACAAGCTGGCGGGCGCCGGTTTTGCCGTCCACGCCGGCGAGGACGCTGGGATTGGCCGCGGCGTCCACAATCCAGTCGCAGCGCGGCAGGTCCTCCAGATCGCTTGGCAAACGGATGTCGCCATGGACAACGCGAAAGCCTTCCTCGCGCAGCCGGCGGCGGTTAATTTCGCTGCCGGAGCGGACGAGGTTATCCAGCCCGACCACTTCAGCCTCGGCAAGCGACTCGCGGAGCGAGCGGGCGATGACGCTTCCGACAAAGCCGCACACGCCGGTGACGAGGATGCGCATAGGCAGCTCTCATTTGAAAATAGGCGCTGCCACCAATAAGGTGAGCGACACGTTTCAACAACTAAGCGAAAGCCGAGCGGAAGGCTTGAAAGGAAGGTACACGTGTCCGCCCCAGTTTGCCTAGTGACCGGCTCGTCAGGGCTGATCGGCTCGGAAGTCGTGACGTATTTCCACCAGCGCGGCTTTGTCGTGCACGGCATAGACAACAACCAGCGCGCCGCGTTCTTCGGGCCGGGCGGCGACACGCGCTGGAATCAGCGGCGGCTTGAAGCGTCGCTCAACAACTTTCGCCATCAGGAACTCGATATCCGCGACCGCGTCGGCATCCTCCGGCTGGTCGGCGAGCTGCGGCCAAAAGTCATTGTTCACGCGGCGGCGCAGCCGTCGCACGACTTAGCCGCCCGAATGCCGTTTGACGACTTTGACGTGAACGCCGTCGGCACGCTCAATCTGCTGGAGGCGGCGCGACAGGCGTGCCCGGAGTCGCCGTTTATTCACATGTCCACAAACAAGGTTTATGGCGACGGGCCAAATCATATTCCGCTCGTCGAGCTGGAAACGCGGTGGGACTACGCCGACCCGACCTACGCGCAAGGTATCCCGGAAACCTTTCCAATTGACCATACGCTGCACTCGCTGTTTGGGGCGTCAAAGGTGGCGGCGGACGTGCTGGTCCAAGAGTACGGGCGGTATTTTGGGATGCCGACCGCGTGTTTACGCGGCGGCTGCTTGACCGGTCCGCATCATGCGGGCGTCGAGCTGCATGGCTTTTTGAGCTACTTGGTGAAGTGCAATCTGGAAGAGCGGGAGTACAAAATTTACGGCTACAAGGGGAAGCAGGTGCGCGACAACATTCACGCGGAGGATGTCGCCGCTTTGATGTTCGCTTTTTATGAAAATCCGAAGGTCGGCGCCGTTTATAATCTGGGTGGCGGAAAGGAAAATTCGTGTTCGATTTTAGAAGCGTTTCAGATGGTAGAGGCTCTGACCGGCAAGCCGCAGCGATACAGCTACATTGATCAGGCGCGCACTGGCGATCATATCTGCTACTACAGCGATTTGCGCCGAATGAAGCAAGATTATCCCGAATGGGGAATTACAAAGTCTCTGCAAGACATTTTTGAAGATATTGCGCGCGCTTGGGATACGCGGCTCAGAGGCTAGCCCGCTTTCCGCGTAAGCGGAGCGATTGCGCCGTTACAAAAAGCAGGCTAAAAATTGACATTGAAATCAACCCGGTAGAAGCGCCGATAGACGGCGAAGAATGTCCCGAACTGCGGCGCGCCGGTGTTGGAAAAGATATTTCGCGGATTGAAGTGATTGGTGACGTTGAAAACGCTCACCGTAAAGCTCGCTGAGCGCAAATCCGGCTTCTTGCCGAAGAGCGTCGGCTTGAGCCAGTCGGGAATGTCGAAGGTTTTCGTTACCGCCAAGTCCAGCGCCATAAAGCGCGGGAAGCGCGTGGCGTCAGCGTTTCGCTGTCCGATGAAGCTCTGCTCCTCGTCCGTTAGGCTATACGGGAAGCCATCCCGCCACTCGAAAATCGGCGCCAGCTTGATCCGCCACGGCAGCCCGAACACCCCCCGCGCGAAAAACCGATTTGGCGCGTCAATCGGCGCGTTCCCAAACTGGTCAGGGCGAATCACCGGGTTCGGCACATCCCCAAAGTACGAAATGAAGTCGTTGAGCTGCGCGCGCGCCTTGCTCCGCACGTAGGACGCCGTCAGCGTGTGCGAGCTGGAAAACTTTATGTCCGCCGTCGCCTCGAACGCTCGATAGGTCGCCCGGCCCGTGTTGAACAGGCGAATGACCCCATCCGTTGGCCGCAAAATCGGCTCAATAAACAAGTCATTGAATGTCCGACTGTCCAGATAGGACAGCTTGGTCAGAACGCGCTTGGTCATGCGCTGAGCGAATTCAACCCGAAACGTCCGATTGTAGGTCACGCGAAAGTCGCCGCCGCGGCCGGGATCGTTTTCCGGGTCGCGCGCCAGATCATGAGCGAACGCTCGCGCCGGATCGCGCACAGAGCCGTCGCGGTTGAAGGTCGTCACCACCTGGCGCGGCAGGCTCCGAAAGGCGAGCGCATTCAGCGGCAGCTTGTCGTAAAACAGCCCAAAGCCGGCGCGAATTATCGTATTGTCGCTGCCGCCCGGCGCATAAGAAAGCGCCACGCGCGGCACGAGGTTGATGCTCGTCGCCGCCTGCTGCGTCTCAATCCGCAACCCAAAATCCAGTTGCAGGCTCGGGCGAATCAGCCACTGATCCTGCGCGTAGCCCGAAACTTCAATGTTATCGGCCTTGAGGTCGCCGCGATTGGCGTACGCGATGCGCTGAAACAGCGTCCCGTCCGCCCGCCGAATTTCCACTGGACGACTCGACACCATCCCTCGATTACGCATGGCGTTGACGTCAAAGCCGAACTTGATCCTGTGCAGCCCCAGCGCCTCGAACGCGGCCAGCGTGTTGGAAAACTGAAGCTGGTAACGCTCTGTCGTCCGATCCAACGCCGTGAAAAAGTTGCCTGTCCGCCCGATCGGCGTGATGACCATCGTTTCCGCCCCCTTGCCGAAGACCTCGACGCCAATGCGCTTGTAGTTGAAATACGTCTCCAGGGCTGAGCCGGCATCCGTGGCGTAGCGGTGCGTCCCGGCGACAGCGATATCGAGCGTCCGCTGGTTGGGCGAAACTGGCACGGGATTGAAAAAGTCGAGGCCAACGTTGCGGACCAGCCGGCGGGCGACATTGACCGTGCTGGTCAAGGTCTGGCGTCCGGTGAGAAAGACGTCGAATTGGCTGAAGCTGCGGAAGGAGTACTTGCGCACTTCGTTGTCCGGGTTCGGCAGTCCCCGCACCACGGCTTTGTCCACGATGACTTCAAGCGCCTGCGCGAAAAACGCCTTGTCGCGGACAATCGGCCCCGACAGGCTGACGCGCGGCGAAACGTTGGCGAACCCAAACAACTGCCCGCTCCGAAAGCGCGGCTCGGGAAAAAAGTCGTTGACGCCGAATGACCACTTGTTCGTGCCGGGCCGGGTCTCAATGCGCGTCACGCCGCCCGTGAACTTCCCGAACTCCGGCAGATAGGGATTGGTGAACACCTCGGACTGCTGCACCGCTTCCAGCGGAATCTCGACTTGAAACGATCCGGTCGCCGGGTCGTTGCTGATGTTGCCGTTGACGAGCACCACGCTCTGATCCTCGCGCGCCCCCTTGATGCTGGTCCGCCCGTCGTTGGAGCGGATGACATTCGGCACAGGCGGAAACGACGTGAGAATGTCGCGCCCGCGCGCCGGCAGGATGCGCACTTCCGCTGGGGTAATCCGGCCGGCGGCGGCGGCGCCTTGCTCAACCAATGGTCGGTCGGCGTCGCCGCGCACTTCAACGACTTCGCCGCCGGCGAGGCTGAGCCCAATCGGTTGCTCGGCCAAAACGCCTGGCTCAACCACATAGCTGTCATCCGTCAGGGCGTCGTAGTTAGCCGCCTCGATCCTAAGGGTGTACGCGCCGCCCAGCACATCGGTGAAGGTCGCCTTGCCGGCGGCGTCGGTCACGCGCGTGAGCGGGCGGGCGCCGGGGCCGCTCGCGTTGGGCGTCAAGGTAATGGTCGCGCCTGCCAAGGGTTTCTGCGAGGCGGCGTCCGTGACCGTGAAGGCGACAACGCTCGTTTGCTGGGCGTAAGCCGCGCCAAGCGCTGGCCAGCTAAGCCCAAAAACAATGAAGCAAAAGCGTGCAATATTCATATCAAGTCGCTTGCCTGGGCGCATCGGGGGCGCATTCAGAGTCGTTGGCGAAACCCACGCGAGCGACGCGGCGCAGTTCCATCAGCGCCCGCCGGAGGTTACTCAAAAATCGGGCGGACGCGACGGGATGTGTCGCTAACAGCCCCGCCATGCCCAATGGGCGCACCCGATACTCGGCGTCGAAACCGGCGTTGAGATCAGGCAGATCGTGTCGGGCGTCGTCGCTGATGACCCGCAGCAGTAGCAGTGGCAGCCCATGTCGCCTGGCGCTCTGCGCAATGGCGTGGCTTTCCATATCCACCGCCCAGGCTCCGGTTTGCGCGTGGAGCCGGCGCTTTTCCGCCGCTCGGCATACGACATAAGCCGCGGTCAGATGGTCCGCCCGGTGGGCTGTCACGCCGGCCGCCGTCAGGCGCGCCGCCAGATGCGCCGTCGCCGCCGGACAAGCCGGATAACGCGAGCCGTCCAGCGCCAGCGCGCCCAGGCCCAGCACGACATCGCCGACGGACAGCGGCGGCGCCAGCGCCCCGCCCAGGCCCACGACGGCGACCAGAGGGCGACAGCCGTCTGGCAGCGCGGCAAGCGTCGCCCGCGCCGCCCGCGCCGCGTTGACGGGGCCGACGCCCGTCAGCGTCAGGCGGGCGAACGCTGCGCGACACACCGCCCAAACCGCTCGCCGCTCGCCGGGCGTGGCGACAAAAAACAGGATGTCAGGCGGGCGGGACGGGGCTTGCTTGGACAACGGGGCTTGCTTGGACATAAGCCGGAGACTATAACCCAAAACCTCGCGCTGTGGCGCGCGGCGAGAATAGCGGCGGGAACATCAGCGGTAAACTCAACGTGTCGTTTTTGTGGCTTAGCTTGCAAATTCCGCTCGGCGTCGCCGCCCTTGGCGGCCTGGCGTACCTAGCGCTGGCGCTCTGGTCGGCGGCGACATTTCCGCGTCACCGCGTCAACCTGAAACGCCCGCCTAAGAAGCAGCGGCCGCCGATGTCGTTGCTCAAGCCGCTGCGCGGCGCGGAAACCGAGCTGGAAACCTGCCTGAGCAGCTTTTTCCAACTGAAATACCCGCGCTTCGAGCTGATTTTCGCCGTGCGGACGCCGGACGACCCGGCGGCGGAAGTCGTTTGGCGGCTGCGCGCGCGGTTTCCCAGCGTCCGCGCGCGGTTGCTCTTCACGGGCGAGCCGCCCTACGCCAACGCCAAGGTGTTTAGTCTGGAAAAAATGGCGCAGGCCGCCGCCCACGACATTCTTGTCATTACGGACAGCGACACCCGCGTGCCGCCTAACTATTTGGACAGCGTCGCCGCCGCCTTCGCCGACCCGAGCGTTGGCGCGGTGACGCACCCGTACCGCGGCGTGGCGAGCGGCGATATGTGGTCGCGATTGGAGGCGCTCGGCATGACGACGGAGTTTATGGCTGGCGTCATCGTGGCCGAACGGCTGGAAGGCATGAAGTTCGCCCTTGGCCCTTCGATGGCCATCCGTCGCGACTGTCTGAGCGCCATTGGCGGTTTCGCGGCGATGCGCGACTACCTCGCCGACGACTTCATCCTCGGCGCCTGGACGGCGCGCGCCGGGCGGAAGGTGCTGCTGTTACCCCAGCCCGTCGAACATATCGCCACGGCGCGCGGTTTCCTGACCAATTTCAAGCACCGTCTGCGCTGGAATCGGAGTAGCCGTTTTTCGCGTCCAGCGGGCTACCCCGGGCAAGGCTTGACGTATGGACTGGTCTGGGCGCTGCTCTTCGCCGCGGTCGCGCCCTGGCCGGCCAGTCTCGCTGTCGTCGCGGCGGCCCTGCTCCTGCGGGGCGGACTGGCGCTTGCGCTGGCCAAGCGGCTTGGGGACCGCGCCGTGAAAGCGCGCCTGTGGCTGCTCCCGCTACAGGACAGCCTCAGTTGGGCGTCGTGGGTGGGCGGCTTTCTGGGCAGAACCATTGAGTGGCGCGGCGAACGCTACGCCCTTCTCGACGGCGGCCGTTTCCAGCCCCTGTCGCGCCCGGTCGCGCTGACGGAGGCGGCCCGCGCCGCCGGACAAGGGGCGCGCTGAATGCCTTTCATATGAGCCGCCGTGGCCTCGGCTTTTCGCCTGCGCCGGCTTCATCCTCCGCCTGAAGCGGCAGCGGATAGTTGGCAATGAACAGCTCGCGCCCTGGCGCGGCTGTTCCTTGCTTGTAGTTGTTCATGCCATACTGTAGTTTCCAAGCGTAGATATGAGCAAAGCTAAAATTGTTCCTGATTTCAGGAGAGTCATCATACGTAACCAGCCACAGATGCCGACACATTCTGAGAGCGTCTGCAAATTCGTTATGATTGAAGCTCGTGTGTAGAATTCCATTTTTCCCGTATAACTTTGACTTGATCGCCTTGAAGTACGGAGGGTCAAGAAAAGCGAAAACCTTTTTGTCGCTGTGCGCAAGGACTTGGCGATAGTCAAAATTCGTGATTCTGACGCCTTGCAATAATTCGCCAAGCGCGGCGACGCGGAGAATGGAGGATTCAGTAAATCTGCTTGAAAACGCCAGTTGTGAATAACCGCCCGCTTCCGCAACGCCGGAGAACGTAATGCGGTTCAGGATAAAAAATCGAACGGCGCGCTCAAATCCTGTCAGGCTTTCCGCGTTGACGCCGGTCAACTCTTCAAAAAGCGCTCTTCCATCCGTTCTTTCACGCTTGATGCTGAGAATCGCTCTGGCGAGCTTTTCAGAATCTTCCTGGGCGTATTTCCAAAAATAATACAGCTCCGGGTTGAGGTCATTAATCCAGAATCTCAACTGTGGATAGATTGCTCTAAAATAGACAAAGCATGAGCCGCCGCCGACAAATGGCTCTCTGTATTCTTCAAAGGAATGAGGAAGAAGCCGCCTTATTCGCTCTGTGGCGCGCGACTTTCCGCCGGGGTATCTGAGCGGGCTCCTGATCATGTCAGGTCGAGTAGGATGAAATTTTATCATTCATAAGCTTTCAAGGCTTTCGCCGAGAGAGGGCGCGCCGCTCCGGGCGGCGAGTTTCGCAGATGACACCCCTTACCCGCAATTCCCTTTCGAGCTTCCTTTCGAGCTGGCTTGTCGCGCGCCGTCACGAGTGGCTGGTCATCGCCGTGGCGGCCGTCGTGTTTGTCAGCGCCTGTTTCCCGCCGCCCCGCCTTATGGACGACGTAGACGCCGCCCAGGCGCAAATCGCCCGCGCCATGCTCGAAACCGGCGATTGGGTGACGCCCCGGCTCAACGGCATCGCTTATCTTGAAAAGCCTCCGCTCAAGTACTGGCTCATTGCGCTGTCGTTCGCCGCATTCGGCGTCCACGATTGGGCGGCGCGGCTGCCCATCAGCTTCGGCGTCGTCGCGCTGTGTTGGCTCGCGCTCCGCATGGGCGCATGGGCCTTCGGCGCGCGCGCCGGTTTCCACTCCGGCCTCATCCTCGCCACCAGCATTGGTCTTTTTTTGTTTACGCGCGTCCTCATCGCGGATGTCCTGCTCACGCTGAGCGTTGCGCTCGCCTTGTGGGCGTTCCTGCGGGCGCTCGACCCAGAAGAGCTCCGCCCGCGCCGCTGGTCGGCCGCCATGGCGGTTGGTCTTGCGGCCGGCTTTCTCTTCAAAGGGCTTATCGGTCTGGTCTTCCCGCTGGCGGCCATCGGGCTGTACGCCTTGGTCACCGGTCAGTGGCGACAGCGCGAGCTGTGGCGTCGCCTGCGCCCGGTGACGACAAGCGCCATCGTGCTGGGTCTGACGCTGCCGTGGCTCGTCGCCGCCATGGCTTGCAACCCCCCGTGGCTCGACTTCGCGCTGACCAGCGAGCCGGGCAAGTACCGCGGCTTTTTCTGGTTTTTTATCTTCAACGAGCATGTCCTGCGCTTTCTGGGGCGGCGTTACCCGCGCGACTACAACACCGTGCCGCGCCTGTGGTTCTGGCTGTCGCATCTGGTCTGGTTCTTTCCGTGGAGCTTATTCCTGCCCGGCGTCGCCCGCCTGCGGCTGACGCGCCGCCCGTCCAGCCGCGCCGAGCGGACGACGCTGCTGGCGGTCCTGTGGATCGGGTTTGTCATGGCGTTTTTTTCGTTTTCGACCACGCAGGAATATTATTCGCTGCCGATTTATCCGGCCGTCGCCGTTCTGTTGGGGGCGGCGCTCGCCCAGGATGGTCGCTTCCAAGCCGTCGGGCGCTGGGCGACTTCAATCGTCGCCGGCTTGGCCGCGCTGGCCGCGCTGGCGCTGCTGATTGTCAATTGGAACGCGCCGACCCCCGGCGACATTGCGCAGGCGCTGGCCAAAAGCGACGACGCGTACGCCGTTTACACCCTGTCGCTCGGCCACATGGGCGACCTTACCCTCCGGTCGTTCGCTTACCTGCGCCTGCCGCTGGCGCTAGCGGCGCTGGGGTTTTTGATTGGCGCGGTTAGCGTCCATCTGAGCGGCGGGCGGCGGGCCTGGCTCGCCGTGACCGGCATGCTGACGCTGCTGCTCGTGGCCGCCCGCATCGCCCTGGCAGCTTTTGATCCCTATCTCGGCTCGTATCCGCTGGCGCAGGCGCTCGTCGTCGCGCAGCGCGCGCAGCCGGGGCGCGTCGTGGTGGATAACCAGTATTACGCCTTTTCATCGGCGTTTTTCTATGCCGACTTGAAAGGGGCGCTATTGCTCAACGGGCGAACGACCAATCTTGAATACGGTTCTTACGCGCCCGGCGCGCCCGATGTGTTTTTGGACGATGAGCGATTCGTCGCGTTATGGCGGGCTCCTGAACGAGCCTACCTGTTGGTCGAGGACGTTCGCCGGCCCCGCATTGAGCGATTGGTCGGCGCGGCGGCGTTGCATTGCGTGGCGGCGAGCGGAGGAAAGTTTTTACTGTGCAATCAGCCAAAAGCGCAGTGACGCGCCTGTTTATTCGCATTCCGGCATGGCATAAAAGCGCTGGTCTGCGCTATGACTGATTGATGCGCCGTGGAAGAGTCTTCGGCCAGACTGCCGGCCAGTCGTCTGGTGGCGACTCGCTTTATCCCGCAGGCTTGGCGCGCAACTTCCCGCCTGCGGGCCTGGAGTCACCAAAATGACAGATGAAGCCTTACAGCCTGCGATTGCTGACTTTGAAGCCTTCTTGGCCGGGCAGCGGGCCCCGGCGCTCATCGCGGCCTCGCTGGTCACGGTTTTGCAAGCCGATACGCGGACGGTGAGCTGGGTGACGCTCAACTGGGTGTCAAAGATCGCCCAACGGCAGCCGGGCGTCAACCCGCTCGACATTCTGATGGCGGCGCGCGCCAAGGTCTTTGACATCTTTTTCTATCGCGTCGTGCGCTTCAGCGAGGCGTATCGGTTCTTCCCGACATTTGAACGGCATCTGGTCGAGCTTTGCCCGCCGGCCTACCGCCCGCACCTGGAGGCGCTCCTGGCGCAGCATCCGTGGGAGCAGCTGCGGCCCATCGGCGAGCTGCGGGAGCGCGGGGTGTACGCGCTGGAACAGCGCGCCGAGACGCCGGTGCAGGAAGACCGCTTCAACGAAAACATCTACCGCAACGCCACCCACAATGTGCTTTCGGCCGACCGGCGCTTTGAATTCGCCGATGAGCAAACCAGCGCGGACGTGGCATCCTACCAGGGCAAAGTCGGCACCCTCGTCGGGGATTTCGTGGGACTCGTCACGGATAAGCGCGCCCGCCAGGAAATCATCGCCGCCAACGAAGCCGACAAGGACGCGGAATACGAGACCAAGCGCCGCTTTAACCTGGAAGATTACCTGGCGCAGTCGGTTGACCTGGCCATCGCTTTTTTCAACGACGATTTTCTGCCGCAGTCCTGTCAGATGATGGATTTGGTCGAGCAACTGGCCAAGGCGCGCGACTTCTCGCTGGAGAAAAGCCAGCGCATCCAGGGCAAGGCGAGCCTGTTTAGCGGGCGCAAAATCGACGAATACAGCGGAGCGAAGCTTTCGCGCCTCCTGGCGGGCGACGTTCTCAGCCGCTTCACCGCCTGGAATCCGGACAAGCTCTTCGAGCAGCTCTTCAGCGAGCCGGAGCGCCGCGCGCGGCGCGTGTTACTGAGCGTGCTGGAATCTCACGGCGAGCGCATCTATCCGGCGCTGTTGGAGCAGCTTGAGTACTGCACGCCGGAGACGCCGTGGTACTACGTCCGCAATCTGATCTTTCTGCTCGGCCGCATCGTCTCGCCCAAGCCTGTCGAGCGCGCCCGGGCGGTGGCGCTCGTCGGTCAGCGGCTCCACGCGCGCAGCGCGCGGCAGGTCAACGCCCAAGGCATCTCAACGCTGGGCTTCATCGGCGGCGAAGCGGCGAGCGAGTGTCTGCGGAATAAGCTGGCCGAATTCAAGCGGCACGACGACCCCATCCTGCGCGATCTGGCCGACAAGATCGCCATGACGCTTGTCGCGCTCGACGAGCCGCAAGCCATGGAAGCTTCGCTCGATCACGCGCTCAAGCACTGGAGCGATGAATACGTTGAGCGATTCGCTCAAACGCTGCTGTCTCCGCCGACGATTGCCTTCCTCATCGGACGGGTGCGGACGGAGCTAAACAAGCTGAAGCGCTCGTTCGCCTTTTTGGGGAACGCCGACGGGGCGACCAAGATTCTGCGCTGCTTGGCTTATCAGTACAATGACGATGTCAAGGCCCTGTGCCAAGACATCGTCGCCTCGCTCACGCCGCGCAACGCGCTGTGCGTGGCGGCGCGGCAGATACTTGACACGGCCACGCCGGCGCCGCCGGCGCTGGCCGTGGATCGCAATCTCAATCGGCTGCTCGTTCAGAAAAATCTGCCGGAAGCGTTTGTCTATGCCTGGGAAGCCGGCTTGACCGGGCACTTTCACATTACGCTGACCGACCACACGGAGTGTCGCGTGGACATCGCCATGGGAAGCGTCAGCCACGCTTCCGTGCCCGCCTTCTTTCTGGAAGCCAACAACGCTTTTTACTGGCTTTTCATGCTTGACCCCCGCGAAGTCGCGCTGGCGTATTTCGACGCCAAGACGCCGCCGGCGGTCCGGAATATCACGCTTGAAACGCCGCTGCTGCTCCACGAAGCGCTCTTGCAGCGCAGCGAGCTGAAGCAGATCTCCAACACGGCCATCAAGCCGGACTCGTCCTTCGCGCAGCGTCCGATCAGCCCAATCCTGCTTCATTTCAAAGACAGTCCCGATCCGAAGCTGTGCCGCTTGGTGTGGGACGCCCTGGCCGACCCGGCCAACATTGAAACCCTCCAGCAGCGGACGCGGCTGGGCAAGTATGAGCTTTACAAGCAGCTTTTTTACCTGATCCGCCAAAACTTCGTGGCCGTGGACGTGTTGCGCGTCGGCAGCGACGCCGGCGCGCTGGCGGACGGCCTCCAGATGCTGGATGAAAATCTGAAGCGTATTCGGCGCAAGCCGCTCCTGTTCGCGCCCTACAAGGCGGCGGCTGAAATCTGCGCGGAAACGGCGCGAGCCACGCCCGACGAAGCTCTCCAGCTCGCCTTTACGACGCTGGGGGCCTATCTCAAGGCGGCCTACGACGAGCGCCGGTTTCTCGTGGCGGCGATGGTCGACGCCTGCGACCGCGCTCTGGAGCTTGTCCGCCAGTATCTCAAGAACAAGCAGCCGAGCGATAAGAAAGCCCTGCTTGACTACATAGGCTTTGCCTTCCAGGTTGCGACCGATGTCGCGCCGGCGGCGCCTGTCGAGTCCTCGACGCTTCAGAAGCTGGAAAACATTCAGCTCATCAACGACGCTTTTGACGACGCGGCCGAGGCCCTTTTTGACGACGCTTCGGTGGATGACTTATTTGACAATCTGGACGCCGTGCTGACGGCCCAGGGCCTTGGCGGCAGCGGCAGCGGCAGCGGCAGCGCCACGCTTGACTCGGGCCTGACGGATCACGAGGAGTCGATGCTGATGGAGCTGTACGACAACATCGCCGTGGCCTATGTCAAGCCGCTCAAGGACTTCATGCGCGAGATTCAGCTCAATCAGAAAATCAAGCGTCGCACGTCGCTCGAATGGATTGAAATGGTCGAGCCGTCGGTCAGCCTGCTGCACGGCTCGGCTGAAAAGATGGGCTACAAGAAAATCTGCGTGGCGCTGAAGGAGATGCAGCAGGCGCTGCAGTCGCAGAAAGGCGTCCCCGATCAGGCCTATTTCACGGAAGCGGCGCTTCAGAGCATTCAGGCGAGCTATGAGCGCTTGGCGCAGCTGCTCCCCAAAACCTTCGCGCTGGATTTGTCGGAATCCGACCTCAACAGCAAGAAGGAGGTGCTCATCGTCAAGTTCATTCTCAAGCAGATTCCAGAGATTAACGAAAAGCTCATGAATCGCATCATCCTGGCCGGGCTTTCGACGTTTGACAAGTTCATGCACAGCTCGCCGGATGAAATCGCCGCCGTGACGGGGCTTTCCAAGCGGCAGGGCGAGGACGTGTTCATGAAGTTCTATCAGTATCGGCACATTTACTACCGGCACGACGACGAAGCCTACCGCGACCGCTTCTACAACATGTTTGATGTCAAGCTCAGCCTGCTGCGCGAGCTGCATCTGGAAATCGAGGCGCTCACAGAAGAGCATCGCCGAGCCAAAAAAGCCGAGCTGGAAAGCCGCATCGAGGGTCTCAAGCAGGATCGGCAACGCCTGCTCTGGGGCTTGTTCATCCTGCTCTGCATCAAGGAAGAATACGACCTCATCGAGTCGGTGCAGCAGTCCATTTACGACGCGCGCATTCAGAAGCTCGAAGATTACCTCGCCAAGCTGGCGAAGTCCGCCTGAGCTGGGCGCGATGGATTCGGATAGCCGGGACCGTCTCGCCGCTGTCTCCCAGGATGCTGTCTTCCAGGAAAGGTGAAGCCGTGTCAGACCGCCTCTTGATCGCGCTCGGCACGTCCAGCCAAGTCCCCACGCGCGAGCGCAATCACAACGGTTACTTTGTCCGCTGGGACGATGCCGGCTTGCTCTTCGATCCGGGCGAGGGCACGCAGCGGCAGATGACGCATTTCGGCGTCGCAGCCGCCGACATCACGGCGATTTTTCTCACGCACCTGCACGGCGATCACTGTCTGGGGCTGCCGGGCGTCATTCAGCGACTCTCGCTGGACGGCGTCACGCATCCGGTGGATTTGTACTATCCGGCATCGGGCGCGGAATACGTCCAGCGCCTGCGGCGAGCCTCGATTTTCACCGAGACGGCCGTCATTCGGGAGCATCCCATCGCCGCGCCGGGCGTTGTTCACGAGACGGCGCGGTTTCGGATTGAAGCGCATCCGCTTGACCACACGGTGGAAAGCTGGGGCTACCGCCTGGTCGAGCCGGACACGCTGACGCTCGCGCCGGAAAAGCTGGCGGCGCTCGGCTTGCGCGGTCCCGCCGTGGGCCGCCTCAAACAACAGGGCTTTTTCGATCTTCCCAACGGCCGGCGCGTTCTGGCGTCCGAAGTCGGCCGACCCAAGCGCGGCGGCTCATTCGCCTTTGTCATGGACAGTCGCCCCTGCGCGGGCGCGCTGCGGCTGGCCGACCGCGCAGACGCCCTGCTGTGCGAGGCGACGTTTTTGGAAAGCGAAGCCGCCGAGGCCGACCGCTACGGTCACATGACGGCGCGGCAGGCGGCCAGCCTCGCGCGCGAGGCCGGGGCGGGGCTGTTGGCGCTGACGCACTTTTCGCGGCGCTACCGGCAAACGCAGCCCTTCATCGAGGAAGCCGCCGCCGTTCATCCCAACGTCATGGCTCTGACGGACGGCATGGCGGTGTCGCTGCGCGCGGCGCGGCGGCTGTCCGGTCGGGCCAATGGCGCGGCGGCGGATTGACCCGATTTCCGGTATCATTTACAAAACGGCCGTTTTATTGGACTCCCGTATCGGCTCGTCAACTTTGGCTCTGTGGGGGAACCCGTTGTGGAAACCGTGATGGCTCTACCGCGTATCAACGACCCGGCGCCGGACTTTGAAGCTAAGTCCACGCAGGGCGTCATTCGGCTGTCGGACTACAAGGGCAAGTGGGTGACGCTGTTTTCGCACCCGGCGGACTTTACGCCCGTCTGCACGACGGAATTTGTCGCCTTTGCCGAGCGCGCCAAGGCGTTTGAGGAGCGCAACGCGCAGCTGATCGGCCTGTCGGTGGATTCCGTTCCGGCGCACATTGCCTGGATTCGCAACATCGAGCAGCATTTTGGCGTCAAAATTGACTTTCCGGTGATTGCCGATCTCGATATGAAGGTCGCGCGGAAGTACGGCTTGATTCATCCGAGCGCGTCCGAGACGGCGACCGTCCGCGCCGTCTTCATCATTGACGACAAGGGCATTGTGCGGGCGCTGATTTACTATCCGATGAGCTTGGGGCGCAATATTGATGAAATTCTGCGGGCGCTGGAGGCGCTGCAAACGTCTGACGCCAACGCCTGCTCGATGCCGGCCAACTGGCGGCCCGGCGAGAAAGTCATTGTTCCCCCGCCCCAAACGCTGGCGGATGCCGCCGCTCGCGCGCAGGCGAGCGAGTATGACGTCGTGGACTGGTATCTGGCCAAGAAGACGATCTAAGCCGTTATGCAGGAACGCCCCCTGACCTTGCCCGCCGCCATTGGAAACACGCCGCTGTTTCGGCTTCAGCAGGTGACGGCGGGCGTTGTCCCGGAAGGCGTCGAGGTGTATGCCAAGGGCGAGCACCTCAATCCGGGCGGCTCGGTGAAGGACCGGGCGGCGCTCGGCATGATTCGCGCTGGGGAGCGCAGCGGGGCGCTGACGCCTGGCAAGACGATTCTTGACGCGACGAGCGGCAACACGGGGATCGCCTACGCCATGCTGGGCGCGGCGCTGGGGTATCGCGTGACGCTGTGCTTGCCTAAAAACGCCAGTCTGGAGCGCAAAAAGATGCTGCGCATCTACGGGGCGGAAATCATCGAGACCGACCCGCTCGAAGCCACGGACGGCGCGCAGCGGCTGGCGAAACAACTCGCGGCGGAACAGCCGGACAGGTATTTTTACCCTGACCAGTACAACAACGACGCCAACTGGCGGGCGCACTACCATACGACGGGGCCGGAAATCTGGGAGCAGACCGCCGGGCGCGTCACGCGCTTCGTCGCCGGGCTGGGCACGTCGGGGACCTTCATTGGAACGTCGCGGCGCTTGAAGGAATACAATCCGCGGGTGCAGTGCGTCTCGATGCAGCCCGACTCGCCGCTGCATGGCTTGGAGGGGATGAAACACATGGCGACGGCGCTCGTGCCGGGCATTTACGATCCAGCCGTCGCCGACGCCGAGGTGGAAGTCAGCACGGAAGCGGCGCAGGCGATGATGCGGCGGCTGGCGCGCGAGGAAGGGTTGTTTGTCGGCGTCAGCGCCGGCGCGAACGTCGTGGCGGCGCTCGACGTCGCCCGAGCGCTTCCGCCCGGCTCGGTCGTCGTGACGGTGCTGTGCGATGCCGGAACGCGCTACATGAGCGAAGACGTCTGGGGCGACGCGCGGCAGGCGAGGTGAAGGCATGTTGAGTCTCAGCGACGAGCAGGCGGCCGCCATCCGCGCCCACGGCGAGGCCGACTATCCGTACGAGTGCTGCGGGCTGCTGCTGGGCGCTTTTGACGCTGACGGGCGCAAGACGACGCGCGAGGTCTTCCCGATTTCCAACGCCCGCGAGGAAAGCGCCAAGCGCAACCGCTTTTTGATCACGCCGCAGGAGCTGATGCGCGGCGAGCGTTATGCGCGAAGCCAAGGGCTGGACGTGATTGGCTTTTACCATTCGCATCCCGACCATCCGGCCGTTCCGTCAAGCTACGACCTGGACCATGCGCTGCCGGTCTATTCGTATGTCATTGTCTCAGTGACGCAGGGGAAGGCGGGCGACCTGTTGGCGTGGGAAATGGAGGCCGACCGCAGTCGGTTCAACCCTGAGCCTTTAGCGAAAGGATAAGCAAGCTTATGCCCGTGACAGTACTCATCCCGACCGCGCTGCGCGGCTTTGCCGGCGGCAAGGCGGAAATTGAAGTGACGGCAACGACCGCCGGAGAGGCGCTGGCGGCGCTTGGCGCGGCGCATCCCGAACTCAAGCGGCATCTTTTTGATGACCGCGGCAGCGCGCGCAGTTTCGTCAACATCTATGTCGGCGACGAGGACATCCGGGCGCTGCAAGGTCTAGATACGCCGCTGCGCGACGGCGACGCCGTGCTGATTGTGCCTTCGATTGCCGGCGGCGCGGCCGACGGCGACGCCGCGGGGCGGCCGTTGCCCGATCTGACGCCGGAGGAATACGCGCGCTATGGGCGACATCTCATCCTGCCGGAAGTCGGCCTGGAGGGACAACGCAAGCTCAAGCAGGCGCGCGTCCTGATGGTCGGGACGGGGGGGCTGGGCGCGCCGCTGGGGATGTATCTGGCGGCGGCCGGCGTCGGGACGCTCGGCATTGTGGATTTTGACCTGGTGGACGCCTCCAACCTCCAGCGGCAAATCATTCACGGCACAAAGGACGTTGGCCGGCCCAAGGTCGCTTCGGCGCGCGACCGGTTGCAGGACATCAACCCCAACGTCCGGCTGGAGATTCACGAAACGCGCCTGACGAGCCGCAACGCGCTGGAGATCATTCGCGAATACGACATTGTCGTGGACGGCACGGACAACTTCCCGACGCGCTACTTGGTCAACGATGCCTGCGTCTTGCTCAACAAGCCGAACGTCTATGGCTCGATTTTCCGCTTTGAAGGGCAGGCGAGCGTGTTTTGGGGCGAGCGCGGGCCGTGCTACCGGTGCTTGTATCCCGAGCCGCCGCCGCCGGGCCTCGTGCCATCCTGCGCCGAAGGCGGCGTGCTGGGCGCGCTGCCGGGGATTGTTGGAGCGATTCAAGCCAACGAGACCATCAAGCTCATTTTGGGCGCGGGCGATCCGCTGATCGGGCGGCTGCTGTTGTTTGACGCCTGGCGGATGAAGTTCCGCGAGCTCAAGCTGCGCAAGCATCCGCAGTGCGTTTTGTGCAGCGACCATCCAAAGATCACTGAACTCATTGACTACGAGCAATTTTGCGGCCTCAAGCCGCCGACCCCAACGGAGAAGCCGGCTATGGAAGCCATCACTGCCGTCGAGCTCAAGCGCCGCCTGGATGCGGGCGAGGATTTGCAAATCATTGACGTGCGCGAGCCGCACGAATACGAGATTGCGCGCTTGCCCAACGCGAAGCTCATTCCGCTGGGCCAAGTCGTCGAGCGAAAGGATGAGATAGACGCGACGCGCGTGACGATTGTGCACTGCAAAATGGGCGGACGCAGCGCGCGCGCCATCGAGGCCCTAAGGAGCGCTGGCTTCGGCGGCGAGCTAATCAACTTGGCCGGCGGCATCGCCGCTTGGTCGAATGATGTTGATCCGAGCGTGCCGAAGTACTGAAGCCGCTTCAGGCGCGGAACAGCTTTTTCGAGCTTCGCCGCGCGCGCCAATCGCTATGCGCGCTTCCGGCGCTGGCGTATTTCTCCGCCAGCGCGGGCCTGCGAGGAAGTTCCGCCTTCGATTGGCGGTCTCAATGCGCCGCTGATCGAGCCAATCGAGGTTGGCGCGCGCCGCCGCGAAGCGGGCGAGGAGAGTGGTCGGTCGCCGGCGCGGAATCTGGACGCTTGCTTCCCCGGCGTCGGCGCGCTGTGAAGCTCGCCGACTTGGCGACGCCGCTCTGACCTAGCGCGCCACCGGACGGGCAATTATCGGGGCGGCGATGAGGGATGGCTTCCGACGCCGGAAGCGATGAGGACGCGGCTGCCGTCGCGCTTGAAGCGGCTGAAAAAAACATGGCTGATCGCCGGGCGATGCCGGGGATGCCGCTGTCCCGCCTGCGCCGGGGCGGGACGTCCTCCAGTTGATTTGCCGCGCGGAGGCGCTTTGTTTGGCCGCCAAAAGCGCCTAACGTTGAACCGGCGGCTGCCATTGCCGCAGACGCAGCGCGTTGGCCAAAACGAACAAGCTCGACAAGCCCATGGCGGCCCCGGCGAGGATCGGCGACAGCAAGACGCCATAGGCCGGGTAGAGCGCCCCGGCGGCGACTGGCAGGAGCGCCGCGTTGTACGCGAACGCCCAGAACAGATTCTGACGGATGTTGCGCATCGTCGCGCGAGCCAGCGCGATCAGGTTCAGCGCGCCGGTTGGGTCGCCGGACATCAACACGACATCGGCGGCTTCAATAGCGACATCGGTTCCCGCGCCAAGCGCGATCCCGACATCGGCGCTTGCCAGCGCGGGCGCGTCGTTGATGCCGTCCCCGATGAAGGCCACGCCGCCGCGTTTCCGAAACGACTGCACGGCCTCGGCCTTAGCCTCCGGGCGCGCTTCAGCGATGACCTCGGCGATCCCCAGCCAGCCCGCCACTGCCTGCGCGGTTTGCCGGTTGTCGCCCGTGACCATCGCGACTTCAAGCCCGGCGGCGCGCAAGCCCGCGACCGCGGCGGCGGCCGTTGGCTTCACCTCGTCGGCCACGGCCAGCAGCGCGACCAGCTGCCCGTCGAGCGCGGCATACATCGGCGTTTTCCCGGCGCGCGCAAGGCTTTCCACGGTCGCCGTCAGCGCTTTGGCGTCCACGCCGAGGCTTTCCATGAGTTGTTTGCCGCCCACCGCTATCGCTCGCCCGGCGACCGTCGCCGTCACGCCCAGGCCAGGCAGCGCGGTAAAGTTGGCGACGCTCGGTTGCGGCCACCCGCCCGCATCGGCCGCGGTCGCGACGGCCTGCGCCACCGGATGCTCTGAGCGCCGCTCGACGGCCGCGATGCAGCCCAGCAACTCTATTTCGGAAAGCCCTGGCGGCAGCGCTACAACCTGCGTGTCCGTGAGCGTTGGGCGTCCGACGGTCAGCGTGCCGGTTTTGTCAAAAACCACCGTCCGCAGATTGGCAAGCGCCTGCACGGCGCGGGCCTTGCGAAACAGGATGCCAAGCTGCGCGGCCTTGCCCGCGCTGACGAGAATCGAAGTCGGCGTCGCCAGCCCCATCGCGCAGGGGCAAGCGATGATGAGCGTGGCCACGGCGTTGACGACCGCCAAGTCCAGCGACGCCAGGCGCCACCAAACGCCAAAGGTCGCCAACGCCAAAGCCAACACAGCCGGGACAAGCCAGCTCACCACGCGATCGGCCACATCCTGAATGGGCGGCTTTGCGCCCTGCGCAGCCTGCGCCAGGCGCGCGATGCTATGAAGGACGGTCTTGGCGCCGACACGCTCGGCCCGAAAGACAAAACTGCCCCGGCCGTTGACCGTCCCGCCGATGACCTCGCATCCAGCGGCTTTTGCCGCCGGGAGCGGCTCGCCGGTCAGCATGGATTCGTCCACGAAAGAAGCGCCATCCACCACTCTGCCGTCTGCCGGGATGCGCTCGCCGGGGCGAACCACGACGAGGTCGCCCGGACAGATCGCCGCTACCGGCACATCAACGGTTTGCTGGTTGCGAATAACCCGGGCGGTTTTTGGCTGTAAGTCGAGCAGCCGCCGAAGCGCCGCCCCCGCCTGACCTTTCGCGCGCGCTTCAAGGCGCTTGCCTAGCAGAACCAGCGCAATGACCGCCGCCGCCGCTTCGTAGTAAAGATGCCGCGTCCCAGCCGGAAACGCCGCTGGAAACAACATTGCCGCCGCTGAATAGCCGTAGGCGGCGCTCGTCCCCAGCATGACCAGCGTATGCATATCCGGCGACCCGGCGCGCGCCGCCGCCCAGCCCTTCCGGTAAAAGCGCCAGCCGGGTCCGAACTGCGCCAGCGTCGCCAGACCAAGCTGCGTCCAGTGAAGCGCCGTTTCGCTCATTAGGGTTAGGAGCGCGTGGCGGAACGCCGGGATGAGCATCGGCAACATCTCCAGCGCGAAGAGCGACAGCGCCAAAAGTCCCGCCAGCAGCGCCTGCCGACCAAGGCTTTCCCGCTCGCGGCTGGTTGGCTCGGAGCAAGCTTGTTCCGGCGCGTCAGCGGCGGCTACTACCTCGTAGCCGAGCTTTTCGATTGCGGCATGCAGCGCGGGCAGAGCGATGGTTTCCGGGTGAAAGGTGACAATCGCTTGTTCCGTCGCCAAGTTGACGGTTGCCGCCGTAACGCCTTTCGCGCGTCGTAACGCTCGCTCAATCCGATTGGCGCAGGCCGCGCACGTCATGCCGCTGACGCCAATGACTTCCGTGACGGCAAGGGGCGGCTCGCCGGCGGGGCGAGCGGTCGCTGCGGCTGAAGTCGCTGCGGCTGAATTGGCTGAATTGATGAAGGTTGTCATTGGCTTTCCAGGGTTTTGCAAGAGCGGGGCTCAGCGTGGCGTCGCGACTCGCCCGAAGAAAAATTCGCAGTCAAGTTTAGCGGCGGCAGGCGTTTCCGCGCTAGTCGCCGGGCGCTCCCCCTCGCGCGCGGGCGGGTCGGGATGGTTGTCATCGCGCCCAATCCGGCGGCAAAGCGCCAGGCTGATCTCGGCGCAAGCTCCGGGCGAGCGCCCTTCGCTGCATCCGGGACCTGATCCGGGGCCTGGCGCGATAGCGTTTTTCGCCAAGGCTGGGCGGGAGGGCTTCGCGGACGTCCCGACGCGCTACGCCTTCCCGGAAGGCGCGGCGGCTTAGGCTTCGGGGGCTTCGGGTCAACAGGATGTTACGCTTCAGACGTCTCGCCAGTCATCTCTGCCCGCCATGGGCGGGGATGACCTTGTGGCGCCCGGCGCGCGGGAAGCGCGCTGGACGCTCGGCGCCGCTTCGCTTGGCGCCGCTCTCTTTGACAGCGGGCGTCGTCTCACTCCTCGATGACCACCGGCTGGCCGGTTTGCAGCGTGACCGGATCGAGAATGACTTGGTCGCCGACGCTGACGCCCTTCACGATTTCGGCCCATTCATCAGTCTTGCGGCCCAGCGTGACAGGACGCTCAACGGCTTTGCCTTCCCGGATGGTCAGCACTTTGTCAATCCCGGCGAAGGTCACGACGGCGCGCGTCGGGACAGTCACGGCTTCCTCCGTCGCGCTGGTCACGATTTCCGCGCGGGCAAACGATCCCGGCTTGAGCGAGCCGTCATTGCTGATCTCGGCCTCGATGACAAGAATCCGGCTCTGCTCAATCAGCGCCGGACTCAATCGCTTGATTTGTCCGGCATAAGCGCGGTTGCCGCCTTCAACCTGGACGCGCACTTTCTGATTCGCGCGAACCTGATAGGCTGCCCGCTCCGGCACTTCAAGCCGCAGGCGCAGGGGATTGAGCTTGAGAATGGTTGTCACCGGCGAGCCGGGCGATAGAAATTCGCCGACATTGCCGATTCTTTCCTGAACCACGCCGCTGAACGGGGCAATCACCTCGGTATCGGCCAGTTGTTGCCGGGCGATGGCCAACTCGGAGCGCCGTTGGGCCAGGAGGCCAATCCGGTTGTTGATTTCCTCAAGCGCATCCTGATAGCGGCTCAACGCGACCTTATACGCCGCATCCGTCAGATCGAACTGCGAGCGAGAAATGATGCCTTGCTCAAGCAGGGCGTGGTTGCGGTCGCGGTCGAGCCGGGCTTGTTCCAACACCGCCTTGGCCTGCCGAACCGTGGCGGTTTGTTCTGGGTCAACCTTGTCGTCGCTGCCTTCAGCGGGGAGTCCGAGTCGGGCGCGCGCCTGCGCCAAGGCGGCCTCCGCCTGCTGTACCCGAAGACGGTAATCGTCAGGCTCTATGAGGGCGACGACCTGTCCGGCCCTGACCGCCGTGCCTAAGTCCACGGCGATGGATTGCAGCCGGCCGGGGACTTTGACGCGCAGCGTGGCTTGCTCGAAGGCCGCCAGCGTCCCAAGGGCCGTCACGACGCGCTCGAGCTGGCGCTTAGCGACTGGAGCGGTTCTGACGCGCCGCGGCTCGGCGGCGGGGGCGCTTTTCGCTGTTCCGGCAAGGTCGCCTTTGCAGGCAAGTCCGGGGAGCGCCCCCAAAAGCGCCAGCCCGGGGATGAGATGACGAGCGATTTTCAACATTAGCTGCATTGGCTACGGGGAAAAGCCTGCGCGGCGGTCTTGACCGCCTGTCGCCCGCCTGGCTCGCGCGTTGCTGGGGGAGGTCACGCGCAGTTATCAGCTAGAGTCGCTGGAAGCTGTGCGCGCTCCAGCGCCTAGCTTAGCGAAATGTCGCGCCGAGGATGCGTCAAGGGGTTCAGCCAATGCAAGCGGCAAGCAGGTCTTGCCGGGGCGCAAGCTGAACAACCTACCCGATCGAAATCAACTCAGCTCGAGACGTGGCGGTCGCCCCCAACGGGGATGCCTGGCTTGCCGGCGTTGGCGGCCTTATGCGATGGCGCGCCGGCGCGCTCACGGCCTACCGCGTCCCGGCCGGAACGCTTGAGCGCCATTCGCAGAGCGCCATCGCCGGGGCGCTGATGAGCGACTGGAAAGCGTTGACCGCGCCAGTCTCCATCCCTTATCTATAGGCTCGCTCGCAGCCGGTCGGGCTTGCATTGCGCCGCCCGCGCCGAGGCTCGCCCCGCGATTTCCCGTCCCCGCCTAACGATCTATGGTTCACCACTGTCGTTATGATTTTCCGCCCGAGAAGTGCTTTGACTTGGGGTGCGAGCATTTCTACACCCAAGTGCAGGCGCGGTTCGAGACCATTTCCGACCTGTTGCTCGCCCTGCCGACAACCGAGGCTGAGCTACAGACGCAGCTCAGCGATGAGCTGGAAGCCTGCCTGCGAACGCTTCGCGATTTTCACATTGTGTTTCCGGAATGTAGCGCTGCGGATTGCTTGGCGGGCGTCGCCCCCGCGCTGCCCCTGGAGGAAGGAAATAGCTGATGACAACGATTGCAATTGTGTACCACAGCGGCTACGGCCACACGGCCGCGCAGGCGGAGGCGGTGCTTGCAGGGCTGCGCCGCGCGCCGGACGTCTCCGCGCAACTGATTCGCGTTGAAGACATCGAAGCCCACTGGGAAACCCTGGATGGGGCGGACGCGATTGTGTTTGGATCGCCGACCTACATGGGCAGCGTTTCCGGGCCGTTCAAGTCGTTTATGGATGCCTCGTCGCGCCGTTGGCTTCAACAGGCGTGGAAGGACAAAATCGCGGCCGGCTTTACCAACTCCGGCAGCCTGAGCGGCGACAAGCTCAATACGCTCATTCAGTTGGTCATCTTCGCCGCGCAGCATGGCATGATCTGGGTCGGGCAAGCCGAGCTGCCCGCCGGTCGGGCCGACGACGCCATCAACCGAATTGGCAGCATGCTGGGCGCGGCGGCGCAGTCCGACCACGGCAGCGCCCGCCCTTCGGACGGCGATCTCGCCACGGCGGAGAAGTTCGGCGCTCGCGTGGCGCTTGCCGCGCAGCGTTGGAAGCGCGGCGCGGCCGCCTGAGCGGCCGGCGCCCTGATTTGCGCCGGGGCTAAAAGTCATAGGCAAGGAGAAGCTGTTGATGACGGAATCGAGACGCGACTTTCTCAAGGCGACGGCGCTAACGACCGCCGGCGCGGCGTTGGGCCTTGGCTTTGATGCGGCGGCGGACGACAAGCTGACCGCCGCCAGTCGGCTGACGGACGCGCAAGGACAGTACGCGCTTCCGCCCCTCCCCTACGACTACAAGGCGCTTGAACCCGTCATTGATGAAACGACCGTTCGCTTACACCACGACGTCCACCACAAGGCGTATGTGGACGGCGCCAACAACGCGCTGAAGCAGCTTGCCGCGGCCCGCGCCGACGGCAACTTCGCGCTCGTCAAGCACTGGTCCCGCGAGTTGGCCTTCCACGGCTCGGGGCATGTGCTGCACACGCTTTACTGGACGAGCTTGACGCCCAGTCCCGGCGGCGAGCCGAAGGGCGATTTGAGCAAGGCCATCGCGGCCGACTTTGGCGACTTGGCGAAGCTCAAGGCGCACTTGACTAAGGCTACCGTCGCCGTCGAGGCGTCAGGCTGGGGCGTTTTGGCTTACCAGGCGCTGGATCGGCGCTTGACGGTGTTACAGGCGGAAAAGCATCAGGACCTAACGGTATGGGGCGCGACGCCGCTGCTGGTCATTGACGTTTGGGAGCACGCTTACTATCTGAAGTACCAGAGCAAGCGCGCCGACTATGTCGCGGCCGTCTGGGATATTCTTGATTGGACGGCGGCCGGGCTGCGCTTTGAGGCGGCCCGATCCGCCGCCCGGTGAATGAGCCGGCCTAGCGCCGGCGACCGTCTATTTTTTCGAGCGATCCGCCAAAGGCGAACTGCCGAACGGTTTCGCTCTGAAGAAAGCGATGCGGGAAGCCAAGCTCCACCTCGCTGGCTTCCGTGAGCCGCGCCATTTGTTCCGGGCCGAGTTGAAAATCGAGGCAGGCGAGGTTGTCCTTGAGCTGCGGAAGCGTCCGCGCGCCCAGAATCGGAATAATGGGTTGTGGCCGCTGACGCAGCCAGTTGATGGCTACCTGCGCCGGCGAGCGCCCGATGTCTTCGGCGATGGTCATCACCAGTTGCGCTAGCTCGCGGTCGCGGTCCTTGGTGGTCTTGAGGCGACCGGGCAGCGCGTCGCCTTCCTTGACCGTGTTGTATTTTCCGGTTAGCACGCCGCCCCCAAGCGGACTCCACGCCGTGACGCCAATCTCGAAGTGAGCGGCCATCGGCAGCAGGTCGCGCTCTGGCGTCCGCTCGCGCAGCGAGTATTCAATCTGCAGCCCGACAAACGGCGTCCAGCCGCGCAGCGTCGCCAGCGTGTTGGCCGAGGCGACAATCCAAGCTGGCGTGTCGGAAATCCCCGCGTAGAGAACCTTGCCCTGCCGAACAAGGTCGTCAAACCCGCGCATGACTTCCTCAATAGGCGTCGTGAAATCCCAGGCGTGAAGCCAGAGCAGGTCAATGTAGTCGGTCTGGAGACGGCGCAGGCTGGCTTCGACGGACTGAACCAGATTTTTGCGGTGATTGCCGGAGGCGTTGACCTCGCCCTGTCCGCTGGTGTCAAGCGCGTACTTGGTCGCGATCACCCACCGGTCGCGCTCGCCCTGAATAAACTCGCCAATAAACGCTTCGCTTTCGCCCTTGGTATAGAAGTTGGCGGTGTCAATGAAGTTCCCGCCCGCCTCGGCGTAGGCGTCAAGCATCGCCCGGCTGTCCGCTTTGGAAGCGCCGGTTCCCCACGCCTCGCCAAACGTCATCGCGCCCAGGCAAAGCTCGGAAACCCGTAGCCCGCTCGCCCCAAGCAGTTTGTATCGCATAGTGCAATGATCCTCGGTTGAAGGCCTTGATTGAAGGCCTTGATTGAAGGCATTCGCGCGCCGCCTTGCCGGCGCATCCGATGCGGCATTCCGGCTTCTTAGACGAAACCCGCGCGTAATGAAATGAGCTTTCGCCGAAAAGCGCGCCCCGACAAACGATTGTTACGTTGTAGATTCATGACAGAACCCTGTTCGCCGCGGCGCTCGACTGTGGCCGGTTGTCGCGGCGGACCTTCCCGCAAGGAGACGCTCTTATGCCTGCTGATTATGCCGTTCGCAAGGTTTTGGTCGCTACCGATGGGTCGCCGGCAAGTTTCGCGGCGATTTCCGACTTGGTTCATGCCGGGCTGCCGCCCGAAGGCGAGGCGGTAGTTCTCTCGATTGCCGACCGCGTTCCGCTGTTTCCGCCGCGGACGCCTGAGGAAATGCTCCACCTTGAAGACGCCCGGCTGGCCGTCCCGCGCCACTGGGCGCGAAGCGCCGCCGATATTCTGCGCCGCCGCTTTCCGCAGTGGACGGTCCGCGAGGAGACGCGGGCCGGCGCGCCGGCCCGCGAAATTCTCGGCTTTGCCAATGAATGGTCGCCGGATTTGATCACGCTTGGCTCGCATGGGCGCTCGACGCTCGGGCGCCTGTTCTTTGGGAGCGTCTCGCGCAAGGTCATGCTGGAGGCGCAAGCCGCCGTGCGGATTGGGCGGCGACTAGAGCGCCCTGACGACGCGCCCCTGCGCATTCTGGTCGGCGTGGACGAAACTCCGGCTTCTGAAGCGGTCGTCGCCGCGCTGGCCGCGCGCCATTTCTCGCCGAATACGCAAGTCAAGCTGGTCACAGCCACCGGCGTCTTCGAGTATTTCAGCAGCGACATTCTCGGCAGCAGCGTCGCCGTCGTGCCCTCCGACACCATTGACGAGTTGCGCCGCAGCGCGGCTGAGGCGGCGACCGCCGTACAGGAAAAGCTCCTCGCGGCGCATCCCGATTTGAAAGTCGAGGTGTCGCGCGAGGTCGTCGAAGGCGATCCGAAAGGCGTTCTGCTAGACATTGCCGAGAAATGGCCTGCCGACGCGATTCTGCTCGGCACGCGCGATCTTTCCGGCGCGGAGCGCTTCTTCATCGGAAGCGTTTCCTCGGCGATTGTGGCGCACGCGCCCTGCACGGTTGAAGTTGTCCGCCGGCGGGCGGCTGCGGCGGACCCCGCCTGAGCGCGCGTCCCAACGTCGCGGGACGGGCGGCGACCGGCTCGCCAAACGCAAGTCTCCGCTGCGCCGGGGGTTGTCAGCGCGCGCAAGTTTCACGCATCATTGAGCAACCCCCGCGCCCAAGCGCGCTTGCCCGCGGGCTTCTTCCCGCGACGCGCGCCGGGCTGGAAGGAAGGAGAGTGCGAGCTTGATCGTTGCGCAACGGAAAGTTCTCCTGCTCAATGCCTCGTATGAACCGCTGGGCTTGGTCTCGCTGCCGCGCGCTTTGCGCATGGTGTGGCAGCGGACAGCCGAAGTCCTTGAAAAAGACGGCGACCGGGTGCTGCGAACCGTACGCTTTGCGTTTGCCTGCCCGTCCGTTGTGCGGTTGCACGAGTATGTCAACGTCCGCAAGCGGCGGCGCTCATCTGGCGGATTACGGACGAAGGTGCTCATCCGTGATCGGTATCGGTGTCAGTACTGTAACCGGCGCGGAACGGCGGCCGATTTGACGCTCGACCATATTGTGCCCCGCTCGCGCGGCGGGCAGTCCGTGGCTGAGAACCTCTGCGCCTGCTGTCACGAGTGCAATCAGCGCAAGGGCGACCGCACGCCGGACGAAGCCCGCATGCCGCTGCTGTCAAATCCGGCGGCGCTGTGGCACGACCTTGACTTGACGGCGCTGCATCACGCGGCGGCGTCCCGCCCGGAGTGGCGGAAATACCTTTACCTTGACGATGCGGCCGCCGCCTGACAGCGCGCGTCGGACGTATCCGATGCGCGCTGTTTCGCTTGTGTGCCCGTTGGTCAGTGATTGGCGATGGCGCTTTTACGGTTTTTCCGCCTTCCGTGGCGGGTTGGGCTTTTTGTCCTTTTGTGCGTTCTGTGGGGCGGCGGAGGGGCGCCGCGCGCGGCGGCGCAGTCCGCCCCGCCCCTGCCGTCCGTCGACGAGCGGCCAGCGCGGCGCTCGGCTGAGATGGCGCGGCGCTTGCGGCGGCGGTTGGCGTCTTTCAAGGGCAAGGTCTTTTGCTTTGCCAAAAACCTCGATACGGGCGAGACTTTCGGGCTGGCGCCGGACGCGAAAGTTCGGACGGCGAGCACCATCAAGGTTCCCATTATGGTCGAGGTCTTCGCGCAGGTGGCCGAGGGCAAGCTGGCGTGGGATGACAAGCTCGCCATTGTCCGGCGCCACGAGTACGAAGACGGCGGCGTGCTGTTTGAGCTGACGCCGGGAACGCAGATTACCGTCCGCGACGCCATGCGGCTGATGATCGTCGTCAGCGACAACATTGCCACGAACATCCTGCTTGACCGCATCACGACCGACGCCGTCAACGCTCGCCTCGCGCAGATGGGGTTTGAGTCCATCCGGTCGCTGCGCAAGATTGCCGGCGGCGGCGAAAGCTCGTTTCGGGAAAGCAACCTGGAAGAGAACCAAAAATACGGCATTGGTGTCGCCACCTCGCGCGAGATGGTCAAGCTGTTGGAAACCCTGGAGCGCGGCGCGGCGGTGAGTCCTGAAGCGTCCCGGGAGATGCTGGCTGTGATGAAGCGCCAGCAGTATCGAGATGGCATCGGGCGGCGCTTGCGCGGGGTTGAAGTCGCCAACAAGCCGGGCGCGCTCGACCATTTGCGCAGCGACATCGGCATCGTTTATACGAAGCGGGGGCGCATCGCCATGGCGATTACGGTCGAGGATCTTCCCGTCGTGGATTATTGTAGCGAAGCCGAGGGACATCTCCTTATTGCTGACATCGTTGACCTGCTGCTGGACGGACTCGCCGCGCCGGCCCGTTCCGCAAAGCCGCGCGCCGCTCGTTGATCCCGAGTCCCCGGCCGACATTTCGCTGAACCTTCAGGAGCTTGCTTACCAACAATGAATCTGGACTTCACTGTACGGCACTTCACGCTTACGCCTGCCATCAAAAAGTTTGCCCGCGAGCAAATCAAGAAAATCGCCAAACTCCTCGACGACCGCGACCACATCCGCCTACACCTCACCATGGCCATTGAGAAACGCCGCAATCTGGCGGAGCTTGTGCTGACCCTGGGCGAGCAGGTGCTGGCCGGCAAGGCCACCACCGATGACATGTATCAGTCCATCACGCAAGCGGCTGAGAAGTTGTATCGCCAAGTGAGCAAGCTCAAGGAAAAGGGCGAGACCAAGCGCAAGACGCGGGCCAGCGTCAAGGAGGTGACAGCCGCTGCTGAAGCCGCCCGCGCCGACGCGGAAATCGCGCCGGAGTCCGCCAAGAAGCCGCGCATCATTCAAACGCGCCGCTATTCCATCAAGCCGATGACGCCGGACGACGCCGTGGCCGGTATGTCGCCCAAGGATCAGTTTGTGGTTTTTCGCAATGTGGAAAGCGACCGCATCGGCGTGCTGTACCGCCGTCCCGACGGCAACTTCGGGCTGATTGAGTCGTAACCGGGTCGCCTGAAACGGTCGCTTCGATCTGGCTGTCGGCGCGGCCAGACGGCTGGCTGCATCTGTCAGGCAGCCCTACGCCGTTGGCGCGGCGCGGTCGCCTTCGGCCAGCAACGCTAGCAGCCCGGCTTCATCGAGAAGCGCGACGCCAAGCGCCTTGGCCTTGGCGAGCTTCGAGCCGGGGCTGTCGCCAATGACAACGTAATCCGTCTTTTTGCTCACGGCGCTTGTCACCCGCCCGCCCGCCGCTTCAATACGCGCCGTCGCCTCGTCGCGCGTCAATGTCGGAAGCGTCCCCGTCAACACAAACTGCTTGCCGGCCAGCCGCGCGGCGGCGGCCGGGCCGGTCTTTTCAAGCCGCGTCACCACGCCTGCCGCCTCCAGCCGCGCCAGCGTCTGCTGATTTCGGTCGTCGGCCAGCCACTCGCGGATGCGCCGCGCCGTCAAGGGGCCGATGTCCCGGATGGCGACCAGGTCTTCCTCGGAAGCCGCCGCCAACGCCGCCAGCGATCCGAAACGTTGCGCCAGAAGCTGCGCTTTGCGCCTGCCAACGTCCGGAATGCCCAGCGCGAACAAGAGGCGCTCCAGTCCGGCCGTCTTGCTGCGCTCGATTTGCGCCATCAGGTTTTGCGCCGACTTGTCGCCCAGCCGCTCTAGCGCCGCGACTTGCTCCGTCGTCAAGGCGTAGAGGTCAGCGCAATCAGCAACCAAGCCTTCCCGAACCAGCTTTTCCACCGCCGCTTCGCCCAGCCCCTCGATATCCATGGCCGTCCGCGCGGCGAAATGCTGTAAGCTCTGGCAAAGCTTGGTCGGGCAGCGCGTCTCCGGGCACCGCCAAGCGACTTCGCCCGCTGGTCGAACCAGCCTGACTTGCCGGTCGGGACAGCCCGGACACAGCTCCGGGACAACAATCGGCATTTCCGCGCCGGTACGCTCCGCCGCGACCACCCCGACAACCTGGGGGATAATATCGCCGCTTTTTTCGACAATGACGCGGTCGCCCAGCCGCGCGTCAAGGCGCTGAATCTGGTCTTCATTGTGCAGCGAAGCGCGCGTCACGGTCGTGCCCGCCAGAAACACCGGCTCAAGCTCGGCGACGGGCGTGAGCGCTCCCAGCCGACCGACCTGCCACGTCACGCCGCGCAAGCGCGTCGTCGCCTGCATTGGCGCGAACTTATAGGCCACCGCCCAGCGCGGCGCCTTCGCCGTCACGCCAAGCTCTTCCTGAGCCCGAACTTGATTGACCTTCACCACAACGCCGTCGGTGTCGTAGTCGCGCGCCGCCCGCTGGCTTTCCATTTCGGCGCAGTATGCCAAAACCTCGTCCAGCGTCGCGCACCGGCGCGCATGCGGATTGACGGGAAAGCCGGCCTGACGCAGCCACTCAAGGGTTTCCCAATGCGTTTCAAACGGCTTCGCGCCGTTGGCGAAGAGCTCGTAACAGAACATCCCCAAGCGACGACTCGCCACAATCCGGGGGTCGAGCAGCTTCATCGTGCCGGCCGCGGCGTTGCGCGGGTTGACGAAGGGCTTCTCGCCTTCGGCCTCAAGCGCCGCGTTGAGACGCTGAAAGGCGGAAAGCGGCAAATAGACTTCGCCCCGCGCTTCAATATCAGCCGCCGGCGGGTTCGTCAGACGCAGCGGGATTTGGCGAATCGTTCGCGCGTTTTCCGTGACTAAGTCGCCGGTCGTCCCATCGCCGCGCGTGACGGCCTCGGTCAGCAGCCCGTCGGCGTAGCGTAGGGATAAGCTCAGACCATCGATTTTGAGCTCAGCCACATAATCAAACGCCCCATCGTAAATCCGCCGGCAGCGGGCTTCCCATTCGCGCAGCTCGTCTGGCGAATAGACGTTGTCCAGCGACATCATCCGAATCCGATGCGCGACGGGCTTGAAGCCTTCGCTGGGGCGTCCGCCAATGCGCTGCGTTGGGCTGTCCAGCGTGGCGAGGTCGGGAAACGCCGCTTCAAGCGCCTGAAGTCGCTTGACAAGCTGATCGTAGTCGTAGTCCGAAATGACCGGCGCATGCCGCTGGTAGTAAAGCTCGTCATGACGCGCAATCTCGGCGCGCAGCGCCGCCATTGCCTGGCGCGCGTCATCGCGCGTCACCGGCGCGCTTTCGGAAGAAGGCAAGTCGGAAGGAGGCAAGGAAGATGAGGTGGACATCGCTTTTACCGCCCGCGGCCCTTTAGCTGTCAGCCAAAAGCTGGTCAATCGCGTTTTGCAACTCGTCTTCCGCCAGCGAGGTCACGACAAAAATTTCCTGCACGCTGCCGCTAGAGCGGGCCTGAAGCTTAAATCCCCCGACAATCGGCACCGTGACCCGAATCGTCAAGGGCAGGGGGCGTCCCTTGGCTTGCGCGAGCCGGCCCGGCGTCACGGTCTTGACGCCGGGCACGTTGCACAGGCGCGTCAGAACGGGAATCAGTCCCGGAATGTGGGTCGAGTGGTTCCACACTAGGCGTCCGGGCGTGGTTTCCGGGGGTTTTTTCCTGGCCATGACGCGCCTCCCCTCTGGCAAGTCGGGCGGTCGTCGCTACGACAGTCGTCGCTACGAAAGCGACATAGGCTGAGGATGCTTCGGATCGCTGTAATCGTAAAAGCCGCGCCCGGTCTTGCGGCCCAGCCAGCCGGCGGCGACCAAGCGCGTCAGCAGCGGCGGCGGCGCGAAGCGGCGCTCCCGGAAAGCGTCGTACATGGCGTTGGCGACGCTGTGCAAGACGTCTAGCCCAACCAAGTCGTTGAGCATGAGCGGCCCCATCGGGTGCCCCGCGCCCAGCCGCATCGCCTGGTCAATGTCGGCAATGGAGCCGACGCCTTCCTCCAGAGCCCGGATCGCGTCGAGCGAATAGGGCACAAGCAGCCGGTTGACGATAAAGCCAGTTTTATCGGTTGCCTGCACCGGCGTTTTGCCGATGGACCGCGCAAAGGCCATCGCCTGCTCGACAACGGCGGCGTCCGTCAGAAATGACCGAACCACCTCAACTAGCGCCATGCGCGGCGCGGGATTGAAAAAGTGGAGCCCGACAAAGCGCGCCTGACGGCTTGGCGACACAGCGCCGGCTATCTGCGTAATCGAGAGTGACGAGGTATTGCTGGCAAAGATGGCTTCCGGCCGGCAAAGGCTATCCAGTCGGAGAAAAAGCTGATGCTTGGCGCCGAGGTCCTCGATGATGGCCTCGATGACGAGGTCGCAGTCCGCCAGCGCCGAAAGCTCGGTTGTCCCGCGCAGTCGCCGCTGGGCGGCGTCTTTGTCCGCATCCGCGATGACGCCTTTCTCGACCAGCTTCGACAGCGCCGAGACGATGGTTGTGAAGCCGCGTTGCAGGCGGTCGTCGTCGGTTTCGACCACCACCGTTTCATAACCGGCCTGAAGAATGATTTGCGTGATGCCGGCGCCCATCGCGCCGCAGCCGACAACGCCTATCTTGCGCAGTTCTGTCATGCGAGCGTAATTCCTTTCAAATGAAACGTTATAGGCTGAATCGCCATAAAAGCTCATGTTCAGGGCGGGCAGAGGCTGCTAAGGTAACGCCGATTCTTGGCGAAATGAGGTTGGACTGCTTATGGGCGCCTACACCGACGAGCATGCCAAAAAGGGCTTAGATGCCCCGCTGCCGGCCATTGAGTGCTGGGCTAATCAGTTTCCGAGCTATCGCATTACGATTCGCATTCCTGAGTTTACGTCCGTGTGTCCGCTTACGGAGCAACCGGATTTTGGGACGGTGACCATCGCTTATGTGCCCCGCGACCGCTGCCTGGAGCTAAAATCCCTCAAGCTCTACATCCAGGCCTATCGGCAGCTTGGAATTTTTTACGAAAACGCCATTAATCGCATACTGCGCGACGTAGTCGCCGCCTGCGACCCGGTTGAGTGCGCCGTCGTCGGCGACTTTACCCCGCGCGGCGGCATCAGTTCGGTTGTCGAAGCTACTTACAGGGCGGCGCAGACTGCTGCTTGAGCCAGCTTTGAGCCACAGGAGGGCTATCGCTATGACCGCTCCCGCTCCGCAAAGCGTTCGCGACCGCGTCTCGCCGGAAGAATGGCAAGCGCGGGTTGACTTGGCGGCGATGTACCGCTTGACCGCGCTCCATGGCTGGGATGACCTGGTGTTCACGCATATTTCCATGCGCGTTCCAGGCGAGGAGCGCCATTTCCTCATCAACCCCTACGGCTTGCTCTTTGAGGAAGTGACCGCTTCCAACTTGGTCAAAATTGATCTGGAAGGGCGCATCGTCATGGAAACGCCCCATCGGATTAATCCGGCTGGCTTCACGATTCACGGCGCGATTCACGCGGCGCGCGAGGACGCGAAGTGCGTTTTTCATACGCATACGCCGCACGGCATCGCCGTCGCCGCGCAGGCCGACGGGCTGCTGCCGATTTCACAGCAGTCGCTGTTCGCGCTGGCCACGCTTGGCTATCACGCTTACGAAGGGGTGGCGCTCAACGAAGACGAAAAGCCCCGCTTGGTCGCCGATTTGGGCGATAAGCAAATTCTCGTCCTGCGCAACCACGGCCTGCTGACCGTCGGGCGGACGGCCGCCGAAGCCTTTTTGCTGATGTATGTTGCGGAAAGCGCCTGTCGCATCCAAGTTCTCGCCCAGTCCGGCGGGAAGCCACTCGTGACCATTCCGGAGCCGATTCTGCACGGCATCCGCGCGCAGGCGGCGCAAGTCACCCACGGGTTAGGAGCGGATTTGGTCTGGCCAGGACTGCTGCGCAAGCTTGATCGAGCCGACGCCTCATATCGCGACTAGCGCGCTTGAAAGCGATGGCGAAGAACGCCAAAGCGGCCTCGAAAAGAAAGCGGGCTTGCGGTCATCGCGGCTTGCCCGCGCTTCGCGAATCGGCTGGCGCGCCTGAAAGCCGCTCGAGAGGGCGTTTCTTCAAAAGATCGCTCTCCCCGCGCTTGAAGTCGAGCCAGGGGGACCGCGCCAGAGGATCTTTGCCGGCCCCGCTTGAGTGGTTCCGCGCCCAGCTCAGTCAGCTTGAGAAACCGCCTGAGATGGTTTTTCTGGGCTTGCTCAGCGCGGCGCAGCCATTCCGCGCCGCCCGATATGCCAGGGGCGGGCGCGAAGCCGCTGACTAAGCCAGGCTGGACTTGCGGGAGCGTCGCCCCGCTGGGCAGGAATGTCACAGCCGCCGCGGTCAGCGCGTCAACGCCGGCTGCCGGACTTGAAACCGAAGGCGTCGAGCGTGGCGCGAGCCATCTCGCGGGCGGCGCGGCGAGTTTCGGGCGTCCCGTTTTCTTTCGCGTCGGTCTCAAAAGCGATCATCAGTCCTGTGAACAAAATGCAAGTGTCGTAAAGCGCCGTTTGCTCTTCCGGCGCGCGGCGCGCGACATCAGAGCCGGTTGTCAAAAATTCGTGCACCGCGTCAAGCAGGAAGTAAGACTCGTCATCCGTCAACTCGCGCCCCCGCTCGATGCCTAACGCTGCGCCCAGGGCCAAGCCGATGGCATAGGTCAGGTTGTTGCGCCGAAACTCCGGGTTGGTTTCAAGCTCGTTGAAGACAGCCTGGCCAAACTCCCGCAGCGGCCCGCGGTGGCTTGAATCCTGCGCGAGCGCCGCGAACTGATCGGCGACATTTTGCCGTCGCTTCGGGCGGAAGTCCGTCGCCGAGTAGTCGCGCGACGCTGGGGCGGATGGCGCGGACGACTGCGCCGCGCCTGGCGACCGCCTGGCGGAAGGCGGCGCGCTGCGTCCCCCGGGCTGCCGATTGCCCGACAGCCGGAGCGGCACGGACTGCATCCTGAGGTTTTGCTGTGACTGCGACAGAATGAAACTGGCGTTGGCCTGCCACATGTTGCCGTACTGCATGCCCGGCGACAGGTAGTTGGCGTACTGCCCATAGGCTGCGTCCTGGTGGCTGACCCAGAGCGCGATGAAGCCAAAGCCGACAAGAAAGAAACGAATGGAGCGCAGCATAAGGCCATCCTTATTATAGGCGCGTTGTCGCCACAGCTGTGGCGCTGTAGCAACAGTCTTTCGCATTCTAGGCGATAATGACAAGGGCTGTAACTGGACAAACAGGGGGCTAAGCTGACGGCCAGGCGGATTATCGAGGAAGTCCAGTTACGGGACGCCGCCTCGGACTCGGCTACCGGCTTGGCTCGGTAAACTCCACCACCTCAACTGCCGGCTCGGACGGCGGCGCGAAGTCATCGGGGCCGGCAATCGCTACGCCTAAGCCGCCGTCGGGAAACCGCTCCATCAGGGCGGCAATGTCGGGTAGCGGAGCCGCATCCCGCTCCAGGGCGGCGCTGGCTAACAGGTTGCCAGTCGTTTCCATCCAGACGTGAACTGCCTGGCCGTCGATCTCCATCTGACCCATATAAGCGTAAGGCGATTTGACGGTGTAATCCCGGCTGTACCACATCCGCGCCGGCGCGCCGTCAGTCGTGACCGTGTATCCGGCGAGTCGATAGTCCACCGCTTCCGCGACTTGGGCGGGCTTCGGAAGCGATTCGCCAGGCGCGTCGCTGTGGGCGATGATTGGCGAATCTGGCGCCGATTTGACGGCCTTGAACGCGGTCATCGTTGTCCGCAACGGACGGCTCGTCATCCGCCGCTTCATCGCTCGGCGCTTGGCCATTGGGCGGGCGGTCGCCCGATGAGCCTTGCGCCGGGCGATCCGCCGGCCGGTCTTCGCCACCGTAGCGCGGGACGCTGAAGCCGCCGCGCTGCGGCCGAGATCCGCGCCGACTGGCGCTTTGGCCGAGGCGGCGTTGCCCAAGACCCCGAAGCAAGCCAAGGTGACAAATAGCGCTAGTCCGTGAAAGAATCGCGTCATCGTGGTAAGCTCCTGGGCACCGGTTAGGAACCATGAAATTCGGAAGCGTCTGGCTGCTGCGCTCTAGACACAAGTCTCGTGCCAAACTTCGCGCCGCCCTTGACTGCTCCGAGCCAAAGCCGCAAAGCCTTTGCAAGGCAAGTTTTAGATAAGTCGTGAAAAGAGCTTTCACTGGATTTTGAGCCGCTCTCCGCTCACAGGCTGGCGGTTGCTGGGCGACAATTTTCACGACACATGAGCGTCGGGCTGACAGCGCGCCGCGGCGGGCGAGACCGTTTATCCGTTTATAAGGTGTCAAGACTCATGCGTTACTTCGATTTACAGCCGGCTGACGACCTGTCGGCCCTGGGGCGCATTACCCAGGACATTGGGGATGTTTCCGGGCGCGATCCGCTAGCTGCGCTCAAAGAGCTGGAAGACCTGCTCTCGATTTCGCTGCCGCCGCTGGACTCGTTGCGGCGGTGTCAAATTGCCGAACAGTGGGAAGTGCTGGGCAACTACAGCGCGGCTGAGCAGCAACTGGCGGAAATCAACTGGGAGGGGCTTCCAGAAGACATCGCCGCGCAGGCGCTGCTGCGCAAGGCCAGCCTCTGTCGCTGGATGAACGACGCCCCGCAGGCGATTCACCTTGCCAAAAAGGCGCTTGAGCTAGCTCAGCGTGTCGCCGACGACGAGTGCGCCGGCGAGGCGGCGGCGGTCATTGGTTACGCCTACTGGCTGCTCGATGAGTACGAGATGGCCTACGACGCGCTGCGGCAGTCCGTCGAGACCCTGGGGCGGACGAAAAGCCTGCGCGCCTTCGCGCAGGCCTGTTGGTCGCTGACCTACGTGTGCAACCTGCTGGGTCGCACGTCCGAGGCGCAGGAGGTTTCCGAGCGCGGGATTGTCGCGCTGACCAGCTCGCCCAAGGGCGACACGCCGTTCGGGCAGACCATCCTAGGGCACCTTCGCGCCAGCCAGGGGATGATTGCCTTTGAGTGCGGCAACGTCGAGATCGCGCTTATGATTCATGAGCGGGCGCTTGACCACTGGATGTCGACCAACGACCCGCGCTTGCTGGCGAATGGCTACCGCAATGTGGCCGAGATTCACTTCGCCACCGGGAACTGGGATCAGGCCGAGGCTCTGCTCGAGCAGGCGGCCTATCTCATTAGCGACGCCGATCCGGCCATTCGCTGCTCGACGCTGATTATGATGAGTCGTCTGGCGGCGCGGCGCGGCAAGTTTTCCGACGCTCGATTGTTGTTGGCTGACGCCACCATGCTGGCCTCGCAGTCCAATAGCCGCAGCCTGCTCGCCGAGTGCCGCGACGCCTTGGGCGAGACGGACTTTCTGGAGCAGAACTACGCCGACGCGGAGCGCAACTTTGCCGAGGCGCGCGATTTCTTTATCAAGATGAACCAGCCGAGCCGGGTGGCCTACGCCAACTTGCGGCTGGCCGAAACCCGTTTGGCGCAAGGCGACTTGGACGGCGCGCAGAGGCTTTACGAGGTGGCTTGCGACTTGACGGCGCGAGCGTCCAACAGGCTGCTTGAGGCCCACGTCGAGCGGGTGAGCGGGAAGCTGGCGCTGGCGAGGGGGGAGGCGCAGGTCGGGCTTTCCGCTCTGATGCGCAGCGTCGCCTGCTTTGAGGGGCTGAACTTTGCCTGGCAAGTGGCGCTGGCTTACTTCGACGCCGGGACGGCGACTGGCGACGGCATCCCGCTGACGCGCCAGCGGGAATGGCTGGAAACGGCGATCAGCATTTTCCGTCACTTGGGGACCGCGCCCCACCTGATGGCCGCGGAAGCCGCGCTCGTCGAGCTGAATCGGCGAACGCCAGTGACGCTTCAGGATCTGCCCGGCATCAACCTGACCCAAGTGGAGCGGCTGACGGCTGCCACGGCCTCAGCCGAATCCGTGGCGCGCGAGCTGGCAGCGATTATTGACAGCTATAAAGTGACGGTCGCCCTCTTTGCCGAGAATGCGGATGGGGAAGTGTTGGTCATCGCCGCGCGAGGGCTGGAGGCCGAAACCGTTCAGGACCTTGGCGCGCTGCTGCGGCGACGCCTCGAAAACCCGGACGCTCCTCACAGCGACGCCATTCGCTTTGAGCGTTTATGGCGCGCTGAAACGCATCCTTCGCGCCACCGTCCGCGCAGCTTTTGGATTCACCTAGGACGCCTCAAGCCGGACATCGAGCCGCTCATCCACTCTCTGCTGCGCTTGGCTGGCGTCTCGCTGGAGCTGTGTCACCTGCGCGCCGTGGTCGAGGAGATCGCCGCCGCCCAGAAGGTTGGGGAAGCTCGAGTGGACGACGCCATCTTGGCGGACCTGGGGCTGGTGGGCGCGTCGGCGGCCATGCGCGACATTGCGGAGCGAATCGCGCGCATTCGCGACTCATCCGTCACGGTTTTGATTACCGGCGAGTCAGGGACCGGCAAGGAAGTCGTCGCCCGCGCCATTCACCGCGCCTCGGCGCGGCGCGCCAAGCCGTTCGTCGCCTTCAATTGCGCGGCCGTCCCGGCGGAGCTGATAGAAAGCCAGCTGTTCGGGCACAAGAAAGGCGCGTTCACCGGCGCGGACAAGGACGCGCTGGGCGTCATTCGCGCCGCCGCCGGCGGGACGCTGTTCCTCGACGAGATTGGCGAGCTGCCGCTCCAGCTTCAGCCGAAGCTTCTGCGCTTTCTTCAAGAACGCGAAGTGCATCCGGTCGGCGCGGAGCGCGCCGTCGCCGTGGACGTGCGCATCGTGGCCGCCACCAACCGCGACCTCGCGCGCGAGGTCGCGGCGCGAACGTTTCGCGAGGACCTGTTCCACCGGCTCAACGTGCTCAATATCGCCCTGCCGCCGCTGCGCGAGCGGCGGGCTGATATCCCGGCGCTGGCGCAGGTTTTTCTACAGGAAGCCATGGCGCGCAACCGCAAGACGGTGACGTTATCGGAAGCCGCGCTTGCCGCGCTGACCGCGCAGGACTGGCCCGGCAACGCCCGGCAACTGCAAAACGAAATTGAGCGCGTCGTCGCCCTTGCGGACGATCAGGCGCTGCTGACGCCTTCCGCCTTCAACTTCGCGGCTGGCTCGCTTGAGCCGCCGCCGGCCGGCGTCACCGACGCCATTTTCCCCGAAGGCCAAGTGCCGCCGAAGCTCGCCGACGCCGTCGCCTTGCTTGAGCGTCATCTCATTTCCGAAAGTCTCAAGCGGCACGCCGGCAATGTCACCCGAGCGGCGCAGGAGCTTGGCATCAGCCGCCCAAGCCTCTATGCCAAATGTAAGACTTATGGCATTACGATTAGCAAAGCCGTCGGAAGCTAGGGGCGAGCGCGAGGCCGGCGCGCCCTCCAACGCGAGACCGTCATGAAAGTTGCCATTTTGTGCGGCGGGCGCGGAACGCGCCTGCGCGAGGTGAGCGAAACCATCCCGAAACCCATGGTCCCGGTGGGCGAGCATCCGATCCTGTGGCATGTCATGAAGCTTTACGCCGCGCATGGCCTCGCGGAGTTCGTTCTGCTGCTGGGCTACAAAGGCGTGGCGATTCGGGAGTATTTTCTCAACTTCGCCGCTTACGAAGCCGATGTGACGGTGAACTTGGCGGCGACCGAAGAGCGGCGGCTGACATTTCACAGCTCGCCGGCCGAGTCGTGGCGGGTGACGCTAGTCAATACCGGGGAGGATACGCTCACGGGGGGGCGCGTCCGCCGGGCGCGGCGGTATCTCGAAAGCGATGAGCTTTTCTGCCTCACCTACGGCGACGGCGTCGGCGACATTGACATCACGGCGCTCTTAGCCTTTCACCGAGCGCATGGGCGGCTGGCCACCGTCACGGCCGTGCACCCGCCGGGCCGCTTCGGCGAGCTGGCGCTCGATGAAGCGGGGCAGGTGCGCGTCTTCAATGAAAAGCCGCAAGTGAGCGGCGGCTACATCAACGGCGGCTTTTTCGTCTTTCACCGCGACGCGATTGAACGCTACTTTCCCGACCGCGACGATCTCATGCTGGAGAAGGAGCCGCTCGAGGCCCTTGCCCGCGACGGCGAGCTCATGGCTTTCCAGCACGAAGGCTTCTGGCAGCCGATGGATACGCCGCGCGAGTTTCAGCTTCTGAACGACCTCTGGAGGAGCGGCCGCGCCCCATGGAAAGTCTGGTGAATTTCTGGCGCGACAAGCGCGTGTTCGTGACGGGCGCGACGGGCCTGGTCGGCGCATGGCTCGTGAAGGCGCTTATTGCCGCTGACGCGCAGGTGATCGCGCTGGTGCGCGACGCCGACCCGCAGTCCGAGCTGCTGCGCTCCGGCGACATTCAGCGCGTCGCCGTCGTCAACGGCCGCCTGGAGGATTTTTCGACCCTCGAGCGCGCCATCAACGATCACGAGCCGGACACGGTGTTTCACCTGGCGGCGCAGACCATCGTCGGCGCGGCGCAGCGCAACCCGCTGGAGAGCTTCGAGTCGAACATTCGCGGCACGTATCACTTGCTCGAGGCCTGTCGCCGCGGACAGTCGTTCGTGAAGCGCGTCGTGGTGGCGTCGAGCGACAAGGCCTACGGCGCGGTCAAGGCTCTGCCCTACGTCGAGACCATGCCGCTTCAGGGGCGGCATCCGTATGAAGTCGCCAAAAGCTGCGCCGATCTCATCGCGGCGGCCTACAGCCACGCCTACGGGCTGCCGGTCGCCGTGGCGCGGTGCGGCAACATCTACGGCGGGGGCGATCTGAACTGGAGTCGCATCGTGCCGGGCACGATTCGGTCGCTGTGGCGCGGCGAGCGCCCCGTCATCCGCAGCGACGGGACGTTCGTGCGCGATTATCTCTACGTCGAGGATGTCGCGGACGCCTACCTGCGGCTGGCGATGTATCTCGACCGCCCCGGCGTTGCCGGCGAAGGGTTTAACTTTAGCCCGGAGCGCCCGCTCACGGTGCTGGAGCTGGCGGAGCGCATTCAGGACCTCATGAACTGCCGCCACATTCCGCTCGACATTCGGAATACGGCTGCGGGGGAAATTCACTCGCAGTATTTGGACGCCTCCAAGGCGCGCGCCGTTCTGGGCTGGACGCCCCGCCGCTCGCTGGACGAAGGGCTAGCGGCAACTATCGCGTGGTATCGCGCCTTCCTCGCCGGGCGCGACCTGGCTTCGGCCCGCGCGGCGCCATCGCCGGCGGAAAGCCTGGCCCGGCGGGAGGCATGACGCGGCTGGCGACAGAAGCCTTGGCGGCAAGGGCCGGCCGACTCGATGGCGCGGAGACGAGGAGCGCCCAGTGTGGAGAAGCGAATGATTGAAGGCGTCGCCGTCCGGCCGCTACGGCAGATTCCCGACGAACGCGGCAAAATCATGCACATGCTGCGCGCCGACGCGCCGCACTTCGAGCGATTCGGCGAAATTTATTTCTCTTGCGTCTATCCCGGCGCGATCAAGGCGTGGCACATCCACAAGGCGATGACGCTCAACTATGCGGTCATTGTCGGGCGCATCAAGCTTGTCCTCTACGATGACCGGGAAGGCTCGCCCACGCGCGGCGAGCTGATGGAGCTGTTTGTCGGCGACGGCAACTACGCGCTCATCACCGTGCCGCCGCTGGTCTGGAATGGCTTCAAAGGCGTCGGAACGGAAACCGCCATTGTCGCCAACTGCGCCACCCTGCCGCACGACCCAGCCGAAATCGAGCGGATGGAGCCCTTCACCGACCGCATTCCTTATCGCTGGGACATCAAGCATGGCTGAAAGCGCTTTTCTGGTAATCGGCGGCGCGGGTTACGTCGGCGCGCCTTTGGCGGAGCGCCTCAGCCGAGCGGGCGCGACAATCGTTACGGGCCGCCGCCGCTCGCCGGAGCGCGACCGCTGGCTGGCGACCAGTCGCGGACGCATTGAGTGGGCAACCTACGATGCCGCCGCCGATAGGCTGCCCGACGCAGCCCGCTACGAAGCCGTTTTCAACTTGGCGACGCCAAGCGCGGCCGAAGCCGCCGCGCAGCCGGAAGTCGCCCGTCGGCAGGCGCTGACCACGGTCGAGGCGGCGCTCGCGTTGGTCGCGAGCGGTCGGGCGCGGCGACTGATCCACTTCTCGACGTTTCACGTCTATGGCGCGCCGCCGGCCGAAGCGCCGCCCGCTCGGTATGGCGAAGACGACGCCCCGGCGCCGACGCATCCTTACGGGGTCGTCCACGCCGCTTGCGAGGCTCGGCTGGCCGAAGCGGGCTTGCCGGGACTGGTGATTGTCCGTCCAACCAACCTCGTCGGCCCGCCGGCGCATGCGGATGTGGGTTCACAGTGGCGGCTTGTTTTTCTTGACCTCTGTCGGCAAGCGGCTGAGCGGCGCGCGCTGACGCTGCTGACCGACGGGCTGGCCTACCGCGACTTTCTGCCCATGACGGCCGCGCTGGACGCCGTCGAGACGCTGCTCGCGACGCCGCGGCCGCCGTTTCGGTGCCAGCTGGCCCTGGGGCGCGCGATGTCGCTGCGCGACCTTGCCCAGCGCATTCAGCAGGTCGCCCGGCGCCGGCTTGGCTGGGACGTGACGCTTGCCGTCGGCGACCGCGCCGACGCCTTCCGCCGCCCGTTTGAAGTCGAAACCGCCCGCTTGCAGGCGCTCGGCTGGCGGCCGCCGACCGACGCGGCGCTTGACGCCGAAATCGGCGCGACCCTCGAGCGCCTCGCCCAAATGGTATGAGCCGCCCGGTTGTTTTGTTCGTCACCAGTTATGTCTCGCCGTTTATGACTGAGTTGACGGCGGCGGTGAACGAGCTGGAGCAAGTCGAGTTTCACGCCGCCTATGCGGAAACCGCGCAGTTTGCCAACCATGGCGCCCACTGGAACACGGCGGCTGACCGCCCCGATACGCATCGGCGGACGGAGGGCGCGCCCGTGGCGGAATTTCTGCGCAAGCTGTTCGCGGCGCATCGCCCGCGGGTGGTCATCTGCGGGTACGGGCGCGGGCCGGTCTACGAGATGACCTTCCGCCTGTGTCAGGAAGTGGGCGGCGTGTTTGGCGTTTTCGCCGAGCAGCCGATGCGCGATGGACGCCTCAAGCATCTGGCGCGGACGGCTTATTATGCGGCGCTCTGGCGACGGATGCCGCCCGCGTTCGTCCTGGCGGTCGGCGACCGCGCCGTGCAGTTTTACCGGCGACTGCTGCGCGAGCCGGAAATGGCGATGTTTTTCCCTTACTACCAGGACCTTCGCCCGGCGCTGGCCATTCCCGACCGGCCGAGGCGGGAGAGGCTGCGCTTTCTGTTTGCGGGGCGACTCGCGGCGCAGCATGGCATTCGCGGCCTCGCGGCGGCATTTGAAAAGCTAGCCCGGACTCATCCCGGCCGCTTTCAGTGGCGCGTGTCGGGGACGGGCGCGGAAGAGCGGTGGATTCGACAGTCCATGGCGCGCTCGTCGGCGCTCGCGCAGGCGGTCAGCTTTGACCGCGAGTTTGCGACCTGGAACGACCGCCTGCGCCCTTTCGCGGAATCCGACGTGCTCGCGCTGCCAAGCTTCCACGCCGGCTGGGGGCTGGTCATTCCCGAAGCCTTGGGTTCGGGCATGCCGGTCATCACGACGCGCGGCGTGGAAGCGGCCCGCTACTACGTTGAAGCGGGCGTCAACGGCCTTTTCGTCGAGCCGCATCCGGCTGATATTCATCGGGCGCTAGCCTTTTGCCTTGACCAGCCCAGGGCGGTTGACGCGATGCGCAAGCATACGCGCGCGGCGGCGGCGCGCGGCGACGCGCGCATTGGCGCCGCGCGGCTGCTGAGCTTGCTGGCGCGCTGGCTTTGAAATCGCCTGTGGGGGCGGAGTGGCTGAGGGCTTGAAGTCCAATGAGATACGGGCGTATGATAACTAACCTTCAACGTATCCCTCGACCAGCGGAGCTATGCTTCCGTGGACGCTGAGCTGTTACCCCCGCCCCCAACGACGGCCGCTGATAAAGAGGATGCCTTACGCGCGTGGCTGCGCGAGGCGCAGTCGGTCATTGTGGCTTTTTCCGGCGGCGTGGATAGCAGCTACCTGGCCTTTATCGCCAACCAGGAGCTTGGCGACCGGGCGCTCGCCGTGACTGGGCGCAGCCCAAGCCTTTCCGCCGCCGAGGAAGCAGACGTAACGCGGTTTGTGACGCGCTACGGCTTGCGTCATGCCTTTCTGGAAACCCGCGAGCTCGACAGCCCCGACTACGTCGCGAATCCGCCCAACCGCTGCTACTTCTGCAAGCATGAGCTTTTCGCGCGGTTGCGCCCGCTGGCGCTCGAACGCGGCGCGGCCGTCATCTGTGACGGGACAAACGCTGACGACCTCGCGGATATCCGCCCCGGACGGCAGGCGGCTGCCGAGCAAGGCGTGGTCAGCCCGCTCGCTGAGCTCGGCTTTACCAAGGCTCACATTCGGGAGCGGTCGCGGCGCTGGGGTCTTCCCTCCGCTGACAAGCCAGCCGCGCCCTGCCTGGCGTCGCGGATTCCCTACGGCCAGCCGGTGACCATCGGCAAGCTCGCGACGATTGAGCGCGGCGAGGCGGCGCTGCGGGCGCTGGGCTTTCGCCAAGCCCGTCTGCGCCATCATGACCGGCTGGCGCGCATTGAGATCGCCCCCGAAGAGCTGGCGCGCGCGCTTGACCCCGCGATGGCGGCGCGCTTGGTCGGGGCGCTCAAGCCGCTTGGCTTCGCGTTTATTACCCTGGACCTTGAAGGCTTCCGCAGCGGCTCGCTCAACGGCGCGGCGGCGACTCAGGCCAGTCTCGACAGACATCCCGACCGCCATCCTTTGTGAGGAACGCGCTTATGCCCAACGCTTTCGTTGACGACGCCCGCAGTTTTAAGGAAGACAACCCGTTTGAGTCCATGATGTCGCGCTTCGACAACGCGGCCAAGCTGCTCAATCTGGACCCGAATATCTATCGCATCCTCCGCTGCCCGACGCGCGAGATGACCGTCTATATCCCAACTATGATGGACGACGGCCACTACGAGGTTTTCGTGGGCTACCGCGTGCAGCACAACTTCGCCCGCGGCCCGGCCAAGGGCGGCATCCGCTACGCGCCCGACGTGACGCTGGACGAAGTGCGCGCCCTGGCGGCCTGGATGACCTGGAAGTGCGCCGTAGTCAATATCCCTTACGGCGGCGGGAAGGGCGGCATCGTGTGCGATCCGCGCCAGATGTCGCAAACCGAGCTGGAGCGCCTCACGCGGCGCTACACGTCGGAAATTCTCGACATTATTGGCCCGGAGCGTGACGTGCCCGCGCCCGACATGAACACCAACGAGCAAGTGATGGCCTGGGTGATGGATACCTACTCGATGCATGCCCGGCATACGGTCAACGCGGTCGTCACCGGCAAGCCGGTCGAGCTGGGCGGCTCGCGCGGGCGCCGGGAAGCGACCGGGCGCGGCTTGCTCTTTGTCACGCAGGAAGCCTGCAAGAAATTTGGCCTCAACCCGTCTGAGACGCGCGTTGTCGTGCAGGGCGCGGGCAACGTCGGCGGCATTGGGGCGACGCTGCTTCATGAAGCCGGGTTCAAAGTGATCGGCATTTCGGAGATTCGCCATGGCCTCTACAACCCCAACGGGCTGGACATCCCGGCGGCGCTGGCCTACTTGCGCAAGCACAAAACCTTCGAGGGCTTCGACGGGGGCGAGCTTGTCACGAATGCCGAGCTTCTGGAGCTAGATTGCGACGTGCTCATGCCGGCCGCGACGGAAAATCAAATCACGACCCAAAACGTCGAGCGCATCAAGTGCCGCATCCTGTGCGAGGGCGCGAACGGCCCGACGACGGCGGCGGCCGACGAGGTGCTGGAACGCAAGGGCGTCTTTGTCATCCCGGACATTCTGGCCAACGCCGGGGGCGTGACGGTTTCCTACTTCGAGTGGGTGCAAAACCGCATGGGCTTTTTTTGGAAGGAAGAATTCGTCAATGAGCGTCTCGAGGACACGATGGTGTCGAGCTTCAACGACGTGTTGAGTTACGCGGAAAAGCACCGGGTCAATATGCGGACGGCGGCCTACATGCTGGCGATTGACCGCGTGGCCTACGAAACCAAGATGCGCGGCATTTACGCTTGAAGTCGCTTGGGCGCGGAGCTCTGGCGGCGCCGTCGGGAAGCCGCGGCGCGCGCCGTGGATAAGCTTGGTTCCGCGAACGGCCTTGTGATAGCCTCGGCCAAGTTTTGTCATCAAAAGCGTTGCACGGAGCGAGCCAACTGCGCGAAAAGGTTATGCACTGTCGAGTTGCTTCGCTTTTTTGTATCGTGCCGATGTGACAAGGTTTAGGAACAATATCAACTGGTCCTGCGACCAGGAGGGGATAAAGAATGAAACACCGTACTTGGCTTGCGCTGGTTGCCTGCTTGTTTTTTGGCAGCGCGACGAGTCTGGCGCAATCGGCGCGCGAGCAAGATCGCCCGCTCAACCCGACCGTCACGGGGGGGACTGGCTTATTTACGGTCTATGACGCCTCGACGCTCAAACGGGGAGAGTTCAATATTGCGGCCTACTACAACAACTTCGACCGTGAGCCGGGCAACGTAGACATCAGTCAGCAAATTGTGAGCGGAGCCATCGGTCTCACGGATCGGCTCGAGTTCTTCGCGGCCTCGGTCTTCCGGCAGCAGCTCGTGGCTGATCAGCGGCGTGAGATCAGCGGCTTTTTCCTGCCCAATGTACGCTTCCCTGGCATTCCAGCCGCCCCGGCGCCGCTTGGGCCAGGCAGTTCCGCCGGCGCGCCCTTCGTTGGGCTCATCGGGCCAAGCGTCACGAATATTTCCAATGCTGGCGCGGCGGTGGGCGGCGTTCTGCCAGGGCTTGTCCAGAGCGGCACGCGGACCGTCGGCACGGGGGCGAACCAGCGCTTGGTCGGCAACTTGCCTGGCTATCTTAACGATTTCCCATTCTTGGCCAGCAGCGAATACACCAGCGGCAACACGACGCTCGGCGCGAAGTTTCGCTTCACCAACCCTGAAAGCCCGCTTGGCCTGGCGATTGTCGGCTTTGTCAACATTCCGACTTCGTTCGCCAACGGCATATTCCGTGGAACTGGCAACGGCGTGGTGCGCGGCGGCGGCCCTGGCGCGGTGGATTACGGCGTGATTCTCGTCCCGGCCGCGCGCATCGGGCGCTTTACCTTTACCGGCAACATCGGCGCCGTCAAGGCGGGCGATCCGTCGGCCAACGATATTCGCTACATTGACCGCCGAAACATTCTCATCGCCTCGGGAGCGGTGGACGTGGCGGTGAATAAGTACTTCCAGGCCATCGGCGAGCTGACCTCGAACGTCTACTACGGCAGCGGCACGCCCAACCTCAACCCGGTCAACCCGCTGGATTTGACAGTGGGCGCCCGCTTCACGCCGACCGGCAACGACAAGTCAGTTCATTTTAGCTTTGGCGGCGGCTACCGCCGTTTGCTCAACAACGCCAACACCGAGCGGGGCTCGAATCGCGGCGATGTCAACGGCTTTGTCGTGAACGCGGTGATCGGCTACCGGCGGCGGGTCCAGACGGTCGAGACGCCGGATCCGTGCGCCAATAACCGTCCGCCGACCGTCACGCTTTCGGCGGACCGGATGAAGCTCAAGACAACCGAGCGGGCGCGCCTGACGGCGGTGGCGAGCGATTCTGACTCCTATGACACCAACCTGACCTACAACTGGACGTCCAGCGTCGGGCGCATTGAAGGCACTGGTCCGAACGTCACGTTCATTCCGCCGACCGACCGGGCCGGCGCAGCGACCGTGACAGTGACGGTTTCCGACCTCTGCTGCGCGACGGCGACGGCATCGGTGGAGCTCACGGTTGAGAAGAACACCTGCCCGACCGTGACGGTCACGGCCTCGCCGACGCAGGTCAAGGAAGGCTCCGACGCGCCAATTAGCCTCTCGGCGGTCGGACGCGATGCCGACGACGATCCGTTGACTTATCGCTGGACAACCTCGGCCGGCCGCATTGAAGGCAGCGGAGCGAACGTGACGCTCAATACCGCCGGGCTGTCGGCCGGTCGCGTGGTCATCACCGTGACGGTGGACGATGGCAAGTGCACGGGCGAAGCCTCGACGGCGATTGAAATTCTGTCGCCGCCGCCGCCGCCGCAGTCCTACACGGTGGCTTGCGACGGCACGCTGTCCAATGCGCCGTTCCGACGCAACGTGGCTCGCGTCGACAACCAGTGCAAGGCGCTGCTTGACCAAGTCGTGACTCGTCTCCAGAGCGACCCGACTGCGCAGGTCATCATTGACGGCCATGCTGATCCGGGCGAAAAGCGCGGCACGGCGCGGAAGCGCGCGGACAACGTCCGGGCCTACCTCGTTGGCAAGGGCGTTGACCCGAACCGCATGGAGTTGCGCATCTTTGATGACCAGAGGGCGGGCCAGGCGCCGGGCGGCAATAACCGCCGCGTCGTGGTGACGGTCGTTCCGGAAGGCGCGAAACGCCCTGAATAAGCCCTGAATAATCAGGCGTCTCGCGCGTCAGGACGCCATCACGGGGCAGGCCCTCGCGGGGTCTGCCCCTTTTTTCTTAGGCATTTGCGTTTCTCTTGAGCATTTGGTCTATGACCGAGCAAGTCTATCTCAGCCATAGCCCGGAAGAGACGCTCGCGCTTGGCCAGTCGCTGGGGAGGCGACTGGCGCCGGGCGGCACGGAAGCGCCGGCCGGCGTGGTTTTGCTGCGGGGCGAGCTAGGGGCTGGAAAAACCCATTTTGTGAAGGGACTGGCGGCGGCGCTGGGGATTGTTCCCGAAGAGGTGACGAGTCCGACCTTCGCCCTTGTTCAAGCGCACGCCTTCGAGGGCGGGACGCTGTGGCATGTGGACCTTTACCGCCTGCCGGCCGGGGCGCCGATTGCGGACGCGATTGGCTTGGAAGACCTGCTGAGCCAGCCCGGCATTATCGCCATTGAGTGGCCGGAGCGCCTTGGCGACGCGATGGATGGCTTACGAAGAGCGCAGCGCCCCGTCTGGCAAGTTCAGATGGACGAAGCCGGTGAAGACGCTCGGCGCATCGCGATTCGTCCCCCCGCCGACTGACCAAGGCAAGCTTAGGTCAGCTCAGCGCTAGCCTCGTCTAGCTCGCGCAGCGTATTGAGTGTCAGGCTTGTATTGCTGGTCGCCGTAATCATCACCGGGAAAGGGCTCGCTGACCGCTCGACATCGAAAAAGCCTTCCGTGAAAGTCACAAACTTGCGAAACGCCGCCAGCCCGCGCAAGCCGCTGACTTCACAATCCGCGATCAGCCCCTCGTTGAAGCCGAGCCATCCCTGGCCCTGCGCGCCGCGCACGGTCAGCGATGCCGTGAGCCGATTGGCTTCAATCACCTGAATAACATCGAAGATCGAAATCCGACTTAAGTCGCCGGTCAGAAACTTCGAGCCGCTGCGCAGCGGCAAGACAAACACGAAGGTATGCGAGCCAATGGCGAAGCGGTCGCCGTCGGATAAAAGGCAGCGTTCCTGCGGCCGCAGCCGCCGACCGTTGAGAAACGTGCCGTTGGTGCTGCCAAGATCAACCAAAAAATACTGCCCGTGGTCGGATTCGCTTGGCCCTAAGTCGAGGACGACCTGGGCGTGTTCGCGGGAGGCGACAGCGTCGCTGGACAGCGGGATGGTTGCCGTCGGCGAGCGGCCAATCACGACGAGGCTCTCGTCGAGAATGTGCGTCCGCTTGACATGCCCGCTTTCGAGAACCAACAGCGTCGCAAACTGACCGATTGACGACGTGGACTGCCGCGCGGCTTCCACATCCAGTTGAGCGGTTTTGATCGTGGGAACATCAGGGCTTTCCGACATCGCTGCCTCTCTCGTTTGGCAATGGCGCGCACGCGCATCTCGCATCAATGACCTCGCGCTCTCAGACCGCTCGACCTGCCGACGTCAGTACCCGGCACATCGCATCCTGAAGCCGTCCGTTGCTGGCCACGATTTCAGCTACGTAGGGGCTGAACGGTCGCCCGTCAAAAGCCGTGACGCGCCCGCCGGCTTCCGTCACCAGCAAGCTCCCGGCCGCCATGTCCCACGGGGCGAGGTTCAGCTCCCAAAAGCCGTCAAACCTTCCCGCCGCCACATACGCCAAATCGAGCGCCGCCGATCCGTCTCGGCGGATAGCCTGCGCGACATCGAGAAACGCGCTGAAATGGTCGAGATTCTTTTGCGGCGACGATTTGACGTTATAGGGAAATCCGGTGACGAGCAAGGCTTGTTCCAGGGTAGCGATGGTTGAAACCCGCGCCGGTTGGCCGTTACAGGTTGTCCCCTGTCCCTTGGCCGCTGAAAACAATTCATCGCGCAGAGGGTCATACACCACGCCGACAACCGTTTCGCCGTGATGCTCGAGCGCGATGACAACGCTGAAAAACGGATAGCCATGCGAGTAGTTCGTTGTGCCGTCCAACGGGTCCACCACCCAGCGAAACGCCGAGGCGCGCTCCGCCAGCCCGCTTTCCTCAGCCAGCAAGGCGTGGTCGGGAAAGCGTCCGTGGATGCGCTCGCGGATAAGGTTTTCCGACAGCAGGTCCGCTTCCGTGACCAAGTCAATGCGTCCTTTGTGGCGGACATCAAGCGGCTTTCCAAACCGCTCGCGCAGGATTGCCCCGGCCTCGCGGGCGACCTGCTCGGCAAAGCTGAGAAACTCATTCATTGGCGCGCTCCCTGCGGAGCGGCGCCGGCTCAAGCTGAAACGCCATGTTGCGGGCCTCGCGCTTCTGCACGTCCAATTCCTTAGTTTGGGGCAGGTAGCCCTTGGCCTGCGCCGTGACGCGATAGACGGCGTCCGCGCCCGGAAAGCGAAAGGCGAACTCGCCGGCGCTGTTGGTGACGGTCGTTCCCGCCTTGCCCGGCTTGAGGCTGGCATCCGCGGACGACATCCGCTCCGCCGTAATCGTGACGTTTGGCATCGTCAGCCCGCGCTCATTGAAGACCGCGCCGCGGATCACGGAATAGGCTCGCTCGGACTCAAGCTCGAAGGGCCGCTTGATAACCGTTGTCTTTCCCGCCTCGACGGTTTGCAGGACGTTGAGCCGCGCGCCGGCGCGCCCTTCAGCGTCAACTTCGACCACGTAGTTGCCGGGCGGCAATCCGCCCACCTGAAATTCGCCCTTGTCATTCGTTTCGCCGCGGTAGGCTTCTTTCGTAACCGACCGAGTGAGCGTCACCTTGGCTTCCGCCAGCGGCCGGCCATTCTCGCGCGCCACAACGCGCCCGCTGACGCTTCCAGTCGGGGACTGCGCCCCTGCCGCCCCGGCTAAGGCCAGCCAGGCCATCCAAAAACTGAAGAAGGGCTTTTTCATAGACCGCGATTCATAAACCTTGACGTCCGTCGGCTCGCCCGCCGCGCTACAGCGTCTTGAACATGCTTTTGAGCGCGCTCCCGATGATATCCGTTAGCGTATGCGTCGCTGCGCCCCACCACAAGCCAATCAACGCCACCAGCCAGACTTTGCCGTCCACAGCGCGAAACAAGCGCGACATATGATGGCCGGCGGCCTGCAGCGTCCGCGCGGCTTGGTCGCCGTTAGCCGGCAGCCCGTCCAGCCAAACGGCCCGCGCATAAAGCACGGCGGCCAGCGCCAGCGTGACCATCAGCGTGAAATAGCCAACCCGCAGCCAAGTGCTCCAGAGCAGCCCGTGTGTCCAGCGGGAGCGGTGCGGAAAGAGCTTCTTGTAGGGGTACCACAGCCAGCGCAAAACGCCCCAGCGCGTATATTGCTTGCTGTGGGTATCCAGGTCGGGTCCGAACATCAGCCCGCCAAAGAGCATCATCGCCGTGCCCAGCAAGGCGAGCCCGGCATGGCGCGTCAGCAAAAAGAAGCCAACGGCCGTCGGCGCCGCCAAGGCGTAGGTCACAATGTCATGAGTCCGGCCGGAAGGCATAACGACCGCCGACGCCGGCAAGCCAGCCGGCGAGCAAGATGGTCTTGAGCATAAGGAGTTTGCGACTCGGCTTTCAATGGGCGCGCGCTCGTTCAATCAATGGGCGCGCGCGTCGCCAAGCCTTGCCAGCCCGACGGCGGGCTCACGCCTGCGCCGCCGCCTCGCGCAGCGCTCGCTTGAGCACCTTGCCGGTTGGCCCAATGGGCAACTCGCTCCGAAACTCAATCAAGCGCGGATACTTGTACGCCGCCATTTGCTCCCGACACCACTCCCGCAACCCATCTTCCGTCACCGTCGCCCCGGGCTTGCAAACCACGTACGCCTTGACCTCTTCTCCAAGCCGCTCGTCTGGCACTCCAATGACCGTCACCAGCGACACCGCCGGATGCGTCATCATCACTTCCTCAATCTCCCGCGGATACACGTTATAGCCGCCGCGAATGATCAGGTCTTTTTTGCGGTCAACAATCGTCAGATAGCCGTCCTCGTCGATGAACCCCAGGTCGCCCGTGTGAAACCAGCCGTTGCGCATCGCTTCGGCCGTCGCCTCCGGGCGCTTGTAGTAGCCCTTCATCACGCAGTGCCCGCGAACGACAATCTCCCCCACCGTCCCGGTCGGCACGGGCTGGTCGCTTTCGTCGTGAATCCGAATCTCGATACCCATCAGCGGCTGCCCGACCGTGCCAGGCTTGGGCGGCTTCGTAATCTGGTTGTAAGACAGCACGCCGGTTTCCGACATCCCGTAGCCTTCCAGGACGCGCGTCTTGAACTTTTCGCTGAAGGCGCGCATCAGCTCGACCGGCATCGGGGCCGCCCCCACGTTAGCGACCTCCAGCGTTTCGGCGATTGACGACACGTCAATGTTATGCTCGGTGGCGTAGTTGAGCAGCGCCCAGTACATCGTCGGGACGGCCGCCCAGGAGTTGATCCGCTCCTGAATCATCGTCTCGATGGTTTGTTTCGGATCAAAACGCGGCAGCAATACGGACGTCCCCCCGGCGTACATCGCCACGCCGAACTGCGCAATCAGCGCTGTCGCGTGAAACAGCGGCGCGGTCGAGAGCACCTTGAACTCGGCCTCCAGCCGCACATCCATCTTTGGCAACAGCACGTCGCGGACGTGGATGAAGTTCAAAATGAGCTGCCAGTGCGTCAATTCCGCGCCTTTCGGCTGCCCAGTCGTCCCTGACGTGTAGAGTATCAGCGCCGTGTCGAACGGATTGACCGGCGGCAGCTCGCAGATTGGCGGCTGCCCGGCCATGAGTTCCGCGAGGGCGATCGCGCCGGGAATGTCCGGGGGCGCGGCCGGATTCGCGGGCATCACGACAAAGGTTTCGCACCGCTCCGCCTCTGGCCGCGCCGCCTGCGCCATCTGCGCCATGGGCAACTCTGGGATGCCCTCAAAGCACAGCAGCGCCTTCGCGTCGCAGTCGTTGAGGTGATAGGCGATCTCGCGCGGCTTGAGCAGAATGTTGAGCGGAACGACCGCCGCGCCCGCTTTCAAAATCCCGAAAAACGCCATCGGAAAATAGGCGACGTTCGGACACGACAGCGCGACCTGGTCGCCGGGACGGATGCCGCGCGCGCGCAGTCCGTTGGCAATCTGGTTGGCCGCCGCCGCCAGTTGCGCGTAGGTCAGACGGGTCGGCCCAGCAATGACCGCCACTCGGTCAGGACGGTGCGCGGCGTGATGGTCGAGAATGGAAGCAATTGAATACGAAGCCGCGGCAGGGAGCATGGAGGCAAATGTTCCTTTTCGACGCAGGGATATAACGCGCTAAGGCGCGAGACGATCGCTATCGTCTTTGCCGCGCCAAGCGGCGTCAATGGCGCTTGCCTGGCGCGCTTGCCGCGCCAAGCGGCGCCCCGCCACGGGCGACGCGGTTGTTTTCCGCCAAGCCGCCGTTATGTAGAGACCGCCATCGGGAATTTCGCTAGCCAAATAGGAATTGTATCGTTTAGTGTGACTCCGACGGAGGTTTGACCTATGGCTCGCAGACTAACCGCGCCAGCCCTGTCTTTGGCGCTGGGCTTGACTCTAACGGCAACGGCGACCGCGCAGGACAAAAAAGCCAGCGGCGGCAAGCCGGCCGCGACCGCGTCGGAAGCGCCGCTCTACTGGATTCGGGAACAAGGCAAGTACGGCTATATTGACCACACCGGCAAGGTGGTCATCCCGCTGCAGTATGAAAACACCTTCGGCTTTAGCGAAGGGCTGGCTGGCGTCCGACTCAACGGCAAGCACGGCTACATTGACCGGACGGGGAAGCTTGTGATTCCGGCTGTCTTCGACAAGACTTACCGCTTCAAGGAAGGGTTTGCCTGGATCGAGCAGGACGGCAAATACGGCTACATTGACCGGACCGGCAAGGTCGTCATTGCGCCGCAGTTTGACGACGCGGAGGATTTCTCCGAAGGGCTGGCGGCGGTCAAAGTCGGCAACCTCTACGGCTACATTGACCGAACGGGCAAGCTCGCGATTCCAGCCCAATTTTCGCATGTCCATCGCTTCATCGGCGGCGTCGCCCAGGTCGTGGCGGATGGACGCTACGCTTACATTGACCGGACAGGCCGCGTCATTTGGCTTCAGAAGGACGGCTTCACGGAAAAGCCGGAAAGCGGCGGGCATCAACACGGGCATCAACACAAGCATTGACCACGCGCCGAGGATTTCACGGATGACGACGCGCCCCAAGCCGACGCGGTCGCGCGCGGCGGGCGTGACGCGCGCCTTGTCGCTTGCCTGCCTGGCGCTGCTGCTGGTCGCGTCCGGCGGATGGCGGGCGACGCGGGCCGAAACGCCCGCGGCGGCGGACTGCTTTTCGCTGGACGACCTCGCGCCGGACGAGCGCGCCCGCGCCGAGACGCTGTTTTTGGCGCTGCTGGATTCCGAGGCGCTCTACACGGTCGCCTGCGACCTCAAGCCGATGAGCGGCGGCTATGTTCGGTTTCAGTTTGACGCCGCGCAGCCTGACTTGACGGACATTGAGGCGACGCGGCGGCGGCTGATGCGCTTTCGCTGCGGCGACCTTTTTTACGCCGATGTTCTGGTCTTCGCGGCTGCTTACGATGGGAAGCGACAGGCGGAAGGCGTCGTGTTCAACCGGCGGGCGCTGGAGCGAGCGATCCGCGCGCATGCGGGCTACTTCGCGCCGTTTGGCGTCACGCCCAACGCCCATCCGATGGACGCGCTCAAAACGGTCGAGCATGCCGAGCGCGCCCTGCGTTGGCGCGGCTACGGGTATCTGTTCGGCTACCCCGACGCGGCGGTGGATTTCTTCGTCGCGGCCGGCGAGTCACAGGACGCAACGGGCAAGTTCGTCGAGCGTGACTTTTTGCACATTCCCAGCTATGCCCGGGCGACGGGGGCGTTTACGTGGGCCGTGCCGAAGGGTCACCGGGAAACCGACGCGGAAAAGCGGCTGCGAGCGGAAGCGATGGCGGTTTTGGAAAACTATCGCGCGCGGCGCGCGCAGCTGATCGGCGACGGGAAGCCAGGCGTCGTCGCGCTCCTGCGCGAGCTGGCGCAGCGACCAGGCGCCAAGCCGGCGGCAAGGCCGTGAACGGCCAACTCGATCCGACGCGCCAGGACAAGACGCGCCAGGACGAGACAAACACCTTCGGGTCGGGCGGAGCGTCGCGCAACGGCCAACGGGTTGGAAAAAGCTTATGAGCGACCTGCTTGGCGATGCCAGGCGTGGCGTGGCGCTCGCGTCTTAGGAAGCGCCGACTAGGTTAGGAAGCGCCGCCGCCGTCCAGCGGATGCTGGCTACGAATGTAGGCAAGCAGGTTGCGCGCCGCCAAGTCAAGCGCGCGGTAAACCAGCTCAAAGCCTTCTTCGCCGCCGGCGTAGGGGTCGGGCACCTCGATCACGCCAATGGACGGCGCAAACTCCAGCATCATGAAAATTTTATGCTCGCAGCCCCGCGGGCAGAGCGAGCGCAGGTAGGCGTGGTTGCCGCGATCCATGGCGAGCAGGTAGTCAAACTGCTGGAAGTCGTCTCGGTGAACTTCCCGCGACCGCAGATCGCTGATATCAATGCCGCGCTTGAGCGTTGCTCGCTGTGAGCGCGAGTCGGGCGGCTCGCCGATCCGCATGGGCGAAGTGGCGGCCGAGTCGGTTTCAATGGCGTGGCCAAGACCGGCTTCAGCGACGAGATGGCGGAAAATGCCCTCTGCCATTGGCGAGCGACAGATATTGGCTGTGCACACAAACAGAACGCGAATCATAATGGGCCGCTTCAAGATGGGCTTCTAATAGCATTGCTGGCAATAACATTGCTGGAGCTTGATATGGAGAGTGTCGCAATTGCAAGCGAGTTCAGCCATTATACTTAGCCATCGTAGCCAATGCCTGGTTGCTGCGACGCGCTGGCTGCGACTGGTGTTGCTTGCGTCGTTTCCGCTTCAGTCCTGCGCGTCATCAGCGCCGCGCCTGCCGGTAAAGCCCGCTCCCGACGCTGCCGAGCGGCTGCGCGCGGCGGCGGAGCAAGCCGGCGTCGCCTTTCCGCTCGCGCAGGTTGCGCTGCGCGTCTATAAGCGCGAGCGCCGCCTTGAGTTATGGGCCGGTCAGATTCGCGTCAAGACGTACCGCGTCGCGCTGGGAGCCGAGCCGGATCGCGACAAGCTGCGCGAGGGCGATCGTCGAACCCCAGAGGGGGAATTCTACGTTTGCACCCGCAATGACCGAAGCCGCTTTCACCTTTTTCTTGGGTTGAGCTATCCAAATGAAGCGGACGCTGAGCGCGGGCTGCGCGCCGGGCTGCTCGCCCGCGAGCAGTATGACGCCATTTTGCAAGCGCAACGGCAGCGCTCGCGTCCGCCGTGGGATACGCCGCTGGGTGGCGAGGTTGGCATCCATGGCGGGGGCGCCGGCGCGGATTGGACTTGGGGGTGCGTGGCGCTCAGCAATGACGACATCGAAGAGCTATGGCTCGCTTGCCCGCTTGGCGCGCCGGTAACCATCGCGCTTTCGTCATCGCTGGGTTGACTTTCGCTCTCCAGTCGCCAAGCTTACCCGTAACATTCGCCGGCAACGCCCGATTCGCCTGAGCCACGGATATGTTAGGTATGTCCCTCGCTTCGCTTCGATCCACGCCTTGGCGTCTCCACACTGATCGCGGTTATTGGCGCTGGGCGCTCCTCGCGGGGCTGTGGGGCGTTTTGCTGTTGGCAACGGCCTGTCAGAAGCAGGAGGCCGTCGTAACGGTGCAAACCGAAACCGAAGCCAACGAAATCATCGCCGCGCTGCAGGACCGGGGCATCGAAGCCAAAAAGGAAGCCGCCGGGGGCGAAGACCAAAAAGGCTGGCGCATCCTCGTCGTGGAAGACGCTTTCGCTTCCGGCAAGGCGGCGCTGGCGATTCGCATCTTGCAGGAGCTGGGGCTGCCGCGCCCGACTGGCACCGGACTTGGCGAGGATGCGGGCAGCGGCGCGTTCGGCGGCCTTTCGCCCACCGCTGAAGAAGCCAAAAAGATCAAGCAAATCAAGACCGAGATCGAGCGCCAGTTGCGCCAGTTGCCGGAAGTGACGCGGGTAAGCGTCAACATCGTCCTGCCGGAGAAAGACATTGCCAGCTTGCAGCCGACGCCGGCCAAGGCCTCGGTGCTGCTGGTGACAACCGCCGCCGAGACCCGTTTCAAGGAAGACGACGTGCGGCGGCTTGTGACCGGCGGCGTCCCCAACCTGGATGCCGGAAACGTCGCCGTGACGATTTTCCACGAGCCGCCGCGTCAGGTTCAGACCCAGCTCGCCGACATCGAGAAGCGGGCTAAGCTCAACAAGCTCGTGACCTTTGTCGTCGCTTCAATCGCTCTCATCGCTCTGGGCTTAGGCGGGCTGCTGCTTTACGCCAAGCGCCGCCAGGCAGCGGACTCCGCGACCGCCGCGACCGCCGCGACCGCGCCGGACCAAAGCGTTGAGCGCAAGCAGCTTCAGGCGTGATTCGTCCAGCGCGCGCGTTTCAGCGGCGGGCGTTTCAGCGCAGCGCGCCGACCTTCGGAATGTAGGTCATCACCTGCTGCGTGAATGCGATGAGCTGGCTGAACGTCCAGCTTCCAAAGAAAATCAGCGTGAGGATCGTGGCGATCATCTTCGGCACGAAGGTCAGCGTCTGCTCCTGAATTTGCGTGAGCGCCTGCAAAAGGCTGATCACCAGCCCGACGACGAGGCTCACCGCCAGCGCCGGAAGCGACAGGATGAGAATCAGCCAGAGCGTTTGATTGGCAAGCGTCAGGAAGGTTTGCATAGGCGGAAGGTTTGCAATAGGCGCGCCTTGGCCTGCGCGGCGCTGGGGTCGTCAGGCGTAACTCAGCACGAGATTCTGGATGAGCGTGACCCACCCCTTGACCAGCACAAAAAGCAGCAACTTGAAGGGCAGGGAAATCATCGTTGGCGAAAGCATGAACATCCCCATCGCCTGCAGGATGTTTGACACGAGCATATCAATCACCAGAAAGGGGATGAACAGCAGGAAGCCAATCTGAAAGGCCTCGGTCAGTTGGCTGGTCACAAACGCCGGCACGACAACCCGAAAGTCGCGGACGGCGATGGCGCTTGGATCCTTGCCATTTTTTTGCGCCAGCCGCTGAGCCAGCCCCAGAAACAGCGCTCGATCAGCCTCATGAGCGTTGCGCTCAAGGAAGGCGCGCAGCGGCTCTTTGCCCTTGTCGAGCGCCTTGAAAAGCGTATCGGCGCGCATTTCTGTGAAGACTGGGGCCGTGGCGTCGGAAAGCCCGGCTTCCTCGAGCATTTTCTCCGCCACCGGGGCCATGATGAATATCGTCAGAATGAGCGAAATGCCCGTGATGACCTGATTTGGCGGCACTTGCTGAGTGCCGAGCGCGTTCCTGAGAATGGAGAGCACGACGGAGATTTTCACAAACGAAGTCATCATGATGAGCGCGAAAGGCGCGAGCGCGAGCGCGCCCAGCGTCACCACCAGCACGACTGGATTGGCCTGCGCCGGCCCCTGGGCGGCGGCTGGCGCGGTCAGGCTTGCCGCCAGACCGGCCAGAAGCGAGAGCGTCGTTCCGAGTTTGAAAAGGCGTTTGAAAAGGCGCGCGCGTCGCGGCATAGTTCCTCACTTTCGGGTCAGCCACCGCCCCACGGCTTGCGCCAGCGGCGGCAGCGGCGCGGCAGCCTCGCGGGCAGCCAACGCCTTTTCGACGGCGGCGGCGTCAAGCGTCTCGATGACGTGCAGTCCAGCTTCCGATGCGCTCATCAAGAGGTACTTTCCATTGACCTCGACGACGTAGAGCGCTCGTCGCGGGTCGAGCGGAAGCGCATCCACCACGCGCGCTAGCCCTCCGGGTCGTCGCAGCCCGATGCCGCCCAGCTTGGGGAGCATAACGCGCAACGTGACATAGGCTAAGGCGCAAACCGCCCCCAGCGCCACAAGCGTTTGGAACAATGCCCAGAGAAAGCTGCCGCCGGTTGGCGGAAGCGGATCGGCGCCTGGTTCCCATCCAATAAGCGTCAGCATCGCGTCTAGCCTCGCCCCTGCGTGATGCGGACGCCCAAGCGCCCCTCGATATCCACCAGCTCGCCCCGCGCAATCGGACGCCCATCCACCGTGAGCGTTACAGGATCGGTCGGCGCGCAGCCAAGTTCCAGCACGTGGCCAACGCGCAATTGCGCTACCTCTTCAAGTCGCATCCGGCGGGCGGATAGCTCGACGCGCACCGTCACGGTCAGGTCATCGAGCGCTACGGATGCGGCCGGGGCTGAGTTATCTACGGGCATGGCGGAGTCCTCCTCAATCAGCGGCGGCGACGCCAAAAGGTCTTGAACGACCAAGCGCAAGGCGTCGTCAAACTCGCCGAACAGCGTCAGATGGCCTGGGTCGCCAATTACGACGCTTCCGACGCCGCCCGGCTGAAAAACAGACTGTATCGCTTCAAGAATGACACAGTCACCGATTTCAATGGCTTGCAGCTCGCTGTAGGCGGCTTCCGCCTCGCCGACAATCACCGCGACCGGCAGCGCCGGCTGGATTTTCGCCAGATCGGCCAAGCGCTTCTGACGAATCACCGCCAGCGCCGGGTCCTCGACCGGCCGCTCCATGGTCCGCCCGGCCAGTCGACGACAGGCGGCAAGGGCGGGGGCGTCAAGGATAAACTCGGCAAAGCCTATGACATCAGCGAATTTCAGGCTCACTGTCGCGACCAGTCGCCGCTGGCTCTGGGCGGCATCCGATGTCGACTGAAAGTGCCCGAACGACAGCCACCGCGCGCAGGAAGTCAGCCGCAGCGCCGGCTCGCCCAGAAAGGCGTTGATGTCCCAGGCCATGGCGAGCAGCAGGAACTCCAGCGCCGCCGCCTCGGCTGACGACACCTGCCGCGGACTGTCCGGCGGCGTCCCGCTCCCGCCCAGCATGCGCTCGACGAGCGCCGCGGCAAAGCCGGCGTCCGCCTGTAAAAACAAGGCGGCGTTGTCTTTCCCAATGCCCAGCGTGGCGCAGAAGCGCCGGTCCTCGGTTGCGCGGGCCAGCTCATCCGCGCTGACTTCGGCCAGGCCGAACGAAGTCATCCCAAACAGCTCCGGCGGCGTTCGGAGAATCGTCAACAGGCGCGGCGCGGCGGCGCGAAACATGGCCCCGAAGAGCCAGGTCGGGACAACGCCCAGCTCGCGCCCAGCCTCGACGTCGGCTTTGGCGAGTTTGGGCAGCGCGTCGTGCCAGCGCCGCTCGCGCGGAGACGCCTCCGCGACAGCCGGCGGCGCTGCGTCCTCGGTCGGCTCAACAATCGGCTGGGCGAAAAGGTCAAAGGCAAATGGATCGTCGAGCGTTTGACTCATGGCGCTTGAACCTTGGCTTTTTGGCCATCCGTATCGTCCGAGGTTAGCGGTTTAGGCGTCCGGCGGCGGACCCTAACGGCGCCCGCAGGCGGATAAGCTCTTCCTGTAAGGCGACGCTGGGCCTGCCGTTCCGCTGTGGCGTCGCCGTCGCCGGCAAGCAGGCTGAGGATGGCGAGTTGGCGGAGTTTTTTCGGCTATCGCCTTTCTCCTCGCGGCCGGGGAGCGCGGGCGGCCTCGCCCGCTGGGTTGAAACAAGGACGCCGCGCGGGCGTCTCGGCCGGCGCGCGAAGGCCGTTGCCAGCCTTCACAACGCGCGCGTTACCAGGGCTAAAATTTCCTCTCGCTCGCCTTTGACCGGGTTGAACGACAGGCAAATGTCCTCAAGCGTCAGATCGGTGACGGCCGCGGCCGTATCGGCGTCGGGTGGAACCCCGACTTCGCGGTATTGTGTTGGCACTCCGCACCGCTGTTTCAAGGCCCGTACAGCCTCAATCGCGGCTTCAGCCCAGGCTTCCGCCGATGTTCCGTCCTCCGCCACGCCCATGGCGCGGGCGATGGCAGCGTAATGCGGCGCGACGGCCGGCAAGTTGAACTCCATGACAAAGGGCAGGGCGATGGCGTTCGACAGCCCGTGATGCACCCCAAAGAGCGCGCCCACCGAGTGAGCGATGGCGTGGACGGCCCCAACCGGCGAGTTGGAAAAGGCCATGGCCGCCATCGTCGCCGCGTACTGCATCTTAGCGCGGGCTTCCGTTGGGCCGGGTTCCCGCATGGCGGCTTCGAGGTTGTTGGCGATGAGTTCAATCGCCCCAAGCGCCAGCGCTGCCGAAATCGGCTCGCGCTCGACGCAGGAGTACGCCTCAATGGCGTGCGTGAGGGCGTCAAAGCCCGTCCACGCGACCAGCTTGGCTGGCAGGGTGGCGACCATGTTCGGGTCGAGAATCGCCATGCGCGGAAAGAGAAACGGACTCGCGATCGTCAGCTTGCGTCGCCGAGCCTGATCCTTGACGACGGCGGCGAGCGTGACTTCGCTGCCCGTGCCGACTGTCGTTGGGATGGCGATGATGGGCGTGATCGGTCCCGGCACCATAAACCCGCCCTCGTACTCGCCGGCCTCGCCGCCGTAGGCCGCGATGACGGCCGCAATCTTGGAGGTATCCATGACGCTGCCGCCGCCAAGCGCCACAATGAGGGACGCTTCCTGCTCGTTGAGCTGGGCGGCGGCCCGCTTGACGAATTCCGCGTCCGATTCGGGCGGCGTATCGTCAATAACGGCCACAATGGCGTAATCCGAATCGGCGAATGCCTGCCGGACGACGTCAAGCAGTCCGGCCGCCGCTACGCCGGCGTCGGTGAAGACGGCGATCCGCGTCCGTTCCGCTAGGTCGGGCGCGAGTTGGAGTTCAATGGTCAGATTGCCGACTTTACCCACGCCGTACTTAATTTCAGTCGGCATGGCGAAGGTGGCGTCAGGCCGGGTCAGGGGCGGGTTGCCGGTAATAAAACCCATCGGGACTTCCTCGGTTGTGGAAAATTAATGCGCCGGCGAGCGCGGCCGCGCGCCAGACCCACTATACCGTAGCGTCCGGCGCGACGCACAGCGCCCGGGGGCAGAGAGGGGGCAGAGAATTGCTCAGGGAGAATTATTCAGCCAGCGTTTCCACTGGGTCGAGCCGGGCGGCGCGCCAAGCCGGATACAGCGCGCCGAGCGCGGTGCTTGCCAAGCTGATGGCGGCGGCAAAGCCCAGCCAGCGAAGCTCGATTTCCGGGCGCAGGGCGGTAAATGCCGTGATGCCAGCAACCGTCCCGTAAGCCGCGCTGACGCCCAGCGCGAGCCCAAGCAGACCCACAAGCAGCGCCTCGGCTTCAATGGCCTGGATAATCCACCACGGCGACGCGCCCAGCGACTTCAAAATCCCGATGTCGCGCTTGCGCTCGGCGATGGTGGTGTACATCGTCAGGAAAACGAACGTCACGCCGACGGCGACCGCCAGCCCGATGACCAGCTGGAGAAAGGTGTTGAGCGCCGGGATGCCCTGCTCGTAAGCGGCCGGCAAATCGCGGACGAGAATCACCGCGTTATCGGGCAGCTCCTCCACAATGCGGGCGGCGACGGCTTCCTGCTCAGCCGGATTGGCGCACTTGATATAGATGAACGTGCAGCGTTCCGGCGCGGCCAACAGCTTCTGCATGGTGTCGAGCCGCATTTTGAAGCGCGCCGTGCCGGCCTCCGGCGCATAGACGCCGACAATCCTGAACGACCGCTCAAACACCTTGACGGTCTCGCCCAGCCTGACCCGGCGCGTGCGGATAAACTCCGTGTCCACGACGGCGTCGAATTCGTCCAGCGGCGGCGTTCCCGCTTGAAGCCGGACGCCGGTCAGGCGCGCGTAGCTTCCCCACTCGATGCCCTCGATGATTTCTAGTCCGATACCGTACTCGCTTGGCTTGAGGTATTGCCCAACCGGAGCGACATCGGCGACGCCGGCGACTTGCCGCAAGCGGTCGGCGTACTGAATCGGCATGACCAGGGCTGAAGTCGAGGTGAGGTTGAATTCGCGCCAGAACATGAGTTCGGCCTGCACGTTGGTCTCGCGTTGGGCGCGCCCGCGCTGCGAGCCGTTGACCAATCCGGCGTTGACGAGGATGAGCGTCACGGCGAGCGCCACGCCGAAGGCGCTCAGCGCCGTCCGTACCGGCCGGTGGCGCAGGTTCGACCAGACAAGTTGGAGAAGCATAGGGGAAGCGGGCGGTCAGGGCTTGCGACCGATGAGGATGACCCGGCGCGAGGCGTCCGGCGCATAAGGCGAAAGGTCATAGTCGCCGAAAATCGCCTCGACGCGCAAATCCGCCTCCGTGAAGAAGCTCTGAAGCGTCGGCAGGCGGATGTCCTTGACGCGCTCGATGAAGCGGAAGCGTTGTCCGGCATCCTCAAAGGCGATGGTTTTGACAATAAAGCCCTCCGCGTACTCGCGCCGGATTTCAAAGCGAACGCCCCCGATAACCTGGACGCTGAAGGGCGTCAGACGCGGCACAATCCAGTGCGCGTTGAGAAAGTCAAGGACAAGGCCGCCGCCGGGATCGAGCGCCTGCGCGGCGGCGGCGACGACGCGGGCGTTTTCGGCGTCGTCCGCGAAGTAGCCGAAGCTGGTGAACATGTTGAAGGCGCAGCGATAGCCGCCCGCCGCGAACGGCCGGCGCATGTCGTGAACGTGAAACCGGAGTTTTTCGCCCGCGTGCCGCCGGGCGACGGCAATGCAGGCGGGCGAGATATCGAAGGCGTCCACGTCGAGGCCGTGTTCGCGCAGGCAGACGGCGTGGCGGCCGCGCCCGCAGCCGATGTCGAGGACGCGATCGCCGGGTTGCAGCCCTAAATAGCGAACCAAGTTGGCGATAAACAGACAGGCTTCGGTTTCGTCCCGGTGATGGTACAGCAGGGCGTAGTAGGGCGTGCCAAACCAGTCGGGAGCGTTAGCTTGCGGGGCGGGCGATTCAAGTTGCGTCATCGCTTGAAAGCTAGTGAGAGCGGGTTGCGGCGCGCAAGCCAGGGGCGCGCGCCGCCGGCGGCGGCCGGTCGGCTGCGCGCTGTGGATTTGCGCCAACCGTTCTGATAGACTGCGCAAAACGTAATGAGGTCATCGTTGAGCGGTGGCGTCTTTTGTGCCAGAGGTGCTCTGTTGTGCGCGGATTGGGAATCGTCGGCATTGGGTGCTTTATCGCGGGCATCTATGGCATTGGGGGCAAAGTGGTGCTCTCGACCGGCGGCGGCGGACTGTACTACAGCCGGGGTTCGTGGCACGGCTGGTGGTATGGGATTGCAGCCGCCGGGACGGTTGTGCTCGCGGTGGCAGGCCTCTTAGGGTTGGTCCTCCTGCGCGGGCAGGCGCGCTGGATTGGCGGCGCGTTGCTGGCGCTCAGCGGCGTTCTGGTGGCTTTTTCAGGCCGGGCGATCTTGCTGCCCACCACGCTGTTTGAGTTTCTGGTGTCGGCCTTTCTGATGGCCATTGGCGTCAAGCTGTTTTTGAAGTCGACGCTCGCCAACCGCGGCGTTGGCTACTAGGCGCTCGACCCAGGCAATCCGGCAATGAACCCCTACTTCTGGAATGGGCTCCAACACGCGCTAGCCGGCCTGGGGTGCGCGTGGGCTTTTTTCGCCCTGACCAGAGCCTCCGGGGCGCCGGCGACGGAAACAACGCTCGCTTCGCCGTCTGACGCCGGGCGGCGAGCGAGCCGGCTGGGGTTTTGGCTTTCGCTCGCGATGGGGTCGAGCGCGCTGTTTTTTCTCCCGGCCCACATTGACCGTCCGGGAACGTGGGCCGACTGGCTCTGGCAGCTTACCCACTATCCCGTCCCGGACTGGGACATTCTGTGGCTTGGGATGCCCTGGCACCGGTGGTTTCTGACGCACTCCGCCGTCATCCCTTTCGTGACGATGGGTCTAACCTTTGAGCATCGCTTATGGCGGGCTGTCGGCTACGGACTGGCGGTCGGGATGGCGAGCCATCTGGCGTGGGACGCCATCACCCAAAGCGACCGGACGCCGATTGTATTCTTGCCGGACCTTGCGCTACGGGGCGATAGCGCGCGCGCCTGGCTGCTGGTCAACGCGGCGATCGCTTTCGGCGTCGCGGCTCTGACGGCGCGCGAGCACCGGGCGGATCTCTAATCTATCGCGCGTCTATCGCGCGCTGAACCGCGCCGCTTCCAAGAGACAATCCGCGCCGCAGGGCGATTTGCCAAATTCGCCAAGCGCCGAGCCCCGCGCGTATCGCGTTGACGAGCGAAGCCTCTTGGGCTGGCGCGCCTTCCAAAAGGGCATAGCGGCGGCATGGCTCAGGTCGCCGAGAATGGCGGTCGTCGCGCCGCGCGCCAAGTTGGGAGGGACGGCGTCCTCGCCGTCCCTCGGTTGCCATATTCTCAGTTGCCATATTGGCTCGGAAAGCGCGCTGGGCGGGCTGTCACTTTCGGCTATTTAGGGCGCGGGGCGCCTCGGCGCAACACATCGCGCAGGTACAGCTCGCACACTGGCTGCTGCCGGAAGTTCGTGCCAAGCAACTGACGCAGTCGCTGGATGGCTTCGTAGCGCGAAATGCCCGTGTTGGCTTCATAGCGCTGCCAGAAGTCTTCCCACCAGTCGGTCGGCTGAACCTTGACGCCGTCATACTCGGTGACGCGCCCGGTTTCGCCGCCCGTCACAAGGCTGCCGGCGTACTCGCTCTGAGCGTAAACGCGCTCAATCTGCGCTTTGATGGCGGCAATGTCGGCTTCCGTAGCGATGCCGTTCGAGGTGGCTTTGTAAAACTGGACGGTGACGCGCACCGGGAAGCGCTCGTCCCGCTCGATGGCGAGGTTGTCAATTTCGGTGAACGGTCCTTCCAAGTCGCCGTGGCCGATGACGGCATTCTCGACGTCGCTGGCGCGGTCGCGGGGGGCGGCGGCGCTTTCGAACGTCTTACTTTCCGGCATCGGCGGCGCGGCGCGCGGGTGATGCTTTTGCTTGAGCGGCACTTGAATGAGCAACACCAGGTTGAGGCCCGACTCGCCGCCCGGCGCGCTCGGCTTCGGGGAGGTCTTGTCGCCGCCCTGAGCGACAAAGTCGCTTTCCCGCTCGCCGGTCAGGCTGGCGCGCTGACCATTGGCGTTGAAAAACAACCGCTGTCCCCAGACGGCGCCGGTTGCAAAAGCGTCGCGCGCGTTGTCAATAATGGTGGCGCTCGTTCCTTCCCGCGTGACCAGAATGGTCAAAACCGCCGGGTCGCCTTTCACGGACTGATAGTTGAAGATCACCGGGTTGAAGGTCGCCTTGCCGCTTTTCGGAATCGGCAGGAAACACGCCTGCGCGCTGACCAAAACCTTCGCGTCGCGCGGCGCGAGCAGGCTGTGCCTCTCGCCGCGCCACGAAGCCGGATTCGTCAGGTACGAGCGCGGATGCGCCAGAAAGTCGTAGAGCGAAATCCGCCGCAGCGGTTGCCCGGCGTGGTTGCCAACCAGCAGGGTGAAGTCCCGCGGATCAAGGTCGCAACTGAGGTCGCTGAAGTTGGGGTAGCGAATGACCGGCATGCAGGTGACGCGAAACTGATTTGTCGCTGGGTCGCGAAAGCCGACCTGAATGGTCATATCGCTGATGTTCGGGCCGACGGCCGAGCCTTTGTAGCGACCAGTGTCTTCCCAGGTGACGTTGAGGATGTCGAGGCCATGCTTGGCGGCCAGGGACTTCGCCTCCGGGTTGCCGACCATGCCAGCGGTTTCAGCGATGGCGCGCTGGTATTCGGCGGCTCCCGCGGGCGATCGCTGGCGTCTTGGGTCGGGCGGCGGCGGTTGCGCCTCCAGCGGCGCGCCGTTGGCGATGTGATTGGTTATGGCGTTTGATGTCGTCGTTGAGAAAGAGGCGTGCCAGAGGAATCCGGCGACCGTGGCGGCGCTGAGCGTCAGCCCGGCTAAATAAAGCGATAAACGGCCTGTCATGGGAAGCCAACCTCCGTAAGGGCGTTGTGATGACTCGCGGCTGTGGACGCGTCGCCCGGCGAAAGGTTCCCCATGCAACGCGCGCCCGAAAAAAAATTCGAAACCGTCGCCCGCCCTTCCACCCGGCTTGACGCGCCCGACCGACTGAAAGAGCATCGCCCCAATGCAACGAGAGCGCTTCATCGGCATGGCGTGTATCATCGCGGCGGCTGCGTTGTGGAGTCTGGGCGGCGTCGGGATCAAGTCGGCCGAGACCAATCCCTTTGCCATCGCCGGCTTTCGGAGCTTTTTCGCCCTATTTGTCCTCAGCGCGGCATTGGCGTGGCGCATGCGCCGCGCCGGCGTGCAAGCGCGCGACATGCTCCGGCGACGGCGCGTCTGGTGGGGCGCGGCCAGCTACGCGCTGACGATGCTTTCCTTCACGTGGGCCAACAAGCTGACAACGGCCGCCAACGCGATTCTGCTGCAATACACCGCGCCAATCTTCGTCGCCCTGCTGGCCCGGCCGCTGCTCAACGAGCCGATTACCCGCCACGACCGCTGGGCCATCGGCGGCTGTCTCTTTGGCATGACGTGGTTTTTCTTTGGCAAGCTGGATTTATCGGGCATGGCGGGCAATCTCTTAGCTATCGTCGCTGGCATCGGCTTTGCCGGCATCGCGGTGTGTCTGCGCGCCGACGCCCGCGCGCAGCCGCCGGCTGGCGGGGCGCCGCCATCGGGGCTCGCGCTGATTGCCCTTGGAAACGCCCTGGCCGCCGCGCTGTGCGCGCCCGCGATGGTTGCCGTCCTGCCTCTGCCAGCGCCAACTCTAACCTTGCTCGCCGGACTGGGCGTCTTCCAGATTGGGGTGGCGTATGTGTTTTTCGCCATGGGCGTCAATCGCGTCTCGGCGCTGGAAAGCGCGCTGCTGGCGATGCTGGAGCCGATTTTGAATCCGGTCTGGGTAGCCCTGGCGACGGGCGAGCGCCCATCGTCGCCGGCGTTTCTCGGCGGCGCGATTGTCATCGGCGTTCTCGTCTGGCGGCAGCTCGCCCGCCCTCCCGCCGCCTAGGCGAGCGGGCGCGGGCGGCGAAACGCTAGATGTCGTTGATACAAGGCTGACAAAACGCTATAGATAGCGCATATATAAAAAATAGCTACAGGACCGAGAAGCCATGCAAGCCGCTGCCCTACTAGAGAGAATCGCGCCGCCCGCCGAGCGGCGTGTCATCATCAAGCGCGACGGGCGCGCTGTCAGTTGGGATCCTGAGCGCATCGCCCGCGCCATCGCGCTCGCTTTTTACGCTGTCCGTCACAACAACGCGCCTAACCCCTTCAGCGATGACCCGGCGGCGCGCTACGGCCTTGACGAGCATGACTATGCCGAAGCGCTGCGCATCACAGGCATGGTCGTCAACAACGTGGACCTCCGCTTCCATCGGGGCGACAACCCGACCGTCGAGCAGGTGCAGGACATCGTGGAGATCATGATCGCCGGGGCGGGTCACTTTGACGTGGCGAAGAGCTACGTGCTCTATCGGGCGAAGAAGTCCGAGGCGCGCATTCACAAGCATGAGGAAAACGGCATCAGCGACTACATTGCGGTCAGCAAGTACGCCCGCTACCGCGAGGATCTTGGTCGGCGCGAGCTGTGGCCAGAGGCTGTCGCGCGCGTCTTCGAGATGCACCGCGAGCGATTCCGCGCCCTGCTTGGTCAGCCCGTCCCCGAGCTCGGCGCCACGGTTGGCGAGCTGATTGACCAGGCCGAGCGGGAAGTCATCGCCCGCCGGGCGCTCCCCTCGATGCGCTCGCTGCAGTTTGGCGGCAAGCCCATCGAGGTCAATAACGCCCGCATGTACAACTGCTGCTTCGGCCACATTGACCATCCGCGAAGATTCGCTGAAGCTACGTGGCTGCTGCTTTCGGGAACGGGCGTCGGCTTTTCGGTTCAGAAGCATCACGTGGCGAAGCTTCCGCCGCTCCCGTTGCGCAAGAGCGCGGACGATCTTCCCGTCGCTCATTTCACGATTCCTGACAGCATCGAGGGCTGGGCGGACGCGGTTGATCAGCTCATCATGAGTTATTACCGCGGCGCTTATGTCGAGTTTGACTACTCGAAGATACGGCCGAAAGGCAGCGTTCTTCGCACGTCGGGCGGGCGGGCGCCCGGACACCTGCCGCTGAAGAAGGCGCTGGAGAAGATGCGCGCCGTTCTTGACCAGGCGGCAGGGCGCAAGCTGCGGCCAATTGAGGCCTACGACATCATCATGCATGCGGCGAGCGCCGTCATTTCCGGCGGCATTCGCCGCAGCGCGACGATTGCGCTCTTTAGCGCGGACGATGACGAAATGACCAACGCCAAGACGGGCGAGTGGTTCGTGACGAATCCCCACCGGCAATTCTCGAACAACAGCGCCGTCCTTGTCCGCCGCGAGGCGTCGCGCGAGCAGTTTCAGGCGCTCTTTGACGCCATCAAGCAGTTTGGCGAGCCGGGCTTTTACTTCACCGAGAACCCCGAGTATGGCGCGAACCCGTGCGTCGAGATCGGGCTGATGCCGGCGCTGACGGTGGACGAGCCGACGCTCGCCAAGCTCAGGGCGCTCGGCTATGACGCGCCGCTCTCGGTTGGCGACACGGTTTCCGGCTGGCAACACTGTAATCTTTCGACCATCAACGGCCGCGAGTGTCGGACGCCGGAAGCGTTTTACGACCTCTGCCGCGTCGCGTCGGTCATCGGCACGCTCCAGGCGGCCTACACTGACCTGGGCTACCTCGGCCCCGTCACGAAAGTCATCAACGAGCGCGAGGCGCTGCTTGGCGTCTCGATCTGCGGCATCATGGATAGCCCGGCCGTCTTGCTTGACCCGGCGGTTCTGCGCCAAGGCGCGGACATCGCCAAGGCGACCAACGCGGCGTTGGCGCGGGCCATCGGGATCAACCGCGCCGCGCGCGTCACTTGCGTCAAGCCGGAAGGGACGGCTTCGCTGCTGCTCGGAACAGCCAGCGGGATTCACCCGCACCATGCCAAGCGCTATTTCCGGCGCGTCCAGGCCGCGCGGACGGAAGCGGTCTATCAGTTCTTCCGCAAGCACAACCCGCACATGACCGAGGTCTATGGCATGAAGGCGGACACGACCGACGTGATTACCTTCACCATCGAAGCGCCCGAAGGCGCAATCACGAAGAAGGACATCAGCGCGACGAAGTTTCTGGAGATCGTGAAGCTCGTTCAGGAAAACTGGGTCAAGCCCGGCACCGCGCTCGAAGACTACAACCCCGGCTTGCTCCACAATGTTTCAAACACAGTCGTCGTCCGACCAAGCGAGTGGGGCGCCGTGGCGGACTATATTTGGGAGAATCGCGACTGCTTCACCGGCATCTCGATTTTGCCCGCCAGTGGCGACAAGGACTACCCGCAAGCGCCGCTCGAGGAAGTCGCCACGTCGCAGGACATCGCCCGCTGGAACGCGCTGAAGTACAACCCGGTTGACTACAGCGCGCTCAGCGAGGCGGCTGATTACACGACCTTCAAGGATGTCGTCGCCTGCGCCGGCGGGCAGTGCGAGCTAGCCTAGCGCCGGCCGAGCCAGGCTGGGATAGGCCGCGCGCGGCCGTCCTCCAGGTCAGGCTTCGCCCGTCACGCGCTTAGAACTCGATGCCCACCTGGGCGACGATGCGCCGCGTTTTGAACGGATGCTTGACCTCGCGCATTTCCGTCACCAAGTCCGCGAACTCGATAATCTCCGGCGGCGCGTCGCGCCCGGTCAGGATGACGTGCATGCGCGCCGGACGGTTCTTAATCGCCGCGATGACTTCCGCGGTCGTGAGCCAGCCGAAGTTGAAGGCGTAGGTAATCTCGTCCAGCGCCACGATGTCGTATTCCGGCGACTGAAGCTTTGTCAGGCAAACCTCCCAGGCGCGGCGGGCTGTTTGCCGGTCCTGCTCTGGGTTTTTGGTGTCCCAGGTGAAGCCGTCGCCCAGCGACAAAATCTCGAAGCCCAGCTTCTGCGCGCTCCGGATCTCGCCATAGACGCCAAAGCGCGGGTCTTCGGTCGTCTTGATGAATTGCAGCATGATGACCTTAAAGCCATGGGCGACAGCGCGCATCAGCGTTCCCAGCGCGGCGGTCGTTTTACCCTTGCCGTGGCCGGTGTTGACGATCACTAGCGGCACGCGCTTGCGCTTCGCGGCGCGCGCTTCAGATACAGGCGGATGTGATTCCATTATACGGTTGCGTGTTCCGGGGCGGTGGATTCTGAAAAAATGGGGATTGGGCGGCCGTCGTCGCTCATGGCGACATAAATCACGTCGGCTTCCGTCACCCTAACAACGGTGTTTGGCTCGCGCATCCGCTCGGCATCCACGGTGACGCGCACGGTGACGGAGGTGCGACCCACCTTCTCGACTTGGGCGTAAAAGCTGACCGTATCGCCAACGTACACCGGCGCGACAAACACGACTTCGCGCATAGCGACAGTCACGTAGCGATGAACGGCGATCCGACGGGCTTCGATAGCGCCGGCTAAGTCAATGTAGCTCAGAATGACGCCCCCGAAAATCGTTCCCAGCGCGTTGGTGTCGCGCGGAAGCATGGTGGTGCGAATGGCGGGCGTCGTCGCCGGCTGTGGCTCGGACATGGGCTGCGTCATGAAGGCGAGTGGTAGGAACGCCCGCAGGCTAGGTCATTTCTTGAAACCTGGTCAAGAGTTGGCTAGCATGCCTGACTTATGCGCTTCCTTCGCATGCTGCTTGCCGCTTGGTTGACAGGATGCGCGCTGAGCCTGTGGCTGCCGGCGCTTGGACAAGACCGCTACCTGGCCGATCTGACGAGTCCCGACCGTCGGATGCGCCGCCGCGCTGCCGCCGCGCTTGGCGCCCGCCGTTTTCAAGCCGCGGTTCCGGCGCTGCTCGTCACGCTTAAGGACGACCTCGACGCCGGCGCCCGCGCCGAGGCGGCGATTGCGCTCGGCAAAATCAAGGCTCCGGAAGCCATTCCCCCTTTGATCCAGGCGCTGCGCGAGCCGGACGCTGACGTCCGCCGCGCCGCCTTGCGGGCGCTCTTGCTGTTTTCCATTGAGGAAGACATCGAGTTTGTCTTTGCCCGCCGCCGCGGCCTCGACCGCTTCAATCCCTTTCTCGAAACGGACGAGCCAACCATCGCGCTGACCGGAACGGTGGTCTCGCCGGAGATTTTACAAGCCATCGCCGACGCCATGCGCGATGACCCGAATCTTGACAACCGGCGCTCGGCCGCGCGGGCGCTGGGCGTCCTGCGCGGCGACGCGATGATTTCAGCCCTGGTTGAGGCGCTGGGCGACCCGGAGCTGCGCGATGACATTTTCCGCGTATTCGCCAAGCTGGGGCGTCCCGAATACGGCATTCACGTCCTGCCTTACCTGGATGACCGCGATGACCGCGTTCGCCAACGGGCGATTGAGACGGTCGGACGCTTGCGCTCGCGCGAAGCCGTCGCGCCCCTGATGGCGCGCTATCGCGCGGCGCGTCACGGCGATCGTCAGCAGGCGCAGATCCTCGCCGCGCTGGCGCGGATTGGCGATCCGGCGAGCGAGCCCATCTTTAGAGAAAACCTCAGCCACCAGAGCGCCGAGCGCCGCCGCTTCGCGGCGGAAGGCCTTGGTCGCGGCGAGGCGGTCGCTTACGTGAACAGCATTTTGAACAACCGCCTGACGGAAAAGGATGAATCGACGCGGCTGGCGCAGGCGTTTGCGCTCTACCGGATGGGACGCGCGGAATTTTTGCAGGAAGTCATCACTCAGCTCGATTCGCTCCGCCACGGCGAGCAAGCGGAATCCTACCTCTACTCGCTCGCTCGCAACGCGGATTTGCACCCTCACTTGCGCCGCGTCGGGCCGCGCGGCGCGGAGCGGATGATGCGCGCCCTGGGCCGCATCGGGACGCGCGACGATCTGCCGGCTTTACAGCCCCTGTTGCGCGACGGCGACCGGCGGATTGCCAATGCCGCCAACCGGGCCATTCGACAAATCGAGCTGCGCGCTGAGGCCGCCCGCGATTGACTGGATGGTCTCGCTTGAGGTTGCGGGCGCCGCCGACTTGGGTTATAAACGCCGGCTTTTGAAGCCGCGTGAAGCCGCTCCGGAAAAGAGGTGATTTGTCATGGCGAAAGTTTGTCAGGTAACCGGAAAGCGCCCGATGTCGGGCCACAATGTCTCGCATGCGAACAACCGTACGAAGCGCCGGTTTCTGCCCAATCTGCAGCGTCAGCGGTTCTGGGTGCCGAGCGAGAATCGGTGGGTGCGGCTGCGCCTGTCGGCGCGCGCCATCAAGACCATCAACCGTTATGGCATCGAGTATGTGCTGAAGCGCATGCGCGCCGAAGGCAAGAAGGTCTAGCCAATCCGCGGCGTGAAAGCCGCTATCGCCGCGCTTGTCGCGCTCGGCGCGCAGCCCTGGAGAGGACGGCGTTTCGCCGTCCTCAGCTTTTTCTTGCGCTCGTTAGCCGACTTGGCGCGCTTTATCGAAAAGGGCTTTCCCGGAGAAGGGGAGGCGCTGGCGTTTTTCAGGTCGCTGACGACGACGCTCTCTGGCGCCGCGCCCGCCCTCGGTTGTGTTGACCGCGCCGATTGGGCTATGTAGACCCGTTGCGATTTTACACAGCAAGGGGGACTGCCGGCATGGCCTACGAAACCATCATCGTTGAAATCCGAGAGGCGATTGCGCAGGTGACGCTCAACCGCCCGGATACGCTCAACGCCATAAATCAGACTATGGTAGAGGAGCTAACCGCCGCGTTCGCGGACCTAGCCAGGCAAAAGGAAGCGCGCGCCGTGGTTGTGACGGGCGCGGGGAGGGCGTTTTCCTCTGGCGGGGACATTCGCGGGATGCTGGCTTCGGCCCCCGAAGCGGCCGCCGAAGCCGTCAAGACGATGATCGAGCGCGTCAATCGCATGGTCTTGGCGCTTTACGAGCTGCCCCAGCCCGTGATCGCGGCCGTCAATGGTCCAGCCCACGGGCTAGGCATGAGCCTGGCGCTGGTGGCCGACTACCGCATTGCGGCGATGAGCGCCAGTTTCTCGCAGGCGTTCATCAAAATCGGGCTTGTCCCCGACGGCGGCGGGACGTTCCTGCTGCCCCGGATTGTCGGCTGGTCGTGCGCGACCGACTTGATGCTCACCGGGCGCGTCGTTCCATCCGGCGAAGCCAAGGCCGTCGGGCTGGTGCACCAAACCGTGGCGGACGCTGAATTCGCCAGCGCCGTGCAGTTTTGCGCCCAGCAGTTCGCCGCCGCCCCGACGCAAGCCATCGCGCAGACAAAAGCCCTGCTGCGGAGCAGCAAAACCGCTGATTTCCCCGCCCAGCTCAATCTGGAGCGGGATCGCCAGGCCGTTTGCGCCGCGACGGCCGACTTCCGCGAAGGCGTCACCGCGTTTCTTGAAAAGCGCCCGCCGGTCTTTGTCGGCCGCTAGGGCCGCCTGCTCGCGATGGCTATCGCGCCGCTCCACAATGGCCGTTCAACCGTGGCGCTCCACGAGCGCGCCGAAGCGAACCTGCGCTTCATCCGTGAAACCATGGAGCGGGCGACGCTGTTTACGGCTGTGCCGGGATGGGGCATGGCGGGCGTCGGATTGACCGCCTGCGCCGCCGCCGCGTTGGCCGCCGTCCAGCCGACGCTCTGGCGGTGGCTCCTCGTTTGGATCAGCGAAGCCGCGCTGGCGCTCGCCATTGGCTCGACCGCCATGTGGCGCAAGGCGCGGCAGCAGGACGATTCCTTGGCTTCAGCCGCAGCGCGGCGCTTTTTCTTCGCTTTTGTGCCGCCGCTGGCAGTCGGCGGGCTGCTCTCTATCACGCTGGTCGGACACGGCGCGTACGATGTCTTGCCCGGCGCCTGGCTGTTACTCTATGGCACTGGCGTGATGGCTGGCGGCGCCTTCTCGGTGCGCGTGGTGCCTCTGCTCGGATTCGCGTTTCTGCTTCTGGGCGGCGTCACGCTATTTCTTCCGCTTGCTTTGGCGAACTGGGCAATGGCCCTTGGGTTCGGCGTTCTCCACCTCGGCTTTGGACTTGTGATTGCTCGGAACTATGGTGGCTAAGCGTAAACTCAGTAAATCGGCGGCCCTTTCCGCGCCGCCCAAAGCGGTCGTATCGGCCACCAGGGTTGCCTCGGAAGGCGTGGATAAGCTCATTCACGAGCCGGTGCGGCTCGGCGTGTTGTGCGCGCTGGCTGGCGTTGAGCGGATGTCGTTTGTCGAGCTCAAGCAGCTCCTCTCCACGACCGACGGCAACCTGAGCGTTCATCTGCGGCGCTTGGAAGAAGCCGCGTACCTGACCTGCGCCAAGGGCTTTCGCGGACGGACGCCGCATACGACCTATCAACTCACCGACGCCGGACGGGCGGCGCTCGAGGCCTACGTCAACCACATGGAGGCGCTCGTCCGCCACGCGAACCGCGTCTTCAGGGCGCGATAAGCGGCGTCAGCCGCTTCCACAGGCGGCGCGCAGGCGCGGCGCGGTTTCTTCGGGAATGGTGTCGTTGATGAACGCGCCCGCCCCGCTTTCGCTTCCGGCCAGATACTTGAGCTTGTTCGCCGTCCGGTGCGGCGGCAGGAACTCGATGTGAAAGCGGGCGTAAGGGTAGTCGCCGCCGTCGGTTGGCCGCTGGTGCAGCGCCATGACGTACGGCAGCGAAAAGCCGAACAGCCGGTCGTAGCCGACCAGCAGCGTTTTCAGAATTTCCGCTAGTCGCCACCGCTCGCGGGCGTCGAAGTCCGTCAGCGCCGCGACCTGTCGCGTCGGCACCACCAGCGTCTCGTAGGGATAGCGCGCGAAGAACGGAATGAACGCCACGAACGCCTCGTTTTCACAGACGATGCGCCGCCCGTCGCGTCGTTCCGCATCCAGCGCGTCGCCCAGCAGGTCGCGCCCGGTCGCGCTCCAGTGTCGTTCCGCTTGCGCCAGCTTGCGCGCGACGCGCGGCGGAATGAACGGATAGGCGTAGATTTGCCCGTGCGGATGGTGCAGCGTGACGCCGATCGCCTCGCCCTTGTTCTCGAAAATGTAGACGTACGCCACGTCGTCGCGCGCGCCGAGCTCAGCGAAGCGGTCGCGCCAGACAAGGATGAGGCGCCGGATGCGCTCGACGCTTTCCTCCGCCAGCGTCGTCGTATGCCGGTCGGTATAGACCACGACCTCGCAGACGCCCCGCGCTGGGCGGACGGGATACAGATCGCCGCCTTCCACCGCCGGCGCGGGCGGCGTCGCCTGCAAGCTCGGAAAGCGGTTCTCAAACACGACGATGTCGAACGCGGGCGTCGGAATCTCGGTTTCAAACGCGCCGGGCTGCGTCGGGCACAGCGGGCAGTAGTCGGCCGGCGGCAAAAAGGTGCGTTCCTGCCGGTGCGTTGCCGTAATCGTCCACTCACCCAGCAGCGGATTCCAGCGGAGTTCCGACATGGCGCGGCGCTTCCTCCGGCGCGGGCGCGGGCGGCGCGTCCGCGTCCGCTGGTTCAAAGTCGTAAAACGTCAATCGCCGACCGTCGGGCTTGACGATGACGCGCCGAATCAGCGTCGGTTCCGGCGGAATGGGCGGGGGCGAAATCATGCTCGCTTGAGCAGGGCCGGCGCGAGCAGCGCGCCGCCAAACAGCGTCATCGCCAGCCCCCACCAGAGGTTGATGTTGATTCCTAGCGACTTATCGTAAAAGCCGGGGACGCCGCTCGTCATCCAGCCATAGCCGGCCAGCGCCAGCCCGATCAGCGCAAACATCGCCCCGATGGGAATCCTGATGTCAAGCCCGATGCCGCCGCTCATCGCGAAGCCGCCTTTCCAAGTTAGAAGAAGATAAGGTTGAGCACGAGGGTTGCCGTCAGGACGACGACGGCCAACGTCGCGGGCCGCCGCCAGAAGCCAACATCTTCCGCGGGCTTCGGCGTCAGAGCGTAGACCAGCCCGCCAAGCTCCTCGTCCGGGCGCGGGCGCGTCGCCAGGCTCACGGCGATGGTGACGACAAAGCAAACCGTCCAGGCGACGATGGCCGTCCAGAAGGTTTGCGCCAGCTCGCTGCGATAGGGCGGCAGCACAACCCCCAGAAAGCCCCCCTTGACGCCGACAACCGCGCCTTCGGGCAGCGAGACGCCATGGTGGAGCGCGGCGGCGAGCGTCCCGGCGACCAGTCCCCAGAACGCCCCGTGCCCCGTGGCCCGCTTCCAGAACATGCCCAACAGAAACGTCGCGAACAGCGGCGCGTTGACAAACGCGAACACGAGCTGAAGCACGTCCATGATGTTGTTGAACGCGGCGGCGACGTAGGCCGTCGCCACCGAGAGCGCAATGCCGCCGATTGTGGCCGCGCGCCCCATCCACAAGTAGTGCGTGTCGCTCGCGTCGCGCTTGAAGTAGCTTTGATAGATGTCGTACGTCCAGACCGTGTTGAACGCCGTCACATTCCCGGCCATCCCCGACATAAACGACGCCAGCAGCGCCGTGAGACCGAGGCCAAGCAAGCCCGACGGCAAGTAATGCGCCAGCATGGCCGGCGTCGCCAGATCGTAGTCAATGACAGGCCGCCCGTTTGTATCGCGGATGATCTCGCCGGCGTCGGCTATTTTCGGCGGAACAATGCCGACGCTTGCCGCGACGACGCCTGGCGGCGCGCTCGCGCGGCGCGGCTCGACGGTCAGCGCCAGCATGCCCGGCAGAATCACCAGGAAGGGAAACAGCATTTTGGGAATGGCGGCGATGAGCGGCGCGCGGCGCGCGGCCGTCATCGAGTCGGCCGCCATGGCGCGCTGGACGACGAGAAAATCCGTGCACCAGTAGCCGAACGACAGCACAAAGCCCAGCCCCATCGCCAGCCCAAACCATTCGACGCCGACCGGATTGCGCGTCGCCTCGTCCATAAAGGCCCACGACTGCGTGTAGGCCGTCGGCGCGTAGCCCTGCTCCAGCGCGCGCGTCGTCAGCCGCGCCTGAAGCCCCGCCCAGCCGCCGACATCCTTCAGCCCAAGCAAGACCAGCGGCAGAAAGCCGAAGACGATGAGGAAAAACTGCAACACCTCGTTGTAGATGGCGCTCGTCAAGCCGCCGAGAAAAATGTAGGCCAGCACGATGCCGGCCGCCGCCAGCATGCTGGCGTCCTCGTCCCAGCCCAGCAGCAGCTTGAACAGCTTGCCCATGGCGTAAAGCGACACGCCGGACGAAAACACCGTCATGACGGCGAAGGAAATCGCGTTGAGCGCGCGCGTTTTTTCATCAAAGCGCAGCTTGAGGTATTCCGGCACGGAGCGCGCCCGCGAGCCGTAGTAAAACGGCATCATAAAGACGCCGACGAAGACCATCGCCGGAATCGCGCCAATCCAGTAGAAGTGGCTGGTGGCGATGCCGTACTTTGCGCCCGACGCGCCCATGCCGATGACTTCCTGCGCGCCCAGGTTGGCGGAAATAAAGGCCAGGCCGGCTACCCACGCCGGAATGGCGCGGCCCGACAGGAAGTAGTCGGCGCTGGAGCGCATGAAGCGCTTGAGCGCCACGCCAATGCCAATCACGAAGGCGAAGTAAATCGCCATCAGGACGTAATCAATCCACGCCAGTCGAACGTCGGTCATGCGTTGTCGCCGCGCGCCTCGGCCGCAGACGGGCGCGCTTGTGAGTGCAACCAGGGAGTGAGCTTGCCGGAGGACGCACGTTAGCGGATTCAACGCCAACGGCCAACGTCATTTTCGTTGTTGCCGAAGCGGCGGACGCGATAAGCTAGGCGACCACCGTGGCATCTTCCGGCGACAGGGACGGTTTGGGACGTGGTGCTGGATTTGTTTCGTCTTGATGGCAAGGTCGCGCTGGTGACGGGCGCGCTTTCTGAAATCGGCACGGCGATTGCCCTGGCGCTGGCCGAAGCCGGGGCGGACGTGGCTTGCCATAGCTCGTCCCGTCCGCCGGAGACGTTGTGCGAGCAAATCCGCGCGCTGGGGCGGCAGGCGTTAGCGGTAACTGGCGACCTCTACGACCGCGCCTTTCACGGTCACATCGTCGCCGCCACGCTGGCGCATTTCGGACGGATTGATATTTTGGTCAACAACGCCAGCGCGATTCGGCGCGGCGCGGCGGTCGAGCTCAGCGACGAAGACTGGGATTTCATCCTGGACATTAATCTGACGACGGTGTTCCGCCTGTCGCAGCTGGTTGCCAGGGACATGCTGGCGCGAAAGTCGGGCAAGATCATCAACATCGCTTCGCTACTGGCGTTTCAGGGGGGCTGGCAAGCGCCGGCGTTCGCGGCGTCAAAGGGTGGCGTCGTGCAACTGACGAAGTCGCTGGCGAATGAATGGGCGGCGCGGGGCGTCAACGTCAACGCCATTTCGCCGGGCTACCTTGATGTGGAAAGCACCCGTCCGCTGCGGGAAGACCCGGCGCGGCATCGTCAGATCACGGAGCGCATTCCAGCTGACCGGTGGGGGCGTCCGGCGGATTTGGCCGGCGCGGCTGTGTTTTTAGCCTCGGCGGCAAGCGATTACGTTCACGGCCACGTCCTTGTGGTGGACGGCGGCTGGATGGGGCGGTAGCGCGTTTTCAGTCGGGAAGGGAGGGCGTCCCCGCGCCTTCAATCAAGGGCGTTGACGCTCGCCGGTCAGCGCCAAATCGTCCCGGTGGATGACTTCGTCGCGCGCGCGGAAGCCCAGCCGCAGCGCGATGTCGGACGACTTCAGCCCGCGAATGGCCTCAACCTCGTCGGCGCTGTAGCTTGCTAAGCCGCGCGCGAACTCGCGCCCCTGCTCGTCGCGGCAAGCGACGACATCCCCGGCGGCGAACCGCCCCTCGACGCGAATAATCCCCGATGGCAAAACGCTCTTCCCCTGCCTGGCCACGGCCCGCGCCGCGCCCGCGTCAAGCGTCAGCGCGCCCTGCGGCCGCAGCGCGGCAATCCAGCGCTTGCGCCCGCCCAGCGCGGCCGCGGCCGGCGGGAACAGCGTCCCCGCGTCCTCGCCGGCGAGGACGCGCCGCAAAATGTTTGGCGCGCGGCCATTGACGATGACCGTCGTCGCCCCAAAGCGGGCGGCCGTCTGCGCGGCGGTCAGCTTGGATTGCATCCCGCCCGTCCCGAACGCGCTCGTTCCCGTTGACGCCAGCGCCAGCGTCGCGGCGTCCACTTCGGGGACAAAAGCCAGTCGCTGGGCGTCGGGATGGCGCTTGGGATCGCGGTCGAAGAGGCCCTCCACGTCAGACAGCAGCACGAGCAGGTCGGCGTCCACGATGTTCGCCACCAGCGCGCTGAGGAAGTCGTTGTCGCCGAACTTGATTTCCGCCGTCGCCACGGTGTCGTTTTCGTTGATGATGGGAACGACGCCCAGCCCCAGCAGGGTGCGCAGCGTATGGCGCGCGTTGAGAAACCGCTCGCGGTCGCGCGCGTCATCGTAGGTCAGGAGCACTTGCGCCACGGGCGTCGGCGCAAAAGCCTGCTCGTAGTAGCGCATCAGCGCGGGCTGCCCAATCGCCGCCGCCGCCTGCTTGAAGGACAAGTCCTTGGCAAGCGGCAGCCGCCGCGCTTGGAGCTGAGTCGTCCCGCAGGCGACCGCGCCGGATGAAACTAGCGCGAGCGTCCGCCCGGCGTCCCGCGCGGCGGCGCACTGCTCGACCAAGTGCCGGAGGACGGGCTCGGCAAGTCCCGCTCCAGGCTCGACCAGAACATTGCTGCCGACCTTGACGACAATGCGCTGCGCGGCAGTCAGCCGCGCGCGGGCCGCTTGGGCTTCGATGCCGGCAAATGTCCGACGAGTGAGTTCCGGCGAGCGATCCATAGCGAGTCATTCAAGCCGAAAGCCTAGCTCGCGCCATGCCGCCTGAACCACGCGAGCATGGCCTTCCAAGCCGCCTGGGCGGCGTCTTTCCGATAGGACGGGCGATAGTCGGCGTGGAATCCGTGCGGCGCTTCCGGGTACACGATAATCCGCGAGCCGGACTTGCCCTTGTCCAGCGCCTCGCGCATCCGCTCGACCGTCTCCAGCGGGATGCCCTGATCCTTGCCGCCGTATAGCCCCAGCACCGGCGTTTTCAGCTCCGGGGCGATGTCAATCGGAAAGAACGGGCGCAGCGGATCGGGCTTGAAATCCGGGTTGTTACGCGGGTTGGCGACGAGCGAGCCATACCAGGCTGCGGCCGCCTTCACTTTCGCTTCCGTGGCTGCAAACAGCCACGTCATGCGCCCGCCCCAACAAAAGCCGGTGGCGGCGACCCGCCTGAGATCGCCTTTGCCCGTTTCGGCGGCGTAGGCGATGCAGCTTGTCAAATCGGACAGCGCTTGGGCGTCTGGAACCTTCGATACAACCTTTGAGATGATGTCGCCGATGCTTTCCAGCTTCGAGACATCGCCTTGTCGGGCGAAAAGCTCCGGCGCGATGGCCAGGTAGCCGACTTTCGCCAGCCGCCGGCAAACATCCTTGATATGTTCGTGAACGCCGAAAATTTCGGGAATCACAATGACGATCGGAAAGGATTTTCCCCGCTCCGGCATTGCCCGATAGGCTGGGAACTTGATGTCGGCGGCGGCAATCTCGACTTCGCCAGCCGTCAGTCCCGTGGCGTCAGTGACAATGGTTTGCGCGCTGATGGGCTGCGCGGCGAGGGCAAAGCCGGCGGCCAGCGAGGTCAGAACAAAGCGGCGGCGGGTGAGTTCGGCGTCGGGAAGGAGGCTTTTCTCGTGTTGGTCAAACATGGGCTGAAAGTGAAATGCTTGAGAAGGCTTCGCCAGCCGCCGCGAACATAGCGCACAAGCCAAGACTCATGCGATACTGGAGCGCGCTGACACGCTTTTCTGAAAGGGTCGCTTCCAGTTATGTCCAACGCTTCCGCCTCCGGCGCGGCGTCCGCTGCGACGGCCGCGCCGGAGACCTTGCTTGACGCCATTGAAATCATCGTCGGCGGGCGCAACCTCGACGCTCAAGCCGCCAAGAGGCTGGGCCTTGTGGATGACATTGCGCCTGGCGCCCAGGCGGCCGTTGAAGTCGCGGCGCGGCTGGCGCGCGAGTACATCCTGACCGGAGCCGGCCCGCTCGCTGACGCTTTCGCGCGGCGGCAGGCGGCCGGTCAAGCCTGGGCCGCCCCCCAGAACGGGCTATCCCGCGCCGAGGTCGAAGCCCACCCTCGCGTGGCGCGGCTGCTGGCGCAGGCGCGCGCCGTCGGGCGCGAAAAGGCCGTCCGGCGCGCGTTGGACTGCCTGTTTTTCGGGCTGGAGCAGGGCTACGCGGCTGGGTTGAAGCATGAAGCCCAGGTTTTCGCCGAAGCCGTCGCCGACCCGGAAGGGGGACAGTCGGGCATCCAGGCGTTTCTCGACAAACGGAGCGCGCCGCTGCCGCCGCGTCCGCTCATCATGGCTGGCTCGCCTGAGGAGCGCGCCTTGCTTGAGCGCGGCGAGCTGCTGCCAATCGGGACGCCGTTTTACCCGGGCCTGACGCCGCTGCCGAAATATCAGTACGCGCAGGGCGTCATCAAAGACCCTTCCACTGGCGCGGCCGTCCACGGCGACCCGAAGGATGTCGAAAGGCATTTCATCGTGCCCGTGCCGGAACCGAGCCCGGCCGAGGCGCTCGTCTATGTTCTGGTCAGCGAAGTCAACTTCAACGATATCTGGGCGCTGACCGGCATCCCGATTTCGGTCATGGACGACCACGATCAGGATTTTCACATCACGGGTTCGGGCGGCATTGGCTTGGTGGTCGCGCTGGGCAGCGAGGTCAAGCGGGAAGGGCGCTTGCAAACGGGCGATCTCGTCTCCATCTATTCGGGACAAAATAACCTGTTTTCGCCGCTGGTCGGTCTTGATCCGATGTTCGCCGACTTTGGCATTCAAGGCTATCAGGAGCCGAACGGCTCGCACGGGCAGTTTTTGCTGGCGCAGCCGCCGCAACTTCACCACAAGCTGGAGGACCTGACGATTGAGGCGGCGGGCAGCTACATGCTCAACTTGGGGACGATTTATCGGGCGCTATTTACGACGCTCAAGGTCGCGCCCGGCAAGCGCCTGTTTGTGGAAGGCGCGGCGACGGGGACCGGGTTCGAGGCGGTCAAGGTCGCCGTCCGCAACAACGTCAAAGTGACCGGGCTGGTGTCGAGCGCGGAGCGGGCCGAGTTTGTCAAAAGCCATGGCGCCACCGGCGTCATCAACCGGCGCGCGCCGGAACTAGCTGGCTGCTTCACGAAAGTGCCGGAAGACGCCGCCCGGTGGGCGGACTGGGAAGCCGCCGGCGAGCCGCTGCTCGACGCCTTTCGCGCCCAAAACGACGGCCGGCTTGCCGACTACGCCGTTTCGCATGCCGGCGAGCTGTCGTTCCCGCGCAGCTTCCAGCTGCTTGCGCCGGGCGGCGTGTTGACTTTCTACGGCGCGTCGTCGGGTTATCACTTCACCTTTATGGGCAAGCCGGGCGCGGCCGCGCCGGCCGACATGCTCCAGCGCGTTGGCCTGCGCGCCGGGCAGTCGGCGCTGGTCTATTACGGCGTTAGCGAAGACATTGTGGATGAGGCCGGCATAGAAATCATCGAGGCCGTCCGCGAAGCCCGCGCGCGGGTGGTCGTCGCGACGCGCACCGATGGGCAAAAGGAGTTCGTCGCTAGCCTTGGCTTCGGCGACGCCGTGCGCGGCATTGTGAGCATCGAGGACATCCAGCGGCGGTACGGCGCCGACTTTGAATGGCCCGACAGGATGCCGGCCTTTCCCAATCCCAAGGCCGACACTGACGCCTTCAAGGAAGCCGTGCGGCTCTTTACCGAAATCAACTTCAAGCCCTTCGCCGCGTCGGTTGGGCGACTGCTGTCCGCGCCCGACAACCCGCGCGGCTACCCTGACTTGATTTTCGAGCGCGCCGGGCAGGATACCCTTGGCGTCAGCGCGACGCTGGTCAAGCCTTATACGGGGCGCGTGGTCTACGCGGAAGATATGTCCGGGCGGCGGTATAGCTTTTATGCGCCGCAAGTCTGGATGCGCCAGCGACGAATTGACATGCCGACGGCCAGCATCTGGGGAACGCATCTCAACAACGCCTATGAGATTGTGGCGATGAACGATGCCGTCGCCGCCGGGCTGCTCGACGTGACCCCGCCAGTGGTTGTCGAATGGCTGGACTTGCCCGAGGCCCACCAAGCGATGTGGGACAACCGTCATGCCGGAACCACCTACGTCGTCAACCATGCGCTGCCGCGCTTAGGCTTGCGGAACAAGGCGGAGTTGTTTGAAGCCTGGGCCGCTCAGTCGGCAGGGGCGGCGGCGGATGAGGACGCCTCGGTCATCTTCCGCTGAACCGCGCTTCCCGGCTGGAACGCCAGGCAAGCGCTTGCCT
>NKPT01000087.1 GCA_002254845.1 Chloracidobacterium sp. CP2_5A | reverse complement strand
CATACGTTCACGCTGGTCGCCAACCAGGCGGTTGGCAAGCGCGTCAACGTCAATTTCGACTTGGCGGCTTACGGCAGCGCGTACGCGTCGCTGTTTGCCGCCGGGCGGGCGCGCGCTTTTGAAGTCCCCGGCTACGTCAAGTCCGACCTGATGGGCAGCTACACGCTGCCAGTTGGCAATGACCGCTCCCTGCGCCTCTACGGCAAGGTTGAAAACATATTCAACCGACGCTACTTCACCGGAAACGGCTGGCTTGCGCCGGGAGCGGTTGGCCTAGGCGGCATCGCGTTTCAGTTTTAGGGGGGGTATGGAGACCGCGCAACCTAACCGCTTTCTGGACGTGACGCGGGCCGATGGCGTGACGAAGGAGTTGCGGGTTCTCGAGGGGCAGCTTTTTGTCTGCCATGGGTGCTGTTGCGGACAGATGGAGCGCGGCTTTCCCCCTGCTCAGCTTGAAGCTTACAAAGCGGAATGGAAGGCGCGGGGACTCCGGCTGCGGGTGCACCTGACCGTTACCGGCTGCTTGGGTCCCTGCCCGCTGGCGAACGTCGCGCTCATTCTCTTTGGCGGCGAGGCGATCTGGCTGCATTCCATCAACGACGACGCGACCGTCGCGTTGGTGTTTGATTATCTGGAAGCGATGCTGGCAGCGGGGCGTTACCTGCCGCCGCCGGGGGCGCTGGCGGCGCGCCACTTCAACCGATATGTCTTCGACTCGGCTTCGCCTGGCGAGTGGCGCAGCCAGAAGCGGGGCGGAGCCGCGCAAGGAGCGATCACATGACGCGCTGGGGGATGAACATCGGGCTCATTGTATTCGCGCTAGGGCTTTCGGCTTTAGCCGGAAAGCGGGCTTTAGCCTGGCAAGAAGAGGCAATGGGGGCGCTCCAGTCAGCTCGGAAGACGCTCGGAAGCAAGCCGTCGCGCATCATCTCGGCCGAGCGCAGCGTTAACGAGATGCTCATTGACTTAGTCGAGCCAGAGCGGATTTTGGCGCTCAGCCAGGAGGCTGACAATCCAGGCCTGTGCAACGCGCTGGAGCGAACCGCTCGGATTCCTGGGCGGGTGGCGTCCGCGCCGATTCGCGCCGAGCAAATTTTGGCGCTTGATCCCGACCTGGT
>NKPT01000096.1 GCA_002254845.1 Chloracidobacterium sp. CP2_5A | reverse complement strand
GACTCGGGCATCGCCCGCGGGGAGATGGAATGGGCCGATATTCTCGACGAGGGCCGGCCGGCGGCGAAGGCGCGGGAGATCGATTTCCGGCGGCTGGCCAATGAGGCGCGTACGCTGGCCGGACAAAGCGCGATGCGCTTTGCCGACACCGGGCACAAGCTGATGCCGAATCTCACCGATGATGAGATCACGCTGCCTTTCACGTTTCCCGACGTCAACCGGAACCGGCCCGTCGAAGTGGAACGGATCATCAAGGGCATCCTGCCCCTGCCGGCGGAAGTCGAACGGCTCCACAACCTGATGATGCGGCGGGGCGTGGCGCAGAGCGTCATTGCGGTGGCCGATCCCGGCGGGGACTTCGAAAAGGCGAAGGCGTTGTTCTCGGCGCCGGAGCCGAAAGTGAAGCGCGAGCAGTTTCTCTTTTTCCTGGCCTCGCAATTTACGGAGTTGTCGCAACTCTTTGCGCCGAAAAAGCTGGACCGCGCCGCACGCATGAAGCTTTTTCTCGACGAAGCTAAAGAGGCATTAGCGCCTGTGCCCAAGTCGCCGGAACGCGACAAACTGCAGAAGAAAATCGCTGAATACGAAAAGAAAATGCCGAAGATTTCCGGGTGATCCGGAAATAGGCTCAGCGGCCCGCCGCCGGGCTCGGCTTCCAAGGAAACCGGACAGGGGGGTGGCCCTTGCGGGCACGCGAAACCGCCGCCGCGGGCCAGGGG
>NKPT01000200.1 GCA_002254845.1 Chloracidobacterium sp. CP2_5A | reverse complement strand
CGATGGCACAATACAAAGCCCTGTCGCCCATGTCGCATGTGAGGACGCTGATGAAAGGCTGGCTTAGGCTTGCGTCGGCTTCTCTGCCGCTCGCCGCGCTGACGCTCGTTGCCGTGCCGGCCGCGGCGCAAGAGAGCATCAAGGTCGGCTACGTGAACTCGGAGAGGATCCTGCGCGATTCGGTTCCGGCGCGCGCCGCCACGCAAAAGCTTGAGACGGAGTTCGCCAAGCGCGACAAGGAGCTGCAGGAACTCGCCACGCGGCTGAAGGGCCAGATCGAGCGTTTCGAGAAGGACGCGCCGGTGATGGCCGAAGGCGATCGCAACCGCCGCCAGCGCGAGCTGGCGGAGATGGACCGCGATCTGCAGCGCCGCCAGCGCGAGTTCCGCGAGGACCTAAACCAGCGCCGCAACGAGGAGCTGCAGG
>NKPT01000296.1 GCA_002254845.1 Chloracidobacterium sp. CP2_5A | reverse complement strand
TGGTGAAGCGGCGCGTCCCGCGGACCCGTCGCAGCACGGCATCGGCCGCCCGCAGCGCTAAGGCTTCCGGTCCGGCGACGGGCAAAAAGGGAACCCGGAGCGCGGCGCAGCGCCGGACGGCACAACCTAAGGTGGCCAACGGATTCCGGTTCACCCAGCAGCACCCCACGCCGGAACGCTATCGGGAAATCCAGCAGGCGCTTGCGGATCAAGGTTTCTACAACGGTCCGGTGGACGGCAACTGGACCGCGGAATCGCTAGCGGCGCTCAGGCGCTATCAGCAGGAAAAGAGCTTGCCCGGTGACGGGCGGCTGAATTCTTTAACTCTGATCTCCCTCGGGC
>NKPT01000161.1 GCA_002254845.1 Chloracidobacterium sp. CP2_5A | reverse complement strand
CCGGCGATTCGCCAAGGCGGGCTACAGCACCATCGCGCCGGAGCTTTACGCGCGCCAGGGCGACGTGTCGAAGATCGAGAATTTTCAGAAGATCATTTCTGACGTCGTCAGCAAGGTGCCTGACGCGCAGGTGATGAGCGACCTGGACGCGGCGGTCGAGTTCGCCGCCAAACAGGGCAAGGGCGACAAGAATCGCCTCGCCGTCACCGGCTTTTGCTGGGGCGGGCGCATCACTTGGCTGTATGCCGCGCACAATCCCAAGGTCAAGGCGGGTGGCGCATGGTACGGGCGCCTGGTTGGCCAGCCGAGCGAGATGACGCCGAAACATCCCGTGGACGTCGCCGCGAACATCAAGGGCGCCGTACTGGGCTTCTACGGCGGCAAGGACACGGGCATTCCGCTCGACACGGTGGAGAAGATGCGCGAAGCCATCAAAGCGGCTGGCGGCAAGAGCGAAATCATCGTCTATCCCAATG
>NKPT01000160.1 GCA_002254845.1 Chloracidobacterium sp. CP2_5A | reverse complement strand
GTATGGCTGAGGTCATCCAAAATGATTTGGCGCTGGCGGATGTGGCGGTGCGTCCGGCCAACAAGGCCGCTGCGGCTGCCGCCGCCGAGGCGGATCAGCGCGCGGGCAGTGTCCAGTTTGACGGCTGGACGGCGGCTGGCGTCTCGTATGTGGTGCGCGGCAGCGTGTCGGGCGGCGAAGCGCGTTTGGAACTCTACGACGCGGTGACGAAACAGCGACTGCTGGGCCAGGCTTATTCGGGTGCTCAGGTCCGCGATGCGCGGCGCCTGGCGCACCGCATGGCCGACGATATTATGACTGCGCTGACGCAAGCGCCGGGTATTTTCTCGACTCGCATTGCCTTCCTGACGGACCGCGGCCCTTCGCGCAAGGAGGTCAGTGTCATGGACGCCGACGGCGCGGGGGTGCGTCAGTTGACAAACGAGTCTGCGCTGGTGGCCGCGCCGGCTTGGGGGTTGAATGGGACGGAAATCTATT
>NKPT01000137.1 GCA_002254845.1 Chloracidobacterium sp. CP2_5A | reverse complement strand
GGACGGAGTGGCGCGGATCGGCCATTTCAACGGCGGCGGCGAGGGGAATCTGTTCGTCGGATGGGAGCACGAGCGGGCGCCCTTGCCGCTTGCATGCGTTGCCCGCGAAGGCCAAGACCAGCACTGCCGTGGCGGCGTTCAATCTCCGCATTTCTCAACCTGAACCAGGCAGCTATAGAACACGGCTCCGCCGCCAATGTCGGTGAGGCGTTCGGAAGTCAGAACATTGATGCCGGCGCGTCCTGGCGAACGCTTGGGCCAGCGGACGGAAGGCGCGCGAACCACGCCTTCGCGCACGGCGCCGTTGACGCGGGCGGTCAGAAGGACGCTGCCGCGATCGTTGAACACGCGGACGCGATCGCCATTGGCGATGCCCCGAGCGGCAGCGTCGGAACGCGCGAGGTCCAGGAAGGCGGTGTCCGCGTCGACATCGGCGCGATAGCCGAAGGTTGAGTTCATGCTGTCGTCGTTCTTCGATGAAATCAGCTCGAGCGGATAGCGGGCGCGAAGGGCGGCAT
>NKPT01000212.1 GCA_002254845.1 Chloracidobacterium sp. CP2_5A | reverse complement strand
TTCGCGCGCTTCGGAAGTTCTCCGAACGCTGCTGACCTCCGGAGTCAATGTCGCCCGGATCAACATGTCGCATGGCACGCATGAGGGCCATGCCGAAGTTATTCAATCGCTGCGCCACTTGGCGAGCGAGCTACGCCAGCCGCTGGCGATTTTGCTCGACCTATGCGGGCCGAAAATCCGCACTGGCCGACTCGTTGGCGGCGAGCCGGTCACGCTGGTCACGGGCAACCGCATCGTCATCACGCCGGAGGACATTCCCGGCAACGCCGGGCGCATCAGTTGCAGCTATGACGGGCTGGCTTATGACGCCAGGCCGGGCGACCGGATTTTGATTGACGACGGGCTCATTGAGCTGAGCGTCACCGCCATTCACGGGAGCGACGTGGAGTGCCTGATCCTCAACGGCGGCAT
>NKPT01000211.1 GCA_002254845.1 Chloracidobacterium sp. CP2_5A | reverse complement strand
TTCGCGCGCTTCGGAAGTTCTCCGAACGCTGCTGACCTCCGGAGTCAATGTCGCCCGGATCAACATGTCGCATGGCACGCATGAGGGCCATGCCGAAGTCATTCAATCGCTGCGCCACTTGGCGAGCGAGCTACGCCAGCCGCTGGCGATTTTGCTCGACCTATGCGGACCAAAAATCCGCACTGGCCGACTCATTGGCGGCGAGCCGGTCACGCTGGTCACAGGCAGTCGCATCGTCATCACGCCGGAGGACATTCCCGGCAACGCCGAGCGCGTCAGTTGCAGCTATGACGGGCTGGCCTATGACGCCAAGCCGGGCGACCGGATTTTGATTGACGACGGGCTCATTGAGCTGAGCGTCACCGCCATTCACGGGAGCGACGTGGAGTGCCTGATCCTCAACGGCGGCAT
>NKPT01000182.1 GCA_002254845.1 Chloracidobacterium sp. CP2_5A | reverse complement strand
TGACCATCGCATCGCCAACGGGCGAGGCGTTATCGAGGATGATATCGCAGATATCGGTCAGCTTCTTGCCGGATTTGTGCTTCGGCTTGCTGGCGGCGCAGTGGTCTTTGGAGACGACGCCGATCAGCGTCAGCCCGCGCGCCGCTGCCGGGCTGCGAGTGCGCGTGCCGCCGCGAATCACCTCTCGAACCTCCCTTAGGTTTGGCGTGCCCTTGCCCGCGGCCATCGTTGCAGGCGCGAAGAACGACCGGATTGTTGCCCTCCGCCCCGGCGTTGACGAGGGCGCGAAGCAACGCGCAAGCCGCGATAAGCGCGGCCACCGCAGCGCATTTCCGGCGACCGGCGGCGTCGCTCGCGGCCGATGCATTGCTGGACCGCGCGCTCGACACCGATGCGCGGCCGCTCGCGCGCTGCTGAACGCGCCACGTCAGGGGCGGGGGGCGATCACCG
>NKPT01000272.1 GCA_002254845.1 Chloracidobacterium sp. CP2_5A | reverse complement strand
GGGACGGGCTTGCTCAAGGGGGAGACGCTGGAGCTAGCCCGGCATTTCCAGAGTCAGCACCGCGCGCACCGCGACCTGCTTGTGGAAGAGATCCGCAAGCTTGGCGCGTCTCCGGCGGTCGCCTTGGCGAGTTACTCATTCAAGGACAAAAACGGCGCGCCCGTTGAACTCAAAACGGCGGCGGAGGTCTTAGTGTTTGCGCTGGGTCTGGAAGCCGGCGCGGCGAGCGCCTATCTGGGATTGCTGCCGCAACTGGCGTCCACAGCGATGCTCCCGGTTGTCGCCGGCGTCGCGTGCGACGAGGCGCAGCACGCGGCGGCGCTCCGATTGCTTCTCCGGCAGCAGCCGGCCCCGGACGCCGT
>NKPT01000298.1 GCA_002254845.1 Chloracidobacterium sp. CP2_5A | reverse complement strand
CTGCCACGAAGCGCAGGCGGGCACGGTCACCGGGCAATTGGTCGATGGGCGCGCGTGCTTTTAGCGCGGCGCTTGGCGCGGTGTGTTGCAAGGTTGTCAGCCCCGCGACCGCCAGCGACCAATCAAGTTTGCCTGGCGCGTTGTCGAAGTTGGTGTCGGTCAGTTGAATCAGATGCTCGGCGAGGTCGCTGGTATCTAACGGGGCGGTGAACTCGAACTCGCAGCGAAGCGAGTCGGTCAGCGTGACCCTGTGCGACTTCAGCGCTAGCGGGACGACTTTCCCGTTGACCTTCAACACCAGGCCATCGGCCAAGATCGGCCCAACGACGCGAGCGTAGGCG
>NKPT01000178.1 GCA_002254845.1 Chloracidobacterium sp. CP2_5A | reverse complement strand
TCGCCAAGGTCGAGGCCGAGATGTCGGCCCTGGCGGCGCAGCTGGCGGCGATCAAAAGGCTGCGCGGTAAGTAGCCGGCGCCGCGGGGCCGCAGCCGGAAGGGGGCGGGCGACCGCCCCCTTTGCTTTTCTCTCAAGGGCGCATTGCGCCTCGCGTCCTCGCGCGTTCGCGTAACGCGTCTCGCTTGCGGGCCTGACCTAGACTCGCGCGGCAGCCGGCGATCCCGCCGGCTGCACACAACAACAGCAGGAGACGCAACATGAAGCGCACGATTCAGCTCGCGGCGGTCGCCGTGGCGCTAGCCTTCGGCGCCGGCGGCGCGGCCGCTCAGCAGAACCTCGAGAAGCTGAAGCAGTTCAAGGTCTCGGGCACCGATCTGAACATTCCGGTGGTGCCACAGGAGGGCCGCAATGCGCAGGCGATCCGCGAGAACCTGAAGCGGATCAAGCTGCCG
>NKPT01000218.1 GCA_002254845.1 Chloracidobacterium sp. CP2_5A | reverse complement strand
GTCGCCAAGGTCATTGCCCTCTACATCGTGCGGAATGCGCGCACTGCGTCGCCCAAATATCTGCTCGGGGAAAGCTACGGCGGATTCCGCGCCGCAAAGGTCGCCCGGGTTCTGCACGACGAGCACGGCATGATCCCTGCCGGCATCGTCATGGTTTCGCCGCTGCTCGAGACCTCGTTCCAATGGGCGCGGCCGGATCGCGATCCGCTCAAGGCCGCGCTGACGTTTCCCACCATCGTTGCCACCGAGCTGGAGCGGACAAAAAAATTCACGCCGGAGGCGCTCGCCGAAGCGGAACGTTTTGCGCTGGCGGAATATCTGCCCACCCTCGCCGGCCCGCCGCCGCTCGGCGAGCAGGCCCGCGCCTTCTACGAAAAAATCGCCGCAATGACCAGCCTGCCG
>NKPT01000187.1 GCA_002254845.1 Chloracidobacterium sp. CP2_5A | reverse complement strand
GGTGGCGTTGACTTTGATGATAAAGTACTTGGCTTTGGGCAGGTCGCCGATGCTGTCGAAGGAGATGGTTCCGGTGATGCCATCAAGCGTCAGCGCGCGGATCGCGTCGCGGACGGCTTCACGGGTGGGAACCTTGTTGCCCGCCGCCTTGGCGGCATTCTCGATCGCCTTCAGGCAGACTGCGGCAGCATCGTAGCCCTGGGCGGCAAACGGTTGAGGATCTGCGCCGAATTTGGCTTTGAAATCCTCCGCAAACTTGGCGGCTTTCGGGTAAGCAGAAGCAGGACCGGCAACGGAGGTATAGACCATACCGCCGCCTTTGACGAGCGCGTCGCCCGCCAGGTCAGCCAAGCCGCTGGCGTCCATGCCGTCGGTGCCCATAAAGACGCCTTCATAGCCCGCGTCACGTGCCTGCTTGAAGAACACGCCAGCCTGATTGTAG
>NKPT01000331.1 GCA_002254845.1 Chloracidobacterium sp. CP2_5A | reverse complement strand
GAATGAGCCCGGCCTGCATGTCCATGACGTACTCCTCACAGAGCTGCTTCATGGTGAGCGCTTTGCGGTCGAGCTCGCGCTCCTCGGCCGGGTTGTCGCCTTGCGCGACGCGCCCCAGCTGCGCTTTCGCTTCCCGGCGCGCGGTTTCCGGGGTCCAGACGCCGTGCAGTCCGATCGTGTAGCGTCGCGAGCGTCCGCGTGCGCGATACTGGATGACATAGCTGCGCTTGCCCGAGGCGAAGACGCGCAGGCCGAAGCCGGGCAGTTCATCGTCCCAGATAACGTAGTCCCGGTCGCGGGATTGTGCGGTGTCAACGG
>NKPT01000349.1 GCA_002254845.1 Chloracidobacterium sp. CP2_5A | reverse complement strand
TCGCCAAAGGCCAAAGCCAGCGCCTCGTCCGTTACGGTCACGCCGGCTTCGCGCAGCAACAGCAACAGGCGGCCGCCGCCGCTGAATCCTGTGATCGCAAACCGACGCTTGCGGCCGTCGCGGGCCGTCAGCGTGAGCGCGGGGTACGGCTGGTTGCCTGCTGTCATGGCCGCCGATGCCCGCCAATTCCCCGAGATCGAGGCCGCGGCCTGCGCCCAGCGTGTCCATCCCGGCGGTTCAACGATTTCGGCGTCCACTTTTTCTATGTCGTTCAGCGGATACTCTTCCGTTCGTGTCAGCATCCGGA
>NKPT01000285.1 GCA_002254845.1 Chloracidobacterium sp. CP2_5A | reverse complement strand
GGATTATTCGTCCTTCATCGCCAAGCTGCCCGACGACGTCGACGCGCTGCTGGTCGTCCTGGGCGGGGCGGACGCGGTCAACTTCCTGACGCAGTACGAGCAGGCCGGCGGCAACAAGCCGATGGTGGGCGTCTCGATCACGACCGCGTCGAGCTTCGACTCAGCCAGTTTCAAGAATGCGTCCGGCCCGAGATACGCGCGGCTTTTGTCCACCTTCAGCTTTTCCGCGGTGGATTCGAGATTCGCTCTCTGGACATCGGCCAGCGCCACGACGCGCGCGCCGGCGAATTCCGGGAAGAACGGACCAATCCAGTTGCCGCGCCCGCCGCAGCCGACGATGCCCACTTCGACGG
>NKPT01000064.1 GCA_002254845.1 Chloracidobacterium sp. CP2_5A | reverse complement strand
GCGCCAATCTGACAAATCATCGCTTTGTCCATACTTGCACCGCATGTCAGCGCTAGCCTACTCCGACTCGGGCGCCCGGCTGGGAAAGCGGGAAAGCTCAGCTCGGAACTCCCCGATCTCGTTGCCGCCGCTGAGGCGCACCGCGTAGCGATCCGCGTCATCCGTAATCCAGATCCGGATGTTGCGCTCGTCCGACGGCTTGCCGCTGCTATGAGCTGGGCGGAGCGCCAGCTTGACGGTTGTCACCGAGCGGCCGGCAATCTCTAGCGTCTCGCGCCCAAGTCGCTCGATTTCAACGTGGATAAGCTTGCCGTCACGGTCATTGATGGCCAGCAGCGTTATGGTTGTCGGCCCTTCAAAGTCAAGATTGCGCGTCGCCCAGAGCAACCCGGCCAAGTCGTAGGTGTCGCCCGCGAGCTTGACCTGACGCTCATCGTTGATGCGCGCCAAGCGCTTCGCTTGGTCGAAGACGGTCACGATACGCTCAGCTCGCCCGCCTTCCTTAATGTCGGCTTCGGCGCGATAGGGTAGGCGCGTCGCCGGGTCAAGGTAAGTCACAAAGCGGTCATCCAGATCAAAGAGCGTCGCCTTGATCAGCCCGGTCGTCTCCGCGCGCGCGACCAGCCGCAGCCCTTCCCGACCATAAAACTGCCCGCGCTCGACGACTTCCATTGAAAACCGCGCAACCGGCGCGTCGCGCAGGCCAAAGCTTGGCGCGTTGACGCGCACGCTATAAACCAGCCGCTCGCCGACAACGAGCCGATGGCGCGCCGCTGACGCCAGCGCCGCGCCGCCGTTGTTGGCTGGAGCGTCCGCCGGCGCCACCACTCGCGGGCGCTGTTGCGCTAAGCTCAGCCCGCCCGGCCACGGCGATCCAAGCGTCGCCAGCAAGCAGATCGTCACGGGAAATAGCCCCGCCAGCCAGCCATCGCTGCGCTTGATCATAAATGCCCATCCTTCTGAAAATCGAAAGCGTCAAGTCCATTACGGCTCGAAGCGATTTTCCGATGCGCGCCCGCCGGTCTGACGTTGGTTAGGATACAGCCCGCGCCTCGCGCTGGTTTGTATCTTCGCGCTTGCTCCGGCACAATGCGACGCCTTTACCCCCTACCGGCTTTACGCTCCAAGTTCGGCTCTGTAGGTCTTGATGATATGGCTTATGTTCAGCGCCCGAAGCGGCGAATTGTCGGTTTGCTTTCCGGTCTAGCGCTACTCCTGACGCTGAGCGCCGCCGCCGCCGGACAATACGTTCCAGTTCACGGCGGCGACTTCGCGCCGCGCCCGACCAACCTCGATCAGGACAGCGGCGCGCCGCCATCTCCCGCTGACCAGTCAGCGCCCGACGCCAGCGTTGCGGACGATCGAGCGCGCACGAGCGTCAACTTCGCTTCTGGCAAAGGCACGGTCTCGGAAGACGACTATCGGCCGCTCACCGGCCGCGAGCGATGGCAATACTACGTTCGCGCCACATACTGGAGTCCGGGGGCGGTTTTCGGCACGGCGGGCCCGGCGATTGGGGCGCAGATCGGCAACTCGCCGCCGGAGTGGGGCGGGGGTCTCAAGGGCTATGCCCAACGCCTCGCCTCAGAGTTTGGCAACAACATCATCACCAACAGCATCCAGTCGGGGCTGGCGGCGCTTATCAAGCATGAGCCCCGCTACGTGCGGAGCGCTAAGAAAGGCTTCCTCAAGCGAGCCGGTCATGCGCTAGCGTTCGTTTTTGTCACCTATAACGACGACGGCAAGGTTCGCCCGGCGATTGCCAACCTTGTGGCAGACTACGGCGGCGCTTTTGCGCAAATTGCCTGGTATCCGAGTCGTTACACCGTACGGGGTGACGGCGTCCGGCTGGGCAACATCGCGCTTGGCTTCAACTTGATTGCCAACTTGATTAACGAATTCACGCCTGACATCAAGCGCGTGTTCAAGCGCAAGTAAGCGCCCGGCAAGCCTGCCCGTTCACTGCCGCCCAATGCCGCAGGGACAGTATTTTGAAAGCTCGCAGGTGTCTCCCGGACAACTAGATGTCTTGTGGGCCAACGGCTGGCGACACTTCGGAAACTACTTCTACCGTTACTGGATTAACTTCACGAGCGAGGGCTTGCGACACGTCCTGCCGCTGCGGATTCGCCTCGCCCAATTCGCCTACTCGGAAAGCCAGCGCCGCATTCGTCGCCGCAACCGCGACTTGCGGGTTGTGATTCAGCCAACCGCGCTTGACGACGCCACGCGGGAGCTTTTTGAGCGCCATAAACAGCGCTTCACCGAAAACATCCCAGAGTCGCTCCACGCCTTCCTTTCCGAGCAGCCCGACCGCGTGCCCTGCCGCAACGAAGAGATTGCAGTTTATGACGGAGAGCGCCTCGTCGCCAAAAGCTTTCTGGATATTGGCAAACAGGCGACCTCAAGCGTCTACGGCGTCTTTGACCCAAGCTACGCCAAGCGCAGCCTGGGCATTCTGACGATGCTGATCGAGATTGAGTATTCGCTTGAGCGCGGCGACGAGTTTTACTACCCCGGCTACGCTTACCATGAGCCGTCCCATTACGACTACAAAAAGCGATTCGCGGCGCTTGAGTGGTTCGACTGGCAAGGCAACTGGCGATGCCTGCCCGATGGCCATCGCGGGTAGCGCCCGGCAAGCGTGGACAATTGTTCACGCCGCGCCCGCCGGCTGTGACCGACTGTCCGCGCCTGGCGCCCGCGCCTTGGCTTTGATTATGCTCTAAAGTCTTGATTCCAAGAGCGCTTCGCGATTTTCCCGGCGAGCTGAGCGGATGGCGCGGAAGTTGCTTGCTGAAGGCGTAGGCTTTCAGTCGCCAGAATTTTGTGGAAGTTACTGATTGACGCTCTTTGACCATGACCCATCAAACAACGCTTCGCCAGGCGGTTTCGGTGCGCGGCATTGGGCTGCATACCGGGCAGGAAGTTGAACTCACGCTTTGCCCCGCTCCGCCGGACACCGGCTATGTCTTTCGACGGGCGGATTTGAACGGATTTGAGGTTGCGGCCACGCCGCGCCACGTCACCCACGTCAGCTATGCCACCACGCTGATGCGCGCCGGCGTGATGGTTTCCACCGTCGAGCACGTCCTCTCGGCGCTCTACGGCTACGGCATTGACAACGCTATCCTCGATGTCACCAACTGCGAGGTGCCGATTCTCGACGGCAGCGCCCGTCCCTTTGTCGAAGCGATCGCGAAGGCCGGCACGCTCGCCCTCGCCGCGCCGCGGCAGGTCTTGCGCATTGAGCGGCGAATCGAGGTGATTGAAGGCAACCGCCGCCTATCCATCGAGCCCGACGACGGCTTTTTCATCGAGAGCGTGATAGATTTCAATCACCCCTGCATTGGCCGTCAGACTTTCGCTTGTGAAGTCACCCCGGAAACCTACCGCCGCGAGATTGCCCCAGCGCGCACCTTCGGCTTTCTGGCTGAGGCGGAAACCCTGCGCAAGCACGGGCTGGTACGGGGCGCAACGCTCGAAAACGCCATTGTCCTGGATGCCAAGCGCATCCTCAGCCCGGAGCCGCTGCGCTTCCCCGACGAGTTCGCCCGGCATAAGGCGCTTGACATTGTCGGGGACTTCGCGCTGCTCGGCTTGCCGCTGCAGGGCCGCATTCGAGCCGAGCGATCGGGACATGGCTTACACTCAGCGCTCATCGGGCGGCTTCTGCGCGAAGCCAACGCCTGGACGATCACTGGGGACGCGCTTACAGGTTCGGCGGCGGCGCGGGCAGCGACAAAAGCAGTCGCCGCGCTTGCCGTTCACGGATAACCTCAACCTTCACAGGCGTTCCAGGCGACTGCCCGGCGGCGTGCAAGAGCGCCGCCGGCAAGTCCTCGCCGCGCTGGATAGACTGGCTGCCGACCGCCACGATGATGTCTCCGGAGCGAACGCCGGCCGCGGCCGCGGGGCTATCCGGCAGGACGTGCGTAACAAGGACGCCGTTGGCGACGCCAAAAAACTTGGCGAGCTGCGCCGTCAGGTCGGAAGACACCAGCCCGATGGCTAAGTGCTCGGCCATCGGCGGCTTAAGCGCCGGAACCTCCTCCGGCGAGCCAAGCGTCACGCGGCAAACCCGCTCTTTTCCGGCGCGCTCCACCACGAGGCTCAGGATTTCGCCCGCCGCATGGCTGACCACGACTTCGTTCAGCTCGCGACGCGACTCGAGCGGGCGCGCATCCGCTCTCAAGATAATATCTCCGGGCAACAGTCCGGCTTCTTCGGCCGGGCTGCCCGGCATAACAGCCGTCACTGCCACGCCCTGCGCGGCGCGGGCGCCGAGCCGAGCGCGATCATCGGCTGAGAGCGTCGCCAGCGTCTTTCCCTCAATCCCCAGCCAGCCGTGCGGCACGCTACGCCCAGCTGCGATAATGCGGCTTATAGCGCGCTGCACATCCGCGACGGGCAGGAGCCGCATCTGATTGCCCCGTGGCTGCACAACCGCTACGAGGCGATTTTGGCTGTCAACGGCAACCCCGAAACTGGTGGCGACTGGCGGCGACAATGGCGTTTCCGGCATCTGGTTGGCCACAATTTCGTCCCATACAAGTTGCGTCGCCGCGCTTTCCATCCGACTGCGAGCGGCGCGGTCAGGCAGGGGCTGGAACATCGGCAACATAATGCGGACGGCAGACCGCGCGGAAACGCTTGCGCCCACCGTCGGCGGCGGGCCCTTCGCCGGCGCGAGCGAATGCATGGGAGGCGGGGCGATGGTCAGTCCCGGCACGCGCAGAATACACATGCCGGTCGCGCCGTCCCGACCCACAAACTTAGCGCGAAACTCCTGCCGATCCTGGGTTTGCACCATAATGGACGGATTGGCGTGTCCGGGGGGCAGGTTGACCAGCTCGGTCAAGACGTGTCCCTGAGCGTCAACCACGATGCCCGTGGTCACGTTCGTCAGAACCACATCTGTCGGCGCACACGCCCCATCAAGAACGGCGGACAGCGCGGCGTCTTCCACCACCGCCGTCAACTCGCCAAGGGTCACATGGTGGGTCACGATGACGAGCCACCGCCCCACCGCCGACGGGTCGGACCTGCGCGGCGTCGGCTCATCTCGAAGCCGCTCGGCAGTCTGGGCCTGACCGCTGCCGCCGAGTAGTAGCGCGCTGACTAAGCAGGGCGCGGCGAGCGCCCGCAGAAGACAAGGCATGAGGCTTGACGTCACGTTAGAACACGGAGTCGTCAGATGACTCGCCCTCGGCAGGGAAACGCCGATCCAGTACCGGGCGCGCGCCATAAACAATCGCTGGCAGGCGCATCACGCGCTCGCCAGAGCGCCCGCGCCACAACACGACAATGCCGCTCGCTTCAGTGGCCGGCAGCGGCCGGCGCATCGCCGCCGGCATGACGACGCGCCCAAGGCGCGAAGACGCCGCCATCCGCGGCAGCGGCGCAGGCGACGCCGGCAAGTCGCGGGCGAGTTGAGCGCCGATCGCGGTGGCCAACGCCCGTTCCGGGAGCGTCGGCAGCGCCAGCGCCTCGGCGACCGTGGGCGGCGACTGTAGCGCCATCTGCATGGAAGACCGAACGGCGAGCGCGCTGGTCGCCACGATGACGACGGCCAGCGCGGCCAGGGCCGGCGTCGGTATCCAGGCTAAAAACGGCTCCCGGAAGCGATGCGCCTCGCGCCCGAGCCGAAGGCGAACTTCGGCGTCAAAGCTCGCGGGCGGCAGAATCCGCGGCTGCTCAGCCAACAGGGCGCGCAGCGCCTGCATTTGCGCCGCGTAAGCGCGACAATCCGCGCACTGAGCAAGGTGCGCTTCCGCGCCTGATGGCGGCAGCGCGGCGGGGTCATACTCGACGGCTTCAAGTTGCTGACGGATCACTTGGCATTTTGCCATAACGATCGCTCCTCAAAGACAGCCCGGCGCGTCATAGATATGCGCGCAGCTTATCGCGCAACAACCCGCGGGCGCGATTGATGCGCGATTTCACAGTCCCTTCGGAAATGTTGAGGACGCCGGCGATATCGTCATAGCTCAGCCCCTCGACATCGCGCAACACTAAGGCCGCTCGGTACTTTTCCGGCAGGGTTTGGATAGCGCGCGCCACCGCCGCCCGGCGCTCGCGCTCAATCAGGTCGGTGTCCTGGAGCGGGCGCTCGTCAGGAATATCCAGCGGCGTCTCCTCGTCCTCGTCGTGACGCGACCACGGCGTGAAGAGCGAAACCAGCTTGCGCCGGCGGCGCTGCCGCAACTCGCTAATCGCCAGGTTGGTCGCAATGCGGTAAATATACGTCGAAAAATGAAAGGTCGCCCGGTAACGCGCGGCGTTCGCATACACGCGCAGAAACGTTTCCTGCGCCAGCTCCACGGCGCGGTCATAGTCGTCGAGCATGCGGAAGAGGAAGTTCGTGATGGGATTGCGGTAGCGCCGGACAAGCTCCTGAAAAGCCTGCTCATCTCCGGCTTGAACCGCTGCGATCAGCTCATGGTCGCTGGCGGCGTCCACCGTCACGACGCGCGGCGCCTCGATCGGCAGGGGATAGCTTAGCGCGCTACTCATCAGACGAGACATTGACACTCCTTCCTCGCTCAAAAGCTCGTCACTCGATTACAAGACCAAGTGCGTGATGGCGCAGTTTCACTGTCTTACACGCTCGGCCCGAGGCAAAGTTCCGCAACAATTGGAGAAGCGTCTTCCGCGGGCCGCCGCGGCGCCCTTGCTCTAGCGTCTCCCTCTAGCGTGTTCAAGCGCGGCGCGCAAGTGCTACAGTGCGGCGGCCCCAAGCTTTACCCCGAATCGCTTCCGCCGGATCCCGGCTTACACGCTATGTTCAGCCTGCCCGAACGCCCGCGCCTGCGCCCGCTCCAGCTTTTCGCCGACGAAGCCGCCGGACTTATCGTCATTCACGACCCGCAAGACTTCATCGAGGACTTCGGGCTTGACCTCCGACTCGCCCCGCTGTTGCTGGCCTGCGACGGGCAAAATACGCTGGACGACTTGCCCGGCGCGCTCGCCCAGCAGTTCCGGCAACCGTGGTCGCCGGAAGAGGTGACGGCCATCGTGGCGCAACTGGACGAGTGGCTGCTGCTCGACAGCCCGCGCTTCGCGGCGCTGGCGGCGCGGCGGATCGCCGAGTTTCGGTCCGCGCCGATCCGACCGGCGGCGTGCGCCGGGTCGAGCTACCCGGCTGAGCCGGATGCGCTACGCCGGCGACTGGACGAGATTCTGGGACAGTCCAAAACGCCAGCGATTGCGGCGGAATGCATCGCCGAATTGGTCGGCGTCGTCGCGCCCCACATTGACCTGCGCGTGGGCGAGCGGGCTTACGCCCCGGCCTACCGCTTGATTGAGCGATTCGCCGCCAGTCTGCCCAGCCGCGAGCCGGTCACCTTTGTCGTCCTGGGCACGTCGCATTACGGAGGCGACGGGTTATTCATCGCCTCGCGCAAGGCGTACGCCACGCCCTGCGGCGCGCTGGCTTGCGACCTCGACTTCCTCGACCGGCTCGAAGCCCGCCTGGGCTACTCGATCAGCGCCGACGACAGGGCGCACCGGCAGGAACACTCCATCGAGTTTCAGGCGGTCTTCCTGCGCCACATTTTT
>NKPT01000345.1 GCA_002254845.1 Chloracidobacterium sp. CP2_5A | reverse complement strand
CTACTCCTACGAAACATCCGGCACCGCCTGGCACATCCTCAAAGACTTCATCGCCCCGCTCATCGTCGGGCAGAATGTCACTGACGCAGCCGACTACCAGCGCCGCGTCGAAGGCATTCGCGGGCATCACCTGGCCAAAGCCGCCGTCGAAATGGCCCTCTGGGACCTGCTCGGCAAGCGCGACGGACTCTCCCTGCGCCAAATGCTCGGCGGGCAGCGCCACGAAGTCGAAGTCGGCGTCTCGGTCGGCATCCAACCCAGCCCCGCCGATCTCGTCCGCGCCGTCGAAGGCTACCTTCAGCAAGGCTAT
>NKPT01000157.1 GCA_002254845.1 Chloracidobacterium sp. CP2_5A | reverse complement strand
CTCCAGTCCCGAGAATGGCGTTCACGTGGCGCCGACTGCTCGGCGCGGCAGCGCCAACCGCCCGGCCTGCAGCGCAAGCATTCGCGGTGGTGGTCGGCTGGTTTGCGACACAAGTTCGCGTCGGTGACAATCGGTTGGCAAGGATGTGCCGTGGAACCAGTCGCTTGAAGTCGCTAGAGCAGGACATGCAAGGCCGCAAAGCTTCCTAAAGGACATAGATGCGCAACGCGCGGACAAAGTCCGAGTCGCTCGCCCGTGCCTTGGCCCGCTGGCACAAGCGGCTCGCGCCCAGGCTTCCGGGGATGGACCCGCACGATTTGAACCTCATTTTGTGGTCCATCCTGCGCCACCGCTATGGCGGGCGGCGGCGCATCTTTCTCCGGCGACGCAAAGAAGGCGGGTATGTCTATTGACGAGCGTCTGGTGGCGAAAGTCGCCGAGGCCGCCGCGCGCGTCCGCTTGGATTGAGTCATCATCGGCAACGT
>NKPT01000223.1 GCA_002254845.1 Chloracidobacterium sp. CP2_5A | reverse complement strand
GGCCTGCGCATTGAAGTGCTGTCAGCCGACGACTATCGCGTGGACCGCGTGCGCGTCAGCGCCGCCGCCCCTTCCAGCGAGGAGAATGCGGATCGTGAAAACGAAAAGTGACGCCGCCCCGCGCGGCCGCCGGAAAAAGTTCGTCTCCGGCTTTGTTTCCATCCTCGGCCGCCCGAACGCGGGCAAGTCCACCCTTCTGAATGCCCTGGTCGGCTCGAAGCTGGCCATCGTCAGCGACAAGCCGCAGACGACGCGCACGCTGATCCAGGGCGTTTGGACGACGGATTCCGCGCAGGCCGTCTTCCTCGACACGCCCGGCATTCACGACGCCGAAACGCGATTCAACCGCTGGATGATGGACTCCGTGCTGGAAGCGCTGAAAGAGCGCGACCTGCTCC
>NKPT01000005.1 GCA_002254845.1 Chloracidobacterium sp. CP2_5A | reverse complement strand
TTTGCCAATTGCCGTTCGTCCGTCAACCGTTCAACAGGCGAAAGCGCATAAAGCGCATAAAGCGCATAAAGCGCATAAAGCGTAAATGAGCATAAATGAAAAGCGGATGCGCGGCAGAGGGGATGGGCGGGCGCCTATTCGGAAAGCGCGCTAGCCAACCGCTCGCGAGCAAGGCGCTAGCGGGCGGAAATGCGGTTACTGTCACTTGACGCGCCAGGGAATGCCGGCGACGACAAAGTAAGCCTCCGTCGCCGCCGCCGCGACCGACTGGTTGACGCGCCCCAGCAGGTCGCGGTAACGCCGCGCCAGCGCGTTGTCCGGGACAATTCCCAGCCCGACTTCGTTCGACACGACGATGACCGTCTGCTCGCGGCGCGCAAGCGTCTGCAAAAAGGCCGCCAGCGTGGTCTCAATGGCGTTGAGACAGTTGGCTTCATCGTCCGGCATCGAAAGCAGCCAGTTAGAAACCAGTAGCGTCAGGCAATCGACCAGCACGACGCCCGCTTCGGCCGCCTGCGCGTAAGCCGCAGCCAAGGCGCGCGGTTCCTCAATCACGCGCCAGCTCGCCGGACGCTCCGCTTGATGACGCCGAATTCGCGCCCGCATATCTTCGTCAAGGGCTTCCGCCGTAGCGATAAAGCATACCGACGAGCCCGCGGCTTCCGCTCGTTTTTGAGCCAGCTCCTGCGCGAAGCGGCTTTTTCCAGCCCGCGCGCCGCCCAGAATGAATGCCAGCGCCGGCGTCATCGCGCCTCCCGGTCAAGCATCGGCAGGCGCAAACCCTGCTCGCGCGCGCAATCAATCGCTTCGGCGTAGCCGGCGTCAGCGTGACGCATGACGCCCGTCGCCGGGTCATTCCACAACACGCGCTCCAGTCGGCGCGCGGCGTCTTCCGTGCCGTCGCACACAATGACCATCCCGGCATGCTGCGAGTAGCCCATGCCGACGCCGCCGCCGTGGTGGAATGAAACCCATGTCGCGCCGCTCGCCGTGTTGAGCAAGGCGTTGAGCAGCGGCCAGTCGGAAACCGCGTCCGAGCCGTCCCGCATGCCCTCCGTCTCGCGGTTCGGCGAGGCGACCGAGCCGGCGTCCAGGTGGTCGCGCCCGATGACAATCGGGGCCTTTACTTCGCCGCGCCGCGCCATCTCGTTGAACGCCAGTCCCGCGCGATGGCGCTCTCCGAGACCGAGCCAGCAAATCCGCGCCGGCAAGCCCTGGAAGGCAATCCGCTCGCTGGCCATCGCGAGCCACCGGCGCAGGTGGTCATTTTCAGGAAAAAGCTCCATCAACCGTTCATCCGTCCGGCGGATGTCCTCCGGGTCGCCCGATAGCGCCACCCAGCGAAACGGCCCCTTGCCGCGACAAAACAGCGGACGAATATAAGCCGGCACAAAGCCCGGAATCGAAAACGCCTCGCCAACGCCTTCGTCAAAGGCGACCTGCCGGAGGTTGTTCCCGTAGTCCGCGACTGGGACGCCCATCGCCTGGAAGTCAAGCAGGGCGCGGACGTGACCCGCGCAGCTTTCCGCCGCCGCGCGCCGCAGCGCTCCGTGCCGCCCCGGATCCTTTTGCGCGTCGCGCCACTGCTCGACTGTCCATCCGGCTGGCAGGTAGCCGTGAATCAAGTCATGCGCCGATGTTTGATCGGTGACGATGTCGGGACGCATCCCGCCCTGCCGGGCGCGGCGCGCAAGCTCCGGGAGAATTTCCGCCGCATTGCCCAGCAGACCAACCGAAACGGCGCGCTTTTCGGCGGTATAACGCGCGATGCGCGCCAGCGCGTCGGCAAGGTCGGTCGCCTGCTCGTCGAGGTAGCGGGTCTGCAACCGGGCGTCAATTCGGCTCTGCTGGCACTCGATGACGAGCGCCGCCGCGCCGGCGAAGACGGCTGCCAGCGGCTGCGCGCCGCCCATGCCGCCAAGTCCAGCCGTCAAAATCCAGCGTCCGCGCAGGTCGCCCCCATAGTGTTGCCTCCCCATCTCAGCGAAGGTCTCGTAGGTGCCCTGCACAATCCCCTGCGTGCCGATGTAAATCCACGAGCCGGCAGTCATCTGGCCGTACATCATCAGCCCCCGCCGGTCGAGTTCGTCAAAGTGTTCCCAGGTCGCCCATTTCGGGACGAGGTTCGAGTTGGCGAGCAGCACGCGCGGGGCGTCCCGGTGCGTGCGAAAGACGCCGACCGGCTTGCCCGACTGAATCAGCAGCGTATCGTCTTCCCCCATGCCGCGCAGCGCCTGGCAAATCGCTTCAAAGCAGGCCCAGTTGCGCGCCGCCTTGCCGATGCCGCCATAGACGACGAGATCCTCGGGGCGCTCGGCGACTTCGGGGTCAAGATTGTTGTGCAGCATTCGGTAGGCGGCTTCGATCTGCCAGTTGCGACAGACAAGCTGCGCGCCGCGCGGCGAGCGCGCCAGGCGAGGCGTTTCAGAAAGCGTCATGGCTGTAAAGAACCACAGCTTAAAATTTTGCGGCCAAGGCAACGCGAAAGGACGTTAGTGCGGCGCCTGGGAAGCGTCAAGCAACGGCTCGGTCGATGAGTCCCGCGCCGCCAAGGCTCGCTTCAGATCGCCGGGCCGCCGTCTCGTTTTCCGCAAGGCCGCCGCTCAGCGCGCCGACTCCGACCAAGGGACGCCGGCGCGGAACCCAGTCATCGCTACGCTCCGCCGGAAAGCGCGCTCGATTCAGGAAGCTTGCGAAAAAGGCGCCGCGCGCCCTAATGTGAAACAGGGTCAACCTTGTGAAACAGGGTCAACCTTGTGGAGCGCGACGGCTTATGCCCATCCTTTGGCGACATGCGCAGTTGGCGACGCTGACCGACGACGCCCCATGGGGATGGCTTGCCGACGGCGCGCTGCTGACTATCGGCGAGCGCCTTGTCTGGCTCGGCCGTGACGCCGACTTGCCGGGCGACGCGGAGGTTGACGCCGAATACGACCTTGAAGGCGCGCTCGTCACGCCGGGACTCGTGGATTGTCATACGCATCTTGTCTATGGGGGCGCGCGGGCGGATGAGTTTGAAGCTCGCTTGCAAGGCGTCAGCTACGCCGAGATCGCTCGGCGCGGCGGAGGCGTTCTCTCGACGGTACGCGCAACGCGCGAAGCCGCCGATGAGACCTTATTCGCGGCGGCTCGGCGGCGGGCGCTGGCGCTGCTAGCCGAAGGCGTCACCACCATCGAAATTAAGTCCGGCTATGGGCTCAACTTTGCCGATGAAGCGCGCTGCCTGCGCATCATCCGCCGCCTCGGGCGTGAACTTCCGCTGACCGTCGTTGCGACCTTCCTTGGCGCCCATGCATTGCCGCCGGAGTTCGCCGGACGCCCGGATGATTACGTTGCCGAAGTTTGCGCGTGGTTGCCGGCGCTCGCCGCCGAAGGGCTGGCGGACGCGGTGGACGCTTTTTGCGAGACCATCGCCTTTTCAAACGACCAGGCGCGGCGCGTTTTTGACGCGGCGCGCGCGCTGGGGCTACCGGTCAAGCTCCACGCCGAGCAGCTCAGCGATCAGGGCGGCGCGGCGCTGGCCGCGGGGTATGGGGCGTTGTCCTGTGACCATCTCGAATACCTCAATGACGCAGGCGCGCGGGCGATGGCCGCAGCGGGGACAATCGCCGTTCTCTTGCCCGGCGCGTTTTACGTTTTGCGCGAAAGCCGTCCGCCCCCCATTGCCGCGCTCCGGGCGGCAAGCGTTCCGCTGGCGGTGGCGACCGATCACAATCCCGGCTCTTCGCCGCTTTTGTCGCTGTTGTTGGCGATGAACCTGGCCTGTACGCTGTTTCGCCTAACGCCGGAAGAGGCGCTGCGCGGCGCGACGATCAACGCGGCGCGCGCCCTTGGCCTGGCGGATCGTGGCGTTCTCGCGGTCGGCAAACGCGCGGATTTTGTCGTCTGGCCGCTCAATCATCCGCGCGAGCTGGCTTATTGGATGGGCGGATGCCATCCAAGCCGCGTGATTGTCGGCGGCCGGGAGGTTTGTGCCGATGGGCGCGTCGCCAACGAAGCCGATCTTCAACCTTGAACGCGGCGGCGCGCCGTTGCTCATCAGTCTGCCGCATGCTGGCGCGGAATATCCGCCGGAGGTAGCCGCCGCGTGGACGGAAGCGGCGCGCCTGCTTCCCGACACCGATTGGTTTTTGGCGGATATCTACGATTTTGCGCGCGCCCTTGACGTTACCCTGCTCGGCGCGCGGTGGTCGCGCTACGTCATTGATCTGAATCGTCCGCCGGATGACGCGCCGCTTTATGCGCAAGCCAACCAAACCGAGCTGTGTCCGACGCGCATGTTCGACGGCCAACCCATTTACGTTGCCGGAAAGGCTCCCAGCGCCGATGAGATCGCGCGACGACGCGACAACTACTGGCGGCCGTACCATGACGCGCTTGAACAGGAGCTGGCGCGCTTACAAGCGCGTCATGGCTATGTCATTTTGTGGGAAGGTCACAGTATCAAGTCCGAGCTGCCCTGGTTGTTTGAGGGCAAGCTTCCCGATCTCAACCTCGGCACGGCTGATGGCCGGAGCTGCTCCCAGGCGCTTAGACAGGCGCTGAGCGACGCGCTTGCCGCGCAGTCGCTTTTTACCTACGTTGTGGACGGGCGCTTCAAAGGCGGCTACATCACGCGCCATTACGGGCGACCAATGGCCGGCCGCCATGCCGTACAGCTAGAGATGAGCTGGTCCTGCTACATGGCTGAAACCCCGCCTTACGTCATTGACGCCGCTCGCCTTGAGCGTCTGCGTCCGGTTTTGCAAGCGCTTTTGGAAACGGCGCTGCGGTGGAAACCTTCAGATGATGACCGATGCTTTCCAACCTGACGCCCTGTGGACGCCCTTGGCCCTGCTGCCTGACGGCTGGCGGCGCAACGTGTTCCTGACCATTGGCGACGACGGGCGCTGGAAAAGCGTCGCGCCGGAAACGCCAACGCCGCCGGCCGGCGCGGAAGTTATCGCCGGCGCCGTGCTGCCCGGCTTGGTCAACGCCCATAGCCATGCTTTTCAACGGGCGTTCGCCGGGCTGGCCGAGCCGGCGGGCGACGAACAAGACGACTTTTGGAGCTGGCGAACCCGCATGTACGCCGTCGCCAACCGGCTGACGCCGAGCGTTTTGCGCGCCGTCGCGGCCCAGCTTTACCTGGAACTGCTCGAAGGCGGCTACACGCATGTGTGCGAGTTTCACTATGTTCACCGCGAGGCAAGCGGCGCGCCGTACGCCGACCCGACCGCAATGCTTACGGCGCTGGCGGAGGCCGCCGATGAAGCGGGCATCGGTTTGACCCTCTTGCCCGCGGTCTATGAACGCGCCGGTTTTGGGCAGTCTGAAGTCTTGCCGGAGCAGCGCCGGTTCCTTGCCACGCCGGACGACGCTTGGGCAATGACGACGGCGCTTGAGGAGCGACGCTCGGCGCGCATCAACTGTGGGCTGGCGCTGCATTCCGTTCGCGCCGTTCGCCCGGATAGCTTTGCCCGCCTACGTCGATTGGCTGAGAATTTCACCGGCCCGATTCATATCCATGTCGCCGAGCAAACGGCTGAAGTTGAAGCTTGCTTGCGCGAGACTGGCGCCCGTCCGGTCGCCTGGCTGGTGCGGGAAGGCTATCTTGACCCGCGCTGGCAACTGGTTCACGCGACGCACACGAATGACGAGGAACGCGACGCCGTAGCCCGCAGCGGCGCGGGCGTCATCGTCTGTCCCGCGACCGAGGCTAATCTGGGCGACGGGTGGCTTGACCTGCCGGCTTGGATGGCGACCGGCGTTCCGCTCGCCATCGGCTCGGATAGTCACGTTACGCGCGATTGGCGTGAAGAGGCGCGCTGCCTGGCGTATGGCGCGCGGCTGATGACGCGTCGGCGCGGATTTGGCATCGCCGCTTCGACGGCTGCCGGCCTCTTTAGCGGCGCGCAGTTAGGCGGCGGCGACGCGGCCGGCGAGCTGGTCTGGGGCTTGACGCCTGGCGCGCGCGCCGACGCCCTACGCCTTGATTTGAAACAACCGTCGTTGATCGGCGTCCCGCCGGAGAAGCTTTTGGACGCAGTAATCTTTTCGAGTCCGAGCCCTTGCTGGGCGGATGCGCTTGTCGCCGGCCGCTGGGCGTTGCGCCGTGGCCGTCATCCTCGTCGGGCGCGTATTCAAGCGCGCTTCAGCCAGGCCATGGAAGAGCTTTGGCATAGCGCCAGTGACCGTCCTGATGCCGGGCAATCCTTTCCTGTTCGGAAGCAGAAACTGTCCAGCGGGCGTCTCTAGCCGGGGCGACGTCTTCAAACAAGGCTAGCAGTCATCCTAACTGAGCGCGCAAGCGGGCCAGTTCTGCAAGCAGGGCTTCCTTATAATAATTCTCCCGGTCGGCCGCCTCATCTGTCGAGCGATTCCCCATGCCGACGGCAGGCCCGCAGGGCGCGAGCGCGCCGTCGGACCTGAAAGCCGTAAAGCTGCTCATCATTCATCCGTTGTCGGCCGCAAAGCGGACGCCCTGTTTGCCGCCGCTTTCCAATTTCCAATTTTTTCCAATTTGACCGCGGCGCAACAGGACGCTCTGCGCGACGCCGTCAACGGCTTTTCTAACGACAACGACCCAACCGGGTGAAAACGCTGGCTGGACGTGTGGCGGATGAAAGGGAAGCCTGCGCCGCTTTTTCCGGCCGACGCCCGGATGCCCGACCACGCTATCTGGCACTGCCTGAATACGGTCGCCGCGTTGGAAGCGGCGCGCTCCGAAACGCGCGCGCACCGTCTGGAAAAGAAGGCGCTGGGCCTGCCGCGCAACATCAGACCACCCGTGCAGGGAAGTTTCACGCCGTCGCCGCCGGTCGCAAGCCATCACGCCTCGCCGGTGCACATTGACCTTGACAGGCGCAATGGACAATGGGCTGTTCGGGCGGCGGCCTTTTGCGCGGTCAAGCTCCCGAGCCTTGCTGCTGGAAGAAAAAGCCAGAAGGGGCGGCTGGAAGGCAAAGCGCGAAGCGTCCGGTCTCGCCGGACCAATCCAGAACTCCGCCGCCGTGCCCCGGCAACAAGCAGCCCGGCGACCGGCTGACGCTGATTGTGGCGTCTGTGAACGAGCGGGAAATTGCCCTATGGCGCAGCGGCTTGGCAAATCTCGCGGAACGGTGCGCGCCATTCCGCGCCCCTGACGAGACAGCCCTAACTGGCCCGCGTCAGGCGGCGCTCGTGGTAGGCGCGAAACGCCTCGGCTTCAGCGCGTCCCATGTAGCGTTCGAGCGTGCGCCGGTCGCTGTCGATCAAGTCCACCATGACGAGACCGTCCAGGGCATCGCCGAAGTCGGGATCAATGTTGAAGGCCAGCGCCTTGCCGCCCAGCTTCAAATACTGCCGCAACAGCACCGGGACGCCCTTGGCGTCCGGCTCGATGTCGGCGACGAAGGCTGAAACTTCCTCGATGTCCGCCGCCGAAATGGTTGGCGACTTCAGTCCCCAAAGCGTCTGCGTAATCGCCGCCATCCGCGATTCAAAGGGCGTCCGCGGGCGAACCAGCCGCGCCAACTGTGGCTGGAAGCTGTTCGCCTTGAGAAATTCCACCATCAACCGCCGCGATGCCGCTCGGTACTCATTGGTGATGCTCACCGGACCAAACAAAACGCGATAACGCGGATGCCGAGCGACATAGCGCCCGATGCCTTTCCACAGGAGCGTCAACGGCGCGTAGCTTTTCTGATATTCCTGTCGCACGAAGGAGCGTCCAAGCTCCAGCGCCGGCCCGATGCTCTGTAAAAAAGCCATGCCATAGGCAAACAGCGTGTTCGTATAAAGCCCGCGCTTGCCGAAGCGGGCGACAATCGCGTCCGTGCGCCCAAAGCGATATCCGCCCACGATCTCCCGCCGCTCGCGGTTCCACACGAAAAGATGCTGGTAGTAAGAGTCAAAGGCGTCCACGTCAAGCGCCTTGCCCGTGCCCTCGCCCGCCGCCCGAAAGGTGAGTTCGCGCAAGCGTCCGATTTCGTGCAAGACATGAGGAATTTGTTCCGCATCGGCGCACCAGACCGAGAATTCCCCTTGCTCAACCAGGCGGCGGCTTTCGGGCAGCGCCTTGATTTCGGACTCCAGCCACTTGGCATCGCGGGGAGCGGCGATTGTCATCGGCGCGCGTGTCCGGCGATGCGCCAGCAGGGCGGGCAACTTCGGCAATCGCAGCGGCGCCGCCAAGGCGCGCGGCAGCCTAGAGATCGGCTCTGTCCGCGAAGCCAGCAAGTACGTTCGTTGCCGCAAGTGCGCCGTCAGCGCCTCGTCGTCCAACGCCTTCAGCTTGTTCCACGGAATCGGATGCCCAATGCGAACCTCAATCTCGCAGTTTCGCTTGTTGAGAAGCTCGTGCGGCAACATCGCCGTCCGCAAGCGCGGATGGACAAAGCCCGCCATCTGAAACAGCGCGCCATTGCGGCCGTTGAAGTACACCGGCACCACCGTGGCTTCGCCGGCGCGAGCCAGGCGAGCAACCGTTGTTTTCCAGGCCGGGTCTGTCACAACGCGCTTGCCGGTCTGCCAGTGCGCGACTTCGCCGGCTGGGAAAATCCCGACTGCGCCGCCCTCCGCTAACAAGCGCAGCGCCGCCCGCATCGAGCGCAGGTTGGCGCGCCGCGAGTCGGGACGCTCAAACGGGTCAACAAGGATGAAGTAATCGCGGGCTTCGGGAATACAGCCGAGCAAGTAGTTCGCCATTACTTTGGCGTCGGGGCGCACTGACCGCAGCATGGAAGTCAAGATGATGCCTTCGATGCCGCCGAAAGGGTGATTGGCGACCGCCACCACTGGCCCCGTCGTTGGCAAGCGCGCCAGATCGCTGTCGAGAACGTGGTACCGCGCGTTGAGGGCTTCGAGCACGCCCTCAAACAGCCCATGCGCGCCGCCGCCAGTCGCCGCGACGGCCTCGGCGTAAAGATCGTTGAGCTGGTGAAACAAGAGCCAGCGTTCAAGCAGGCTCTTGACCGGAGCGAATATCCGCTGTCGCAGCGGATCGCGAAACGGCGTCGGAAGCTGAAAAATCCGATCTGACATGAACGCGCGTAAAGCTCCATAGCGGGTGGTTAGCGCGTCGTATCTAGACGCTGTAACGCCAGTGTGAATGCGGGCTGTCGTCAATATTGCTGGTCGCCTACGCGAAAAAGTCTTTCACAGCGGCGATGACCTGGCTTTGCTGCTCCGTCGTCAGCTCAGCGTATATCGGCAGCGACAAAACTTCGTCCGCTAATCGCTCAGAGAGCGGAAACGCGCCGCGCCCATAGCCCAGATCAGCGTAGGCCGCCTGAAGGTGAATCGGCATGGGATAGTGAATCACCGTAGCGATGCCGCGCTCGGCGAGATGTCTTTGCAGAGCGTCGCGGCGCGCGGTGCGGACAACGTAAAGGTGGAAAACGTGGTCGCCGTGAACGACGCGCGGCAGTTTCAAATCGCCGACGCCTTCCAGCGCGTGCGTGTAGGTGGCCGCAAGCGCCGACCGGCGGGCGTTCCAGTCATCGAGACGCGGCAGCTTGACGCCCAACACCGCCGCCTGCATTGTGTCGAGCCGCAGGTTATAGCCCTTGACGACGTGCTTGTATTTGACTTCCTGCCCATAGTTGCGCAGAAGCCGCGCCCGCTCGGCCAAGGCGTCGTCGTCAGTGACGAGGCCGCCGGCGTCGCCATACGCGCCGAGATTCTTGCCCGGATAAAAGCTGAAACAGCCGGCGTCGCCGAAGGCGCCGACGCGCCGCCCGCGATACCGCGCGCCATGCGCCTGTGAAGCATCCTCAATGACCCGCAAGCCGTAGCGCCGGGCGATGTCGAGGACGGGTTCCAGATCGGCCGGCTGTCCGTAGAGGTGAACCGGCATGATCGCCTTCGCGCGGGGCGTAATAGCGGCCTCAAGGCGTCGAGGATCAAGGTTAAAGCTGTCTTCCTCGACTTCGACCAGGACGGGACGCGCCCCGCTGGCCGACACCGCCAGCGCCGACGCGATGAACGTGTGCGCCGGGATGATGACTTCATCGCCGCAGCCAATGCCAAGGGCCTCCAGCGCAAGCTTGAGGGCGTCCAGCCCGCTGGCGACCCCGACGCAGTGCTTCGCGCCGACGTAAGCCGCAAAGGCGCGCTCAAAGTCGCTGACTTCCTTGCCGAGAATAAAGTTGCACTGCTGCATGACGCGCAACACGGCGGCGTCCAGCTCGGCGTTGAGCGATTGATACTGCGCTTGTAAGTCAACAAAGGGAATCTGCATAACGCGCGCCTTTCAGGTCAGTGTCACTTCTTCAGACCAAGCCCAAGGTAGATGACGGGGCGGAGAATGCTCCACCAGCCGGAAAAGGGCTTCATCTTCGTGTAGCCAAGCTCCTTGGGGGGGTAAATCTTCGTCACGGGCACCTCCTTGAAACCGTAGCCAAGGCGAATCGCCTTGAACATCAGGTACGGCTCAAGCTCGTACTTGTCGAGCCAGTCCTGGTCAATGTCGATGCGCGGGTCGTCCAGGATCGAAAGTCGGATGGCGCGAAAGCCGTTGGTGCTATCAGTGACGCGCCGCCGGACCGCCAGCGAAAACAGCAGCGGGTGAACAAAGCGCGTCGCCAGTTGGCGATAAAGCGGCATATTGCCGAAGTCGCCTCCAGGGAGGTAGCGCGAGCCCTGAACGAAATCGCACTCGCCGCTGAGAATCGGCTCCAATAAGCGGGGGATCTCGGCTGGCCGGTCCTTGTCATTTCCGGCAAGGATGACCAGCGCGTCGTAGCCTTGCTCGCGGGCGTAGCGAATGGCCGTCCGAATGGCCGCCCCAGCTCCCGACCGTCGCTCATGGCGAAGGTGAATCACCCCTTTCTCGCGGATTACCTCTGGCGTTCCGTCGGTCGAGGCGTCATCCACAACGGCGATGGCGTCCACGACGTTTTGCGGAAAGCGGTCGAGAACGCGCCTGATTTTCCGCTCTTCATTGAAGGCAATCGGGACGGCGAGCACCTTGAGCGTCGAGCGCGGATTACTTGATGCGGGCGATGCCACCTGAGAATTTCCAGTACCGGTCGCCACATTCACGGCACGTTGCTTCCTCTCCCTCAAAAGTCAGGCGCGCGCCACAGCGACAGGCCCAGCCGCGAATTGTCGCCGGGTTGCCGAAGCAAAGCGCATGGGGCGGCACATCCCTGGTGATGACTGATCCCGCGCCAATCATCGCATATTCGCCAATCCGCGCGCGACAGACTATCGTCGCGTTGGCGCCAACGGTCGCCCCGCGCTCAATATAGGTTGGGTAACGCACCCAGTCTGGCTTGCGGCTGCGGGGCAGGAGGTCATTGGTCAGCGCGACGTTGGGTCCCAGGAAGACGTCATCGCCGAGCTGGACGCCATCCCAAACCGATACGCCGTTTTTGATCGTGACGCGATTGCCCACAATCGCGCCCGACTCAATGTAACAGTGGTCGCCAATGTTACAGTCGTCGCCAATGACCGCGCCGGGCAGAACATGAGCAAATGCCCAGATGCGCGTGCCGCGCCCAATGCGGTCGCTCTCAACCAGCGCGGTAGGATGCTTGCGATAGGGCAGTTCCTCGCTCATGTGGGACAGGCGCTCCATGGGAAAGGCTTTTTGATTGTGGCCAATGCTATGTCACCTTGGGGCTTCCGCCAAGCGCGTCGCGATCGCCCGCCTGCCCCCCCCCAGCGGCTATGGCGCGCGCTCGAAGAAGCGCTATGGCGCGCGCTCGAACCGCTCGCCGCGCCAGCGGAGGGTATATCGCCGCTGGCCCTGTCCATCCTTGACGGCGATGGTCGTTCCGTAGCGGGGCAGCTCATAGACATGGCAATCGCTGGACTCAAAATCTGGGCAGTTGGCGTAGTCGGGTATGACGCTGCGCGATACGTCGGTTAGCTGCCCGCTTCGGTCATCGAGAGCGTAGCAGACCGATCCCATCTCGTAGTCGGCGGTAAGGGCGACGAGAAATGTCCCGTCGGCTTTCCGAAACTTGGCGATGGTAACGGTTGGGCGCGCCCCGTCGCCTGCGATTTGCATATAGCCGTTGCGCTCGTCGCGGACGGCGATGTGTTCGGGGCGGAGGAGCGCCCGCCGGCGCGCGCGGGAAGGGTTCGGAAGGTAATTCTCCGGGATGGCCAGGAAGTAGTCGGCAAGCGAGCGCCGAGCGCCGCTTTTAGGCGGCGCTTTTTGCCCGGCGCTTATTTGGAGCGGGAGCCACAACCCGCACCACAGCAAAAGCGCGCCGCCAGCGGCGCTTGACGCGAGCCAAGTCAGACGAGTCGAGCAAGGCATGGGAAACTCCTGCTCACCTGAGGCGATGGCTCAAGTTGCGTCGCGCGGCGACTTTCGCAGGGCGGCAGTGGCCGCGCCCTCCGCATAAGCCTAGCCAGGATGGAGACGCTATGAGCTTGCAAAAGCTTACAAAACTGCCGGGCGCTTGTCAGGGCCTGTTCAAAGCGTCGACCGGGGGCGGAGCCTCTGGTTGGCGCGCTTCCTCGGCGAGTCAAGTCGATACAACGTCATCGATTCAACGTCAAAGGCGGCGGGATGCCGGATTTTCCGCGCTCGCTGCGCGGGATTTTTTGCCGATGCCCGGGCGCGATTTGCGTAACGCGGCGGCTTTCGCCATACTCTCCCGCGGCTCAACTGTTGAGAAGCCAGCTCTGGCCGACTCTGGCCAGCGGCGCGCGCTGCTACGCAAGATGAAACGCCATCCAAGCCTCTTTTTTCTTTTGGCTCTTGCGATCCTTCTCGGCTTGCCTGCCATCGCTCAGCAGGCCAAGCTTGGCGCGCAAGGCTCGGCCAAGACATACCCGCCGCCCAAGCTCGACCCGCGCGAAAAGCGCCTCGCTAACCTGCGCCAGCTCACCTTTGGCGGCGAGAACGCCGAGGCGTATTTCTCATTCGATGGCCGCCGACTTGTCTTTCAGTCAACCCGGGATGGCCGCGCCTGCGACCAAATCTATGTCATGAGCGCGACCGGCGCGCGCCAGCGGATGGTCAGCGTAGGGCTAGGGCGCGCCACCTGCGCTTACTTCCTGCCCGATGGCAAGCGCGTCATCTATTCCTCGACGCATCTGGCGCAACGCGAATGTCCGCCGCGACCCGATTTCGCGCGCGGCTACGTCTGGGCGCTTTATCCAAGCTATGACATCTTCGAGGCCAGCTTGGACGGGAGGCGCCTCGTTCGGCTGACCGATTCGCCGGGCTATGACGCGGAAGCCACCGTCTCGCCCGACGGCAAGCGCATTGTGTTTACTTCCGACCGCTCCGGCGACCTGGAGCTATACGTCATGGATGTCGACGGGAAAAACGTCCGTCAGTTGACCAATGCGCCCGGCTATGATGGCGGCGCATTTTTCTCTCACGACAGCAAGAAAATCGTCTGGCGGGCCAGCCGTCCCGAAGGACGGGAGCTGGAAGAATATCGGGCGCTGCTCAAAGAACGCCTCGTTCGCCCGTCGCGGCTTGACATTTACGTGATGGACGCGGACGGCTCAAACGTCCGCCGCCTGACCGACAATGGCAAGGCCAACTTCGCGCCGTTTTTCACGCCCGACGACCAAAAGGTAATTTTTTCATCAAATATGGATGACCCGCGCGGGCGCAATTTTGAGCTGTATCTGGTCAACCTCGACGGCTCGGGCCTCGAGCGCGTCACCTACGAGGAGACCTTCGACGGCTTTCCGATGTTCTCGCCCGACGGCAAGAAGCTTGTTTTCGCCTCGAATCGCAACGGGCGAGCGATGGGCGAAACGAACATCTTCATTGCCGACTGGATACCGTGAGCTGGATACCGTGAGCGCCGCGCGCTCAACTCGTGAGGCGGGCGTCGAGGGCGTCAAGCGACGCTTGCAAGCGGGACACGTCCTGATCGGATCTAAATGCCGGCGCGCGGGGCGCAGTCGGCCGGTGAGCGGGGACGGAAAGCGGAATGCGGCGTCCCGGGCGCGTCAGCTCGATGCCATGCCGGGCGAAAATCGGCGCGTATTCCTCAAAATGCTCGGATAAATGCGCCATCACGGTGTCGTTGCCATGCTTGGCGATTGGCACGCGGGCCTCGTAGTCCATGATGTTGTGAAAAAACATCCGGTAGTCGTCCAGGCGCGGCTCGATGAGGATAATGTCCACGTCGGGGTACAGTCGCTTGTAGCGTTCAAGTCCCAGCTCGATGCGCGAATGCAGCAGCACGCGCAGCATTTGCCAGGCAATGTAGCCAAAGCCCTTTTCGCGCAGGTAGCGCCCCTGGCCTTCAAACAGCGGCACGGCCTCGCGCTCGATGTCATTGCGCAGCGGCACGACCGGATTAATGCACACAATGAGCTTCGCGCCCTTGGCGATAGCAATGTCAATGTGGAGCGTCTTGCGCATGGCGCCATCCACATAATCCCGCCGCCCGATGCGCACCGGGCGGTAAAACAGCGGGATGGCGGTGGACGCTTGCACCGCCTTCGAAATTGGCACGTGGTCGTGGCCCTCGTCGCCAAAAACCACGCGGTCGCCGGTGTCAAGCTCCGTGGCGACCACGTAGAGCGTCCGGCGCAGTTGTCGGAAGTCGTTGGTTCGTCCAAGCCGATGCAGGCTTTGGCGAAGGTAGCGCTCCACGCGGTCGTTGACAAACAGGCCCGACGGCAAAATCTCGTCAAAGACGCTCACGTACGGGTTGCCGCCGAGCGTCGCCTTGCGAAGCGTCTTGATGGCGTTGAGCGCCAAGGTGCGCGGCAGGGTCAGGAGTCGCTCGAAGAATTCCCCCAAATTTGGACGAAAGACGTCCCATTTCGGGAATGGGGCAATCGGGGCGCGCGGGTCTTGCCTGAGCGCGGCGAACATTGCTTCCGGCGTGATGCTGTTAGCAAGAAAGGAGCCGACGAAGGCCCCGGCCGACAAGCCGACGATGAGATCAAAGTCAGCAATGGTGAAAGCGTCGCCGAGGTATTGATCCAGCGCGTGGAGCGCCCCGATTTCATAGACGACGCCGGTAATGCCGCCGCCGGCGAGAATGAGCGCCGTCTTGTTGCGGGCGGTCGGGGGTTGCACTTGAGGCATGGCGAGCGCAGCGGGCAAGAAGGGAAACGCTATTCGAGGAGCGCGCCGACACGCTTGGCGACTTGAAGCCCGGGCCGGCGCGGCGACCAGTTACGACGAGGCCACGCGCTGCCCGTAAAAATCGTAGATACGGTTCAGGCGCTTGAGTTCGCGGTCGTAAATCGTATTCGTGAACGGCTCGATGGCTTTGACTGGCCGCAGGGCGTTGTAGCCGCGATCGAGCATGTCCACGATGCTGTCCTTCGACGAGCTGAACAGGTGCGAGGTCATGCGGGCGGTTTTGAGAATCATCCCGATAAACCGATACTGGCACAGGCTGTGGGTGAAGTGAAAGCACTCCACGATGAGGTCGAGCTGCTCGATGCGCTGATCGTAGTTGTCGCACCGATAGTAGGCTTCATCATACTGCGCTTGCGAGATGCCTTTCTTCACGCCCATCTTCTCGAGCGCGAGAACCATTTGGTTGTCCATGCTGTCTGACATCTCGTAGAGGTCGAGCAGGCGAATCAAGCCCTGGAAGAAGCGTTCGCCGAGGGCGTTGCGAAAGTAGCTCGAAATTTGCTCGAAGCTTCGATTGCGCTCCTCGAAGTCGCGCGGCGCGTAAATGTCCTGGGCGAAGAACTCGCACAGTTGGCCGTAATCCTTTGAGTTGTAAAGGTCCTCGAAATTGCGTTTGAGTTGCTTGACTTGGAAGTCCTGAAGCTCGCGCTTGAGCGCAAGGTTGATGGCGGGTTTCGCCGAAGCTTTCTTGGACATGGGGCAAGAGCGGAGGTCAATGGCGAAGATAAGATGTGGCGAGCGAGCCACACCATACGCAATTATACTTTGTCGGAGCAAAGCGGAAAGAGCGCCGAAAGCCGGATTCGCTTGCCGGGCTCGCTTGTCGCGCCGGGCGCGCGGACTGCTTGGCGCTTGGCTTTTGCTTGTCGCGCTGGGCGCAGGCTTGGCCGGGCAGACGCCGCCCATCGCCGGCTTGACCATCAGCGGAGTCGTCGTGAGCGAGTCCGGCGCGCCAATGGCCGATGTCAAGGTCGTGTGCGCCGGGCCGAATCTTCCAGCCATTTCGCTCCTCACGGCGGCGGATGGCAAGTTTTCCCTGACGGTTCCGCGCGTCGGCAAATACGCCGTAACGGCGACCGCCGATGGGTATCGCCCGCAGATGCAAGCCGTCACGCTGACTCGTCCCGATGAGGCCATCGCCAACGTCAAGCTCCAGCTATCGCCCAGCTCGCTGCGCGTGCTGGTGCGCGATGAGCGGACAAACGCCTTTCTGGCTAGCGCCGTCGTCACGGCGCGTCTCAAAGAGGCGGCGCGGCGCGAGGTCAGCGCCCTGCGCGCGCTCGAAGGTCGCCGGGGCGAGTATTTCTTCGGGCGCATGGAAGCCGGCGCTTATGAAGTCACCGCCGTGGTGGCGGGCTACGAAGCCAAAGCGGTGGAGAGCGTGCTGACCGGCGAGCGCCGGACGCTGGAAGTGACGCTCCTGCTGAGCCGAGTCTCCGCCATTCCGCTCGGCGCGAAGAGCCTGGATCGTTCATTTACAGCGCCGCGTCTGCCCTCGAGCGACACGCGGGCGGTGTTCGCCGATACGGATGGCAGCGTTTGGATCGGGACGTCCGCCGGCGCGTGCCGCTTTGACGGGCAAGCGTTTTGGTCGTCCGAGCCGCCGGAATCCGCGCTCTTTCCGCTTTCCGGCAAATGCGTGACCGCCTTCGCGCGGGTGGCGGATGGCCCGTTGTGGATTGGCACGACCGAAGGGCTGGCGGCGTTGACCTCGCCCATGACGCCCGTCAAGCTGCTGGCCGAGCCAGCCCTGGATGTGACGTGCCTGCTAGCCGGAGCGTCCGGGGACCTGTGGGTGGGGACGGCGACCGGGCTGCAACGCTACTTGCCGTCGTCGTCGCAGTGGTCGCCGGTTGCCGAAGTCGGCGCGGCGCGCGTCACAAGCCTTCAGGCGCTTGAGGGGGGCGGGGTGGCGGCGGCGACGGCGCAGGGGTTATTCCGATGGCATCCCGGCAAGGCCTGGGAGCGCCTGACCGCGCCGGGCGCGGCGGACGGGGCGGTCAGGGGCGTGGCTGCCGATACGCAGCGCGGGATGCTGTGGTGCGCGGCGCCGACCGGACTGCTCGTCGCGACCCCCGAAGGTCAGCTCCTGCCGGTGCCCGGTCCGGCGCTTCAGATATCGCTGACTGACTGTTGCGTGGATGGCGAGGGACGGGTTTGGTGCGCGCGCGCCGACGGGCAGGGCGTCATCGTCTATGACCCGGACCGCAATGAAACGGCGGAGTTGCTGACCGACGCGCAAGTGACAGGCATCGCGCGCGACCTCGATCAAAACTTGTGGTTTGCTACCCCCAACGGCGCCATTCGGCATGATGTGTATAGCTTTGTCGCGTTTGACACCAGCCGCGGGCTGCCGGACAGCGACGTTTACGCCATCGCGCCGACGACCGAGCCGGGCCGCCTGTGGGTCGGGACGGCGCGCGGCGTTTACGTCTTTGATGGGGCGCGTTTCGAGGCGGCGCATCCCGATTTGGCCAAGCTAAGCGCGCGCGCGCTGCTCGCGGCGGACAACCGCCTGTGGGTCGGCGCGGAAAGCGGTCTCTGGCTCTGGGACGGGACAACGGCGCGCGCCGTGATGGCCGGCGAACGTCCTTTCTCGAGGGTGCGCTCGCTGCTGCTCGATGCGTCGCGCCAAACGCTGTGGGTGGCCACGGCGAAGGCCCTGTTCAAGCTTGACGTCGAAACGCTGAAGCTGGATAGCGAAGCCATCCCGCTCGATGGCGAGGTGCGCCGGGCGACGCTCGCTCGGTCGGGCGCGATCTGGCTCGCCACGAGCGAAGGCGCGTACCGCTACGAGCCGCAAACGGCGGAGCTGGTGGTCGTCGGCGCCACGCTGGGACTAGAAAGCCTGGATGTGCGGGACATTGTTGAACAGCCTCAGAGCGGGCGCTTTTGGCTGGCGACCGGACGGGGCATCGAAGCCTTCGATGGCGAGCGCTTTTTCTCCGACAGCTTGCACGTCGCAGTGCAGGGCGGGGATGTGCAGTCGCTTTATATTGAGGGAAACACTTCCGAAACCTTTTTGTGGATTGGCTTGGGCGACGGCAGTCTGCGCAAGTTCCTGCTGGATGAGGGAGCCGTGATGCAGGCTTATCGGCGCGACCAATATGACTTGGGCGGGCTGCGCCTGCGCGCCATTTGGAAAGCTCAAGACCATACGATGTGGATGGCGACCGACGCCGGGCTGATCCGGCATCGCCCGAATCGGCGCGTCCCGACGGTTGAGGTGCGGCTCGAAGTTGATGGCGCCGAGATGGACGAGCTCTCCGAAGTCTCGCTCCGGGCCGGCTTCCATCGGCTGAAATTTCGCTTCACGGCGCTTAGCCAGACCGGCCCCGTCGCCTATGCTTATCGCTTGGCGGGACGCGATACCGCTTGGCGGCTCATCCCGCCTGAGCGCGGACCGACGATGCTGACCGAGTACGCGGTGAACGGGCTTGCCGCCGGCGAGCACGTCTTTGAAGTTCGCGCGCTGAGCCGCGACCTCTATGGCTGGGGCGCGCCGGCGCGGCGCTTTGTGGTTCGCATTGATCCGCCCTTTTACCTGCAGGGCTGGTTTTGGGCGGTTTGCGCGCTGGCGATGACGGGCGGCGGCACTGGCGCGTGGTTCGTGCAGCGCCTGAGAAATCGGGAGTACGCGCTGCCGCCGGCCCTGCGCCGGTTCACGCCGATTGAGCGCAACCCCTACGTCGTCGGCAACCCGATTCGCTCGCGGGCGATGTTTTTCGGGCGCGAGGACGACTTCCAATATGTCGCCCGCAAGCTACAGGGGACGCCGCAGGGGCTGGTCATCGTTTTTTGCGGCGAGCGCCGCACGGGAAAAAGCTCGATCCTCTATCAGATTGCGAATGGTCGGCTGGGCGAGAACTTCGCGCCGGTCTTCATTGATATGCAGGAAATGCTCGTCCGCGGCGATGGCGAGTTTTTCAACCGCGTCGCTTGCCTGATGAGCGAGTCCCTGTCGAAGCAGCTCGGCTTGCCCGCGCCGCGGGAGGCGAGCGACTTTGCGGCTGAGTCAAACCCGTATGACCGCTTCCGAGACTTTATCGGGATGGCGCTGGAACGCATCGGCGACCGGCAAATGGTCTGGCTGGTGGATGAATACGAGCTGTTCGAGACGAAGGTTGAGAACGGCCGGCTTTCGCGCGACCTCCTGCCCTTTTTGGCGAGCCTGCTGGATCGCTATGCGCGTCTGTCGTTTGTTTTCACTGGCTCGCGTCGCCTTGAGGAGCGCGACCGGCGCTTCTGGCGCGATTTGCTGCGGCGGTCGCTCTTTCGCAAGGTGTCTTATTTGACGCCTAGCGACACCCGGCGGCTCATCACAGAGCCGGTCAAGGACTGCGTCGTTTATGGCCGGGGCGTGGTGGACGCCATCGCCCGCCTGACGGCCGGGCAGCCGTTTTACACGCAGGTGCTTTGTCAAAACATTGTGGACTTTCTCAACGAGCAAAAGCGTCATTATGTGCTGCGGGCGGATGTCTTCGCCATCGTCGAGGAAGTGGTCAATCATCCGCTTCCGCAGATGATGTATTTCTGGGACGGGCTGAGCGACGACGAAAAGCTGGCGCTGGCGCTGATGGCCGACACGCTGGTTGACGAAAGCGACGCGGTTGGCGCCGGCCGACTGGCGGCGCGCATTGCCGAGGCGAGCTATCCGGTGACGCTGTCCGAAGCCACGATTCGCCTGACGCTGGAGGAGCTGTTTCGCAACGAGGTGCTTGAAAAATACGGCGCCGCGAGCTTTGCCTACCGCGTGGATTTGCTGCGCTACTGGATCCGGCGCAGTCACAGCGTCTGGCAAGTCGTCGGCGAAGTGCGCTCGCGCTAGCTCCGCTCCAGGATTGGGCGTCGCCCCGGCAAACGGCAAGCCCCCGGAATCCGGAATGGCTGTGGCGCGCCGAGAGGCCCTGCGGCTGACCGGCCATCCCTTGCCGACCGCGTTGGCGACCCCGGCTTGACGGTCGCGCCAGCGGACGGCTACCTTGTACGAGTGATTCAAACAATTGTTTGAATTTTGTATCTTTTCGCGCGAAGCAAGCGACATAAGAGCGACATAAGGAAGCAAGCGACAAAGCATGTGGCGCATTGGCTTGAAGATGCTCATGGGCGACCGCGCCAAGTACTTTACCTTGGTTGGCGGGGTGTCGGTCGTCGTGTTTCTGTTCATCCAGCAAGGGTCGGTGTTTTGCGGCCTCATTGGGCGCACCGCCAAGCCGGTCGAAGCCATTGGCGCGCCGATCTGGGTCGTGGACCGCAACTTGCAGGTCGTGGACGAGTTCAAGGGGCTGCTCGACACCGACTTGCTGCGGGTGCGGAGCGTCGAGGGCGTCAAGTGGGCGGTGCCGCTGTTTATTCGGCAAGCGCAGGTTCGGCTGCCCAACGGCAAATTTCAGGCTGTCCGGCTGGTTGGCATCGATAGCGCGACGCTTGTGGGGCGCCCGCCGCGCTTGCTCGAAGGCCGCATCGAGGACCTCGGCGCGCCGGACGCCGTCATTGTCGGGCGGGCGGAGATGGAGCGCCTGGGCAGCCCCAAAATCGGCGACACCTTTGAAATCAACGACCGCCGCGCGCGGGTCGTCGGGATTGCCGACGTGCCGCGCGATTTCCTCTCCAATCCATACCTCTACACGACCTTCGAGCGGGCGGTGCAATACGTGCCGCGCGAGCGAAAGCTAATGAACTACATCCTCGCCGCGCCGAAGGAGAATTATCCCATCGAGCAAGTCATCGCCAGCATCCAGCGGGCGACTGGACTGGCTGCGTATGACGAGGACGGCATGCGGTGGCTGACGATGAACTACTACATGCGCAACACCGGCATTCCGGTCAACATCGGCATTTCGGTGGCGCTAGTGTTTCTGGTCGGCATGGCCATCATTGGACAGACGTTCTACGCCTTCGCGCTGCAAAACGAAAAGTACTTCGGCGCGCTCAAGGCGATGGGCGCTGGGAGCTTGACGCTGGTCGGGATGATCATGCTGCAAAGCGTCATCGTTGGGTTAATTGGTTATGGCATTGGGGTCGGCGGCGGCTCGCTGATCGGCTATCTCGGCGGGCAGGGCAAGGGGAAGCTGGCTTTTTACACGCCGTACCAGCTCTTGGTCATCAGCTTCGTCGCCACGATGCTCATTTGCGTGTTGTCGAGCCTGCTGAGCATTCAGCGCGTGTTGCGCTTGGAGCCGGCGGTTGTTTTCCGGGGGTAGCTTATGGGCAAGCCTGCGCTGGCTGTAACGACCGCGCCGCCGGCCGTTTCGCTTCAGCATGTCAACAAAAGCTTCGGGATGGGGAACACCTACCTGTCGGTGCTCAAGGACATCAGTCTCGAGGTTCGGCGCGGGGAGCTGCTGCTCTTGGTCGGGCCGTCGGGGTGCGGAAAGACCACGCTGCTGTCGGTGATGGCGGGCATTCTCGACGTGGATGATGGCGTGGTGGATGTCTTTGGCACGCGTATGGACAAGCTATCGCAATCGGGGAAAACGCGCTTTCGGCAAGAAAGCGTCGGCTTCATCTTTCAACAGTTCAACCTCATCCCGACGCTGACGGCGACGGAAAACGTCGCCGTGCCGCTGATCATCGCCGGGCGACCGTACCGAGCAGCGCTCGAGCGGGCGCGGCACTACCTGTCGCTGGTCGGCTTGGGCGACTGCCTGGAGCGCTTCCCGACGCAGCTTTCAGGTGGTCAGCAACAGCGCGTGGCGATTGCGCGGGCGCTTGTGTCCGAGCCGCGCCTAGTGGTGTGCGACGAGCCGACGGCATCGCTGGATGGCGCGACCGGTCAGCTTATCATGGAGATATTTCGGAACGTGGCGCTAAGCGCCGAGCGGGCGATTGTCGTCGTGACGCACGACAATCGAATTTTTCCATATGGCGACCGCCTCGCGGAAATGCTCGATGGGCGTATCGTGGGCATTCACGATAATCCCGACCACGTGAAGTGAAGCCGCTCAGCGCGAAACGCCAAGCGAGAAAGAGGCGCGACCGTGATCAAGAAAGCGTTATCGATTCTGCTGCCAATCGTTGGGCTTAGCTTTGCCATCTGGTGGGTGATAACGACGGCGCGGCAGCCGATGGCCGCGCCGCCGGTGTCACCGCCGGCCGAAAGCCGCTTTGATCGGCGAATTGCCGGCGCCGGCATCGTCGAGGCGGCCACACGCAACATCAACGTCGCGCCGCCGATTCCGGGGCTGGTGACGGCGGTGTTCGTCAAGGAAAACGATGTCGTGCGGGCTGGCGACCGGCTTTACCAGATTGACGATCGCGAGCAGCGCGCCCGCTTGGCCAGCGCCGAGGCTGCCATCGCGCGCGCTGAGGCGACCGTCGCCGCGGCGAAAGCCGATGTCGCCAACGGGCAGGAAGCCATCCGCGCCGCTCAGGCCAGCCTTGAGAGCGCCCGCGCCAACGTCGCGGCGCTTGAAGCGCAGCTTGCTGACGCCGAGCAAATCGTGGCGCGCAACGAAAAGCTCTTTGCCGCCGGCGACCTTGCCGAGCGGGCGCTGATTTCAAGCCGCGCGACGCGCGACGCGGCGCAGTCCCGCGTGGCGCAGGCGCAGGCGCAGGTCGCGCAGGCGCGGTCGCAGGCGATGCAGGCCGAGGCGCAGGCGAGAAGCGCCGAGGCTCGCTTGCAGGAAGCCGAGGCCCAGGTCGGCGTGCTGCGCGCTCAGCGCGCCGAGCTGGCGGTCGCGCTCGCTCGCCTGACCGTGACCGCGCCGCAGGCCGGAAAAGTCCTTCAGGTCAATACGCGCGTCGGCGAGACGCTTTCCATGACGCCCGCGACGCCGCCGGTGCTGCTGGGCGATACCGAATACCTGCAACTGCGCGTGGACGTGGACGAAACCAACGCGCCGCGCATCAAGCCTAACCTCAGGGCCATGGCCAGCCTCAAGGGCGACGCCACGAAGACCGTGGAGCTGGAGTTCGCGCGGATTGACCCCTACATTCTTCCCAAGCGCAGCCTCACCGGCGATAACGCCGAGCGCGTGGATGTGCGCGTCTTGCAGGTCATTTATCGCTTCAAGCCGCCGGCCTTTCCGGTCTATGTCGGGCAGCAGATGGATGTCTTCATTGACGCGGAATGACCTGCCTAGCTTTCCCGCGCCCGTTCCCCGACGGGAACGCTAGGCCGCGCTGGCCCGGCGTGTCATGGTTGTCATTCGTCGCCGTCCCGCGCTCGGCGGGCTGGCGCCATTTCACGTTCACGAGGACCAACGCGATGCTCAAGCGACGAGCATGGTTACGCTCCCTGCTGGCCAGCGCGGCGGCGCTCGCCCTGACCGCCCCGTTGCCGCTTTTTGCCCAAAGCTTTTCCAACCCCATGAAAGCCTCGAAATCGCCCATCGCCTATCCGCCGTCGAAGAAAGTCGAGCAGGTGGACGACTATCACGGCGTCAAAGTCGCCGATCCGTATCGTTGGCTCGAAGATGCCGACACCGAAGACACCAAAGCCTGGATTGAGGCGCAAAACAAGGTCACGTTCGCCTTCCTGGAAAGCATTCCCGAGCGGGCGCGCATCCGGGAGCGATTGACCAAGCTGTGGAACTACGAAAAATTCGGCGTCCCCTTCCGCGAGGGCGGCAAGTATTTCTTCACGCTCAACAACGGGCTGCAAAACCAGAGCGTGCTCTACGTCGGCGACGGGCCCGACGATGCGCAGGCGCGCGTCCTGCTCGACCCAAACAAGCTGTCGGCGGACGGCACGGTAGCGCTGACGAGCTACGCCGTGAGCGACGACGGCAAGCTGCTCGCCTACGGGCTGGCGACGGCCGGCTCGGATTGGAACGAGTGGCGGGTGCGCGACATCGCCACCGGCGAAGACCTGCCCGACCGGCTCCAGTGGGTCAAATTCTCCGGCGCGTCGTGGACGAAAGACTCGAAGGGCTTTTTCTACAGCCGCTACGACGAGCCCAAAGAGGGCAACCTGCTGCAATCCACAAACTACTACCAGAAGCTCTACTATCACCGCGTCGGGACGCCGCAGTCCGAGGATCAACTGGCTTACGAGCGCAAAGACCGCAAGGAATGGGGCTTCGGCGGCTATGTGACGGACGACGGGCGCTACCTCGGGATTGTCGTCACGATGGGGACAAGCCCGAAGAACCTGTTTTTTTACAAGGATTTGACGCAGCCCGACGCGCCAGTTGTCGAGCTGATCCGGGACTTCATCGCCGACTTTACGCCCGTCGGCAACATCGGGACGACGTTTTATTTTCGCACCGACTGGGAAGCGCCGCGCGGCCGCCTCATCGCTATTGACGCGACGCGCCCCGAGCCGGCGAACTGGCGCGAAATCATTCCCCAGAGCCAAGATACGCTCGAAGGCGTCCGTTATGTCGGCGGACAGTTTATTGCGCTTTATTTGGCCGACGCGAAAACGCGGGTCAAGGCGTTTACAACGGACGGCAAGCTCGTCCGCGAGGCGGCGTTGCCAGGCATTGGCACGGCGGTCGGCTTCGGCGGCAAACCGACCGAGACCGAAACCTTCTACGCCTTCACGAGCTTCACGCAGCCGACCAGCATCTATCGGTACGATGTCGAAACCGGCAAAAGCGCCCTTATCAAGCAGCCCAAGGTTACGTTCAACCCGGCGGATTACGAGACTAGGCAAGTCTTTTACGCAAGCAAAGACGGCACGCGCATCCCGATGTTCATCACGCATCGCAAGGGACTGAAGCGCGACGGCAAGAATCCGACGCTGCTATACGGCTACGGCGGCTTCAACATTTCGCTCACGCCCGCTTTTTCGCCTGCCCGCATCGCCTGGCTGGAAATGGGCGGCGTCTTGGCGATTCCGAACCTGCGCGGCGGCGGCGAATACGGCGAGGCCTGGCATCAGGCCGGCACGAAGCTCAAGAAACAGAACGTCTTTGACGACTTCATCGCGGCGGCCGAGTGGCTCATCAGGGAAAAGTACACGACGCCGGCCAAGCTGGCCATTCAGGGCGGAAGCAACGGCGGCCTGCTCGTCGGCGCGTGCATGACGCAGCGCCCGGAACTGTTCGGCGCCGCGCTCCCGGCCGTAGGCGTTATGGATATGCTGCGCTTCAACAAGTTCACGATTGGCTGGGCGTGGGAGTCGGATTACGGCTCGCCGCAGAACCCGGAAGAATTCAAGGCGCTTTACGCCTACTCGCCCCTGCACAATCTCAAGCCTGGCACGCGCTACCCGGCGACGCTGATCACCACCGCCGACCATGACGACCGCGTTGTGCCGGCGCACAGTTTCAAGTTCGCGGCGGCGCTGCAGGCGGCGCGCGCCGGCGACGCGCCGACGCTGATTCGCATTGAGACCAAGGCCGGTCACGGCGCGGGCAAGCCAACGGCGAAGCTCATTGAAGAAGCCGCCGATATTTGGGCGTTTTTGGTGAAAACGCTGGAGATGAAAGTGACTTTTCCGCGGAGCTAGCCGCCGGCGAGCTAGCGGCTGGGCCGTTGCGCGGGGCCGTTTTCAAGCGCCTTCCGACGGGCGCATTGTGACGGGCGGCGCGCAAGCGGGCGCGCCGGCGTCAAGCGCCAGTGAACGCCCGCCGACTTGGCTGGCGCCGCCCCGCGCTCATTCGCCTGCTAAAGCTTGCTCCGTCGCTGTCAGCGGTGGGGAGTCCGAGCCGGGCGGAGCTGAGTTGCTTCTGTCCCCTGATGATGAGGAAGCGGGCGATGAGGAAGCGGAGCCGGCGAGCGGTTGGAGCAACGAAGCCGTTACGCGCGCGCTCTCTTCCAGCGCAAGCAAGCGATAGCGCGCTTCGCCAATTGCATAGAGGATCAACGCCAGCAAGCCGCCAATGAACAGAACGCTCATAGCCGAGATGATGAGTAAGATCAAAAAAGCATCGTCAACTCGACCAGACGGCCTAATGACCCAAGGAATTTTTGCGAGTTCTAGAATGCCGATAACGCAAATGCCGAATAGGGCTGCGAGATCAGGCCGCCCAAGCGCCTTGTAGAGTAGAGCGCGCCTGCGTTCTAAGGGTTGTGAAACGCTTCTCCAGCGCGGCTTCCTCTTGCCGGCGCGGACGGCTTCCAGCTTGTCGTTGGCGAGAGTCTCAAGCGGCAGGCGAAAACGGTAAACAGGCTCGCTTTGCCACTGCTCAACCAAGTCGCTTGGGCGAGCAATCAGGCGGCGCCGCGGGCTGAACGCTCAGCGCCCGCTTACCCCCTCGATGAGTTCATCAAGCTTGGAATGGCAGAGGCTCTAACGGCTGCGCTTTTGGAACAAAGGCAGGGGGTAGTCGTAGCAGCGACAATGAAGCGCAAATAAACGCCGCCCGCTCGCCCTCTCCGGCTTGGACGCCTCAGGACTGTTCGGGAGCGTCGGCGCTTTGCCGTTCGGCGGCCGACTTTGTTTCCGCCGCCGGAGCTGCGGTCGCGCTTTCCAGGTCGCCTTCCGGATCGTCGTCCGTCTGTGGGGAAGGCTTGTCCAAGGGAAGCGGCTTGCCGTGGCCAAGCGCCCGAATGGCCGCCACCACGCGGGACGCAATTTCCCGATAAAGGTCATGCCGCTTCCGCTCGTCTTCCGGGAGCGGCTGATCAATGAGCTCGCTCAGGTCGAGCGGCTTGCCGATGACGATGCGTATGGTGCGGAAAAAGCTTGGAATGAGCTTGCCGACGCCGAGCACTTCGTCCGTGCCAATGAGTCGTACCGGGATGACCGTCGGGCGCGCGTCGTAAATAAGCTTGCCGACGCCGGCGCGTCCGCGCCCGATTTCGCCGGTCCGCGAGCGCGTCCCTTCTGGAAACACGATGACGATGTTTTGCCGGAGCATTTCCACCCACTGATCAACCTGCTCGAGCCCGACGCCGCGCCGGTCAACCGGAAAGGTGCGCAGGTTCTTGAAGAAATACTCGCCCAGCACGCGCAGGACGCGATCCTTGAAGCGCCGCGAGGACGGGTCGCCGAAAAAGTTCTTCCGGTCCGCCAGGTTGATGGGAATGTATTCTGGGCGGAACAGCATGCGAGGGATGTAGAGCCCGACGCCAAGGGCGAAGTTATCCAGCAGCGACGAATGGTTTGGGCAATAGAGGACGTTTTCGTGCGAGTCGGGAATGTTTTCCAGCCCCTCGACTTTCATGCGATTAAGCAGGCGGAATAATAGAAAGCTCCCGGCCGTGGCGATGCCGAGCGCGATGCCCACCCCGGCGCTCGCCTTGAGCAGCGATGTATGCTTTTCTGGCGGCTTGACATCCGATGACTTGGCTTTGGGTTTTGGCGCGGGCGACTCCGGGCGGTCGCCGTTGGCGCTGCCGGACAGGGTCTGGGGCGCAACGCGCATCGGCGAGTCGGGAAGGCGGCGATTTGGCATAACTTCACAATCAGTCAGATAGGGAAAATAGCGCCCCGAAGCGGCGTTGGGGCTACTTTACACATGCTGTTCAAGCGGAAACAACCGGGCGAGCGCCGCGCCGCCCGCTTTTCAAGCCGCGGACTTTTCGCCAAGATGCGCCGCGCAATTTTTCTTCATGCATCCAAAGGAAGCTTGCAATGAGTGTCTTTGAAAAGCACGTGTTTGTCTGCGTCTCCGGCAAGACCTGCCCAACGCAGGGCAGTGAAGCCGTTTGGCAGGCGCTGCGGGACGCCGTCAAAGCCTGCGGCAAACTCGAAACCATTCGCGTCAACAAGTCCGGCTGTCTGGCGCAGTGCGGCAATGGCCCGATGGTCGTCGTCTATCCCGAACAGGTTTGGTACGGCCGCGTCACGGCGGAAGACGCCCCGGCGATTGTCCAGGAACATCTGCTGGGCGGCCGTCCGGTTGAGCGTCTCCGCTACGAAAAAGCCAAGCCGGCCGCGTTATGACAAGCGTCATCACGGCGCGCGCCCCGACGCGGGTTGATTTGGCGGGCGGAACGCTCGACCTGCCGCCGCTGCACCTATTCCATCCCGGCGCCGTGACGGTCAACGTCGCGCTTGATTTGCCGGCGAGCTGCAAGGTCAAAACGCGCGCTGATGCAGCCGTCGTGCTTGAGTCGCGCGACATTGGGCGGCGCGAAGTCTATCCGTCGCGCGCCGAGTTGCGCTTTGACACGCCGCTCCAGCTTTTGGCGCGGCTGGTCGCCTTCTTTGCGCCGTCCGGCGGGGTTGAGGTCGTCACCGACTGCGCTGCGCCGCATGGATCTGGGCTGGGCGGCTCGTCGGCGTTGGTCGTCGCGCTGGCCGGGGCGCTCAATCAGCTGACGAACGCCGGACATGCGCCGGAACGCTTGCTGGCCCTGTCGCCCGACATTGAAACGCAGGCGATTCGCGTGCCGGCCGGCGTCCAGGACTACTACCCGGCGCTGTACGGCGGCGTCAACGCCATTCATCTCGGCGTCGGCGGCGCGTTCCGCGAAGCCTTGGCCGCCGACTGGCTGCCGACGCTCGACGCCCATACGGTCGTGTGCCATACCGGACAGGCGCATTTTTCGGGCGCGAACAACTGGGAAATTTTCAAGCGCCACATTGACGGCGACGCCGCAACCCAGGCGGCTATGGCGCGCATCCGCGACCTGGCGCGGGCGATGTACGAGGCGGTGCGCGGGCGCGATGTGGCGGCCGTTGCGGATTGTCTCCGGGAAGAGTGGCGTCACCGGCGACAACTGGCGGAAGGCGTTTCCACGCCGACCATTGAGCGGCTGATGGCGGCGGCGCGGGAAGCCGGGGCGCTAGCCGGCAAGGCGTGCGGCGCGGGCGGCGGCGGCTGCGTCGTTTTCATCGTTGCTGAAGGTCGTCGCGCCGAAGTCTGCGCCGCGCTTGCGGCGAACGGGGGGGAGGTCCTGGATGCGCGCCTCACGGCGCAAGGCTTGACGCTTGAGGAAGCGGCGGACTGAGGCGCGCCGCCACGGCGTTCCATACCAGCGCATGAATGGCGTCCGGCGGCTGCGCGGCGTCGAGAACGCGAACGCGCGCCGGATGCGCCCGCGCCAGATCGAGAAACGCTGCCCGGACGCGCTCGTAAAAAGCCGGCTCTTCCGTCTCAAAGCGATCGGCGGCGCGTTCTCGCCTGGGGTGTTGCGTCAGGCGCGCGCGCGCGACGTCCGCCGGCAGATCGAGCAAAAAGGTGAGGCGCGGCTCAAGGCCGCCTGTTGCCACCCCGATGACAGTCTCAACGAAGTCAGATGGGAGACGCCGCCCGCCGCCTTGGTAGGCGCGGGTGGAATCCGTGAAGCGGTCGCAAACTACAATATCGCCCCGCTCAAGCGCCGGACGAATGACTTCGGCGACGTGTTGGGCGCGGTCGGCGGCAAACAGCAGGGCTTCCGTCTGGGGCGCGCGCGGCGCGGCGCCGTCCGTCAGCAGGAGGTCCCGCAGTCGCCGCCCGATCAGCGTCCCGCCCGGCTCCTGGGTTTTGACCACTTGTCGCCCGGCGCGTTCCAGCGCGTCCGCAAGCCAGGCGGTCTGGGTTGTTTTTCCGCAGCCGTCAATGCCCTCGAAGCTAATGAATAGGCCGCTTGGGGCCATGGGCGTCACGCTCTCTAGGGTGTCGTCGCGCCGGCGGCGTCGCCGGCTGGCTTGTCATCAGTTGTCGCTTCGGGCGCGTTTCCGGCCGTCGGCGCGGCGCTCCGCCCGTGTCCGCTCCGCAGCGCCGAGATGGTCGAAATTGCGTGCTTGAAAATGAGTTGCTCTTGATTGCCAGCCTCTAGCACGACCGAGTACTTGTCAAAGCCGCGGATGCGGCCGGTGAGCTTGACGCCGCTGACGAGATAAATGGCGACCGTCGCGCGCTCGCGGCGCACCTGGTTGAGGAATGTGTCCTGAAGGTTTTGGGAAGACGCCCCGGCGGGCGACCCTGGCGATTTGGCGTCCATAATCTTGTTTCTAGGCTTCTGGTCAAGCTGTCGTGGCTTGACAGTCTTTCAGTCAAAGCGCGAAAAAATGAAAAAGGGACGTCAACTTAGCACTGCTTATCCAAAATTTCCAACCTCGGCGCGCTCGCGGCTTGACCTCGCCGGTGGCCGAAGTCAATGCTCGCTGGGGCTTTACCGCTGATGGCGCGGACGGTCGGGAGGATGTTGATGGCACAGGCGACGCCGGATGTCGGGGCGGACAGGCGTTTTCAGGCGCTGATTGAAGTGATGGCGCGGCTGCGCGCGCCCAATGGCTGTCCGTGGGATCGAGAGCAAACCCACCAGACGCTCAAGCCCTATCTGCTTGAAGAAGCATACGAGGTTTTGCAGGCCATAGATGAGGGCGACGACGCGGAGCTGCGCAAGGAGCTTGGCGATGTGCTGCTTCAGGTGATTTTTCACGCGCAGATTGCGGCTGAGGCGCAACGGTTTGATATTTACGATGTGGTTGAGGCGCTGCGCGACAAGCTCATTCGCCGGCATCCGCACGTGTTTGGCGAAGGGAGCGCGCAGGACGCCCGCGAGGTGACGCGCAACTGGGAGGTCATCAAGGCCCAGGAAAAGGTCGCCGCCGGCAAGGGGAATCCAGCGCCTTCGGCGCTGGACGGCGTCTCGCCCAAGATGCCGGCGCTCATTGAGGCGAGGCAGCTTACGGAGCGAGCGGCCTACTATGACTTCGACTGGCCCGACGCGGCATCCGTCCTAGACAAGCTGGACGAGGAAGCCCGCGAGCTGCGGGCCGCGCTGGACTCGCCTGCGCCAAGCGGGCGCGACATCGCCGAGGAAGTGGGCGATTTGTTGTTTGTTCTGGTCAATCTGGCGCGCAAGCTCCGCCTTGACCCAGAGGCGACGCTCAAGGCGGCCAATCAAAAGTTTCGCCGCCGCTTCGCCGCCGTCGAGCAGGCGCTGGCGGCGCGGGGGAAGACTTTGTCAGAAAGCCATCCCGACGAACTCAACGCCATTTGGGATGCCGTCAAGCGCGCTACCGCTCAAGCCGCATCGCCAGCCGCTCCCGACGCCCATGCCGGATAACGCTCGCGCTGACCTTGAGGACTGGCTTCGCCTGTTGCTGACGCCTGGCGTCGGGCCAGTCATGGGGCGCAGGCTGCTGGAGCGCTTCGGGACGCCGACGGCGGCGCTGGCGGCGTCGCCCGACGAATGGCGCGCGCTCGGCCTCTCGGACGATGTGGCGCTGGCGCTGGCGGAGAGCCGCTCAGCGGAACGCTCAGCGGAAAACGCGGCGCGACAGATGGCGGCGCTGGCGCGTTCTGGCGGGCGGGCGATCACGCTAGCGGATGACGACTACCCGGCGCTCCTGCGGGAGATTCACGGCGCGCCGCTGCTGTTGTTTGTCAAAGGCGACTGGGCGGAGTCGCTTGCGCAGCCCTGTATCGCGGTGGTCGGCTCGCGCGCCTGCTCGACCTACGGGCGCAATGCCGCCGCCAAGCTCGCGCGCGACTTAGCCGCCGCCGGCATGACGATTGTTTCGGGTCTGGCGCGCGGCATTGACGCCGCCGCGCACGAAGCCGCTTTGGAAGCGCAGGGGCGCACGATTGCCGTGCTCGGCGCGGGACTTGACGACATGTATCCGAAGGAAAACGCCAAGCTCGCCGAGCGCATTGCCGAGAGCGGGGCGCTCGCGACCGAATTTCCCTTTGAGAAGCCGCCAACGCCCAGAAACTTTCCCTATCGCAATCGCGTCATTGCCGGGCTTTGCCTGGGCGTTTTGGTGGTTGAGGCGGCGGAGCGGTCCGGCTCGCTCATTACGGCGCGGCTGGCGCTGGAGCAGGGGCGCGAGGTGTTCGCCGTGCCGGGCAACATCACGTCGGGCAAGTCGGCGGGCGCGAATCGACTTATTCAGGACGGCGCGAAGCTCGTTATGGACTGGCGCGATGTCGCGGAGGAATTTTCCTATGAGCTGCGTCGCCGCTTGCGACAGGGACAGTCGCCACCGACGCCGGCGCAGCGCCCGCTGCCGCTGGAGCTGACAGAAGACGAGCGCGCCTTGCTGGCGTTGGTTGGCTTCGACCAGCCGATCCATGTGGATGCGCTCGCAATGCAAAGCGGCCTGGGGCAGTCGCGCGTCCTAGCGGCGCTGTTGAGCCTGACGCTCAACGGCGCGCTGCGCGAGCTGCCCGGCAAGCGCTACGCGCGAGTGTTGCGCTAGTTGCGAATGACATACCGGATTGAGCCGCCGTCCGTGTCAATAAGGGGCGACCGATAGCGCATCCGCCGGATGATGTTCGGTCGTCCGGCGATCCGCGGCGGCAGGCTGACGGTCAGCTCCACCGTCGGCCAGGAGCGAACGACGATATCCGTGATTTCCACGGTCATGAAATCCGGGTGCGCGAGGCGCGCGCGGTACGTCCCTTCCGGCACGCCAACCTGCGCGCCAAAACCGCGGCGGTCAGTTTCAAACGCCAGCCCCGGTCCGGGGCGAGCCGGGTAAAGCTCGACCGTGACGCCGGCAATCGGGCGCTTGTCAGCGCTTTCAGCGCGCGCCATGACCCGCAGCTTGCCGCAGCATTGTCCCTGGCGGGCGGTCGCGGCTGGCGAAGCGACGATAACCAGCCAGAAGGCGGCCCAGGCCGCGAGAAACCGCGTGCTTCGCGGCGCGCCGCGCGGTAACATCGCCGATTCCGCGCGGCGCGCCGGATACTCTTTCGCGACGTTTCGGACGCTTCCCATGTCCATTTTGCAAGCCATCCTCCTCGGCATTGTACAGGGGCTGACCGAGTTTTTGCCTATCAGCAGCACCGCGCATTTGATTCTCGTCAGCAAGCTCCTCCAGCTTGATCAAAAGCTGACGCCAGAGCAACTAACCGGCTTCGTCGCCGTCATTCAGCTAGGCACCGTGGCGGCGCTGGTGGTTTATTTTTTCCCCGATTTGTGGAGCATCGCGCGCGGCTTTCTCGCCGATAACCTCGCCTGGATGCAGGGCGCGGTCCGCCTTGGCGAGCCGGCTCGAATGGGTTGGCTGATTATCATCGGGTCGCTGCCCGTCGTGATCTTCGGCTTTGGCTTCAAGCAGGTCATCGAGGGCGCGCTGACGAAAAATCTCTATGTCATCGCCGGGGCGCTGGTTGGGCTGGCGCTGGTCCTGACCGTCGCCGAGCTCGTCGGCTCGCGCCGTCTCAAGCTGGAGGACCTGACGTGGGCGCACGCGCTCGCGATTGGCTTCGGACAGGCGCTGGCGCTCATCCCTGGCGCCTCCCGCTCCGGGACGACCATAACGGCCGGCTTGCTGTTGGGTCTCGACCGGGCTACGGCGGCGCGTTTTTCGTTTCTCTTGTGCGTGCCGGCGCTCGTCGGCGCCGGGCTGCTTCAGTTTGTCCGGGAAGTGAAGGACTTTGACGCCTCGATGCTCCTGGCGACGGCGATTGCCACGGTCGTGTCGGGAATCACCGGCTACGCCGCCATCGCTTTTTTGCTCTACTTCCTCAAGACGCACAGCATGTTTGTGTTTGTGGTCTATCGGCTCATCGTTGGCGGGCTGATATTCGCGCTTCTGGCAGCCAATCGCCTCTCGCCCGCCTGACGGCGACCCCGTCGGCCGCGGGTTCCGCCCTCCGGGCTTAATCCTGCGGGCGGCCGCCGCCGTAGAGTCGGCGGTAGTGAGCCGCGTTACGCGTGACGCCCAGCACGTAAAGCCGGGTTTCCGTGATCGGGATGGCGTCAACCCACGTCGCCAAGTCATCGGTCGGCAGCGTCTTGAGCCATCCGGCGACCCGTCCGGGACCGGCGTTGTAGGCCGCGAAGGCATACTCATCGCGCCCAAACTGTCGCCGCATAGCGGCCAGGTAGCTTGTCCCGAGAACGATGTTGAGCTGCGGGTTGTAAAGCTGATCAGCCGTGACGGGTCCGGCCCCCTTCTTATTGGCGACCAGCCGCCCGGTGGAAGGCAAAAGCTGCATCAGCCCGATGGCGTTGGCGCGCGAGCGAGCGTTGGCGTCAAAGATGGATTCCTGGCGAATGAGGCCAGCGACAACAAAGGGGTCCAAGCCATTGGCTTTGGCTTCTCGCTGAATCGTTTCCCATTCGCGCAGCGGGAAGAAAATCTCCCATTCCTCGCGGCTGATTTCGTCGCCTTGATAAACCGAGTAGTCCGGGTGCGCTTGCTGGAGCGACTGCGCGGCGCGGCGCGGCTGCCCGAGATCGCGGTACACGCGCGCTATCTCCAGCGCCACTTTGGGCGACGCCGGGGCCATCTGGCGGGCGACTTCCAATTCGGCAAGTGACAGCTCCATCAGTCCGATGATGCGCAGCTGAGACGCTCGCTCCAGCCAGACCTCGCCTTCCGGCCTTAGGGTTTCGGGCAGCGGCCTGGCTAGCGGCAATCCCGCCACGGCCCGCATGACCGGGTGCTCCGCCGGGAGCTGCGCCGCCGGCGTCGAGCGCAAGGCGCGCAGCCGTTCCGCGGCTTGCTGCCCATAGTAGGTATAGCGATACCGACGAACGATGGCGTCATAGAGCGGCTTGGCTTCAGCGCTGCGCCCGGCGCGCTCAAGGTCGCGCCCAGCCCAAAAGGCAGCCCGCCCCTTGTTGTCTGAAAATGGAAAAATGGCGACGTGCTCGAGCAGAAGCGGAATGGCGGCGGCGTACGCCCCTTGTTGATGCAGCGTCCAGGCTTGCTTGAAGTGCCATTGCTGACCGGCCTTGCGTTCGGGATACTTCCGAACGAGCTGGTCGTAATAGCCGCGGCTGCCGCGCTTTTCAGCCCACTGGGCGAGGTTTTCAAGGGCTTCGCCTGCGCGGGGCGCGGTTGGGTAAAGCGCAAGCAGCCGCTCCGCCGTCGCGGGATAGCCGGCGCTGCCGCTGCGTCGCTGAGCTTCGGAAAGGTAAAACAATGCTTCCGCGTGCAGGGCTTTGTCCCGGTTACCGACAGCCGCCAGTTGCGTCATCGCCGGCGCGAGCTTTTGCGCGAAGAAAAGGCTCGCGCCGTAGCGGAAGCGGGCGGCATCGCTTTGCAGGGCGCCGGGGTCAAGCGCAGCCAGCTGGGCGAAGTCTTCCGCGGCCGCGGCGTATTGCTTCGCCTCGTAAAGCCGATTGGCGCGCAGGCGCAGCCCGGCGGCGTCGGTCACGCGCGTGGCGGCGGCGGCGGCGGCTGGGTCGGGAAACAGCGCCTGCTGGGCGTTTTTGACTTCATCGCGGGACAGGCTGTCCGGCGCTTCGGTGACAATGCGCCGCCAAACCCGCCGGGCGTCATCCGCCCGCCCGGCGTCATGGCAGGCCAGCGTCAAAATCGCGAGAGCGTTGCCGTCGCCGGCGTCAAGCAGCGGTTTCAAAACGCGCTCGACGGCGGCTAGATCGCGCCGGACGGCGGCGGCCCGGCCGGCCTGAAGCGTCGCGTCGCGAGCGAACAGCGATTGCGGATACCGGGCGGCAACCTGAGCTAGCGTCGCTTCGGCCGCCTCGAATTTGCCGCTATCGAACTGGGCCTTGCCAAGGTAATACAGCCCGTAGTCGCCGAGCCGACTGAATTCCCCGATGAGCGGCGTGTCGAGCAGGCTGGCCGCCGTCGCGTAGTTGCGTCCCTGATAGCTGTCGTAACCGCGCCGAAACCGCGCCAGCGCAGCGGCTTCCGAGTTTGGATAGCGCCGCTCGAAGTTGGTCAGCAGCCCTTCCGACGGCTGATTGCCGGCGCGCGCGACGCTTTGCCGGAGCTCCGTCAGGGCGGCGGTTTTTTCCTCCGGCGGCGCGGCGTGCAGGCAGTGCCGCGTGACGTAGATGCCGCCCAGCGCAAAGCTGACGGCCAGCAACGCAAGTCCAGCGCCGGCGATCAGCCGAGCGTGGCGCGAAGACGCCCTGTGAAGCGAGAACGGCGGTTTCATAGCGGCGATACGGATTGAAAAAAATGGACGAGCGCGCTGCCCCCGCTCGTCCACTGGATGCTTGCGCCGGCGCTGGCGTGGCTTATTCAGGCTGAACCAGCACCGGGCCGGGGCAGTCAATGCCCAGCCGGGACGGGTCCCCTTCCGCCAGCGAAGAGACCAGCTCGTCGTAGAAGTAATCGAACTTCGCCGCCACAATGGGATTGACGCGCTTGTCGTACATTTGACGCGAGCGGTCAATGTCTTCCTTCAGGCGGTCATACAGATCGCGGTTGAGGCGCCCTTCGGTGACTTTCGCCTCGTTGTAGAGCTTAATTTCCGATACCAGCAGCCGGGCGAAGCGCCGAGCGTCATTGTGCGCCTTGGCTTCTTCATCCGTGGATGGCGTTGGCGGCGCGAGCAGCGGCGCGGTCGCTGCAATGGACGGCAACGCGCCGGGCGACGCCGGCAGCGGCTTCACGTCAAAGCCGTTCGCGTGGTCGGGCGCGGTGGCCGTTGGCGGCGAGTCTTCCCCTTGCCGCGGGTCAAACACTGGCGTCGTAAGGTTAGCTTGCTCCGCAGGCTGTTCCATCTGCCAGGCTGACGCCCTGTCCGAAGGCGGCGTTTCCGCCGATTCGGGGACGGGCGACGTAATCGGCGCTTGAACCAGCGGCTCTTGCGGCACGACCGGCGGAATCGGTTGCGGCTCGAAGGTTGGCTCTGGCTTCGCCGTTTCAGTCGGCGTCACAATGAAGGCGGGCAATCCGGCGGGCGCTGGCGCTTCCGCAGGCGTCACCGGCGGCGTGATTTCAGTCGTGACGCCATTGGCGTAATCGGTTTCCGCCTTCGCTTCGACGGGCGCTGGCGCTTCGACGGGCGCTGGCGCTTCGACGGGCGCTGGCGCTTCGACGGGCGCTGGCGCTTCCGCCTGACTCGTATCGGCAGTCTGACTTGTATCGGCGGCCGCCGTCACAGGCGACGCTTCCATAGTCTGGGGCGGCTTTAGGGACGGAGCTTCGTTGGCGGTCGGCGGCGTGTCGGCGGGCGCTGGCGGCTTGGCTTCCGCTCGTTGGGGTTGCTGCAGCTCCTCGGGCTTGGGGTAGTCGGCAGCAGGGCTAGCAATGGAGGTGGTGGACAGGCGGCTGCGCGTGCTGAGCAGCTCGACCGTTAGCCCGGCGACATTGACCAAAATCTGGAGCGGCGCAAGCGCGATGCTCGCCGCGGGCTGATTGCCAGCGTCGGCATACAAAACGGCCGCCGCCTTGCCGCGCACAAGCAGCGGAATGCCCGCTATCGCCTCCGGCGCGCTGCCAATGCGGTCGAGCAGGAGCTGGTTTTCAGCGTAGGCATAAGGGCTGTCCAAAACGGCCATCTGCTGTTCAAGCGCCGCCAGGAGCGTGGTTTTCGCTTGGAGAGAAACGGTCAGCCCGCGCAGGGAAACGCCGGCGGTCTCGAAGCCGCGCTCCGCCCAGGCCACAATGCTCCCCGCTTTGACGACGAACAAGGCGACCCGCGGGGCGTATTCCATAGCGCGCGCGACAAGCAGGTTGAGAATCTCCGCTTGGCTGTGCTGACTTTGAATCTCGACGAGGTAGTAATAAAGCGCCTGGAGATCAATGCCGGCGGGCGCGGGCGGTTGATTCGGCGGCTCAGGTTGCGGCGGCGTGGCGGCGACCGCCGCCGCTGGTGCCGGAGCGGTCGCCGCCGATGACGCTGAAAGCGCTGCCAAGTGCGTCATGGCGCGCTCGGTAAACTCCGCGATGGCCGACTCCTGACTGACGGCGGCCAGTCGCGCTGCCGATTGCGCTAGCAACTGGGTGAATGACTGCTCAACTTGGTGATGCATTCGGGCGATTTCGGATTCCATCTTGCCCAGTTCCGAGCGCACGATGGCTTCGACCTCCGCCCGCCAGCTTGCCTTTAGGTGTTCGTATGACACGGGTTCCTCTCCGCTCGATAAGATACCTGGCGCCTGTTTGAATCAATCATGGCATCCGAGTTTCGGTTGGGGTGTGTCACTGCCGCCGTCGTTTTGCAGTCTATGATTTTTGCAGTCTGTGATTGCGCGGAAGGCGAGGCGGCCAGCGGCAAGTGAATTGTAAACGTCGTTCCTTGTCCCAGGACGCTGTGGCAGGTAATGTCGCCGTCATGTCCCTCAATGATTCGCCGACATATGCCTAGCCCAAGCCCGGTTCCTTCGCTGCCCTTGGTCGTGAAGAAAGGCTCCCAGATGCGTTGCAGGTTTTCCGGCGAAATGCCGCAGCCAGTGTCCGATATGGCGATTCTGGCACTTCCTTCGACTTCGTCAACCCGTATCGCGAGCTCGCCCGGCCGTCCCTGCATCGCCTGCGCCCCGTTGCGAAACAAGTTGAGTAACACCTGCAGGATTTTGTCGCGATTCAGGTTGACCAAAGGCGCGGCGGCAGCGTGAAATTGGGTTCGACACACTTTCACCAGCGGGTCATAGCGGGCGAAGCTGAGCGCCTCCTCGATAATCGGCACGAGGGGCTGCACGGTTTTTTCGTAAGCGTTGGTCTCTGGGCGCGCAAAGTCCCGAATTTCGTTGACCATGGATACCATGCGCCTTTGGGCGTTGAGAATGAGCTGAATGAGCTGGCGCTGGCGCTGATCTTCCGTGTCGCTCATCAGAATTTCGGCGGCGGTAAGGGCCGAAAGCTGATTCTTCAGCTCATGCGCGATGCCGCTGGCAAACTGCCCCAGCGTGGCTAGCTTTTCGCTGTTGATGAGTCGCTCTTGGGTCGCGCGCAGCTCCTCGATAAGACGCAAATTCTCCATGACAAACCCGGACTGCTGCGTTAGGGCCAGAAAATATTCCAGCTCTTCATCGCTAAACTCCGTTTCGGTCAGCCGGTTGTCTAGGTAGCACACGCCCCGCGCTTGCTGCGAGGAGCCAATCGGCGCGCACATCACGGAGCGGATCGCCTGATTGATAATGCTCACAGTCGGCGCGAAGCGCGTGTCGGACTGCGCGTCAAAGCTGCGGATGGCGACATTTTGCTCGAACGCTTGGAGGGCGATGGTCAGGCTCGGCTGCGCTTGTAGCGCTCCAGGGCGGGTGCGCGTCGCCCGAATCTCAAGCGCTCCGGTCACGGTGTCGCGGAGCAGGACGGCGCCGCGCTCGGCCGGCAGCGTTTCCATCGCGGCATCAAGCAGGCGCTCCAGCAAGTCCTGCGTGCTGGTGGCCGCCAGCATCCGCCGGTTGAACTCGTTGAGCGCCTTGAGCCGGTTGAGCGTGAGGTCGGTGATGTTGTCGGCGCTGTCGAGCAACGCGGTGTTGAGAAAGCGCGACCGCGGGCTGGCGATGACCGTAGTCAGCCGATCCGTCACCCGCTGTTCCTCGTCGGTCTGCGCAAAGCCATCGCTGTCCGGCGAGATGGCATGCGTTTCAAAGAGAAACGTGACCGGATTCACACTGCCAAGCTGGAACTGGTCGCCCGATTGCAGGACATGGGTGGTCACGCGCTCGCCGTTGAGCAGGATGCCGCCGGTGCTGTGATTGTCGCGCAAGACGAACTTGCCGTTCTCATAGGTAATCTCGGCATGCCGGCGCGAGACGTAGGAGTTATTCACCTGGAGGTCATTTGTCCGTAGTCGGCCGATGCTAAATACCGAGCGATCAATGCGCACGGTTCGCTGCAACCCCTGACTGTCGAGGTAGCTCAGCGTGGCATAGATGGCGACTGGGACTTCCGACATAGCGACTCGGAAAAGCCGCGAGGAGCGCGGCGTGAGCGGATGACTGCTGACGAGCTTACAACCGATGATGGCTGGCTTAGAAGCGTAACACAGTCAAGCGCGGTTCCGCCATGCCCGCGCAGGCCCTGCCTTGGCAGGTCGGCCATAGCGCTTCCGTCAGCCGTTATGACTCGGTCAGCGGCGGACGCGGCGGGCGGCGGCGGCGGGCGACTGTCTCGCTCTCCTCGGTTTCCGCTGCGGCCGCGGGGCGTCGCCGGATCGAGCGCAGGGCCTTGTGCAGCGAAAAGCGCGGCTTGAACCCGAACGCTTCTCGGAAACGACTCCCATCAATAACGCATGGGAACATCAAGAAGTCGTACTGCGGCGTTGGAAAGGGAACGAGACCAGCGGCCCAGCCCAGCTTCATCAGCGGCGCGGCCATCTGGTAGATCACCGGAATGGCCAGCCCGCCGGCTTCCCGAATGGCGACGGAGAGCGGCAACTCGCCGGGTCCGGTCACGTTGTAGACGCCGCGCTGCTTTTTCTCCAGAACGAGCAACAGCGCCTGCACCATGTCGCGCTCGTCAATCACCTGGATCATCGGGTCGTAGCCAAGCGGAACCGGAACGACGCCGAATCGCAAATAGGTGGTGAGAAAGTTCTGAACATGCGGGCCGACAATATGGCAGGGGCGGAGAAGCGTCGTGGCCGTGGACTTAGCCTGATACATCCACGAGCGGCAGTACGTGTCAAACTCGACTTTGTCGCCCATGTCGGCGTACCGCTGAATGGCCTTGAGCGGATAGTCTTCCGTCAAGAACGTCGGATTCGTCGGATCCGCCCCGTAAACATCGGCGCTGCTCAGCAGGATCGCTTGCGGGACGCCCTGGCGCTCGCAGCAGGCCAGCAAGCGCATGGTGGCGATAACGTTGACTGTGTGCCGAACCTGCATCGGCAGCCGGGCGTCATTAGCGACCGCCAAGTGAATGACCGCGTCAAATCGCTCGTTGCGAAACAGGTTTTCCAGGGCCTTTTTGCGAATGTCAAGCTGGCGATAGGTGATGTCGCGGCGAATGGGGAGCTGTGGCGGCCGCCGCCCGATTCCGACCACTTCCCAGTCAAGCGGGATGGACGAAGCGAGTTGCGTCGCGAGTCCGCCGGCAATGCCGGTAATCAGCAGTCGCTTGCGGTGAGGCGATGCAGGCGCTTTCTTGGCCATGGGGCGATATTTATCCGGGCCGTCGCGCCGCTGCCGGATGGACGGGTCCGGACAACCGAATGGAGTACGAGGCGAGCGCCGCGGGCGCTACTCGGCCATCTTCTTCGCGTTCTCGATCGCGTCTTCAATCGCTCCGCACATGTAGAACGCTTGTTCCGGCAAGTCGTCATGCTTGCCTTCCAAAATGGCCTTAAAGCTCCGGATGGTATCCGCGACCTTGACATACTTGCCCTTGCGTCCCGTGAACTGCTCCGCCACGTGGAAGGGCTGCGACAGAAACTTCTGAATCTTGCGAGCCCGGGCCACGGTCAGCTTATCGTCTTCGGAAAGCTCGTCAATGCCCAGAATGGCGATAATGTCCTGAAGCTCCTTATACCGTTGGAGCGTCCGCTTGACGCCTTCCGCGACTTCGTAATGCTCGCGCCCGACGACCTGCGGATCAAGAATGCGGGAAGTCGAGTCAAGCGGGTCAACCGCCGGGAAGATGCCCAACTCCGCGATCTGACGCGAGAGCACGGTTTTGGCGTCCAGGTGCGCGAAGGTCGTCGCCGGGGCCGGGTCGGTCAGGTCGTCGGCCGGGACGTAAATCGCCTGGACGGAGGTAATCGAGCCGGTCTTGGTCGAGGTAATGCGCTCCTGCATTTCGCCCATTTCCGTAGCGAGGGTGGGCTGATAGCCAACGGCGGAGGGCATCCGTCCGAGCAGCGCCGACACTTCCGAGCCGGCCTGCGTGAAGCGGAAAACGTTGTCCACGAAAAACAGCACATCCTGATTCATTTCGTCGCGGAAGTACTCGGCGACCGACAGCCCCGACAGCGCCACCCGCGCCCGCGCGCCCGGCGGCTCGGTCATCTGCCCGTACACCAGCGCAATCTTGGATTCTTCCAGATTGTCCATACGGATGACGCCGCCTTCCTGCATTTCTATCCACAGGTCGTTGCCTTCGCGCGTTCGCTCGCCGACGCCGGCGAAGACTGAATAGCCGCCATGACCCATGGCGACGTTGTTGATAAGCTCCATGATCGTCACGGTTTTGCCGACGCCCGCGCCGCCGAAGAGGCCAATCTTGCCGCCCTTGAGAAAGGGCTGGATGAGATCAATGACCTTGATGCCGGTTTCGAGCATCTCAGCCTCGGTGGACTGCTGCTCGAAGGATGGCGCGGGGCGGTGAATCGGATAGCGCTTCTCGCACTTGATGGGACCCATTTCGTCCACCGGCTCGCCCAGCACGTTCATCACCCGTCCCAGCGTCCCCTTGCCGACGGGAACGCTGATCTGCGCGCCGAGGTCGTAGACCTTCATTCCGCGCACCATGCCCTCGGTCGGCAGCATGGCGACCGCTCGCACTAGGCCGTCGCCAAGGTGGCGCTGCACTTCGACGACAACATCAATCGGTTGCGCCACGTCGAAGCCCTCGCTGGTGACGCGCAGGGCCTGGTACATTGGCGGCAGGTAGCCATCGCCGAAAGCGACATCCACAACGGGTCCAATGACTTGAACAACTTTCCCCGAAGTCGGGGCGGGAGCGGGCGCGCTCATGTCGTGATTTTTCCTCCAAAAATGGCGTCAAGTAGCGTCCGGCGGCGCGGGCCGCCGGCGCGATAGGCGTTTCAAGCAGGCGTTTCAAGCTTGCTTTCGCGCGACGCTACCACACTGGCGATTCCCTTGACCACCGCGCTTGGCCAAATCGCGACCCGCCGACCGGTTATCGTTATTTGGTTGCAATCTAGTCCGGCATAACGCAAGCTAGCGTCAGCGCCGAGGCGCGCGTCATGAGGTTCGAGGCTTGGCGAGGCTGTATCCAGTCCGCCAACCCTGAGTAGGGACGGGCGAGGGGGGGCAGGTTTTCTCTGGAGAGGACAGCCGCCGGCGCCATGACAGATCAAACGGTGACGACTGCACTTGACCAGGCCGCGCCGCGCGCTGCCGCGGGGCAGCCTGAAGCCCGGCTGCGAGATTTGTTTGAGCGCGGCAAGCGACTCTGGGCGCAAGGCGAGCTGGAGTCCGCTCAGGAGGCTTTTCGCCAGGCTATTCGCTGCGACGCCGAGCATGCGCCCTCGTATCAGTGGCTCGGCGCGGTGCTGCGCGATTTGGGAGCCTTGCGCGAGGCGGTGCGCATGTGGCGGACGGCGGAAACGCTTGCGCCGGATGATCCTCGCGCGATGCTCAACCTCGGCGTCGGCTTGTTCGAGCTGGGCAAGTTTTTTGTCGCTAATCGCACCGAGGAGCCGCTCCAGCTTTTGCGCCGCGCCGTCGCCTGCTCCCCGTTGCCGTACGGCAAGGCGTGGTTCAATCTTGGCAATATGCTTTATGTTCGTGGCGACTACGCGGCGGCGCGCGAAGCCTACGCCGCGGCGCTGACCGCTGATTCCGCGTTAGCCGTCGCGTATCGGAATTTGGGCAACGCGCTGCGGCGTCTGGAGCAGCCCGCGGCGGCGCTGGACGCCTATCGGCAGGCGCTGGCGGCGGGCGATACCGACGTAGCCGCGCATCACAGCTTAGGCTTGGCCGCGCTTTGCCTGCGCAACGCGCAGGCGGCCGAGGCAGCGTTTCGCGCAGCGATAGCTCTGCGCCCGACCGATGGCGAATGTTGGCTTGGGCTTGGCAATGCCAAGGCGCTTCAAGGGGATTTTCAGGCGGCCCTAGCGGCTTTCAAGGAGGCGCGGGCGAGTCGCGGCGGGCAGTACCCGGAAGCCGCCTTCGACATAGGCAAGGCCCTGCTCGCTACAGGGCAGCCGCAGGCGGCCGCTGAAGTTCTTTCCCGCCAACTCGCCGAATCGCCGTTGCCTGGCTTGTATCGCCAATTGAGCCGCGCCTATGTCAAGCTTGGCCGGCTGGCGGAAGCGGCGCAAGTTCTGCGGGACTTTGTCGCCACGCCAGCGGGAAACACGGCGCAGGGCTACTACGAGTTGGGCGTCGTTCTCGCGCAGTGGGAGCCGCCCCACGTCGCCGAGCAGGCGTTTCGCGCGGCCATCGAGAAAAACAATGGCGTTTTCCCGGAGGCCTGGCACCGCCTGGGACGGGCCCTCATGCGCCAGAACAAGCCCGCGCTGGCGGTTGAGGCTTTCCGTTACGCCATCGAGCAGCGCCCTGATTTCGCCGAGGCGCTCAAGGACCTTGGGCAGGCGCTGTATCGCTCAAGCGATCTCTACGCCGCCGACGCCGCGCTCAATGCCGCGATTCGCGTCGAGCGAACGACTGGGCAACTCAACCTGCGAGACGCCTGGACAATTGAGGCCGAGTTGCTGTCTGGATTGCGTCAGGCGGCCTGCCTGTACGACTTGCCGCCAGTCCCGTAAGCTTAGAAGCTTAGACCGTATAAGGCTAATGGTCGCACAACATTCCGCCCTGTGAGTCGCTTATGCTCGATACCCTCTGCGTCGCTTTGAAAGGCGCGCCGCGCGTCGTTATCCAGACCCTCAAGGAGAAGGGGCCGCTTTCATCGCCCCAGCTTGTGGCCGAGACCGGATACCCCGAAAAGTCAGTCAAGCTGGCGCTCAGCGAGCTTGAAAAGGCGCGACTCGTCAAGCGCGCGGGCGACGCTTACGCCTACGCCTGCCGGGATGAGATGGCCCCGATGAGCCGCGTCCCGTTCAACACCGATTTGGGGCGCAAGGTTCACGCCACCGCCTGCGCCGAGTGCTGGAAGAAGTGGCAGGCCCAGCAACTCGTGCTGATGAACCACTTCGGCTTGAATCCGCTCGATCCCCAGGCGCAGAAGTTTCTCTTTGGCGCGATGGAGTCGTTTTTCTTCGGCGACGGCACGCCGCCGATGATGATTGACACGACGCTTCAGGGGAAAATCAGTCACCTCGAATAGCGCCGAGCGCCGGGATGCTAGGCAGGATGCGCGACTCCAGCGCGGCGACCGTCGCCGCCACCGCGCCGGTTTCCGCTGCCCAAGTCGCCTTGGCGCGGCTCCCCAGCCCAGAGGCCCGCGCCGGATCGGTCAGCAGCGTCTCAAGCGCCGTTGCCAGCGCGGCCGGAAGCTCGTCAGGCATTCCCGGCGCGAGTTGCCATATGGCGTCGGCGGCGCGAAAGCGATTCAAAATGGCCCGAAAATTCTCCATGTGGTGGCCTGTCACGACGGGAAGACCTTCGGCGGCCGGCTCAAGAATGTTGTGCCCGCCGCGCGGGACAAGGCTTCCGCCGATAAAGGCGACGTCCGCCCAGCGGTAGGCCGCGACCAGCTCGCCAATCGTGTCCAGCAGAATGACGTCCGCCCGCTCGTCGTCGGGTCCGGGCTGCGAGCGGCGGGCGACCAGCCGGCTCCGACGCTGAAGCTCGCGAGCGACCGCGGCGAATCGCTCTGGATGGCGCGGCGCGAGCAGCAGGCGGCAACGGCTCAGGCCGGGTCTTGCCCGCAGCCAGGCGAAAGCTTCGGCGAGGATGGCTTCCTCGCCTTCGACCGTGCTGCCCGCGACGATGCAGGGGCGACCATCGCCAAGGCCGAATTGCCGCTGAAGGTCGGCGGCGATGCGATCGCGGCGCGCGCGCTCCGCCGCGTTGGGCGGCGCATACTTGAGGTTTCCCGTCATCAGAACGCGCTCCGCCGGCGCGCCAAGTTGCCGGATGCGCTCCGCGTCCTCCGCGGATTGCATCAAGCAAAGCGTAAAGCGCCTCAGCAGGTCGCCCATGCCGCGGCCGAGGCGGCGATACCGGGCGAAAGAGCGGTCGGAAAGCCGTCCATTGACCAGAACGACCGGAACGCCCCGCCGGGCGCAGGCGCGCAAAAAGTTCGGCCAGATTTCCGTTTCAAGAATGATGACCAGGGCCGGCTTGAGGCTCGCCACCGCCCGATCCGCGACCCAGGGCAGGTCGAGCGGGAAATGAAAGCGGGCGTCCATCCAGGCAAGCTGCTCGCGCGCGCGAGCCTGTCCGGCGTCGGTGGTGGTCGAGATAGCGAAGCGGGCCGCCGGAAGGCGCTCCCGGAGCGCCTCCGCCAAGGGCTGTCCGGCCAGGGTCTCGCCGACGGAAACGCAGTGCAGCCAGATGAGCGGCGGCGGCGGGCAGGGCAGCCCGCAGGCGAGTCGCTCGCGCAGGCTCCTGCAGCTTGTTCGGCGGCGCAGGGCGCGCGCGCCGTAGTAGCTTAGCCACAGGGGCGCGCCGGCGGTCAGCGCCGCGTTGTAAAGCCAAAACGGAAAACGCGAGAACACGTTAAATAGGCGCGTCGGCCGCCGCTGGCGCGGCCCCAGCGGCGCGGGGCGCGGGCGGGCCTACTTGGCGCGCTCAATATACTTGCCTTCGCTGGTGTCCACCCGAATGACATCGCCTTCCTTGATGAAGCCGGGCACGTTGATTTGCAGTCCGGTTTCAAGCTTGGCCGGCTTGCTGGAGCCGGTCACGGTCGCGCCCTTAAGCTCCGGCTCGGTTTCAACCACTTTCAGCTCGACAACAACCGGCAACTGAATGGCGACCGGCTGCCCTTCATAGACTTCGACCTGAATGGTCATGTCGGCGGTCAGGTAGTCGAGGGCGTCGCCAAGAATTTCCTCGTCCAGCCCGATCTGCTCGTAGGTGGTCACGTCCATGAAGTAGTGCGTCGGGCCTTCCTGGTACAGGTATTGCATTTCGTGCTGTTCGAGCGTGGCGCGCTCCACGTCTTCAGTGGCGCTGAAGCGGTGCTCGAACGTCGTGCCGGTGATGATGTTCTTGAGCTTGGTTTGCATCATCGCCCGCAAGTTGCCGGGCGTATGGTGGCGACATTCGAGAACGCGATGGGGCTGTTTCTCAAACAGGACGATCATCCCGCGCCGAATCTGGTTGGCTCGCATGACGTAAGGGGACTCCTCGCTGAGTGAAGTGACCGCCGCCGGCGCGGGTCCAGCTTAGCCGGGGCGCCGCCGGCGAACGGCAAAAGAGAAAACGCTACCGGACATTCTCGCGCCCGGTCAAGCTGAGGCGTCGTCGTCGGGCGGGTCGGATGGATGGTAGGGGATGCCGTAGGCGCGGAGCTTTTCATAGAGATTTTTGCGACTGATACCCAGAATTCGCGCGGCTTCGGCCTTGCGCCAGCCCACGTGCTGGAGAATCTCGCGCACGTAGGCGCTTTCCAGCTCCGCCAAGGTCGGCTTGCGGGTCGCATGCCGCATGAGCGCCATGGCGGAGGTCATGCGGGGCGGGAGATGCTCCGGGCGGATGACTTTGCCGACGGCGGTCAACGCCGCCCGCTCCATCGCATGCCGCAACTCGCGGACGTTGCCGGGAAAATCGTAGCGTTCCAGGATGCGAGAGGTTTCCGGCGCGAGGGCGAGCGCCGGGAGTCGGTGACGCTCCGCGACCTGCTTCAGGAAATGACGCGCCAGGGGCGCGATGTCGCCCGGACGCGTCCGAAGCGGCGGCGCTTCGAGCGTTATGACATTGAACCGATGAAACAGGTCGGCGCGAAAGGCTTGCCGCGCCACCGCGTTGGCGAGATCAAGATTGGTCACGGCGATAAGCCGCGCGTCCAGGCTGGTCAAGCGCGTCCCCCCCAGTCGCATGACGCGCCGCTCCTCGATAACCCGCAACAGCTTGGCTTGCGCGCTTGGCGAGAGCGCGGCGACTTCGTCCAGGACGAGCGTTCCGCGCTGCGCGGCTTCAAGGCGGCCGGCCTTAGCGGCGGACGCGCCCGTGAAAGCTCCGCGCTCGAAGCCAAAAAGCTCGGCCTCTAGCAGCGTTTCGGGCAGCGCGCCGCAGTCAATGACGATAAAGGGTTCCGCCGCCCGGCGGCTGTGGTCATGAAGCCAGCGAGCGAGCAGGCTTTTACCTGTCCCGCTTTCGCCGGTGATCACCACGGTCGCGTCGGTGGGGGCGACGCGGGCGGCGTCGCGCAGGAGCGCTTGTAGCCCCGGCGAGGCGCAGATGAAGGGCTCCGAGGCATCCATAGTCGGCGTCCTTAGTTAGTCCCGCAGGCTGATGCCCAGCGCCTTGATGCGACGGTAAAGGTAGCTGCGGTCAATGCCCAGCGCCTCGGCCGCCTGGGTCACGTTGCCGTCAAACTCCGCGAGCTTCCGGCGCACCAGCTCCCGCTCAAAGGCTTTGCTGCCCTCGCGCAAGGAGCCAAACTGAAAGCTAGCCCAGACCGAGCTTGGCGCTGGCTCAAGGGGGATCTGCTCGGCGGCGATGGGCGAGTCGCCGCCGGTAATGACGAGCCGCTCAACGAGATTGCGCAACTCGCGAACGTTGCCTGGCCAGTCGTGACGGCGCAGCTTCTCGTAAGCGTCTTCCGTTAGCGACAACCGCGGACGCCCATACTGCTGGCTGAACTGCTGGGCGAAATGGGCGACCAGGGCCGGGATGTCCTCCAGGCGCTCGCGCAGGGGCGGCGCTTGAAACGGGACGACGTTGAGCCGGTAAAATAAATCCGCTCGGAACTGCCCGCGCTCGATGGCTTCGTCCAATCGCTTGTTGGTCGCCGCGATGATGCGCGCATCCACTTGGCGCTCGCCGTTGCCGCCGACCGGCTCGATGGTTCCGGTTTCCAGCGCCCGCAGGAGCTTAGCCTGCATCCGCAGGCTCATGTCGCCCACTTCGTCGAGGAAGAGCGTTCCGCCGTCGGCTTGCTCAAACTTCCCGCGCCGCGAATCGGTCGCGCCGGTGAACGCGCCCTTGAGGTGACCGAAAAGCTCCGACTCGATGAGGTCTTCGGGGACGGCCGCGCAGTTGACGGCGACAAAGGGGCGGCTGGCGCGCTTGGAGGCGGCGTGCAGCGCCAGCGCAACCAGCTCCTTGCCGGTGCCCGATTCGCCATAAATCAAGACGCGCCCGTCGGTCGGTCCTGTGAGCGCGATCTGCTGCCGCAGGGCGCGCATTGGGACGCTGTCGCCTACAATCCGACTGTCCCCGTCCGGCGCCAGCGCGGGCCGGCGCGTCAGAATGGCATGCCGGATTGCCTGAAGCGTCCGCTCAATGTTGAGCGGCTTCTCAATGAAGTCGCTGGCGCCGAGGCGAATGGCGCGCACGGCAGCGTCGATCGTGCCATGGCCGGAAATCATCACGACGGGCAGGCGCGGGTACGCTTGCCGGATGCGCTCAAGCGTCGCCAGACCATCAAGCTGGCTGTTGGGCATATAGATATCGAGCAAAACGCAGTCCGCTTCCACATCGGCCAGGCGGCGCAGGGCCGCGTCGCCGCTCTCGGCTTTTTCAACCGCGAAGCCCTCGTCTTCTAACACGCCGCGCAGCGACTCCCGGATGCCGCGCTCGTCGTCCACGATCAGAATGGTTTCAGCCATAGCGTTGACCATGATGCGGCCGGCGCGGAAAAAATGCTACGGCGATGTGATAAGAGAGCCAAGCATGCAGGTCGTTTTGGTGGAGCCGGAAATTCATGTCAACACCGGCAACATCGCGCGCACGTGCGTTTGCGTCGGCGCGACGTTGCATTTGGTGCACCCGCTGGGCTTTTCAATTGACGACCGCGCCCTGCGCCGGGCAGGTCTGGATTACTGGCAGGCGCTCGACTTACACGAATGGGAAAGCTTTGCCGCCCTGCGCGCCGCGCGCCCGGACGGCCGATTTGTTTTCATCGAGACGGTCGGCGCGCGACGGTATGATGAAATCGCCTATGGAGCGGATGACTTTCTGGTGTTTGGACGGGAAACGAGCGGGCTTCCCGCGGCGCTGCTCGAAGGCGAGACCGTCGCCCGAATTCCAATGATCTCCAATGCGCGGTCGCTCAATCTATCGAACGCCGTGGCGCTGACGCTCTATGAGGCGCTACGCCAGGGGGGCTTTCCGGGACTCCGGTGAGGGACAGCGCCTCCGCTGCGCTAGTTTTCACTCACCGTCTTTGCCGAAGCCGGCGAAGCCTGGGCCGGAAGCGCCGCCGAATGACCTTCGAGCGATTCGTGCTCGGCGCGCGGCGGCGGCGCTTCGGTTCCGGCGTTGAGCACCAACGCCCCGTGCCGCTCTTTTGAAAAGCGAAGCTTTTTTTCTTCCGGGTCGTAATCCACCAGCAACAGGTCGCCGGTGCACACTTGCTTGGTAGCGACGAGGCTGGCAATCGGGTTGACTAAAAACCGCTCGATGGCGCGCTTGAGGTGCCGCGCGCCATACTTCAAGTCAATGCCTTCATCAAGCAGGAATCGCTTGGTTTCAGGCGAGCAGCGAATGACAAACTTCTCGACCGCGGCGCGGGTGATGCGCTCTTGAACCGCGCTGAGCTCAAGGTCGAGGATGCGCTCAAGGTGGTGATCCTTGAGGCTGCGGAAAACGACGACCTTGTCAATGCGGTTCATAAACTCCGGCGAAAACTTGCGCCGAGCCGCCTCGGTCGCCGTCCGGTAGATTTTCTGGTCAAGGTCGTCGCGCTGCGTCTCAGGGCGCATCGGAGCAAAGCCAATGCTGCCGGTGATGAGTTCCGACATCTCTTTCGCGCCGAGATTGCTCGTCATGACAATCATGCACTTTGAGAAATCCACCCGCCGGTTGTCGCCTAGCGTCAGGGTCGCCTTGTCGAGGATGCCCAGAAGCAACTGCCAAAGCGCGTCGGAAGCCTTTTCGATTTCGTCGAACAGGACAAAGGTGAGTTTGTCCTGTTCGGTGTGGTGCTTGTCGAGGTTTTCCTGCGTCAGCAGCGGCGGCGTCTCGCGGTGGCCGAGATAGCCGGGCGGCGAGCCGATCAGCTTGGCTACCTCATGACTATGCTGAAACTCGGCGCAGTCTACTTTGACGACCGCGTACGGATCGCCGAACAGGGCTTCGGCGGCGGCTTCCACCACGCGCGTTTTGCCCGATCCGGTTGGCCCTAGAAAGAGCATCGTGCCCAGCGGCCGTCCCGGATGCGCCAGTCCGGCCAGATAAATCTGGTAGAGATTCGCGATGCGCCGCACGGCGCGTTCCTGCCCGACAACCCGCGTCATGAGCTTTTCCTCAAACTCGCGCGCGCGCGGGCTTTTCAAATCAGGGTTGAGCGCAATGCGCTGTGGGGCGGCTTCGCCAGGCGCGGCAGCAGTGGTCATCGGATGCTTGTCTCTCCTTCAAAACGCTGTTCAAGACGACCAGATGGCTTTCAGTCCGTCCGGGAAACGCTTTGGATACTATGCGAAAGCCGGTTTTCTTGGCAATCGAGCGGTCTCCGGCGGAACCTGCGAGGCGGCCGCCCCGCCTCAGCCGCTGGGAAGGCGAACGCTCACAATGGTGACATCGTCGCGCAATCGCCCCGCGCCGACCTGCGCGCGGAGCGCCGCCGCCTGCTCGGACAGGGGCTGCTCGGCGATCTCGCTCAAGAACGCTTTCAGGCGGCGCGCGCCGTACTTTTTCCCGTCGCGGTCGACTTGGTCGGCGAAGCCGTCGGTGGTCAGGTACAGCATGTCGCCGCTCTCCAGCGCCAAGGCATGCTCTGCGTAGCGATGCTCGCGGCGGCGCGTCCCGCCGACTGAAGCCAAATCGCCCTTGATTTCAGTCAGGGTTCCGCGCCGCGCATGGTAGAGCGGGCGCCGCGCCCCGGCATAGCGCGCCCGCCGCCCGGCCGCGTCCAGCCAGAGGACGCCCGCGTCTAGCCCGTCTTCGACCCGGTCGGCGCCGCCTTGCCCTTGACTCAGCGCCGTCACAATGCCCGCGTGAAGCTCGTCCAGAATGCGCGCCGGATCATGGATGCCCCGCCCAATCACGATCTGGTTGAGCAGGTCGTTACTGATGAGCGACATGAACGCGCCCGGCACGCCATGCCCGGTGCAGTCCGCGACCACCAGCAGCGTGGCCGCGCCCGCCGGCTGCGCCCAGTAAAAATCGCCGCTCACGATGTCGCGCGGCGCGTACAAAATGAAGTGCTCCGGCAGTCGCCGCTGCAGGACCTCCGGCGATGGGAGGATGGACTTCTGGATTCGCTCGGCGTAGCGGATGCTATCAAGAATTTCGTCGCGCTGGAGGGCGATCTCGGCTGTCCGCTCCGCGACGATTCGCTCCAGCGCCAAAGTGCGCTGAACCAGCGCCCGCTCGCGCAGTCGGACGCCGCCCAGCGCGCCGCCGCCCGCAAGCAGGACGGCGAGCGCATACGCCCACCACGTTCGATACCACGGCGGCAGGACGCGAATCCTCACCGGCGCCGCGGCCGAAACGCGCCCGTAAAGGTCTTCAGCTTCAACGCGCAGCGTGTAGTCGCCTTCCAGCAGGTTAGTGTATTCCTTGACCGGCTCGGCCGCCCACGCCGACCACTCGCGGTCGGCGCCGTCGAGCTTGAAGCGAAACCGGTGCTGGCTTTCGCGCGGAAACGAAGTCAGCGCCGCCTCGCACCGCAGCCGATTCGCGGCATAGGGAATGACGCGAGCGGCGGGCGGCGCGGGGCCAAAGCCGCCGAGGAGCGTTTGCCCGTCGCCGGCTGTCACCCGCCGGATGAGCGCCTGTCCCGCGCCCCGGTCGATGGGCGGCGCGTTGGCGTCATAGCGAAACAGTCCCTTGTCGCCGCCCAGCCAGACGACGCCGTCCGGCTCGCAGAAGATGGCGCGGAGCAGGCACGCGGGCGGCAGGCGCAGCGCGCGCGTATCCGCCCAAAGCTGATGATTGTCTCCGGGCCGGAGAACGCCGCGCCGGTCGAAGTCCTGCGAGTACCAGACGTTGCCCGCGGCGTCCTGACTGAGCCGAAACACCGGCGCTTCCCGAAACATCGGAAGCTTTTCCGCCGGCGTCAGCGCCCGTTGACGCGGGTCGAAGACATAGGCGCCGCGCTGGGTCGCCAAAAGGGCCTGATCGTCGACCCGCGCGACGAACGTCTCGCGCTGCGTGGGCAGCCCGACGCTTTCATCAATCCTGATGGCTTGCGTCGCGTCGGATGGCGGGGCGCGGCGCAGGCTCGCGATGGGAATAAGCCACGCGCCCTGATACATCGTCCCGCACCAAAGACCTTCCGTCGTGACGACGATCGAGCGTATCTCGTCCCGAACGCCAAAGACCGGCGCTTCGACCTTCCAGTCCGCGCCGCGCCGCGTCAAACGGATGAGCCCGTTGCGCCCGCCGACGTAGAGCCGCCCAAGCTGAGTCGGGTCGGCATGCAGCGTATAGGCTCGGTCATCAATGTCCAGCTTCCTGATCTGTGGCGCGGCGTCCGAGCGCGGCGTGACAGCGTAGACGCCATCGCCGGTGGCGACCAGCATGTCGGAGCCATCCGTCGCCATGTGCCAGCAGTCGCTTTCAATGCCGGGCACGCGCCGGAACCGGGCCTGTCCGACGACGGGCGGGGCGCTCTCCTCGTTGGTCAGCTCAAACAGTCCGGCGAGCGTGCCGGCGTAAAGTCGTCCGGCGTGGCGATGGAGCGCGAAGACGCGCCCTTCGAGTCCCCTGGCTTCATCAAAGTAGGAAAGCGGCGCGCAAGCCTCAATGTGGGCGACGCCGTTCCGATGCGCCGCCCACAGCCCGCCTTGTCGGTCGCTATAGACCCAGTGAACCGAAGGCGAGCCGAGGCCGTCCCGTCGCCCAATGACTTCCAAGACGCGACCCTGGCGGTCGCAGAGGATAACGCCGAACAAATCAGTGGCAATGGCGAGACGCCCGTCGGCCAGCCAGCAGGCATGGTTGATGTCAGGCGCCTTGGCGAGCTGTGGGGCGAGCGGAAGCGTCTCCGCAACGCCAGTCTCGGGCGCGTACAGCCACAAGCCGCTGTCGCGCGTCACTGCCAAAAGGCGCGTCTCGTCAAACGGCAAGAGGGCGCAGACCCGCCGCTCGGCAAACTGCGCGCCGCCTGACGCGAGGCGCAGCGTTTCGTCGCCGCCAAGCTTGAGAAGCCCGACATGCCGCTGGTGGACATAGAGCGTCCCGTTGACCCAGTGGCTCCAGACGAAGTCATCCCGCGCCACCCGACCGTCCGGCTCATGGATGTGGATGGCGTCGCCGACAAGGTGGAACAGATACCGATAGGTCTGGAAAAATATGCCGGCGGGCGTCGCCCACGAGCGCCAGACGGACCCAAAGCGACGCTTGTCAGGCGGAAGGCGCTCCACCAGCGAGACCAACTGCGCCGCGCCGTCCGGCGCGCCGGCAAGGTAGCCGAAGTCGTTTTCGGCGCCGAGATAGACGCGGCCATCCGCGCCGACGGCCAGCGACCGAGCCGTCGCCCGGTTTGGAAGCGCGATAAGCTGCCAGCGGGCGCCGTCGTAAGCGAGAAGCCCTGCGTCGTTGGCTACATAGAGGACGCCCTGCTCGTCCTGAATCGCGGACCAGGTCTGCGGCAGCGAGTGGAATGCGTCCTGTCCGTAATCTTGGACAAAGCGCGCGCCAATTTCGCTCGGCCACGGCTTGACCGGGGACAGCGCGGGGCGCTCGTCCCAGGCGCGGCTGGGCTGGGCGGGATGGCTGCCCAGGGCGCCCCAGGCGACGAGCCAGAGCGTCATCCAGGCGACAAATCGAAGGCGACAAGGAGAAACGAGCCTGAGAGGGAAGTCCATATCGCCCGGAGCGGCTCTAAGGGACGATGGCAAACTTGATGCAGTCCCCGCGTTGCAGTTGATCTAGCGCGTCGCCAAGTCGCTCAAGCGGGTAGTCGTCAGTGATGAGCCGTCCCCAGTCGACCCGCCGTTCAAGCAGCATCTGGCGCGCTTGTCGAACGGCGCGCGGCGTCATGTGGAACGGGCTGCGCAGCGTGATCTCATCATAGTGAATCCGCTCGGTGTCGAGCGTGACGGTTGTTCCGCGCTTGCAACCGCCAAAGAAAATAACCGCGCCGCCGCGGCGCGCCAACTGAACGGCCAACTCCCATATCTGGGGCTGCCCGGTGCACTCGATGACCAGGTCGGCGCCGCGCCCGCCCGTCAGATCGCGGATGCGCGCCGGCAGGGTTTCGGCCGCGAAGTCAAGCGTATGACTCGCGCCCATCGCCCGCGCGACCTGTTGGCGGTAGGCCCGTCTTCCAGCCACGATGATGGTTTCGACGCCGCGCGTTCTAAGCGCCGCCACCTGCAAGAGAGCGATGGCGCCGTTGCCAAGGATCACAACGGCGTCGTCTTCCCGTACAACAACGTTTTCCAATCCGTGGACGACGCAGGCCAGCGGCTCCATCAGCGCCGCCTCGCGATAGGGCAGCTCGTCCGGCTTGGGGTACATGTTTTGCCGGACAATCCGCTCTGGAACGCGAATGTATTCCGCGTACGCGCCCAGGATCATGGAGGACATAATCGTATCGCATAGGTTTTCCTGGCCGCGCTGGCAGTAGTGGCAGGTTCCGCACGGGGCCGAATGCGTGGACATCACGGCATCGCCTTCCTTGAAGCGCGTGACGTCGCGCCCCGCCTTGGCGATGACGCCCGCAAACTCATGACCGAAAAGCGTCGGCGTTGGAAACTTCGGATGCCCGCGCAGAAAGGCTTTCAAGTCAGTGCCGCAGGTTAGCGCTGTGGCGACTTTGACCACGACGCCGCCCGGCTCTGGGTCGGGAATAGGCACGCGCTGCATTTCAATCGCGCCCGGCTCAAGAAGAACGTTGGCGCGCATAAGCTGAGTTGACATGGGGTTGACGCGATGGCCAAGCGTCGCGTGGCGGTTGGGGGCGTAAGTCACGTTAGCCATTGTGTGCGCCCATCCTTCAGCAGGCAAGTCATTTATGCCGCGCCGTAGCATGAGCGGCATTGACCATGCTAGGGTCTGCCGCGTCTCAACGTATTGTTCTTAGCGCTTTGGCAAAGCTCTCCCGGCGGAGCGACCGTCGGGCGTGGAAAACCGCGCCAGGGCGCTGGAGTTGGCATGTCCACGTCACCAAAGCGTCGCTCGCGCCGAGCGACTACCCCTACGCCGGAGCCGCTTTACCGCCTGGGGACGGCTTTCTGGAGCAGCGGCGTGCTGTTTGCGGCGCATCGGCTATCCGTTTTTGAAGCGCTGGAAGCGCGCCCGCGAACGGCGAGCGAAATCGCCAGCTTGTGCGGGCTGACCCCGCCGGGCGCGGAGAAGCTCTTGGCCGCCTGCGCCGGTCTCGGCCTCGTCGCCAGCGATGAAGCGGGCCGGTATTCGAACAGCCCGTTGGCGAAGACGTTTCTAGTTCGCGGCAAGCCCGCCTACCAAGGTCACTTGCTCGCTTACCTAGACGATTTGTGGCTGCGATTTGGCGAGCTGGACCACTTGCTGAAAACCGGCGAGATCGGCCCGCGCGAGGCGGCGTTCACGCTGGCTCGCCCCGACGACGAGCGCCGCGCCGCGGAGCGGGCCTGGGTGTTGGCTATGCACGAGATCGCCGCCGGCGGACAGGCCGAGGCGCTCTGCCAAGCCGTTGACTTGAGCGGCTGCGCCCGGCTGCTCGATGTCAGCGGCGGGTCGGGGGCTTACGCGCTACGCTTCGCCGAGCGATACCCGAATCTCGCGGCCGAGGTTCTCGACTTGCCCGAAGTGCTCGCCATTGCCGAGGAGCTGATTCGCCAGTCCGCCGTCAGCGACCGCGTCCATGCCCGTCCCGGCGACTTCCTCAACGCCGATTATGGCGGCGGCTACGATGTCGTGTTGTTGTCCGGCGTTCTGCATGGGCTTAGCGAGCGCCACATCTTGCGCGTTCTTAAGAAAGCGTATGCCGCGCTGAATCCGGGCGGGCGCGTCGTCGTCCAGGAGATGACGCCGGACGCGACCTCGCTAGCGGCGGCGCGGTTTGCCGCGCTCTTTAGCCTCAACATGATGTCGGGCGCGACCTATTCGGCCGAGCGGATCGCGTTGTGGCTCAACCAATCCGGCTTCCTGCGAATCACGGTGACGCCGCTCGATCGGGCGTGGTGGTTCGATCACGTGATTGTTGGGCGCAAGCCCTAGGCTTTGCGCTGTTTTGAGGCGTTTATCCAGGCTGGACTTCCCCTAGGAGCCTTTACCCTATGCCGCCGCGCAAAAAAAAGACTCGCGTTTTTCTATACCTCAAGTTTTTTATCCCAGCTATGGCGCTGGCGCTGATCGTGGCCATCGGCTACACGGTCTATGCTGTCAACGCCATCACTAAGTCCAATCGCAGCCTGCTCTCCATCAAGAGTTTTCCTAAAAAGCTGCCGGACAACTGGGGCAAGGTCGTAAGCCTCACTTGGAAGGAAGTGTCAATTTCCGGCGCGAGCGGAACGCTGAACGGATGGGTTCTCGTTCGCGGCGCGGGCTTGCCGGGAATCATTATCACGCATGGGCTCAATAGCTCGCGGCCCGACATGATGGACCTTGGCTACCGGCTCTGGGAGCGCGGCTACAACGTCCTGATGTATGACCTTCGCGCGCACGGCGAGAGCGCGGCGCTGGTGACAACCCTTGGCGCGTCGGAGAAAAAGGATTTGTTGGCGGCCATCGAGACCTTCAAGACCATGAAGATTTCATCGCCGAAAGGCGGCGATGAAGCGTTGCTGGTTGACAGCGACAAGATTGGTCTCTACGGGGTGAATATCGGCGCGTATGTCTCGCTGATAGCCGGGGGCGAGCAGGATGCCGTCAAGGCCGTCGTCGCCGACATGCCCTACGATTCCGTGCGGGATTTCGCCCATCTTCGCGCTCGCGAGTTGTTCGGCCTTGACAACTTCATCACGAATGGCCTGCTTGACATTGGCTTGCAGATTAGCCAGGGCGGCATTTATGACGCTGGGACGGTGCGCGCCCAAGCGGGCAGCTACCAGAGCAAGGGCAAGATCGTGGCGGTTCTCATCGCTGAAAATCAGCCTAAGGCGGCCCAGCGACTCGCCGAAAGCGTGGCGGCGTCGCTTGGCCCGTCGGTCTGCGAGCGAATTGACGTGCCGAAGTCGCGCACCCTCCCGCTGGCCGGCAAGGACGCCGATCTTTATAACGAGCGGGTCTGCGCGTTTTTCGCCCAGCGCGGATTTCCGGTGATTCCCTTGTCAGAGTCCGCCCCGGCGTCGCCGGCCGACGCCGCCAAGGACGGCGCCAAGAGAGCGGATAAATAGCGCCCCGGATGCTGGACGTTGGCGTGATTGGCGTGGGCGCGCTGGGGCAGCATCACGCCCGGCTTTACGCGAGTTTTCCGGGCGTCCGGCTCGCTGGCGTGTGCGATCTTCAGGCGGAGGTCGGGCAGTCCGTCGCCGCTCGCTACGGGACGGCTTATTTCGCTGATTGGCGCGACCTTGCGGCGCGCGTCCGCGCCGTCAGCCTGGCCGTGCCGACGCGCGACCACTGCGCGCTGGCCGTCGCGCTGCTATCCGAAGGGAAGCACGTTCTAGTTGAAAAGCCGATCGCCGCGACGCTGGATGAAGCCGACCGGATGATTGCCGCCGCCGAGCGGGCGGGCGTCCAGCTTCAGGTCGGTCACCTGGAGCGGTTCAACCCGGCTCTGCAAGCCGCGCATCGGCTGGTTCGCTCGCCGCGCTTTTTCGAAATTGACCGCCTCAACGTCTTCACGCCGCGCAGCCTGGATGTGGACGTTGTGGCCGATGTCATGATTCACGACCTTGACTTGCTGCGCTGGTTTGTCGCCGCGCCGGCGGCGACCATCCACGCCGTTGGCGTTCCGGCGCTGACCGATAAGGTTGACATTGCCAGCGCGCGCATTGAATTCGCCGATGGCTGCGTCGCCAACGTGACGGCCAGCCGCGTCTCCCTGGAGAAAGCTCGCAAGCTGCGCTGTTTTCACGCCGGAGGCTATGTCTCGGTGGATTGCCTGGCGCAGCAAGTGACCGCGCTCGAAGTCGCCCGCGCTTCCGGCGCGCCGCCGCGCCCGACGATCTCGCCGCGCCCCGTCGCGGTCGTTTCAGACGAGCCGCTGCGCGCCGAGCTTGAGGATTTTATTCTGGCCATCCGGGAGGGGCGGCCGCCGCTGGTGGATGGCCGGGCTGGTCGGGCGGCGCTTGATCTGGCGCTCCGGGTTTCGGCGGCTATTGCGGATCATGCGCGCCGCGCCGGTCTTGCGCCGTAGCCTATACTCCGGCGTGGGGCTTGCGGATAAGCGAAAGGGCGCATCGCGGCGAGGATGCCCGCCCGCCGCGTCTGAAACGGCTTCGGTTATGGAACATGATGAATATCGTCGGATGTTTGACCTTGAAATGACCTACTGGTGGTTTGTGGGGCGGCGGGCGCTAGTGCGCGAATGGGTGGCGGCGGCGCTCCAGCGGCAAGCGTCGCCGCCCGGCGAACGACGCTTGCTGGACGCTGGCTGCGGCACCGGAGGCAACCTGGACATGCTGCGCGCCTTCGGCTTCGTGGCGGGCGCGGATGTCTCGTCCGAGGCGCTGCGCTGGTCGCGCCGCCGCGGGCTTTCGTCGCTGGCGCGCTGCCGCGTCGAGCAGTTGTGCTTCGCGGATGACACGTTTGATGTCGTGATGGCCCTAGATATGCTGGAGCATGTGGATGACGACCTAGCGGCGCTGGCGGAGCTGCATCGCGTGTGCAAGCCCGGCGGCGCCGTCGTTTTGACCGTGCCGGCCTATGGCTTTTTGTGGAGCCCGCATGACGAGGCGCTCCATCATCGCCGCCGGTACGCGCCGCAGGAACTGCGCGACAAGCTCAACGCTCTAGGCTTTGAAGTGGAGCGAATCAGCCATTTTATGTTCGGGCTGTTCGTGCCGGTGCTGCTGACGCGAATGTGGCAAAGCTTACGTAAGCGCGGGCTGAGAAGCCAAAGCGAGTTACGGCCTTTGCCCGGCTGGCTCAACCAGCTCCTTGTGTGGCTGCTGGACGTCGAGCGGTGGGTCATCCGCTTTGTCAACCCGCCCGTGGGCGTGTCGCTGATTTGCACGGCCCGGAAGCGCGTCTGGGCTCGGAAGCTAGTGCAGCGTCGTCCGCAGCTCGCTTATGATTTCGCTCAGCGCGCGCTCGATGACGCTTATCTCAACTGGCTTGGCGATGAGTCGCGCCCGATGGCTTTGCAGGTCGCTCTGATGGATGCGCGCCGCGTAGCCGGTCACGAGCGCTATAGCTAGCTGCGGGCTGATTTTCCGCGCTTCGGCGATGAGCTGCCAGCCGTTGATGTCCGGCATGCCAAGGTCGGTGAATAGGGCGTCAAAGCTTTCCTGGCAAAGTCGCTGCAAGGCCGCGGCGGGGTTGGCTTCGATAACCGGCTCATGGCCCAGCAAGGCGATGATGTCGCCAATGGTTTCCGCGACTTGGCGCTCGTCGTCCACCACCAGGATGCGTAGCTGGCGCGGCGCCAGCATCGGTAAGTCAATCTCCTGGTCAGTCAACAGTTTCTGGGTCAGCGAGCGGGGGGACAGCGGGAATGTCAGCGTGAACTTCGTCCCGCGCCCGACCTCGCTTTCAACTTCGATGCGCCCCTTGTGGCGGCTGACAATGTTATACGAAACGCTCAAGCCCAAGCCCGTTCCCTGCGGCCCCTTCGTCGTGTAGAACGGGTCGAAAAGTCGTCGCTTGGTTTCTTCCGTCATGCCAACGCCTGTATCCCGCGCGACCAGCTTGGCGGTCTCGTCTTGCTCATAAACGCTGATGACAATCTCGCCCCCGTGGGGCATCGCGTCCAGCGCGTTAAAGATGAGATTGGTCAGCACCTCGCGGAGTTCGGTCGCGTTGCCCAAGATATGAACCGGCGCCGGCGCCTGACAGACAACGCGAACCAAGTTGCCGCTGGAACGGGTCGCCCACTTGGGCTGGGCGACCTCGATAGTTTCCTGGACAAGCTGGCTGAGATTGACTAGCTCAAAGTCGGCGCTGTCTTGCCTGACGCGCGCAAATTCCTGGATGCGCTTAACGATGTTGGCGGCGTCCTGGCTAACCTTGTGAAGAATGTCGAGCGAGCGGAGCGTGACTTCGTCCGTCACGTGGGCTTTGAGCAGGCTAATCCGTCCCTGGATGATGGTCAGGGCATTGTTGAAGTTGTGCGCGACGCCCGAGGCCATCTCGCCCAGCGCGCGGAGACGTTCCGTTTGCTGCATCTGGAGATGATATGCTTGCTCTTGCTCGCGCAACCGCTGGGTCTCGGCGAGCTGCTCTTGCAGTCGGGCGATGAGCCGCGAGTTGTGCAGCACGACCGTGGCCTGATCGATCAAAAGCTCAAGGATTTCGACTTCCTCGGGAGTTGGGCGCTTTCCAGCGCGGTCCGCGCTGAAGGTGCCAAAGAGCTTGCCTTCCAGCGCGAGCGGCACGACGATAATATTGTCGCTGGCGTGCCAAAGGCGCGCCGGAGACTCCGCGCTGCGCCCAACGAGAAACGAATGATCGCCGACGCGTCGGTGAACTCCTGACAGGCGCGCGCCGGGCGTCGTGAAAAGGCTGCCGACTTTGGTTCTCCGCGCTTTGAACGCTTCCAGCTCGGCGCGCTGAGCCTCGGTAAAGCTTCCAGCGAAAGCGGCGACAAACGAGTCGTTCGGCGACGGGAAAGCTTCGTCGCGCAGGCAGAACAGCGCCCGCTCCCAGCCCAGGTCGCAAGCGACCTCGCACATCCAGCGCAGAATCTCCGAAACGCTCAAATAGCCCGTGTTGAGACTCAAATGATGCTTGACCTTATTGGCGACCTCGACAATCCGGCGCAATCGGCGGGATTCATCGGTCAAGCGCTGACGCAACTGCACGTTGTTGATGGCAATCGCGACTTGTTCGGCTAGGGGTTGCACGAGTCGCACCGTCTTCTCGTCGTAGGCGGCTAGCTTGCGGCTCGTGAAGTTGAGCGTTCCGATCACGCGTCCGTCCACCGTCAGCGGGTAGCAGAGCGTCGAGCGGTAGCCCCGCTTGAGCCAGTCATCATAGGTAACGAACCGGGTTTCCTGTTCAATGTCCGAGGTAATGATTGGCTGCCCATGCCGGACGACCCAGGCGGTGGCGGTGTTTTCGCCAGAAACCACCGCCCCGACCTGCGCCGAGCTCGATCCGTCATCCTGCATGGCGTAAATTTCAATCTCGTTGGTATCGACTCTGAAAAGCGTGATGCTCGCCCGGTCAAGCGGCAACAAGCGGGTGGCTTCGCGCGCCAGCGTCTGGAAGATTTCCTCCATTGTGCGCCCAGCATGGATATCGCGACTCATCGCCAGCAAGACGGCCGCTTGCTGACTCAGTCGGAGCGTCTGATCGGGGAGCGAAACAACCAGCGCGACGAGCTTTTCAGCGCCGAGTTCAACCGGGTAGGCCGTAGCGAAGGCTTGATCGCCAAGGGCGATGACTTGCGGGCGCGCGGCTTGGCCCTGGGCGACCGAATGAAAAAGCGAGACGAGCGATGGCGGGAGCGTCAGAGCGGATAGCGACGCCGAAAGATCAAAAGCGGACGGCTCCGCCGCTTCGCCGCCTGGGTCGGGAAGCGTTGTGGCATGGCGCAGCGCGCCGGTCGCGTCGAAGAGGTAGTGTCCCGGAATCAGCATAAAAATAATCTTGAGAACAACTAGGCTTGGGAAAAAGCTTCAAAAACAAGCGCTCGAAATCAAGCTGGGCGCAAGCGGCGTGGGGGGGGGGTCGCTGCGCCCTTGCCAAGTCGGCTTGATGGGCCGTTAAGTGATGCTTGATGTAAATAATAAAGCGCTTCTTGTTGCCAACTTATGAAGAGCGCGCCGCGCCCGCGTCAATCTCGCCCGTTGGAGGTTGTCTTTTTCTGGGCGTCCGCCGCGCAGCGGAAGCCTAGCGTGAAAGTGATGGTGCCCGGAGGCAATCCGTAACGGCGCGTCACTGTAAGGTAGTCTGCGCGGTCGTTCCATGAGCCGCCGCGGATTGCGCGCCCGCGCCCAAACGCGGCGCCGAGCGGATTGCGCGCCGGACTGACGGCGTAGTAGCCAGCGTCAAACCAGTCGGCGCACCACTCCGCCGCGTTGCCAGCCATGTCGTAGAGCCCGAAGGGATTCGGCGGAAAGCTGGCGACTGGCGCGGTTTGGATGCCGCGCAGCGGCATCCGCCTCGGGTCGACCGCAATGCGCCCAAAGGTAGCCAGATTGTCGAGCGTATCGCCCGCGCCGCCGGTTCCATAGATAGCCGTCGGTCGGCCGGCGCGGGCTGCGAATTCCCACTCGGCTTCCGTCGGCAGGCGCTTGCCAGCCCAGCGAGCATAGGCTGCGGCGTCGTTCCACGTGACGGCGACCACTGGGTGCTGGTCGCGTTCAGGCGTGGCGTAAAGCGTCCAGCGCCCTTCGCTCTGATAGCCGGTCGCCTGCGCGAAGCGCCGAAACTCGGCGTTGGTCACTTCAGTCCGGTCAAGGAAGAATGGCGCAATCGTCGTCAGGCGGCTGTTTCCCGCGTCATCTTGGCGAACGAAGGTTCCGCCGGGAATGAGCGCCATGCCAGGCGGCGGAACAGGCGGCTGATAAGACGGCTCGCGGGGCGTTGTTTGACAGGCCGCCAGCCAGAGCGCGAGCAGCGCCAGCCATAGCCGCGCGGTCGCGTCGCGCCGCCTAAGCCTGCAGCCGTGACCCTGGCTTGCGTAGGCGTCCATGCCCCGCATTTGAAAGCATGTCCGGGAAGCCGTCAATTTCGAGAGGTAAATTTCGAGAGGGAAATCGGCGAGTCCATCCAGAGCCCATCAAGCGTCGAGCCGGCGGGACGCCGTCTTGCCCAACATCGTTGACGCGAGGCGCTTGCCCGGAGATTGTATCTTGGCATACAAACCTCTGGCCCGTCTATCAGTCTTTCGGGTAAAATCCAACGCCAAGCGTGACGCATGCCGCGCGGAGGAGGTTCGCGCCGATGTACCTCGACGAATTCAAGCAGCAGTTGCCAGATGCCGACCCGCAAGAAACCGCCGAATGGCTTGACGCCCTAGAGCAGGTTGTCATCGAGTCGGGACCAGAGCGCGCCCAGTTTTTGCTGCGGAAGCTGCTCAAGAAGTCGCGCCTGATGCGCGTTGGTCTGCCGGAGCTGGTTCAGACGCCCTACATCAACACGATTTCGCCGGAGCAAGAGCCGCCGTTTCCTGGGGATGAGGAAATGGAGCTTCGCATCCGACGCATTGTGCGGTGGAATGCCGTGGCGATGGTGGTGCGCGCCAATCACAACTTTCCGGGCATTGGCGGTCATTTGGCGACCTACGCCTCGTCGGCCAGCCTCTATGAGGTTGGGTTCAATCACTTCTTTCGCGGCAAGGACGGGGGCGGCGGCGATCACATCTTTTACCAGGGACATGCCGCGCCCGGCATTTACGCGCGGGCTTTTCTGGAAGGTCGCCTGACGACAGAGCAGCTTGATCACTTTCGTCGGGAGGCGCTGGGGAACGGCTTATCGAGCTACCCGCACCCGCGCCTGATGCCGGATTTCTGGGAATTTCCAACGGTTTCGATGGGGCTGGGTCCGATCAACGCTATTTACCAAGCGCGATTTAACCGCTACCTGCATAATCGAGGGCTGGCCGATACTTCCCAGTCGCGGGTGTGGGCTTTTTTAGGAGACGGCGAAACCGACGAGCCGGAGGCGCTGGGCGCGCTACATCTCGCGTCGCGCGAGAGGTTGGACAACCTCATCTTCGTTGTCAACTGCAACCTTCAGCGACTGGATGGCCCGGTGCGCGGCAACGGCAAGATCATTCAGGAGCTTGAGGCCGTTTTCCGGGGGGCGGGCTGGAATGTCATCAAGGTCATCTGGAGTCGGCGCTGGGATCCGCTGCTGGCCAAAGACGCTGAAGGCGCGCTGCTACACATCATGAACACCACGCTGGACGGGGAGTTTCAGAAGTACTCTGTCGAAACCGGCGCTTACATCCGGCGGCACTTCTTTGGCAAGGACCCGCGGGCGCTGGCCCTGGTCGAGTCAATGTCCGACCGCGACTTGGAGCGGCTGCGTCGCGGCGGCCACGATCATCTGAAGATCTACGCGGCCTACAAGGCGGCGGTCGAGCACAGGGGACAGCCGACGGTGATTCTAGTCAAGACGGTCAAGGGGTGGATGCTTGGCGAAAGCGCGACCGGGCGCAACGCCACGCACCAGCTCAAGAAGCTTTCCGAAGCGGAGCTCAAGAAATTCCGCGACCTGATGGAGCTCCCCATCCCGAACGCGCAAGTCGGAGAGGCGCCCTACTATCATCCGGGCGCGAAGTCGCTCGAAGTCGAGTATTTGCGCGAGCGTCGCCGCCAGCTTGGCGGCGCGCTGCCCAAGCGCGTCGTCCGGTCAAAGCCGTTGACGTTGCCGAAGGAAGACCTTTACGCGGAGTTCGCCGTCGCTAGCCCGCAGCCGGTCTCGACAACCATGGCTATGGTGCGACTGCTGCGCAAGCTGCTCGACGATAAGAGCGTCGGCGCTCGCATTGTTCCCATCATCCCGGACGAGGCGCGAACCTTCGGCATGGACTTTCTCTTCAAGAAAGTCGGCATCTATGCCGCGAGCGGACAGCTCTATGATCCGGTGGATTCCGACTTGCTTTTCAGCTACCGCGAGGCGAAGGACGGCCAGCTTCTGGAGGAAGGCATCACGGAGGCTGGCGCGATGGGGTCATTCACGGCCGCGAGCACGGCCTACGCCACTCACGGCGAGCCGATGATCCCGCTGTACATGTTCTATTCAATGTTTGGCTTCCAGCGCACCGGCGACCAAATTTGGGCCGTCGGCGACGCGCGCGGGCGCGGCTTTCTTGTCGGCGCGACGGCTGGGCGCACCACGCTCAACGGCGAAGGGCTTCAGCATCAGGATGGCCATAGCCATATTCTCGCCTCGACCGTGCCTTGCTGCGTTCAGTATGACCCGGCGTTTCACTTCGAGATTGCCGTCATCATGCGCGACGGGCTGCAGCGGATGTATGAGCGCGAGGAGGACGTTTTCTATTACATCACGGTGCACAACGAAAACTACCCGATGCCGGCGATGCCGCGCGGCGTGGAGGAAGGCATTTTGCGCGGGCTATACCTGTTCAAGCCGTGCCTTGACGCCAAGCGTCATACGGTGCAGCTTTTCGGCAGCGGCTCGATCATGATGCAGGCGCTGGAAGCGCAGCGGATTCTAGCCGAACGCTACGACGTGGCGGCTGACGTGTGGTCGGCGACGAGCTACCGGGCGCTGCGCGATGACGCGCTCGAAGCCGAGGCCTGGAATCTGGCGCATCCGCTGGAAGCGCCGCGCGCGCCTTACCTTCAGAAGGCGCTGGCCAAGGCGGAAGGCCCCGTCATCGCCGTCAGCGATTTCATGAGAGCCTGGCCCGACAGCATCGCTCGGTGGGTCAAGCAGCCGTTCCTAGCGCTTGGCACGGACGGCTTCGGGATGAGCGACACCCGCGAGCGGTTGCGCCGTCATTTCAAGGTGGACGCGCCATCCATCGCCTACGCGGCGCTCTACAAGCTGGCGGAAATGGGCAAGCTCGGCTTTGACGAGGTGGCGCGCGCGGGCGCGGAGCTTTACAGCGAGACCGGCGCGCTCGAGCCGGTCGGCAGTCGCTGATACGTTGTGCCGGAGGCGTTTCCACCGACGCGGCTTGATGCTGAGCGGGTTCACCGCTGGGCCATCGCCTTGCGCCGGGCGGCGGCGTTGTTTCAGCGGCGGCGCTTTGCCGACCTGTACTTTGGACCCGCCGAACAACTGGACGCCGACCGTTTCCCAGGCTTTCAGCCGGCCGTTCTATACTGGGTCGCCACGGCGGAGCGCGAGCGACTGACCTACGCGCTTCCGCTAAGCGCGCTGGGCCTGGCGCTGGATGACCTGCCGGCCGTCGCTCCGGCCGTCGCGCGACGGCAAGCCGACTTTTTGGAGGATTGCTGTCAGCTATGGGAGCGCATCCGCCCGGAGTTGCCGGGCGCGCCGACGCTGGATGCGGCGGCGCTGGCGGCCGTGACGGCGCTTCCGGCAGACTGGCTGACGCAGTTCAACGCAGCGACCGCCTTGGCGCGGCAACAGCCGGCGGACGAGGAAACTTGGGCGGCCTGGCTTGATCTGGCGCTGACGGCGCGCGCGGCGCAAAGCGTTGAAACCATCCGGGCGGCGCTCGCGCTCGCCGAACTCGATGCGCGGACGGATTTAGCCGCCCTCATAGACCAAGCGCGCGCCGATTTTGGGCGGCGACTGAACGAGTTTTTTTTCGCCAATCTGCTGAGCGGCATCGCCTATGCCCCGCGCGCTGTCGGCGAGCGGCTGGGCCGCAACGGCGTGTTCGCCGAGCATGACCTTTCAAAAACGCATATCGAGCCGCTGGCGGGTCTCGTGACCATCGTCGGGTCATGGCTCGGCGGGCCGCCGCTGGCGGTTGAGACGGTGATTCGGACCTGTTCGTTTCAGGAACAAACGCGAGCGGCGCTGGCGGCGGAAGGGAAGTCGCCGACACTGGGCCGCCACCTGTGCACGCTCTGCGCGGCCTTTGACCAAGCGACGCTCGACGCTGTTTTGCCGCGCTTACTCGCGCCGCGCAGCCGGCTGCAGGCCGCGCTTGGGCGGGGCGATGCCGCTTGCCGCTTCACGGCGGAGCTCGGCGCGAGGTCAGGCTAGCGCGCTTTACAAGGCGATGTCCCGTGCCCGATGAGGAACTAAAAAGGCGCTATGTGAAAAGCGGACCGACCGAGCCTTCCGAGCCGCTACGTCTTATAAAAGCAAGTAAAAGCAAGATTAAAAGCAAGCTAGCGAGAAAGCGAGCTAGTCCTTGGCGCGGGCGGGAACGACGGTTTCCCCGCTGCGTCCGGCAGCGTCTGGCGTCGCCGCGTCAGGCGAGGTTTGGCCAACCTGGCTGGCCCAGCATGGCAGCGTGACGGTAAACGCGCTGCCTACGCCCACCTGACTCTTGACGGCGATGTTGCCGTCGTGGGCGGCGACGATGCGCTTGACAATGGCGAGACCAAGCCCGAAGCCGACCTTCCCCTTGCCCTGGCTGCCTTGTCGGTAAGGGTCAAACAAAAATGGCAGCTCCGCCGGCGGAATGCCTGGGCCAGTATCGGTAATGCTCACCTCGACGAACGACAGTCCGGCTTCGACGCCCTCGCCGGCGATTTCGCGGGCGGCGACAGTCACGCTTCCGTTCGGCGAGGTGAACTTAACCGCATTGGACAGCAAGTTCATGAATACGCGCTCCAGCTTTCGGGCGTCGCCGGCTACGGCTGGCAAGGCGGGAGGCAACTCGACAATGAGACGCGGCGGGTCGGGAGCGCTCAGCCGGATATTGTCCGAGCATGCCCGAAGCATTGGGACGAGGTCCAGCAGCTCGAGGTTGAGCTTCAATGCCTGGGACTCGCTGCGCGACATCTCAAGCAGGTCGGTAATGAGGTCGAGCGTGCGCTGGAGATTATCCTGAGACGCTTTGACGAGCGTTAGCAGGTCGGGATCGATGTCGGGCAACAGGTCCTCGATGAGTTCCAGCGTCCCTTTGACAGCCGCTAGCGGCGAGCGCAGATCATGGACGAGCATCGCCGTGAAGTCTGACTTGATGCGGTCCAGCTCCATGAGCCGAGCATTGGCGGCTTCCGCCTCTGTGCGCTGCAGCTCAGCCTCGCGCCGAGCCTCCTCGAGCGATTGAAGGCTCGCGCTCAGCTCTTGATTCGCTTTTTTGAGTTGCTCGTTAAAGCTCGTCGTAAGAGTCACTTCCGCCGCCCGGAGGTCGGCCTCGGCGCGGGCGGCTTCCTTTTCTTCCTTCAAAATCACCAGCCGCGCCAGCAAGCCGACCGATAGGAGCAGTCCTTGCGCCGCTGTCGCGAAGTGCAGAATGCTCTGCCAGGAGGTGGTGGATTGCGGCAGGATGCCGCCGGTGCGTAGCGTGTTGAAAGCGACCGCTAGGACAACGATCGACCACGCCAGCAAGAAATACCGCGCCGGACGATACCCTTTTTGAAGCGGGATCGCGGATGACAGCAGCCCGAAGACGCCGCCGAAGAGCATCGAGAAGTTAGAAATCCGGGCGATGATCTGAATCGGCAGGATGGTGGCGATGGCGGCCAGCCCAAAGAAAAGAGCCGCTAGGATGCCAAGCGCGCGATTGAGGGGCGGGCTGTAGGTTTCCAGCTCGAGGTAGCGCCGGGTCAAGAGCGCCGCTACTGCCGACGTCAAGTTGCCCAGCATGAGGCGCAGGACAAGACCTTCCACGAAAAAGCTGCCAAAGAGCAACTCTTGAAGCTGCGTGGCGAAGCCGTCCGCGCAGGCTTGGAAAAGCCCCAGGCACAGCAAGTAGGCGGAAAAGTAAACGTTGGATTGATCCCGCATGCCAAGGAAAAAGACTGCGTTATAAATCACGAGGATGAGCAGCAGTCCGTAGTACGCGCCGAGCAGGAAGTTATAGACGCGATCCTTGCGGGCGTGGCTAAGGGGCTTCCATAGTGTGGCCGAAAAAGTCAGCGAGCCCTTGGTTTCCACTCGCAGGTAAATCGTCCGCTCGGCTTGCGGGGGGATGGAGATAGGAAAAATAGGCAGCCGATGCGGCACGGTGCGGATGGTAAAGGGCAAGGCGTCGCCCGCCATCAAATGGATGAAGTCGTTCCCGGACGCGTCGCTGCGCGGCAAATATGCCTCGACGCGCCCAAGGTAAGGTTGTTCAACTTCGATCAAGCGATTGACTGCTTTCTCGAGGTCGTTTCGCAAGCGCAGGCGAAACCAGTAAGCTGACGAGGTATAACCCAGGCTGATCACGCTGGCGTTGGTTGGGACGAAGCTGAGCGCGCCGCTGGCCGCCTGCTCGATCGTGATCTGACGAGCTTGATCTTCAAGCATCTCAAGCGCTGCCGTGAGGGGTTGCGGCGCTAAGGCGTCGCTGACGACCAGAGGCGTGCCCATCGCCCTCGGCCCCGGCAACAGGGCGATGGTCAGCGCTAAAAGGAGCGCTGACCAAGCCGCGCGACAGAGGGCTTTTTCTTCAGTCCACATCGATGCAGTCGGCGCTTTCCGAGCCAATGACGAAGCTCATGCTTGACTCTCAAACCTTAAACCGCTGCTGATATCTGGAACAAGCGGGACTGTGGGGCTCTCGAGTCGAGGCCGACCAGCTTATGGCGCGGCGTCGCCGGTCTGGACGCCCTGAAGCGCGCGGGCGGCTTGTCTGAGCGCGGCGACAATCTGCGCCATCGCCCGCGCGATGTCGGCGGCATCGTTACGAGACAACGCATAGCGCGCGCCGGAGAAGACTTCCGCGCCGTAGCCCGAGAAAACGCCCGGCGCATAGACCACATGCCGCGCATCGTAGCGTTTCGGCAGCCCGTCCGGGGTCAGCAGGAAGCCTTCAAACTGACGACGCAGGCGATTTCGCGCGACCAGCGTCGCCTTCGTGTCCGGCTCGGTTTCAAACGTCTCGGCGGCAATGGTCAAGTCGCGGGCGGCCTCAAGTAGCGCGGCGGCGTCCAGCGTCGGGTATTCGCGGGCCAGCTCCTGCGCCAGACGCTCGATCTCGCGGGCGTAATCCAACACGTTGAGCTCGACTCGCGCGGACTCCGAAAGTCGAAACGCCAGCAGCGCCCAGCCGCGCGCTATGGCGGCGTGGCGGGTAAAATCCGGGTCGCCGAATTTTTCCATCCAGCGAAAGCTGTCGTAGGCCGAGTGATAGACGCCGTAGCTGCCTGTCGAAGCCATGTCCAGGCAGGCGACCCCGGCCAGTTGCAGGAACGGCGCGTAATCAGACCCGCTGCCCAGCTTCCCAAAGCGAACTTCCGTCGCGCTTGTGTCCTGCGCTCGCCAATTGTCGTAAAGACTGCGCGTTCCGCTCGAATCAAGCGCGTCCCGCAAGACGGATTTGGTCACCGCCCACAGGCTCGGCACGGCTCCGGCGCGGAAGTTGTCGCCGCTGACGGCGCTATCCACGTTGAGATAGCAAACCGCCTTTTCGCGCAGCTCGGCGAGGTTTTCCTCAACCCACTCGGTCGAGCCGATGAGTCCGTATTCCTCGGCGTCCCAGCTACAGAGCTTGATCGAGCGGCGCGGCTTCCAGCCCTCCTTGAGCAGCTCGCCAAAGGCGCGCGCGACTTCGAGCAGGGCCGTCGTGCCGCTGGAGGGGTCCACCGCGCCATACACCCAGGCGTCCCGGTGGTTGCCCAGCAGAATCCACTCGTCGGGGAAGTCGCCGCCGGGCAGCGTGCCGATGACATTCCAAATCGTTCGCTGCTGGTAGTCCATGTCGAGCGCGATGCGGACGCGGGTTTCGCCGCCGCCGACGTGGTACGTAATCGGCAGCCCGCCGATCCAGTCTTTGGGAGCATCCGGGCCGCGCAGGCTTTCGAGAATTGGCAGCGCGTCGCGGTACGATAGCGGCTGAATGGGAATGGTCGGCAGTCCCGCATCCTTGGGTTTCAGTCGCGGAACGCCCTTCTTCGCCGGACGACCGGGCGTGAGCGGGTCGCCCGGCGGTTGCGTGAAGGCGCGGTAGCTGCCGCGCTGGACGCAGTTATCCGCCCGCCACGGTCCGTCAGGGTAGGCTTTCCCCTGCGCGTAGCCGTCGTCCTTCGGGTCGGAGTAAACCAGCAGCCCGACCGCGCCGCGCTCCTGGGCGACTTGCGCCTTGACGCCGCGGTAACATTCGCCATACCGAGCGAGGGCGATCTTGCCCCGGACGCTGACGCCAAGCCGCTCCAGGATTTCGTAATCGCGCGGCAGCCCATAGTTGACATAGACGACCGGCGCTTCAACCTTGCCTGACGGCGACCAAGCGGCAAAGGTTGGGACGGCCAGCGGGGATGCGGAGTCAGGGTCGTCGGGGAGCGCCGGCTCAGTCAGCGCGCAGCGATACTTGGTTGGGGCGGTCATTTCCACCCGCCGCGACTTCGGGCGCGGCAAATAGACCTCATACTCGACCAACTCCGTTTGAAAGCCGGCTTTAGCCATTTCATCGCGGACGTAAAGCGCCGTGGCGTAGTCTTCCGGCGTGCCGGCCAAGTGCGGCTTAGCTGTCAGCTTTCGCAAACTCTGGCGCGCGCGCTCGGGAGATGGCGATGTCAGGAGCCGGCTTTCAAGCGCGGACAGCGACGAATTGTTTTCGCCGCGGCTTTCGGCGGCAATGCCGCCCGCGGCCGCAAGGCGACCTCCTCCGCCGAGCAAGGCGAAGAGACACAGTCCGGCGGCGAGCAGGCGAGCGGGTAAGCGATGTGTAAAGCGATCCATAAGAAGCGATGGGCCTATGTAGGAGCGATGGGCGAGGCGGGGGGGCGTTCAGGCGCGGCGCCGGCGAGTCTGACCGCCCGGCTCGCAAACCGCATGTTTCACAAGACCTTGCCCATGTAAAAGCGAGAATCCGCCAGCGTCGACCTGGCGCCAAGCGCGCGCTGGCGCGTAAAGAGCGCGTAAAGAGGAGGTCGCCAAGTGATGAGCGCTCGGCGGCCCTGTGTGGCGCGGGCGGACGTACTTTTTCACCTCGTATGGAGGTCGCCGCATTCGGCCTCGACGACATAACTCAGGCGCTTGCGCTCTGAACGCCCCTTGCGCGGGACGGCTTCACGGCGCGAGGTTGACCCGAACGCCGGACGCATGCCGCGCGCTCCGGTGAATGCGGTGCGTCGCCCGCTGAAAGTCGCTCTCGCGCGCCTGAAAGATATTTTCCAGAAAAGCCTGCGGATTGCGATCCACGAGCGGAAACCAGGAGCTCTGCACCTGCGCCATGATGCGGTGTCCCGGCTTGAAGCAGTGGTCAACGTCTTGCAGCGCGAAGGCGATTCGCTCGATCTGTCCAGGCCGGAGCGGGACTGGACGCTCAAAGCCCTTCCGAAACTTCGCCCGCATGACTTCAGCCCGCACGAGCATCTGGTAGCCGCCCAGGTGGATGCTCGGCGGCAGCCCTTCCGGATCGGGCGTATCGTCCGGGAAGACGTCAATGAGCTTGACGACAAAATCGGCGTCCGTGCCGGTTGTTGTCACAAACAGCTCCGCTTCCAGCGGCCCCGTCAGCGTGACCGGCGCGGTCAGCGGCTCGGTCACGTAGGTCAAGACGTCCGGGCGCGCCGCCGCAAATCGCTGGTCTTCAATCATGTAGGTAATCCCGCGCCGATTGGTAATCTGGTTGGTGTACGGCACGGGGGTCCGCGGATCGCTCGTGTACTCATCCGCCCCGGACGGCGACGCCGGCGGCTCGAGCGAGAGACGACCGTTGGCGTGGAAGTACAGCTTGGCCGGCTTCAACCCCGCCGGCGGATACTGCGCGTAGCGCCGCCATTCGTTTGAGCCGGTTTGAAAAATATAGGCTTCCGGGAGTTCCGGATCGGGCGCGTCCTTGAGGTGGCGCGCGAAAAACTTCGCCTCAATTTCGCGGCGGTAAAACTCCGCCGTCGGCTGTCCGAAATCAATTGGCCCGAGATGGCGCCCGTCGCTGCGCGCCCAGCCGCCGTGCGACCACGGACCCATGACAAGCGCGTTGCGGACGTTCGGGTTGCGTTGCTCGACGCTGGCGTAGAGCTTGAGCGGCCCATACAAGTCTTCGGCGTCGAACCAGCCGCCGACAAACAAAACCGCCGGCGCGACGCGGTTCATGTGCGGTACAAGGTTGCGCGATTGCCAGAAGGCGTCGTAGTTCGGATGCGCCGCCATTTCCGTCCAGAACTGGACGCCGCCTTTGAAGTAGCGTTCCTCGATGTTGCGCAGCGAGCCGACGTCGAGAAAAAACTGGTACGCGTCGGGCGTTGGGAAGCGAAAGCCGGGCGGGCTTTTCGTGGTCGGTTCGGGCCGCGCCTGACCGAACGATGAAAAAAACGTAAACGAGTCAATCAAAAAGAACGCGCCGTTGTGGTGCATGTCGTCGCCGATGAACCAGTCGGCGATAGGGGCTTGCGGCGAGACGGCCTTGAGCGCCGGGTGCGCGTCAATCATGCCGGCGGCGGCGTAAAAGCCGGGATACGAAATGCCCCACATGCCGACGCGCCCGTTGTGGTTCGGGATGTTTTTGAGCAGCCACTCGATGGTGTCGTAGGTGTCGGAGGATTCGTCAATGTCCTGACCGCGCTTGTTGGGGTTGTGCGGACGCAGGTTGACGAACTCGCCTTCCGACATGTAGCGCCCGCGCGCGTCCTGAAATACGAAAATATAGCCATCGCGCATCATCTCATCCGATGGGCCAATCCGCTGCCGATAACCCTCGCCATAAGGCGCGCAGCTATAGGGCGTGCGGTTGAGCATGATGGGATAGGCGCGCGACGTATCGCGCGGCGCGTAGATGCTTGTGAAAAGCTTGACGCCGTCGCGCATCGGGATGCGGGCTTCGGTTTTGACGTAGCGCGCGGCGACGTCAAAGGCGTCAGACGCCGAAGCCCCGGCTTGCCGCGCCGCCGTCGCGCCCTGCGACCAAGCGGCCGCCAGTCCGAACGCCGACCCGCCAGCCAGCGCGAAACAAATGATAACGAGCCACGGCGTCCGTCGCCGCGATGTCGGATATGCCATCATGACGTTTCCCAAAACTCCTAAGAGGGCCGCGAGCGGACCGGCGGGCGTAAAGCGCCGGTTGCGCGACGCGGTTCAGCGCGTGGCAAGACATTGAGAGCGCCGGACCCCTTTCCGCGAAAGTGAAAGCTGCTTCTCGTGGCAAGCGTCCGCCGCGTAGGCTTGAGCGAAAGCCAAACGCTTTGCGGAGTCCCCCTGCGCGCTTTCAGAAAGGATCTTTCAGAAAGGATACGGCGAGCGTTATCCTACTAAATGTTTCAAGACCTTTTCCAACGGCGTACGCGTGGCGCTGCGGTACCAAAGCTTGATCCCCGGGGCGGCGTCGCGATGAGTCTCGAGGCGTTTGTCGCCGCGGTCCTAGGCGGCATCGGCAACTTCGCCAGGGGTGTCAGAAATTTTGGCGAGCTTTCCGAGTTAGCGTAGCGATAGCCCGCGACCGACGCGGTTTCGCAAGGCGGCGTCTCGCCACATCAACGCGAGAAGCGCGCTAGGCGTTTTTCGCGCCGCTCATCGGACAACTTTTCTGGCTGGGCTGGTTGGCGCAGAGCTTCGAATTGGCGCTGCGGTGGCTGTTTCGGCGACAGCGTTCCGCCGCCGCGACTGAGCGGGACTTGACGGCTTCGTTGGCCGGTCCGTGAAAAAGCCTTTTGAGCAATCCAACCTTGCTTCTTGAAGGAAAGCGGCCGGCCCAGGCAGAGGTTTCCTCAGCGGCCTGCCGGATGCTATGGTGGCGAGGATGACGACCTAGAATCAAAGCAATTTCGCTAGGGCGCGTAGATCACAAGGCTTTGCAAGGCGCGCGCGCCAAGCCTCGAAAAGCGATATGGAAGCTGCCCGTACCCGACCTGAGCCCGACCGCGATCAACAAGCTGCCGATCGAGAGGCCTGGGTTGCGCGCTACCGCGCTGTTCGCGCTGTCTCGGAAGCGATTTGCCGTCCGCTGGAAACTGAAGACTACGTCGTTCAGCCCATGCCGGATGTCAGCCCGCCGAAGTGGCACTTGGCGCACACGAGCTGGTTTTTTGAAACGTTCGTCCTCAAGCCCCATGCAAGCGGCTACCAGCCGTTTCATCCGCGCTACGACTATCTGTTCAACTCGTACTACGAAGCCGTTGGGGAGCGCCACCCGCGCTCCCAGCGGGGGCTCGCGACCCGCCCGACCGTCCGCGAGGTTTACGCCTATCGCGCCCATACGGATGCCGCCATCGAGCGCTTCATCGCTCGCTGGGACGCCACGGCTTGGGCGGCGGTCCAGCCTGTTTTGGAACTGGGGCTGCACCATGAGCAGCAACATCAGGAGCTGCTGCTGACCGACATCAAGGCGATTCTAGCGTCCAGTCCGCTCGACCCAGCGTATCTGCCGCCGTCCGCGTCAGGCTTTGCGGCCACGCCGTCGCCGAGCCGTTCGGCGGGCGGCTGGCGCGCGGTTGAAGGCGGCAAGCAGTCGATTGGTCACGATGGCGTCGGCTTTGCCTTCGACAATGAAGGGCCGCGCCACGACGTCTGGCTGAGTCCATTTCGGATTGCCGAGCGGCTGGTCACCAACGGGGACTTTCTGGCCTTTATGGCGGATGACGGTTACCGGCGGCCGGAACTGTGGCTTTCCGACGGCTGGGCGACCGTGACCGCGCGCGGGTGGCGCGCGCCGCTTTACTGGCGGCAAGCCGAGGATGGCGACTGGCAGGCCATGACCCTGCGCGGCCTTCAGCCGGTCAAGCTGGACGAGCCGGTGTGCCATATCAGCTTTTACGAGGCGGATGCCTATGCGCGCTGGGCCGGAAAGCGGCTCCCGACCGAAGCCGAATGGGAAGTCGCGGCGCGCGAGTCGCCCATTGCAGGCAATTTTTATGAATCCGGCGCGCTGCATCCGTTGCCGCAGCCAGCCAACGCGCCTTTTTACGGCGATGTCTGGGTTTGGACGGCGAGCGCCTACGCCGCTTATCCGGGGTTTCGCCCTGTGGCGGGGGCGCTGGGCGAATACAATGGCAAGTTCATGTGCAACCAGATGGCGCTGCGCGGCGGGTCGTGCGCCACGTCAGCGACGCACCTGCGCTCAACCTATCGAAATTTTTTCCCTCCGGATGCGCGGTGGCAGTTCTCCGGCGTTCGGCTGGCGGAGGATATGTCATGAGTCATCCCCGATCGAGCCAAGCAGCCCAGTCTTCCTATGGCTACATTGTGTCGTTTCACGACCTGCGCCCGACGCCGGCGGCTTTTCGGCAAGAGGTGATCGCTGGGCTGCGGCGGGCGCGCAAAGCCATTCCGTCCAAATTTTTCTACGACCAGCGCGGCTCGGCGCTGTTTGACAAGATTTGCCAGTTGGAAGAGTACTACCTGACGCGAATTGAAACCGACCTGCTTGAGCGGCATGCCGCCGAAATCGCGGCGCTGATTGGCGACGAGGCGCTCCTGATTGAGTATGGCAGCGGGAGCGGCCGCAAGACGCGCGTCTTGCTGGATCAACTGCCGACCCTCGCGGCCTATGTGCCGGTTGATATTTCAAAGGAGCATTTGCTGGCCGTGGCGGCCGAGCTGTCTCAGGAATATCCCTGTCTGCGCGTGACGCCGGTATGCGCGGATTACACTCAGGAAATGGCGTTTCCCGATTTCGAGGAATTTCCGTATCGGCGGCGGGTCGTGTTTTTCCCTGGCTCGAGTATCGGAAACTTCGCGCCGGACGAGGCCGAGATCTTTCTCCGGCGCGCCGCGGAAGTGGCGCGAGAAAATGGCGCGCTGCTGATCGGCGTGGATTTGAGGAAGGACCCGACGGTGATTGACGCGGCTTACAATGACCGTCAGGGCGTCACGGCGGCCTTCAATCTCAACCTGCTCCGGCGCATCAACGCGGAACTCGACGCTGATTTCGATCTCCGCCTGTTTGATCACCGCGCCTTTTACGATCCGACTCACGGACGGGTCGAGATGCATTTGGTCAGCTCCCAGTCCCAAACCGTTCGGATTGGCGATGAAGCATTCAGCTTTGCCGCGGGGGAAGCCATCCATACGGAAGATTCCTACAAGTACGACCTCGAGGACTTTCAAGCCATGGCGACGCGCGCCGGCTGGAAGACCAAAGCCGCTTGGCAGGACGAGCGGCGTTATTTCGCGATTTGCTTGTTCACCGTGACGTAAGCGGCAGTTTTGAGGGCGTCCGGGATCGCTCGCGCGGTTGGGATGGCCGCTGGAGGAGCGGAGCGGCTTCCGCTTCCGCGCGACCCGGCGCGTCGGTTAGTTAACGTTGCAAGCGCGCCCCCATCTACAATCCAAAGGCTGAAGGCGGCCGCGCGTTCAGCGCGCGCCTTATGGCGTGTCCGGCTCGCTCCCCAACGGACGGAAAGCTTTGTGTTCTGACGCATGCGCATTGAGAAGTCGAGCTGTGGCGTTGGTTTTGTAGCCTCGCGGCGAGGCGCGGCGGAACGCGGCGTCGTCGAAGCGGCGTTGCATGCGTTGCGTTGCGTGGAACACCGCGGCGCCTGCGCCGCCGACGGGCGCACCAGCGACGGGGCCGGGCTAATGACGGATTTGCCGCACGCGCTGTTTGGCTACCTGCCGGAAAGCGTCGCCGTCGCGTTTCTCTTTCTGCCTTCCGATCCCTCCCGCAGCGCCCAGGCCTTCGACGTTCTCGCTGACACGTTTGACTTCCATGACCTGCATGTTTTGGAAAGCCGGGACGTGCCGACCAACCCGACGGTGCTGGGTCCGGTCGCCCGGCAGCTTCTGCCCACGCTCAAGCAGGCGGTTATCAAGCGGCCGTCGCAGGCGCGCACGCTGGCCACGTTCGAGCGATTGCTTTACGTCGCTAAGCAGATGACGCGCAAGCAATGGCGCAAGCGCGGCCTCGACGCGAGTTGTTTCTTCGCGTCCCTTTCGGCGACGACAATTGTCTATAAGGCGCTGACGCAGGCGGCGGATCTGAGTCGTTTTTACCTTGACTTGCAGCATCCGGCTTTCGTTTCGCGCTTTGCGCTCTTTCACCGGCGGTTTAGCACCAACACGCGGACGGCGTGGGATCGGGCGCAGCCGTTCCGTCTCATCGCCCACAACGGCGAAATCAACACGATTGCCGGGAATCGCGCCTGGGCGCACTCGCGCGAGCGGTCGCTAGGCCTTGAGGCCGGCGAGTTGCTGACCCACGGGGGCATCAGCGACACGGGCAGTCTCAACGAAATGATTGAGGCGTTGCGCTACCGGAGCGGCGTGCTCAGCCTGGCCGAGGCGCTGGCCATCGTGATGCCGCCCGCCGAAAGCGATCCCTATCACGCCTTTTGGGGAAGGGCGCTCGAGCCTTGGGACGGTCCGGCGATTGTCGCTTTCGCTGATGGACAAGTCGTCGGCGCGCGCCTGGACCGGAACGGCTTCCGTCCGGGTCGCTGGGTCGAAACGAATGACGTTTTCTGCCTGGCTTCCGAGGCCGGAGCCTTTGCAATAGACGAAGCCCAAACGCGGGCCAAGGGCGCGCTCCATGCCGGAACCGGCGTCGTCGTGGATTTGCGCTCCGGCAACGTCAGCTTCATCGAGCCGCGGGCGCAGGCCAAAGTCGCCGGCGCGGTCTTTGACGCGCGCGCTCGGCGGTTGCCGGAAAGCCCCGCGCCTAACGCGCCGACGGCGGCCCGTCAGGCGCGGGCTTTCGGCTATGCCTATGACGACATCCAGTTCGCCCTGGCGCCGATGGCCGCGACAGGCAAGGAGCCGCTCGGCTCGATGGGGGATACGGCGCGGCTGGCGGTTTTGTCCGACCTGCCGCGCCCGCTGTTTGATTTCTTCTACCAGGACTTCGCTCAGGTGACGAATCCGCCAGTGGACTACCTGCGCGAGGCGCTGGTCATGGACACCAAGGTTTACCTCGGCGCCAAGCCCAACATCTTCGCCCCCAAGACGCTGGTGCCGATGCCGCCCGCCATCGAGCTGGACGGCCCCGTGCTGTCGCTGTCAGCGCTGGCGAGCTTGCGCGCCGCATTGGGAACGACGCGGCTGGGCGTTCACGTCGCGGAACTCGACGCCACCTTCGCCGTCGCCGACGGCGCGCGCGGGCTGCGGGCGGCCCTGGCGGAGCTTCAGCGGCAGGCTTTGAATCTGGCTGAACACGGGGCATCAGCGCTGCTTGTAAGCGACGGCAAGGTGAGCGCGACGCGGGCGCCCATTCCCAGCCTTCTGGCCCTGCGCGCGATTGTCAATGGTCTCAACGAGTCCGGCATGCTGCTTGACGCCGCGTTGGTTCTTGATACGGGAGAAGCGCGCGCGGCGCATCACGTCGCGGCGCTTATTAGCTTCGGCGCGGCGGCCGTCTGCCCGCGCGTCGCCCTCGACTGCGCCCGATTTGGTCGCCACCCGAAGCTGGATGACCTGCCGCCTGACGCGCGCGAGGCGAACCTGATCAAGGCGCTAACTGGCGGCGTGCTGAAGATCATGGCTAAGATGGGCATTTCCGTGCTGGCTAGCTATCAGAATGCGCAGCTTTTCACGCCCATCGGCCTGGGGCCAAAGCTGTTGGATGAGTTCTTTCCCGGGAAGGAAAGCTGTCTCGGCGGTCTTGAGCTGGATGACCTCGCTCAGCGTCAGCTTGAGATTCACGCGAGCTGGCTGCGCGCCGAGGCGGACGGAAGCGACGCGCTCGACCTACGCGGGCTGCCGCGTTATTTCCGCTTCAAGGAAGACACGCAGGGCGCTTACGGCGAGCGCCACTCGATGACGACGGGCCGGGCGCGGGTTGTTCATGCCTTTGTTCGGAGCGCCGAGCCGTTGCCGGAACGCTACGCCGAATATGTGACCCTGGGGGCGGAAAGCGAGCCGGTCAGCCCGCGTCACCTGCTCACGATTCGCTCGGATGTCGCGCCGCTGTCGCTGGAGGCCGTTCAGCCTCGCGCCGCAATTCTGAAGGCGTTTGGCACGGGCGGCATGTCATTTGGGGCGATTAGCGCCGAGTCGCAGCGGGACTTGATTCTCGCCATGCGAAAGCTGGGGGGGCGCAGCAACAGCGGCGAAGGCGGCGAGAATCCATACTACTTTGAGTCCGGCGTCACGGCGACCATCAAGCAAATTGGCTCAGCCCGGTTTGGCGTGACTGCGCGCTATCTCGTCACCGGAGATGAAATCCAGATCAAGATCGCCCAGGGGGCGAAGCCGGGCGAGGGCGGACAGTTGATGCGTCATAAAGTGACGCCGGAAATTGCGCGGGCGCGTCATGCGACGCCCGACATGGACTTGATTTCGCCGCCGCCGATGCATGACATCTACAGCATCGAAGACCTCAAGCAGCTTGTCGAGGAGCTAAAGAGCCTGCGCCCGCAGGCGCGGGTGAGCGTCAAGCTGGTTGCCGGCGCCAACGTCGGCACGATCGCTGTCGGCGTGGCCAAGTCCGGGGCTGACGTCATCCACATCGCCGGCGGCGATGGCGGAACAGGCGCAGCCGGTCTCGCTTCGATGGCGCATGCCGGACTGCCCTGGGAAATCGGGCTTGCCGAGGCGCATCGCGCCCTTTGCGAAGAGGGACTGCGCGGCGATGTGACGCTCCGGGTGGATGGCGGGCTGTCAACGGGACTCGATGTCGTCCTGGCATCCGTGCTGGGCGCGGAGGAGTTTGACTTTGGCAAGCTGGCGCTGATCGCGGAAGGCTGCATCATGGCGCGGATTTGCGAAACCAATCAGTGTCCAGCCGGCATTGCCACGCATGACCCCAAGCGCAAGGCCAAATACGCTGGCGACCCCAATCAGGTCGCGCGTCTGTTCGAAGCCATTGCTGATGACGCGCGGCAGTGGCTGGCCAAAGCCGGGCTTCCAACGCTGACCGCCGCAATTGGGCGAACCGACCTGCTCGCGCCTAATCCGCGTCACGCGGAGCGCATCGCGGAGCGGAGGCTTGATCTTTCGTTTTTTCTCGCCCCGCCGCTGCCGCTGCCGCCGCCGGTTGGGCGAGCGCCTTTTCGCGTGGGCGAGCTCAATGAGCGTCTGCTCAATGACGCGCGGGCGAGCCTGTTAGCTGGCCAAGCCGCCTATGACGGCGACTACGCCATCACAAGCTTTGACCGCGCTGTGCCGGCTACGCTCGCCGGCTGGCTGGCGCGCGCCGCCCACGAGCGAGAATTCAAGAGCGAGCGAGAATCTGAGAGCGGCGCCGCTTTCATCGTCAACGAGCCGAGCGTCACGCTTCGCTTCACCGGCAGCGCCGGTCAAGGGTTTGGCGTGTTTCTGACCGACGGCATCCGGCTTGGCTTGCGGGGCGAGGCGAATGATTCGGTTGGAAAAGGCATGAGCGGCGGGAAAATTGTCATTCGACCGCATCCCGCCTGGCGCGACGAGGCGGAAACCAACGCCCTGATTGGCAATGCGGCGCTTTATGGCGCGACCGGCGGAACGCTCTACGTTGGCGGGTTTGCCGGCGACCGCTTCGCCGTCCGCAATAGCGGGGCCACGGCCGTCGTGCACGGCGTCGGCCTGCACGCCTGCGAGTACATGACCGGCGGGCAAGTCGTGATCCTCGGGCCGACCTCGAAGAACCTCGGCGCCGGGATGACCGGCGGACGCATTTACATTTTCGGGGGCGCGCCGGCGACGCACGTTAACTGGAATTTTCTCGCGGAGCGGACGCCGACGCCGGATGAGTTGGCCGCGCTGCGCGCGCTGCTGACGGATTTCATGGTAGAAATCGAAAGCCGCGCCGTGGGCTTGCTCCTAGAGCAATGGGCGACAAGCGCCAGGCAGTTTGTCCTCTATGTTCCGCGTCCGCCGGACGCATAGCCATCCCAAGATTTTTTCTTGACCAGTCACGACCGGACCTATGGCAAAGGATAACTCGTTCGATATTGTCTCGCAGGTTGATATGGCGGAGGTTGTCAACGCCATCAACCAGGCGACCAAGGAAATCAGCCAGCGCTTTGATTTCAAGGGAAGTCAGAGCCGGATTGAACTCGAAGGCCGCGACATCGTGCTGGTGTCGGACGACGATTATAAGCTCAAAAGCGTGACGGACATCCTTGAGTCAAAGCTCATCAAGCGCAACGTGCCGCTCAAGGCGCTTGAATATGGAAAAATCGAGCCGGCGGCGGGCGGAACCATTCGGCAGCGGGTCGCGTTACAGCAGGGCATTCCGACCGAAAAGGCCCGCGAGATTGTCAAGTTCATCAAGGACACGAAGGCGAAGGTGCAAGCCGCCATCAACGGCGACATGGTGCGCGTGAGCGGCAAGGATCGGGATGTTTTGCAGGAGGTCATCGCCAAGCTGCGGGCGCATGATTTCGGAATCGACATGCAGTTTACGAACTACCGCTCGAACTGACCCCCGTTTTCAGGCCCGCCGAGTCCGCGGAGCTTGCCCAATGGACGCTTTTCTATTAGCGGCGCTGGCGAAGGAGCTGAGCGTCGAGCTGGCGCGGCTCGATCACGGGCTGCCGGTCGGCAAGGTTGCCGCCGCTGGACGGGACGCCGTCGCGCTCGATCTGCGGCGGCGCGACGGTCGCTGGCTTTTCATCGCCGCGCGCCCGCATGACAGCCGTTTGTATCTCGCTTGCCGCCATCCGCGCGAGCTTGACGCGGCGAGCGAGCCGCCCTTTGTCGCGCGGCTGCGCAAGGCGCTGCGCGGCGCTCGGCTCGCGGGCGTTGTCAAGGCGGCGGCCGAGCGCTCGGTAACGCTGGCCTTTGCCGGCTTTGACGATGCCGAGCGGCCTGCCCGGTGGTTGCTGCGGCACGATCTGACAGGCCGGCGCGCGAATCTCTGGCTCCTAACCGAAGACGAGCGGGTTGTGGACGCTCTGCGCCCGTGGGAGGGGACGCCGGGCGAATTGTACCGGCAGCCGGTCGGGGAGCGTCGCCGGCTGGGTTGGTTAGAGGTGACGCCTGACTTGCTGCCTGAACAGCCGGAGGCGCTGGAATCATTCTTGCTCGAGCGCGTGTTTGGCTGTCGCCCCCGCGTGGCGCGCGAGGCGGCGTTTCGAGCGCGGTCCGGCGCAACCTGGCCCGCCTTTGAGTCCGTCCGCGAGGAGCTCGCTCATCCAAAGACATTTTTTTTGTACGAGTTGCCTGAAGGGCCGGATGTTTTTCCGCTTCGGCTGACCAGCGCGCCGGCGTTGCCGGTCGCGACCTTTGCCTCCGCGCTGGAGGCCGTGGAGGCGCTTTTTGAGCGTCGCGAGCGTCAGGCGTCCTTGCTTGAGCGGCGCCGCCGATGGCGGCAGGCGACGACGACGTGGCGCAAGCGGATTGAGCGAGCGCTCGGCAAGCTGGACGCCGCGAATGCCCAAGCGCGCGAAGCGGAGCGGTGGCGGCGGTGGGGCGAGCTGCTCTACGCCAACATCGCCACGGCCAAGCGAACCCCGCAGGGCGTCGAGGTCGTGGACTACTACGCCGACGAGCAGCCAGCCGCCATCATTCCGCTTGAATCAGCGTCCGAGGATTTGGCAATCGCCGCGCAGCGTTATTTACGGCGCTACCAGCGAGCGCAGCGGGCGCTCGCGGCCAATGCCGACCGGCGGGCGGCGCTGGAAGCCGAGCTGGCGGACGCCGCGCGTCTTGACCAGGCGCTGGCGGCGACGGACGACGAGTCGGCGCTGGCGGCTTGCATTGACGAGCTGCGCGAGCGGATTCCGTTTGCTTTGCAGCCGCGCGAGGGGTTGCCAGTCGAGAACAAGTCAAATGAGAAAAGCGACTGGTCCGGCCTGCGACGGTATCGCGGCCCAGAAGGCTATGAGATTGTCGTTGGGCGAACATCCCGCGACAACGACCGGTTGACGTTTGAGCTGGCGCGTCCGCATGACCTCTGGCTACACGCGGCGGATTATCCGGGGGCGCACGTTGTCATACGCAATCCGCAGCGGAAGCCAGTGCCGCCGCAGGTGGTCCTGGCAGCGGCCGAGTTGGCGGCCTATTTCTCGCAAGCCAAGCGGGCGCAGCGGGTGGAAGTGCGCGTGGCGGAGCGGCGGCATGTGTCGCGCCTGCGCAAAGGCGCGCCGGGACAGGCGTTGGCGCGCGAAAGCCGCGCGGTGATGGCCTTTCCTCGCGAAGCCCTCCCGCGCCTGGCGTAGGCGTTTCGCGCCTGTGACTCAATGGCTTTAGGGCAAAGCCAGGCTCCCGGCGGTCGCTCCCCTTGAGTCCGGCGGCGGGCGGCCTTTTCAATGGGGCGGCGTTCCGTGCCGCCCTGCCTGGGAATGGGCGTGATTCGATGCGATCTACCGCGCCGCGCCGACGCTTCGCTTCTGGGGGCGCTGGAAGATCATCCAGAGCGTGACGCCCAGCAGGAGCGCGCCGGAGACAAGCCAGAGCGTGGCCCAGATGAATGCCGGAATGCCCGTCATCCGCGCCATGTTGGCGGCGTCGCTTTGCGCGTTGGCGAAGGCGGAAAGGAAAAACAGCGTCTTGAGGTCCGACAGCGCGTCCAGACAACACTGCACGGCCAGAAAATTCACGATGAACTGTCCGACGACCGGCTTGGTCAACACGCCCAAGGCGATGAGGCTGACGCCGACGCTCAGCCCGGCGATCCAGCTATAGAGCGTGCCGGTCAGGGCGCACAGCGCGGCCAGCAGGAAAACGAGAAACCCGCCTGCGCCAAGCAGGCCCCAGCGGGCGATCATCGGCAGGTTGGTCCGCAAGCCGCCCAGCAGAAGCGCGCCGGCGAGCGCCAGCGGCAAAACCATCAGCCAGGATGCCTGTCCGTTCACAAACAGGATGGTCAGCAGCAGCGTCAGCATGCCGGAGCCGACCAGCAGCAGTCCGACCCGGTCGCGGCGCTGCGCCTGATAAAGCAGGAAGACGCCAAACAGCATGGTGCCAAGATACCCGGCGCTGGCGATGAACCAGTTTTGCCCGGTGGTTAGCGTCAGCCCGCTGCCGTCCCAGTGAATCGTCATGCGGATGACCTGGTAGCCGCTCAGCAACGCCGCCATCGCGTGGCTGCCTTCATGGACGAAGGTGACGAACATGCGAATTGGGAAGGTGATGACCGAGGCGAAGGGCACGCCCATCAGCACCAACGTGGCGACCGTCGCCAGAATGAGCCAGATCAGCGAGGAGTTGCGGTTTTCCTCAATCGGAACGGCAAGCGTCTGTCCGGCCTGAGGCGGGCGACGAGGCGAAAAGTCATCCGTATGGCGCATGGTCGTAACTCCCGGAACAGATCGTCTTGGTCTGGCGCTGTCGCCGTTAGACTCAACCGCCGCGCAGGACGCGGCAATGAAAGACTATACCTTCTCGGCGAGCTTTGCGAGTTGCGCCGGCGCGCTCGCAAACTCGTCCCACTTGGCGGCGAAGGCTTCAAGGATGCGCTGGAGAACGATGTCCCGCGTTGGCGCGGCGTCGCCAAGCGCGAGCCGCAACGAGGTGGCCGGGTGGCGCAGCCCGTCCGGGAACGAGGTTTGGCCGATATTGACGCCGATGCCGACAATCAAAAAGGCCAGCTTGCCCTGTCGCCAGTCGGCTTCGACCAGAATGCCGGCCACTTTTCGCCCGTCGAGAAAAACATCGTTAGGGGGCTTGACGCTGAGGCGGGCGGCGTCGCCGACCAGTTCGGCCAGCGCGCGGCATACGATAAGCCCGGCGAAGGTCGTGACGTGATGCAGCTCGTCGGGCGTCAGCGCCGGACGCAGCAGCAGGGAGCAGTAAAGCCCAACGCCGGGCGGGGAGTGCCACGCCCGCCCATACTGACCGCGCCCGGCGGTTTGCTCATCGGCGTATAAGCATTGCCACGCCGGAGCGCCGCCTTGGGCAAGCGCCTTAAGGGCGCAATTGGTCGAGTCCGTTTGCGCGAGCCGCCGGACGCGCCACCGCCCTAACGTCCGCTCTATCGCCGCTTCTGTCGCCGCTTCAGGGGGTTGGAGCGGACTCCTTAATTTCGATGCCATTCACGGTAAGCGACGTGCCAAGCGTGCGCTGGAGCTGGGCTACCGCCTTGTTGTAGTCGGTCAGGGCCTGGATTTCATTGCCGCGCGCGATGGAGAGCCGGTTCTGGCGGTCAAGAATCAGAAAGGTCGTGGACAGCCCCGCCGCGTAGCGTTGTTGCTCGCCCCGCAGCTGCGTTTCAGCCGCCACGCGCGCGGCGCGCGTCGCTTCCACGCGCTGCCGGGCGGATGCGACCGCCTGCAACCCGTTCCGCACTTCGACTTGAATGCCTTGCTGAAGATTGCGCTCCTGCGCCTTGAGCTGGCGTCCGGTGGCGAGCGCGCGCCCGACCGCGGCCTCGGCGGTTCGGTTGCGGAAGGTAAAGGAAAAGTTGGCCCCGACCGTGTAGGTCGGGAAGTCAAGCGAGAACAGGTTGTTGAGCGCCGTGCCATAGCCGCCAATAAACCGCTGGTTGATCTGCGCCGGACTGCCAGGCGGCAGTTCCAGCCGCGATGTGCCGCTCAGACCGCTCAGCGTCAGCGCCGTGAAGGCATCGACTTGAGGCTTGCGCTGATTTTCGGCAAAGCGCCGCTCGATGTCGTTGAGCTCCTGCTGCAAGCGAATCTGCTCAAGCTCCGGGCGGTTGCGGAGCGCGCTGGCTAGCGCCTGCTGAACGTCAAGCTCGACGGGCGTGAAATCCACGTCGTCGGTCGGCTCAATGGCCGCTTGCCATTCATCGGCTTGCGGGTCGCCCAGAATGAGCTGCTTGAGCTGGTTTTCCGCCGTGGTAATTTGCTGAAGCGCGGTAATCGCGGCGTTTTTGCGGTTTTCAAGCTCGGATTCGTTTTCAACCACGTTGATGGGCGCGCTCGTGCCGACCTCGACCTGGCGGCGCGTCACCGCCAGGGAAATATCCGCCAGCTCGACGGCATCGCGCTGAATTTGAAGGTTGCGAATGGCGAAAACCAAATCCCAGTAAGAAGCCTGTACCGAAGCGATGGTCGTTAGCACGCGCTGCCGAAACTGCGCGTCGCTCAGCGTCAGTTGCTTGCGGCTCACCTTGACCAGGCGCTCGTTGGCGCTGGACCGGAAGTTGCGAAACAGTGGCTGCGTGAAGCGAAAGTCGAGCGTTGTGAAGTACTGCGGGCTTAGCCCGGCGGAACCCGCGTTGTTGGTTTCGCGGCTGTTGGAGAAGGTAATCACGTAGTTGCCTCCAGTCGGCAAGTTCTGAGCCAGCGTCGGCGTGAACTGCAGCTGCTTGCGCTTGAACGCGCCGCCCTCCGCGCCAATAAAGGTCTGGGCGGTCGGGGATATGGAGGACTGAAACTGCACGGCTGCTTGGAGAAGCGGGTCGTAGCTGCCAAACGAGCCGCGCTCGTTTTGCTGGGCCAGCTGAACGTTGGCCCGCTCGACCTCGATATCCTGATTGTTGCGCAGCGCCATGAGGATAGCGTCGCGCAGAGAGAGGCGCATCAGGCGTCCCGGCGCGACGCCAATCCGAGCGGTCGGCAGCTCTTCAAGGGCGCGCTTGACGCGCTGGTCGGCGACGGGAAGCGACAGGCTTTGCCCGCCGCCGGCCGGGGGCGTCGGATTTTGGGCGACGACGCCGGATAGCGAAGCGTCTGGCGCGCCAGCATTCTGGGCGCGCGCGGGAAGCGCGGCGAGTCCGTGGCCAGCGGCAAGCGCGAGGGCGAGGCAAAGCAGTCGGTAGCGCGACGACATAGCGATCAGCGGCATTCTAGAAAAAAGAATAAAAGCCGTAGCGGCAATCGTGGCGCTTTACGAAAGCGCCGCCGAGCAAGTTTCGTCGGAAATGACGCCTCTCGATATTTATGCGCGCCAGCCGACTGGACGGCGTAATTTTCCGTACGGAAAGCCCCTCCCAGCGGGCTCGTCGTCGGCGATTTTCTAAGCTGCTTTCTAAGCTGCGGGCTGGCTAAGCTCGCCAAAGCGAGCCGCTGTGCGCCAAGATGCGGCTGACGACCGTAAGCTAAGCGCGCTTCCGGCAGCTTCATCCGTAGATCTATGCAAATGGCAGCTCTCCGCGGATGATTGAGCCGCCTGGCATTGAACAGCGTGGCCAAGAAACTCGCCTAATCATCGTCGCCGCCGTGGCTATCCGCCAAACGCCCGGTTGCGGGTTTTCGGAAGCGGCTTACTGGAAGTGGTGGAGATGAGGGGGGTCGAACCCCTGACCTCTGCATTGCGAACGCAGCGCTCTACCAACTGAGCTACATCCCCATCTAAAGCAGCCGAAAAGATGCCGAGGACGAGCCCGCACGATAGAGCTGTCGCGCAGAAGCTGTCAAGCTTTCCGCTCAGATGAAGATGCATCCGGGGTGACGATCCGCAGCGCGCCCGGCGCCGTCGGCGCAATCTCCAGCAGGGCCTTGCCAGCGACCAAGTCAAGCAGCAGTTCGCCCGCCACTGTCCGCCGCCAGCCCTGTAGCAAGGGCAGCCCTTCCGCCTCGTCCGGCGGGCTGCCTTGTAGGACCCATCCGGCGAACTTCAGCAAATCATCGCGGGTTGCCAGCAGGCTGGGCGATAAGTCGAGCGCTCCGGCCCGGAGGCGGACGACCGCGCCGAGCAGCGTCGCCAGCCCGTCCAGCGCAGGGTCATGCTCGCGGACGGCGACCGCTTCCGGCCATTCGCTTTCCGGGAGCGCCAGAGCCTGCTGAATCACGTCGAGGATTTCCGCGACCAACTCGCGCGAAAGGTTGTTCGCGCCGCGCACTTGCCGCAGGGCCGCTTCCGATTTTGGCAGCATATAGGCAATCTGCCGCGCCACGTCATCATTGAGAATCGCGCCAACGGGCCGGTTGCGGCTGCGCGCCGCCATTTCGCGCCACTGGCACAGCTCGCGCAGCACGGCCAACTCCCGCCGACTCAGCGACGCCAGCTTGCCAATCTTGAGGTATTCCTGCCCAGCCTCGCGCACTCGGACGGCTTGCGCGGCCGCATCCGCGCAGGCGTCAAGCGCCCAGTCCAGCCGCCCGTGTCGTTCCAACTGCTGGAGCAGCCCGTCATAGACGGGAAAGAGGTAGCGCACGTCATTGAGAGCGTACTCAAGTTGCTCCGGCAACAGCGGGCGGCGCGTCCAATCCGTGAACTGGTGCTTTTTGCTCAGCGACACTTTAGCGAATCGCTGGGCGAGCGCCGCATAGCCGATGGCTTCGCCATAACCGAGAAAAGCCGCCGCAATCTGCGTATCGAAAACGTTGACCGGGACCGCGCCGGTCTCGCGCCGGAGCAGGGCGAGGTCCTGCCCCCCCGCGTGAAAGATTTTCCGAACGCGCGGGCTGGTCAGAACGGCTTCGAGCGGCGCAATGTTGACGCGAAAAGGGTCAACCGCCACAAACGCTTGCCGCAGCCCGAGCTGAACTAGGCAGACCAGCGGCGCGTAGCGCCCTTCGCCCTGAAACTCCAAATCAATCGTCAGCTCAGGATGGGCGAGCGCCTGCTGGCAAAAGTCCTGAAAGGCGCGGTCGGTGTCTATCCACATAACGCAGGGCTTAGCTCCGCGCTGGGTCTCGCTTGGCGAGGCGCGGGCCAGTTAGGGGGCTGCGGGGTCGCGGTAGCGGGCCAGCGCGGCGCGCGCGCCTTGCCGCAGCGCGTCAAATTCAGTCATCAAGCGCTGCCGCAGCGAGACATCGTTGCTTGGGCGCGGCTCGGAAGCGCTGGTCGCCGGCGGCAGCGGCGGGGGGAAGCCCTCGGCTACGGCGTCAAAAAGATACCACCCGGCAAGGTGCTTCGAGTCTTTGCCGTGGAAAAGACCGTACTCGCCGTTGAGCGGATCGTAAACAACCGCTACTTGCCACGTCATGCCAAAGACCTGCCGCTGCGTGGACTGATCCGTGCCAGACATAAAAACGCCGAAGCCGGGGTGGGTGTGATACCAGCCGACAATGCGCAGGTCCGCCTCGGCGACGCCCGTTTGCCGCTCGCGCAGTTGCCGCAGGTGGCTTGTGACCGCGAGCAAGTCCGTCGCGCCCATTTCGACGAAAGTTGGGCCGGCATTGGCTTCCTGCGCGGGAATGGCGTCCGCGATGGCGGTGAAGGTGACGCTATGACCAGTGAGGTCGGCCACGTAAACATTGCCAACGAGCAGCCCGCCGCATTCGTTTTCGCCAAGAAACGCGCGGGCCAGATCGGGTAACGACTCGGCCGGCTTGTCCGGCGGCGCGGCCAGGAGAATTTTCTCTTCCGCCTGTTTCGAGAGGAAAACTTGGAGTCCGTCGGTCGGCGGCTTGCCGACCGTCTCGATGACGCGCGGCAGCGCCCGCCGGGCGGGGGCGACTTCGCGGACGGACTTAATGCGAAACGTCATGGCGCGAGCGGCTCCGGTTCAAATGGGAAGACTTCATTGTGCTTGACATCAAAGGCGAAGCTTTGCACGTCATCCATGCGGACGTAAAGCTTGCGAAAATGCGCCGTCGGCATGTGGTTTTGGAAGTGCTCGACCTCGCAGTCGTCAAGCTCGATGACATCGGTCTCGATGCGCACGCGGCTGACGTTTTCCAGCTGCGCGTCGCGGGCGAGCGAGAGCGTGTCGGTGACGGCGCGCGAAATGCGCCCGCGCACAATGCCGTATGGCAGATAGAGCACGAGCAGCGGGCGCGCGCCGCCGATGTCGAGGGCGGCGCGGATGGCCGTAAAGAGCGTATCGCTCATGCGAAACTTCATTGTCGGCGCATCAAGTTGGCTCATAGCAATCGGTCAGCCTCGCTTGGAAGATGCCCTGTCACCCGCCCGCCGAACGCAAGGCGCGGAGCGGGGAAGCGCCGCAAAGCTACCAGCTTTTGGGTCGGGATAAAATGCCGCGAAACGCCTGCGGTCAAGGCTGCGCTTCAAAAGCCAGCGCCGGTCAATCGACCATTGTCATCGCTGCGGCTGCGAGAGCTCCGAAGCCAGCCTTTTCCCGCGGAAAGGGAGCTGTCGCTTGCGGAAGAGCGACCCTGTCGCCGGCAGCGCTATCAATGGCGTTTGGAAGCCCTAAGAGAAAAGCTAACGCCTGTCCCGAATGGCGAGCTGGCCCGATGGCCCTTGCCGGGGTTACAGGCTCCTTTCCAGGCAGTCTTGCGATGGAACGGCCGGGCGGCTTGCCAGCGTCGGCAGCCCGCCGGTTTGTCGCATGGCGGCCGGCCGCGGCGGCGCGGGGAGCGTCGGCGGGGCCGCCGCCGGCAGCAGGATGGTAAAGCGCGTCCCAACGCCGACCTGGCTGGAGCACATCAGCCGGCCGTGGTGGGCTTCCACGATACGGCGGCAAATTTCCAGCCCCAGCCCTGTGCCGTGCTCGCCCTTCGTCGTAAAAAACGGCTCCCAAATGCGCGGCAGCAGCTCAGCCGGGATGCCGTGGCCGTTGTCCGCGATGTGAATGGTCGCCATGCCTTGTTCCACGCCGAGCGAGACGTTGATAGCGCCGGCGCCTGGCGGGGTGGCGTCCACGGCGTTGCGGACGAGGTTGATGAGCGCCTGCTCGATTTTGGCTTCGTTGACGATGGCGTAGGGCTCGGCCAGCGCCTGGAACGTGATGGTCCGCCGCTTCAGCTCCGTATCCACGCACATCAGCGAGAGGAGCCGCTCGAGCATGGGGCGCAAGGCATGCAGCTCGAAGGCGTACTGCGCCGGCGAGTTGCGCGCGAAGAGTCGAATCTCCTCGACCAGCTCCAGCGCGCGCCGCTGGCCGTGCATGGCCAGCTCGGTCAATCGCGCCACATCCGGATCGTGGGGATACTTCAGTTGAATCACCTCGACGCCGCTGATGAGCGCGAGTCGGTTGCGCAGCTCATGCGAAATCGAGGCGCACATCTTGCCCATCGTGGCCAGGCGGTCGGACTGCACCAGCATGTTCTGCGTGGCGCGCAGCTCGTGAATGAGGTTGAGGTTTTCGAGCGCCAAGCCGGCGGTGCGGGCCGTTGCCATGACAAACTCTAAATCCTCGCTTTCGAAGACGCCCGGATTCCGCTCGTTCGAGAGGTAGCACACGCCCCAGAACCGTTTCCCGGATGAAATTGGAACCGCCAAAATAGCGCGGGCGGTCGCCAGGGCGATGCTTTGCGTCGAGGCGAACCGCGCATCCGCGCGGGTATCGCTGCTGAGGCAGCCGACGCGGTCCTTCTGCACCCGCGCGATGACGCTGCGGCTGGGTTGCCCCTGCCCGCGCGAGCCAACCACTTCGAGCTGACCAGTCTGCGGATTGCTGACGAGCACGACGCCGTAATCCAGCGGCAGCGCGGCAAACAGCGCCGCAAGCCAGCTCTCGGTCAGCGCCGCCTGGCTCGCTTGCGTCATGAGCTGGTGGCTGAGGTCGTAGAGCGCGCTGAGTCGGCGCAGCATTTTGGCGTTGACGTTGGCGGTCTCGCGCATGAGGTCGGGGTTGAGAAAGCGCGTCTGACGCTCGCTGATCGCGAGCGTCGTCTCAGGCTCTGCCTCCGCCTCGTCCTCGCCAAAGAGAGGCAGCGGTCGGTTGGCGCCAACGAAGCGGAGGCGCCCTGCGGCCGGCTTGGAAATGGCGATGACGTCGCCGGTCTTGAGCTCAGCCTCGCGGATGGATTGGTCGTTGACATACGTGCCGCCGATGCTGTTGAGGTCGCGCAGGCGGTACGCGCCGTCCGCCAGCCGGACGATTTCGGCGTGATAGCGGGAAACGCTAGAGCTTTTGAGCGTCAGCTGGCAATCCGGGTTGCGACCGATGATGAACTTGTCCGCGCCGAGCCGTTTGCGCTGGGGCGGCTTGTCGGGGGCGTATTCGAGTAGAAACGCTTCCGTCGCCGGGCTATCCAAATAGAGCAGATGAATGCCGCCGGCTTTGCCTAGCCTGATGTCGTCGCCGTCCGCAAGGCGCTTCTCAGTAATTGGCTCCCCGTTGACAAAGCTGCCGCCGCTGCTGTTCAGGTCGCGGAGCGCCACATCGCCGTTGTCCAGCTTGACGATTTCCGCATGGTAGCGCGACACATCCATATGGCGGAGCGGCAGGCGGTTGCTTCCGTGTCGCCCGAGGGTGAACGGGAAGTCGGTCACTTCGACGGCGTAGGGCGGGAGGTCGCTGCCGAGAACCCAGAGCGTTGGAGATGACGCGGATGCTGACATAGGGCGTTTTCCTCTCGCGAGATCGGGGTTACTGCCACGCTCCATGGAGATGGAAGGCCGCCCAAAAGAATGGGTGGCGGTACTTGGCTTCGCGGAGCATGCCCCGCTGAGCTTCGCGCAGCGCGGCGGCGGGGCGGCGCTTGCCCTTGAACATGGCGCGGTAAAAATCGCTCATTAGGCGGGCCGTGGCTTGGTCGCTGACGCCCCACAGGCTGACGGCGACCTGGGCGGCTCCGGCGTACATAAAGCCGCGCGTCAGGCCCACGAGACCTTCCCCCTGCGCATAGACTCCCAGTCCGGTTTTGCAGGCGCTCAGCACGACCAGTTCCGCCGCCAGCGGCAGATTGAAGGTGTCAGCCAGGCCGACGACGCTCTGGCGCGGGTTGCCATCGGCGTCGAACCGCGACAACAGGATGCTGGAAAGCTCCGGGCGCTCGCTGTCTATCAGACCGTGCGACGCGATATGGAGGATGCGATACTTGACCGCCTCGCCGGCGATGAGCGCTTCGCGGTTGGCTTCGAAGTCCGTTAGGCGCAAAAGCTTGGATTTGGGCAGGAGCGAGGCGATGGCGGCAGCCTCGACGCGGGTGGCGGGCAGGCGCGGAATCGTCGCTTCCGGGCTGTCGGCGGGGGCGAGCCCGATCTGCTGGGCCGTTTGCTTGATGCGCAAATCGGGAATTTTCAGGCCGATTTCGCGCGTCCGGCTTTCCGCGCCGGCGTTCGGTCGGCGGTGGCCGAGGCGCGGGTCGTCGAGATCGAACACCGGGTCGGCGATGATAGCCGCCTCGCCCTGCGGCGTTGGGCGCTCGCCGCGGTGGAGACGCTGAGCCAAGATCGCCGCCGCCGACGGGATGATGACGATTTCGTGTTGCTCGATGAGTCGGCGGCCCGGTTGGCGGGGGTCTGGCAGCGCCGCGAACGGGACATAGTGCAGCCCCTCGTCGGGCGCGATGACAAGGCGCTTGCGGTTGAGCGCGGCGCCCAGCGGCGCGAGAATCAGCCGCGCCAGCGCTTCGCCGTCGGCGGTTGGGTCAAGCGTCGGCTGTTGGCAGGCTTGCCAGAACAAGCGCGCCGCGGCGTTGATGGTTTCGCGAGGCAGCAGCTCGAAGCTGGTCAGTTGGTCTGACGCGACCACCCAGGCGTAACTGCGGGTTTCGCCGATGGCGTAAAACAGCAGCGCGGTGTCGGCGTCGAGGAGTTGTCGCCGAAGTTCCGCGACCGTGGGCGGAGAGGGCTGCACGAGGGCGGCGTAGCGCGGGTTGCGCTCCCGAATTTCCTGGCGGACGCGCTCCAGCGCCTCCGCTAACGCGGCGCTTTCCGCGCGCAGCGCCTGGCGTTGCGGCTCTGGCGCGTTGCGCGCCAGCAGCAGCGTCAGGCGGTCGGTGACGGCGGACAGTTGACTCGCTAGCTCGCGCTCGCGCGCTTGCAGCGCCGGGTCGACGCCCTGGCGAACTGGCGCGCCGACGCTGGCAAGGAGGTCGAGCAGGCTGCGCGCGCGGGCGCGCTCGGAAACTTGCAGCGCTTGCTCGTCGAGTCCGGCGTTGGGCTGCAAGCGGTGCAGTTGCATGAGAAGGTCGATGTAGAGGTCGTAGTAATCCTTGACCGAGGCGAAGTAGGCGCTGCGGAGCTCCTGTCCGGCGACCTTCGCGCGGAGCGATTCGGCGATGGCGATCGCTTGCTCGATGCGCTTCCGGGCGGTTTCCAGGTCGTTGGCGGCGCGGCGGGCGACGGCCAGGCGGTAGAGCATGGTCGCCTCGCTGCCGCGGTCGCCGACGGCTTGGAAAAGCGCCAGCGCCTCTTCAAAGGCGGTCTCGGCCTCGCGACGGTCGCCCATCCGCCAGCGGGTTTGACCAAGCGACGCGAGCGTGACGCCTTGTCCGCGGCGGTCGCCGGTTTCGCGTCGAAGCGGCAGGGCCTGCTCGAAGTAGCCCAGCCCGGCCGCGAGCTTGCCTTGCGCGACGCTGACGCTGCCCAGTCCGGTCAGCGTATTGGCTTCGCCGCGCTTGTCGCCGACTTCGCGGCGCAGCGGCAGGGCTTCTTCGAGCGCCGCGCGGGCGGTTTCAAAGTCGCGCTGCTTGTAGCGAATGCGGGCCAGGTTGGTGAGCGCGACGGCCAGCGAGCGGCGGTCGTCGGTTTGGCGATAGAGTCCGACGGCGCGCTCGATGCGCTCGCGGGCGCGCGGCAGCAAGCCAAGCGACTCGTACGCCAGGCCCTGATTATTGAGCGCGTCGCCTTCGTGGTTGGCGCTGCCGGCTCGGCGGGCAAGCTCGACTGCTTGTTCCAACAGGTCGAGGGCTTCCTGTTTTTCGCCCAGAATATCAAGGGTGTAGCCCAGATTCGCGAGGAGCGTCGTCTTGGTTTCAAGGTCGTTGGCGTTGACCAGAAGCAGGGCTTCCCGGTAGCGGTCCGCCGCGCGCCGCTTTTCGCCCAGGTTGTCATAGGCTCGGGCGAGGTTATTCAAGATCTCGACCATCGCAGGGGCTTCGCCGAGCGCCTTGCGGGCTGGGAGAGCGCGCTCGTAGCAATCAATGGCGCGTTGCGTTTCGCCAAGATTGTCGTAAATGAGGCCCATCGTCACAAGCGTTTCGGCGGCGCCGTCGGCGTCCTCAGCCGCCTCATAGTCGGCCAGGGCCTGCTGGAGTCGCTCGAGCGCCGTCTGAAGGGCTTCTTTGGCTTTCTTCTGGCGCGCTTGCTGCGCGGACTGAAAAGCCTTGAAGGCGGCGGCGCGCCGGCGGTCCTGGTCGGTCGCGGGGCGCTGCGCTTCGAGGCTGACAATGCATTTTCCCGACTTCTTTGGGTCGGTCGGCGTCAGGGCGATGACCAACTCGGCAGGCGCTTCCGCAAGCAGCGGCACGGGGCAGACGCGGGAAAGCCCTTCCCAGCCGCGGACAGGGTCGTAATAGGCTTCTCCGTTGCGCCGGACGGTGATTTTGAGAGAAAGGCTCGCCGGCCCAACCTTGACGCAGGCAAACTCTCCGGCGGCGAGGGCAAGGCGGAACTGGCGGGTTTCCTGACCGCTAAGCGGGGCTTCAATGGGGGCGCCAGGGCGCAGCGGCGCGATTTCCCCGCTTGCCTGGCCGCGGGCGGCGGCGGCCAGGGCTGAGAGCCACGCGATACACATAGCGACCCATAACGATGAAATCCGCATGGCGGCTTCCTCCGGCGCGTAACGAGGTTAGCGAAGAGCGTCTGATTTCTAAACGCGACAATCGCGGCGAAGCCGTATCACGGGAGGCTCCAAACGCCTTCCCAGCGGGGATGAGAAAGCGCCGCCGCTTCAAGGGCGGCTTGGAAAGCGCAAGCGCAGCCGGAGCGATACCCAGCCGCCGCGGCTGAAGGCGCGCAGCTCGGCCCGGCCGGGAAAGGCCTCGGCGATTCGCCGGCGAACATTGGCGAGCCCGATTCCCATCCCTTCCGCGCCCGCGCGGGAAGGAGGCGCAATCCAAGCGCCGGAGTTCGTGACGCGAATGGAGAGCCGGTCGCCCCGCGTTCGGGCGGAAATTCGTATGCGCAGAGGCAAGCGCGATGTGCGCATGCCAAACTTAATCGCGTTTTCAACCAGCGGCTGGAGCAGGAACGGGGGAATGGTCAGGCTTTTGGCTTCCGGGCTGACTTCGATCTCGCAGTTCAGCTTTTGTTCAAAGCGGGCGCGCTGAACTTCAAGATAGCTTTGAACCGCGCTCATTTCCTCGTCTAGCGTCACAAAGGCGGCATTCGCCGTGGTAAGGGAATAGCGCAGGAATTTCGAAAGGCGCAGGACCAGCGGCTGAATGGCCGGCGGATTTTCATCCGCCAGCGCCCAGATGGAATTGAGCGCGTTGAAAAGAAAGTGCGGGTTGATCTGATACCGGAGCATCAAGAGTTGTGACTGTTGGGCGGTGGACAAGGCCTGCAAGGCCCGCTCGCGCTCCTGAAGGTGGGCGTCCTTGAGGGCGGCATTGGCGCTGGCAAGGCGCTCGTTGAGCTGGCGAATGCGGTCAAGGGCGGCTTCGGTGCGCTCTTTTTCCGCGATCAGGTCCCGCGTTCGCTCGGCCACCAGCGAGCTCAACCGCTGCTGACGCAAAACTAGCTGACGCAGGCGCAGTCGAAAGCCGATGACGATCGCTCCGCCTGCCGCCGCCGCGTACAGCCCAATCGCCCACCAGGTTTGCCAGGGGGCAGGGCGGATCGCGAAGGCGACTTCGGCCGGGCCGGAAACAACCCCTGCGGCGTCTCGCCCCCAGACGCGAAAGATGTAACGCCCGCTGGGGAGCGTCGTGTAATCGCGGCGCGGAGCCGGCGACCAATCAGAGGGAGACGGCTCAAGCCCGACCAGTTGGGTTCGGTAGCGGGTGTCCGCTTCCCGAAAGAAGCTCAAGAGCGCGAAACGAAAGGCGACGTTGTTGCGGTTGTGAGGGAATGCCGGCGTTTCCGACGCAAGCGCCTCAAGACAAAGCTCTTGTTCTGCGGGCGCTTTTCCCTCCCGCGGGGCTTGCTCGAAAAAGCGGGCGCTTTCAATCAAAAGCGGCTTTGGCGAAGCGGGCGGAGGAAGCGACTGGGGATCGAGCAAGGCGACGCCCCCAATGGTTCCAACCCATATTCTTCCAAGGCGATCGGTCATCGAGGCCCCCGTGTTGCACTCGCGGCTGGGCAGTCCATCCTCGACGGAAAACGTCTGAATGGCGGCATCGGTCAGCGAGCCGTTAGCGCCTCCGCTAAGCGTCAGCCGCGCCACGCCTTTGTTGGTACAGAGATACACTGCGCCAGAGGCGTCGGTTTCGATGCGATAGACGGTATTGTCAGGAATCGCCGGCGCGGTTTCCTCGGAAAGACGCTCCCACTCAATAGCGCTGACCGTGCCGGAGTCAAAGGCAGCGGGGAGCCGTCCGCGCAAGACCCCGTTGCCAGTTCCCGCCCACAGAAAGCGCTCCCCGCCCGCATTGCGGATTTCCTTCAATCCGAAAATGGATCGCGCCGCCGGGCCCGCTCCTGTTCCGACCAGGGCGAAGCCATCGGCGCGCAGGGCCGCCAGCGCGATGCCGGACTGCGTTCCAATCCACAGCAGCGGCTCGCCGGAGGGTCCGACGCTCGGCAGGAGGCAGCGAATTCGGTTTCCGGGGAGCCCGTCGGCCGTCGAATAGCGAGTCGCTGAGCCGCCTCGCCAGCGGAGGAGTCCATCCGTCGTTCCGATCCAGAGCGTAGGCCTCCCGGTCTGGTCCTGGATGGCGGCGAGGGCGCTCACGACGCCCTTGAGCAGGGGCTTCCAGCGCCGCCGCGAAAGCTCAAACAATCCGCTGGTCGTGCCGGCCCAGATGATTTCCCGTCCCAGAGCGTCGCGGCTTGAAGTCAGCGCGACAACGTTTTTCAGGTTGGGGTCTAAGAAAGAAAGCCGCTTTCCGTCGCCCAGCCGCGCCAGTCCGCCAAGCGAGCCAATCCAAATTTGGGAAGCTCCGGACGCGGAAACGGTTTCCATCAGGCTGTAGGTCGAGTTTCCGGCGAGGCCGTTGGCCGTCGTAAAGGATGTCCATCCGCCGTGGCTTATCTGGACGATGCCGCCGCCGCTGGTGCCAATCCAGAGCGCGTCGCCCTGAGTTGGGGATTCGGCCAAGCTCCACACGCCGGCGACGGGCAAGCCGTCTTCGGTCGCGTAGCGCCGCCACTCGCCGTTTTGGAGCCGGAAAGCCCCGTCGCTTGTTCCAGCCCAGAAAACCGGCTCGCCCTTTGCCGTCCGGGTGGTGAGGAGAGCGAAAACGAAGGGCTTGGTCGCTTCCCGGAGCGGCAGGCGCCCATCGCGCGCAAGCGTTTCCCAGGTCAGCCAGGCGCTATCCCCGGTCGCGAGCAGGCGGTCTAGCTCAAGGTGAAACAGCCCGGATTGCGTTCCAATCATCAATCGGCGAACGTTGTCGCTCAGCCTCGTTTCAAGCAGCGACAGGGTCCACGGATTCGCCGGCAGGCCAGCTTCGCGGAGGCGCTCCCACCGCCCTCCGCGATATAAGGCGATACCGCGACTGGTGCCAGCCACGAGGGCTTTTTCGCCCGTTGTTTCGGCGACTTCGAGCAGGCAAAGCGCCAGGTCGGACGGCAGACCGTCACGAGTGGTGAAGATTTGCCAGCGCCCGCCCTCGCGTTTGCCAACGCCAGTTTGGGTTGCGACCCAGAGCGCGCCCCGGTCGGTTTCTAGAACGGCGGTGACGTCGTTTCCCGGCAGGCCGTTGGCGGCGTCGAAGCGCGTCCAGCCTCCGTTTTTGAAGTGAAGCAGCCCATTCCCTTCCGTCCCAAGCCACATGCCGCCGTCCCGCGCGGGGCGCATCGCCGTGACGAAATTGGACCGGTCGCGGTCGGGCAGGTTCACCGCTTGCCAAGCGATGCCGTTATAGACGCAGGCGCCGTCCTTTGTGCCGGCCCACAAGCGGCCGGACTGGTCAAATGCCAGGGCGCGGATGGCATTTTGCGTAAGGCCGTCGCGGTCGGAAAACGCCCGAAACGCCGGGCGCCCTTCCAGCCTCCCCGACGGGGTCTGCGCCACGGCCTCCCCTTGAAAGGGAAGCGAGCCCCAAGCGAGCGCCGCGAGTAGCCAGCGAGCGAGCCAGCATGTCGGGGCGGCGGGCGGGCGTTTCACAGAGGTCACCCCCTCAGAAGCTTTTTCAAGTCCGTCCAGGCTCGACGACTGACGGGAAAGCTCTCGCTCTCGCCGGCAAGCTTGACGGCGTATTCCTCGCTCGCCTTGCGGGTAATGCGCTCGATGAGCGACGCATTGATGATGACCGACCGGTGAATGCGGCAAAACCGGAGGTGACGAAGCGACTGCTCCCATTCGGCCATGGTTTTGCGGGTTAGGATGCGGCGCTTGTCCCGCGTGGCGACAAGCGAGTAGTCGCCCTCAGCCTGAATCGCCCGAATGTCGCTGATTTTGATGAAATGCCGATGGGCGCCGGAAGCGATTTGAATGACATCGCCGGCGCCGAATTGCGGCGCGACCGGCAGGCGGGCGCGCGGCGCGGCGCGCGCGCGGGCGAGCGTTTCGGCCAGACGCTCGGGCTCAACCGGTTTCAAAAGATAGTCGAGCGCGTTGACCTCAAAGGCTCGGAGGGCAAAGGCGTCGTAGGCTGTGACAAAAACCGTGTGAAACGTGACGCTGACGCGGGAAAGAAGGTCAAAGCCGCTTTCGCCCGGCATTTGAATATCAAGGAAAATGACCTCCGGCTGGAGGCGGGGGATAAGCCCGGCGGCCTCGCCGACGCTTTCCGCTTCCCCGATCACGGCAAGGTCGGGATGGCCGGCCAGCAGCGTTCGCAGGGCATGGCGCGCTAATCGCTCGTCGTCCACGAGAACGGCCTTGATCAGGGGCGGCATGAGGCGCTTCGTCGTCGGGTCGCGGGAAGTGAAAGCCAGGCGCGGATGATTGTACGCCACAGGGAAGCGTTAATGGAAACCAGGCTCGCCCGCTGAAACTCAGGCGAGAGAAAAGCGCGGCGTTCGCCGCGCCTGAAAGGGTCCGCTTGCCGGCCTTGAGTCGCCGAGAATCGCCAACGCGGAACAGGCTTTCGGGGCTTGAAAAAGCTCGCTCCGCCCTGGCCTGCGCTCCCGGTTATCTTGCCCCGGTCGTCTCGCCTGGCGAGGATTGCGGCTCTGGCTCGGTCAGCCAATGACAAGATAGGGGGGGCGCGCGGGGCTTCTGGCTTTACCGCTCGCGCCTTGGGGGGGCAATTCTCCCATGACCGTCACCAGGAAGCGGAACCGCCGCATTTGCGGCAGCGCGATCCGGAAGACAACCGTTACGGATTCGCCGGGCTGGAGCGTAAGCGGCGCGGGCGACACGGATTGTCTCGCTCCGGGCAGCCCGCCCGCGCCGCAGGCGGCGCCGTCCGCGGAAGTCAGCCGGAAGGGATTGGCGGGCGGGACGCCGTCTGTTTCCCGGAGCTCGACCACCTCGAAATATGGATTATCAATCGGGAGGTCGCCGGTGTTGGCGAGGGTGGCGGTCAGCCTGAATTCCGCCGCGTTATCCGGGCATTCGGGCGGAAGCAGCGATTGCTCGGCGATGGTTAGAGCGATCCGCTCATTGACCGGCGCGGGCGAAGCCGGCGGAGCGTCAATATGAAGCGAATAGGCGCGGTTTCCGCGGCACCCATTTGAGTCGGTCGCCGTGACGACGATGCCCCCGAACGTTCCAGTCTGGGTCGGAACGCCGGAAAGCGTCGCCGCCGCGGAGTTGAAGGAAAGCCCGGCGGGCAGCGCTCCCGTCAGGCTGAAGACCGTCGCGCCGGCCGCGCCGCTCTGGGCGAAGGACTGGCTGTAAAAGGCTCCCGAAACCCCGGAAGGGAGCGTCGCGGGCGTCACCTCGATGGTCGGACAATCGGCAATGAGTCGGGCGATGCGTCCGCGCGCGGCCCCGTTGAACTCCGTGAAAATTCCGCCGACGACAAGTCGCCCGTCGGCGGGTTGGATGAGCGCGTCGTTGACGCGGCCATTGGCGCCGATCAGTCCCTGCCCGAACGATAGGTCGGCGCTTCCGTCCGCGTTTAGGCGGGCAACGCCGCGCCGCGCCGCGCCATTGATCCCGGTGAAGTCGCCGGCGATAAAGATTTTCCCGTCCGTCCGCAGCGTGACTTTCTCGAGCGTTCCGCTCACTCCGGAAAGCCCATTGCCGAAGGATGCGTCGAGCGAGCCATCGGCGTTCAGCCGCGCAACGGCATTCCGGGTTACGCCATTGACTGTGTTGAAGCCGCCCCCGATGAGGATTCGCCCGTCCGGCTGGATCGCAATGCTGCGCGTGTCGGGAAACCGGTTGCCGCTGACCGTCAGCCCGTTGCCGAAGGCGGTATCCACGGAGCCGTTGGCATTGAGGCGGGCGAGGCTTCCGCGCGGGATGCCGTTGACGCCCGTAAACTCGCCACCGATGAGGATGCGGCCGTCGGATTGCACGGCGATGGCGAAGATGCCGGAAAATGTTCCCAGGTCAAGCCCGGCGTTGAATGTCGGGTCGAGAGAGCCATCGCTATTCAGGCGGATAATGCCGCCGGGAGGCGCGTTGTTGATCGTGTTGAACGTGCCCCCGATAAGGATCTTCCCATTCGACAGCAAAGCCATCGAGAACACCCGGTTGTTCAGGACGGGCAAGTGAGCGCCAAACGTCGCGTCGAGGCTGCCATCGGCGTTCAATCGCGCGACGAATCTTCGGCTCGCGCCGTTCACGACCGTGAAGTTGCCGCCAATGAGCAGGCGGCCATCCGGCTGTACGGCGATGGCGTTGACGAAATCGTTGGCGCCTGACTGCCCGGCCCCAAAGGAGGCATCCAGGCTGCCGCTCGCATTTAGGCGGGCGATTCTGAAGCGGGTTGCCCCGTTGACATTCGTGAAATTCCCGCCGATGACGATGCGCCCATCGGGTTGCCGGGCGATGGCTTGCACCGTGGCGTCAACGCCGGACAGCCCGACCGCGAAGCTCGGATCAAGTCCGCCCTCCTGGGCGTAGGAAACGACTCCCAAAAAGCAACTGCACGCCATGAGCCGCGCTAGCGCGGCGAGCCGGGAATAACGCCCTGGCAACGGGCCAAGGCGTTTAGGGAGAAGCGGAAATCCAAACATAGCTGGTGAAAAAGCCTAGAAAAAGTGAAAAAGCCTAGAAAGTCCGGCGGACTCTTTCGCGTTCGCTTTTTGAATACTTTGAGAAGCGCGGCGAGCGCGAGCGTTTTGCGATGAGCGGCGGGCGCTTTGCGACGAGCGGGAAATCAAGCCGGCTTTCGCGGCTTGGCTCGCTTTCCGGGAGTTTGTCGCTGCTTGGGGAGTCTATCCGCGCCGTCCCCGGGCTGCTCGCTTGATTTGGAAAGCGCGCTTAGAAAGCGGGCTGGCGGGCGGGCTAGCCGCTTCCGAGCCCTGGCTGTCCGCGACGGCCGTTGGCGGCGCGGGGCGCGGCATATCGCGCAGGGCGCTGTGGGGCGCGGGGGTTTCGTTTTTACGGTTGGCTGCGATAAGGTGCCGTTGACCGAGACTTCCATTATGCCGTGATCGTCCGCGCATCGCTCATGAGTCAGCCTGCTACCCTGCCGCGCCTTGCCTCCCGCGCCATTCGTGAAGCTTATCCCCAGACGCAAGCCGCGTTCGCCGCCATGCCGGATGGCGAGCTGTGGTTTGAGCGGCTTGTTGAGTTGGATGCCAACCGCCGGCGGCTGTTGGCGCCGCCGGAGCCCATTCTGCTCTACGGGCCGGCGGCGGAAACGCGGCCGGCCGTCGCCGAAACGTTTGACATCATTATCGCGGGCGGCTGTTTTGGATTGATTGTTGGCGCGACGCTAGCGGCGCGCTACGGCTGGCGGACGCTGGTCTTTGACCGTCATCAGGTGGGGAAAACTCACCGGGACTGGAACATCTCGCGGGGCGAGATTCATCGCTTGGCCGAGGCCGGGCTCTTTACCGAAGCCGAAATGGAAGCCTTTATTGTGGCCGAGTATGATCGGGGCTTTGTTCGGTTTCATGCTGAAGGCTGCTTGATTGACGCTGACCAGCTCTGGCTGGACGATGTGCTGACGCTGGCCGTGTCGTCAGATCGGCTCTTGGCCCAGTGTCGGCAAAAGCTTTTGCAGGACGGTCGCAGTCAGTGCCTTGACCGCGCGACGCTCCGGCAGGCGCAGGTGGAGGAATCGGGCGTCACGGTCGAGGTAACGCTCCAGGGGCGCGAGCGGCTGCGCTTTCGAGGGCGGCTTTTCATTGACACGATGGGAACGCTGTCGCCCATTGCGCGCCAGCTCAACCCGCGCGAGACCGTGAGCTACCTGTGCCCGACGGTTGGCACGATTGCCAAGGGCTTTGCAGCCGGCTCGGCGGCGGACGAGGTGGACGCGCGGGTTGGGGAGATTCTGGTGACGACTGAGCATGCCAAGGATGGGCGGCAGTTGCTGTGGGAAGGCTTTGCCGGGCGCGACGAGGAGTTTACGACCTATCTGTTTCACTACGCGCCGGTCGGGGCAATTGACCGGCTGTCGCTGCTGGCGCTGTTTGAGACGTACTTTGAGACGCTGCCGAGCTATAAGCGCCCCGGCGCGGATTTCGCGTTTCAGCGGCCGGTGTTCGGGTATATTCCGGGCTTGCACCACGTCGGCTTAGGGCCGCAGAAGCGGACGGCGACGCGCCGGGTGTTGTTGCTGGGGGATGCGGCGTCATTGAATTCGCCGTTGACCTTTTGCGGGTTTGGATCGCTGGTTCGGAACTTGCGTCGGATAACGCATCTGATTGATTTAGCGCTCAAGGGCGATCACTTGGATGAAGCGTCGCTGCGGCTCATCAATGCCTACGAGCCGGGCGTGGCGATTATGGCGGCGTTTACGCGCTACATGGTGGCGGACGAAGGCGAGGATCCAAAGGCCGTCAACGAGCTGCTGAATATCGTCCTGGAGGCGTTGCGCCGGTTGCCGCCGTCCGTCAGAACGGGTCTCTTTCAGGACTGTATGGAATGGGGCGACTTTGTGAAGCTTATGCTGGAGATGCAGAAGTTGCATCCCAACATTTGGGAAGCCGTGCCGCGCAAGCTGGGGACGGTTTATGCGTCGGCGTGGGTGCTCAACTTCATTGAGTTCTCCTCCTTTGCGTTGCAGAAGCAGCTTGCCGCCTGGACGGGACGCATCGAGCGGGACATTCGGGAAGACTTTCATAACTACGCCAACTATTACCGCTATGCCTTGGTTTGAGGCCTGGGGCTTGGGGTGGCGGCGGGGCGCTTGGGGCTTAGGCGCTTGGGGCTTAGCGGCCGTGCTGCTGACAGGGCTGCCAAGCGGATGTCGGCGGCCGGCGGTCATCGCCGCCGACACGCTGGTCCTGGCGGTGGAAAAGCCGCCGAAAACGCTTGATCCGCGCGTGGGCAACGACGCCGTTTCGGCGCGGTTGCACCAGATCATCTTCGACACGCTGGTCAACAAGGACGAGCGGCTCGACATCGTGCCGGATTTGGCGTCCGAGTTCGACGTCTCGCCGGACGCGCGGGTGTTCACGTTTCGACTGCGGCCCGGCGCGCGGTTTCATGACGGCCGCCCGTTGACGTCCGCCGATGTGAAATACACCTTCGAGACCCTGTGCGCGCAGGACTTTAACTCGCCTAAGAAAGGCGACTTCGCGCTGGTCGAGCAGATTGAGGCGCCGGACGAGCGAACCGTGGTGTTTCGGTGTCGCGCCCCGAACCTCCCCATGCTGGGCAGTCTGGTGGCGGTCGGGATTGTGCCGCAGGGGACGACCCCGGATGAAGCGGCGCAGAAGCCGATTGGCACAGGGCCGTTTAAGGTTGTCGCCTACCGGGAAAACAACGACATTTGGCTGGAGGCTAATCCCGACTACTTCAAGGGCGCGCCGAAGTTGAAGCAATTGCGGATTCGCTTCATTCCCGACGCGACGACGCGCGAGCTGGAACTCCGCAAGGGGACGGTGCAGTTGGCGATCAATGCGGATTTGGCGTACAGCACAAGCCAGGCGTTGGGGAAAACGCGCGGATTGAAGCTGGTGCAGGCAAAGGGGACGAACATCGCCTATTTGGGGCTGAATTGCGACGACCCGCGTCTGGCGGACGTCCGGGTGCGGCGGGCTTTGGCGCTGGCAATTGACCGGGAGACAATTATCCGGACGGTGTTTCGCGGCATGGCGCGTCCGGCGGCGGGGCCGCTCCCGCCGGAGCAGTGGGCCTATCCCGACGACTTGCCGCCGCCGCGTTACGATCCTGACGAAGCGCGGCGGCTGCTGGCGGAAGCCGGGTACGGCCCTGAGCGTCCGTTGCGTTTGGAGTTAAAGACGTCGGCGGCGGAGTTGCCGCGTCAGGTAGCCGCCGTGTTGCAGGAGCAGCTCAAGCAGGTTGGGGTGGCGCTGTCGCTGCGCTCGTTTGAGTTTCAGACGTTTTTGCAGGACACCATCGCCGGCAATTTTCAGATGTTTTACCTCATCAACGTCGGCGGGAATCAGAGCGTGGATTTTCTGAGTTACTTTTACGAGTCGTCGCGGATTCCCACGAAGGAGAAAGGGTATAGCGAGGGGGCGAACCGGGGACGGTATCGGTCGCCGCAGGTAGACGCCTGGCTGCGCGCAGCGGCAGCCACAACGGACAAGGCGGAGCAGCGGCGGCTGTACGGGTTGGCGCAGAAGCAGGTTGTGGCGGACGCGGCGCAGATTTTCTTGTGGCACCCGCACAATGTGGCGGTGGCGCGGGAGTCGGTACAGGGGGTCGAGCTGGAGCTGTCGGGAAGTTACGCTTTTTTACGGAAGGTATGGATTGCCGCGCCGTAGCGGATCGAGATCCGTCTACGCGGAAAGCCAGCCGTTGCAGATCTGCTGCCTGAGCTTGCCGCAGTTCTCGAGTCGGGGAATTCATTTTGTGAAAGCCTGGGTCAGGCCCCCGCAGACCTTTCAAAAGTCTGAAGAGCGTTACGACGCCAAGGGAACTCATTGAAAGACTCGGAGCTATAAAGAACCCGCTTGATTGACGCCAGGCTGAAAGGATAAGCGGCGCTAAAATTTTAGTAAAATTTTAGCGCGCCAAAGCCTTGATTGTTATGGCGGGTAATTTTGATGCGCTTGTTCCTGACGGTCACGCGTAGCGTTCAAGCGCCGTGTCGAGGCTGGCAGTGACTTTCGTCTGATAACGATTAAGGTCAAAGGGAGCGCATGGGTTGAGCAGGCTAAAGCGAGTGTGCGTCTATTGCGGGTCGCAGGCTGCGCGGGCGGCGGCGTACCGCGAAGCGGCGCAAATGGTTGGAAAGGCGTTGGCGCAGCGAGGGATTGAGCTGGTGTACGGCGGCGGGCAAGTTGGCCTCATGGGCGTCGTGGCGGCGGCGGCTTTGGGCGCTGGCGGGCGCGTCATCGGCGTCATCCCGGAACGGCTCCTGGAGCGCGAGGCGGCGCATCTCGGCGTAACGGAAATGTACGTGACGCGCACGATGCACGAGCGCAAGGCGCGAATGATGGAGCTATCGGACGCCTTTATCGCGTTGCCGGGCGGGATTGGGACGCTAGACGAGTTGTTTGAGATTTGGACGTGGCGGCAGCTTGGCTACCACGCCAAGCCAGTCGGGCTGTTGAACGTCGCCGGCTACTACGACGGCTTGTTGACGTTTCTCGACCGGGCCGTCGAGGAAGGTTTTTTGACCCCGGATTGCCGGGCGCTGTTGCTGGTGGAAACGGATTTTGAGGCGCTACTGGCGCGGCTGTAAGTTTGATCTGGTGTAAGTTTGATCCTCTGGGAGCGCGGGCTTCTAGCTCGCAAAGCATCGCTACGCCTGAGCGGCTTGCTCCCACGCAAGCGCCTGCTGGTAGTCATCCGGCGTATTGAGATTAAACAGCAATCGATCAGCCTGGGGCAGATCGGCATACGCCGAGAAGGGAAGTCGCGCCGCGCCAATGAGCGCCACAAAGTCTTGAACGCGGCGGCGTCCGCTTTCGAGAAAGGCCGTCAGGATTGGCTGGATTGCCACGCTGTAGGCGGCACAGACGCCGGAGAGACGTCCGTCCGCTGCGCAGGGGACAACCGCGGTTGGATTAGGGGCTGCGTCGGCGGGCTGAAGGTCGGCGTTTCCTGGGTCGGCGAGGCGCTCAAGGAAAGCCGGCGTCAAAAATGGCATATCGCAGGGGATCGCCAGCCAGCGCGGCGCGCCAAGTTCGGCCGCATGGCGGGCGGCGCGCTCGAGCCCGGCAAGGGGTCCGCCGTCCGGTTGGTCATCGAAGAGGGCTCTTTCGATGAGACAATAGTCTGATAACGCTTTTTCTATGTCAGGCGTCAGGATCGCCGTAGAGCACACAATGCGCTGCGTGGGGAAATGCGGAGCGAAGCGCTCAGCCAAAAGAGCCACAAGCGGACGATCGGGAAAAGGCAGCGTCGCCTTGGGGCGCCCCATCCGGCGGCTCCTGCCGCCAGCCAAGATATAAAGCGGGTATTGGCTGTCCATCGCTGCCGGCGCCAGCGCAGACCAAAACGCCTGACGGGCTAGCCGATATGGTGCGGCGTGAGCGTAAAGGTCTCAATCATGTAATCGTGCAGGTAGTTAAAAACCAAATTCTGAAACCGCCAGCCGTAGCGCGGATCCTGCAGGTCGCGGTGGGGAATCACAAAGCTATATGGTTCCAGAATGTCATCCAGCTTGAGCGAAATGATCACCCGGACGCCGCGGGGGTCATCCTCCGCGTGAAAGTTAAAGAGCGGATGCTCGTACCGCTGTAGCTCGGCTTGAATTTTTTCAAGACTGGATAGGTCGGGGGCAGGCATTGGCGCCTCGCGGCTGGGCGTTACATGGCTAGGCCGCCGTCGGCCTGGATAACCTGACCAGTGATATAACGCGCGTCATCCGATAAGAGAAAGGCCGCGATGCGCGCAACTTCCGTTGCCGTCCCGAAGCGCCCAAGCGGAATCTCCTGGAGCCGCTTGGCGCGATACTCCGCGCCAAGCGCTTCGGTCATTTCGGTCTCGATAAGGCCCAGCGCTAAGGCGTTGACGGTAATCGCCCGGCTGGCGACCTCTTTGGCCAGCGCCTTGGTAAACCCGATCATCCCAGCCTTGGCGGCGGAGTAATTCGTTTGGCCGGCCATGCCAACCACGCCGCTAATTGAGCTTATGTTGAGGATCGCGCCGCCTTGCTTCCGCCTCAGGAGCGTCGAGACGACCGCCTTTGACAGGTTGAAGACGCTCTTGAGATTGGCGTTGAGGACGGCGTCCCAGTCATCCTCTTTCATCATGACCAGCAGCTTATCGCGGGTGATGCCAGCGTTGTTGACCAGCCCGTGAAGAGCGCCAAACCGTTCCAGAACTTGCTGAACAACGGCTTGCGCCATCTCGAAGTCGGCCGCGTCGGCCTGGTAGCCCTGCGCTTCCGCGCCGCTTGCCCGCGCCGCTTGCTCGACCGCCAGCGCGGCCTCGGTCTGGCTGCGGTAGGTGAATGCGACCTGAGCGCCACGCGCGGCCAGCTCCAAAACAATTGCGCGACCAATGCCGCGCGAGCCGCCCGTGACAAGAATGGTTTTACCGTGAAAGTTCATGGCGTCGTCGGTTAGGAGGCTTCCAGCAGCTCCCAGAAAAAGATGATGGCAATGGCTTGAATGCCATTGAAGGCGTAGTGCAGCGCCATGGAAGGCGCGACCGAGCCGGTTAGGGCGCGCAGAAGCGTTAGCGCCAAGCTGAGCAGCCCCAGCATGGTCAGCCCAGCCCAGCCGCCCCAATACTGCGGGATATGAACGACCAAAAACAAGACCGATACCAAGGCGACGGCCGCGACCGCGCCAAAGCGGCGCTGGAGAGCGCCAAACAAAATGCCCCGGTACACGATTTCCTCAACCAACGGGGCTGAAAGCGCCGCGACTAGCGCGATGGCGACGCGAATGGATGGCCCAAGCGCCAGGATGCGATCGAGGTCGGTTTTGGCGTTGGGCAGGTATTGCTCAAGCCAAGCCCCGATGGCCAGGAAAGCCGGGGCGGCAAGCAGGGAAGCGCCAAGGATCGCTCCCGACCGCGACCACAGCGATTGACGCCACCAATCAAGTCCAAGCGCCGCCCGCGGCCCCAGCGGCGAAGTTCGCTCGATGAGCTTCCAGCACCAGAGCAGCGTCACGGCGTGCGCGACAAAGGTCGATAGCGCAAGCGCCAGCGTCAGCGAGCGCGACTCAAGCATATCCGCTTCAGTCGGCATCGCGGCCTGTCGCCAGTAAAACCACGCCATCCAGCCCAGTTGCGCGCCAATTGAGGCCAGGAAAATTGAGCCAACGCTCAACAGCCAAGTCGCCACCGCCGCGCTGACTGTCCAGCCAACCGCGTGGCGCGCGAGCGGCGGGTTATCCGGCAAGCTGGAGACGCTTTCATCTGAAGGCGGGCTAGAGAGCGACATGGCGGATCACTCAGACGCGCGGCGACTCTTTGTCTGAAAAGGAAACGGGCGATAATTGGTTCCGTCGCTCGCCCAGCCTGGACGAGGCTTCGAGTTGCCGGTTCATTACGGCGGCGACTTGCGCCATGGCCTCTTCGATCGGCATATCCGACGGCATCGGCGGGTGAATCGTCAGGCGCACTGGACAGGGCGCGAGGCGAAATGACCGGGCGGGTAAAAAATCGGCTGTGCCGTAAATCGTGACCGGCACCAGCGGGACGCCGGCGTCCTGCGCAATGCGAAAGCCGCCCGCCTTGAAAGCTTTGACCTGCGCTGGCTGCGTGTTGCGCGTCCCCTCCGGAAAAATGACCACCGGAATGCGCGCCGCGAGGACGCGGCGCGCCGACTGGACAATGGACGGCGTCGCAGCGCGGTTGCCTCGGTCAACGGCAATGTGTCCGGCCCGCCAGAGGAACCAGCCCAGGAAGGGAACTCGAAAAAGCTCTTTCTTGGCTAAAATTCGAAACTGAAATGGCAGAAACGCGAACAGAACGGGAATATCCAGCAGGCTCTGGTGATTCGCCAGCACCACCGCCGCCGTGTCGCGGGGAAGCTGCTCAAGCCCATCCACCGTAACGCGCAGGCCAATGGTCAGGGCAATCATCCGGCACCACCAGCGCGCGCACCAGTGCTGACGCTCGCCGGTCCGGTCAAAAGGGGAAATCAGCAGGGCCAGCGACGCCATGACGACGGCGTACAGGGCGATCAAGATCAAGGCGATAATGGAGTGCAGCGCGCGCGCCATAGGCGGGGATCGCTTAGGTGTCGGAAACGTTCGGTAAAGCTGGGCCAAGCAGCTTATGGTAAGCGGCGCGGTGCCGCAGCAGGCAAGCGCGGTAGCGCGCATGGGCTTCGGCGCTGGGGTGAAACCATTGTCCATTCGGGAGCGGGCATTGTTCAAGCGTCAGGAGGCCAAGCCGAAGGCTGACCCAGAGCGCGACGCCCCGCGCCGAAGCCTCCGTTTGGATGACGCAGATGGGGCGGCCCACCGCGTGACACAGCATCGTGGCGAAAGCCGGCGAGGATGAAACGCCGCCGGAGACAATGCAGGTGGCGGATGCCGGAAACAACCCCGCCCCCGCTAGCTCCTCGGCAATCCAGGCGAGGCGAACGGCTATGATTTCAAGCAGCGCCTGCCAGATGGCGACCGGGCTTGTCGAAAGCCGCAGGCCGATGATCGCCCCAGTCGCTTGCGGGCGCCAGCCAAGGCTTCGCTCGCCGGCTAAAAAGGGCAGTATGGTCAGCCCGGTTTCGTCAGGGCGAGCGGCTTGCAGGGCGGCTTCGAGCTTCGGCGGCGGCGGAAGGCGCAGCGTCCGCCGCCCCCACGCCAGGAGGTTTCCGGCGTTGCTTAGCGCTCCGCCAACAAGCGCATGCCGGCGGTCAAGGCGATAGGCCCACAGACCTGGCGGCGGCGTCTCAGGCTCGCGGTCAATGGGCGCGGTAACGCGGAGGGCGGCTGTGGTTCCAATGTTAATGGCGGCCCGCTCATCGGAAAAGCACAGGCTGCCTAGATTGCTGCAGGCGCCGTCCCCGAGCGGCGGAAAGAACTTCGCCGAGCGGAGCTGAGACCAGCGAGACTGGAAGGGCGGGCGCAGCTGATCCCCGGTCAGCGCCAAGTCGTCATCGGCAATCGGCGTTAGGTTTTTTCGGGTAAGCCCAAGGGCGGTCAGGATTTCCTCATCCCAATCGCCGGCTTGGCGGGAGTATAGCCCCGTCGCCGACGCTAGGGAGGCGCTCGCGTAGGCGACCCCAAAGAGCCTGAGCCAAGCGTATTCGGCAAACGACATCCACTGCCAGCCCTCAATCGCCAGGCTCCGCCTGAGCCAGCTCAGCTTGAGCAGCCAGTAGCTTGAATGCAGCGGACACCCCGCCCGGGCGTAGAGTCGCCGACTGGCGAAATATTCAACCAAATTCTCTCTTTCCGACTCGGAACGCGTATCGCCCCAAGCGAAAACGGGGGTCGTCGGCGCGCCGACATCCGCTTGACCGGCGGGCGTCAAGCGAGCGCCGACGAGGCTATGCATCATCGTTGAAATGCCGACGCCCTGGATGGAATACCCCTGGCGACTCGCGGCGCGCAGCGCCCGGCCGACGACTTGCGCCAGCTGGTCGAAGAGGGGCGCGGCGTCATACGTCATAGCGCCGGCGCCATCGGTGGCGGGCGCCACGGTCTGGCGCGCCAGCGTTTCCGGCATGAGGCTTCCATCGGGGCTAAAGGCTGCGGCGCGCAGCGATGACGACCCGATGTCAATTGCCAAAATCATTGGGCGTGGCGCTTGGCATAGCGCGCCGCCCCAAGCAGGGCGGCGCGCTCGTTGAGGATGACGGCCACGGGAACGCGCTCCAGGAAGCCGCGAAACCGTCCCTTGGCGGCAAACGCCTTGAGGAAGCCGCCCCGCGTCATCCATTTGAGAATCTTGGGCGCGATGCCGCCCCCGATGAACAAGCCTTCAGTCGCAAGCGCCTTGAGCGCCAGGTTGCCAGCCTCCGAGCCGTAGAGCGAGACGAATCGCTCCATGGTCGCCACGGCAATGGGCAGGCCCTTGTCGGCGAACGTTGAAACCGCCGCGCCGTACCCATAAGCCATGGCAAACGCTTCTAACTCAGCCGAGCCGGCGGCGCGCCCAGTGTCGCGCAGGAAGCGGTAGATATTCTCGAAGCCAAACGCGCCTGACACCAGCCGCTCCCAGCTCACATGCTCGTAGGCTTCCCAGAGATAAGCCAGAAGCGCCGCCTCGGTCGGATCGCTTGGCGAAAAGCTTGCGTGTCCGCCTTCGGACGGCACGGCGATATGCCGCTCGCCATCCCAGAAGAGCATGCACTCGCCAAGGCCAGTCCCGGCCGAGATGAGCGCCGCGTTGCCGACCCGCGGCTCGCCTGCCTGGAGCTGATGAAAATCGCTTTGAGACAGCAGGGCGATGCCATTGCCATTGGCCTCAAGGTCGTTAATGACGTAAGCCGGACAATGGAGCGCCTGCCGCAACTCGTCCGCCCGAATCGCCCAGGACAAATTAGTGACTTGGCAGACGCCATCCAGAACCGGTCCGGCCGCGCCAATGCAAACGGACTGACAGCGCAGCTCCCGCGCGCCGAAAAGCAACCGAATCATTGAAAGCAGGTCGGTGAAGTCGGCGCTGGCATAGGTTTTCGTTTCAACCGGGGCGAGCGTCGCAAGCTCGAAGAGACCCAGGCGGGTTTTCGTCCCCCCCACGTCGCCGGCGAGAATATAGCGGGTTGTCGTCATTGTCATGGGCGCGCCTTAGCTTTCACGGGCGGGAGCGTGGCTAGCGCCGCGCCAACCAGGCCGGCGAGATTCGCCATCTGCGCCGGCCTGACCGGCGCAGGGCATTCCAGGTAAGCGGCGAACTTATCAAACTTATTGCTAGCGCCGCCGCCGATAATGAAGGCGTCGCACCAGAGGAGGCGGTGCAACTCGCCGAGGTACTCGCTGACATGTCCGGCCCACTTTTTCCATGACCACTCGTATCGCTCGCGGGCGGAGAGCGCGGCGCGGCGCTCGGCGTCCTTGTCGCGGATGACGAGGTGGCCTAGCTCGGCGTTGGGGATAAGCTGTCCGTTATAGAAGAGCGCCGTGCCGATGCCGGTGCCCAGCGTGACGACGACCACCAGCCCAGGCAGGTCGCGGCCCGCGCCGAAGCGCATCTCGGCCAGCCCGGCGGCATCGGCGTCGTTGAGCAGCGTCACCGGAAAGCCGGTGCAGTCCTTGAAGAGCGCCGCCGCGTCGCAGCCAATCCAGGACGGGTCAATATTGCCGGCGGTATGCGTCGCGCCTTGCTTGACGACGGATGGGAGCCCGATTCCGATGGGACCGTCCTGCTCGCTCCAGCCAAAGCGGCGAATCAGCTCGAAAACCGTTTCCGCTACGGCGCTCGGCGTCGCGGGCTGCGGCGTCAAGAGGCGCAAGCGCTCCTGGGCGAGTTCGCCCGAGCGAAGGTTGACGGGCGCGCCTTTGACGCCCGTGCCGCCAACGTCAATGCCAAGCGCGCGCTTTATCATAGCTTTATTATGGGCTTTATCATGGTCATGGGCGTTTCCGCGCTCGCTCGACGCCAGCGCCGGCGGAACAAGGGAAGCGGATGGCGGGCGGACTGCCTTGCTCGCTCTAGCGCTTGCGCAAGTTTAGAGTCTGATAATTACTCTTATGTACTAAACTGCCACCGCGCCTGCAGCCACAGGCGCGGCACCGCCAAAACCTTCCCGCTCAAGGTCACATGCGCCCGCCGCGAGAAGACATCGTAGCCGTGCCGCTCAATGTCGCGCAAAATCCCGCCGTAGAGACGACTGCTGAGAAAAACCGTGAAGCGACTATCGGGCGACAACAGCGGGATGCCGCACTCCGCCTCGCGGTAAAAATCGCGCGCCCGCCGCACCTGAAACTTAAGCAGCGCGATCAGCTCGGGCGTCAGCCGCCCCTGCAAAATAGCGCTTTCCGGGCAGCCAAAGCGGCGCAAATCCTCCAGCGGAAGATAGATGCGGTCGCGGCGGGCGTCTTCGCCAACATCGCGCAAAATATTTGTCAACTGGAAAGCGATGCCAAGCGCGACGGCGTACTGCAGGGCGCTCGCGTCCCGATACCCAAAGACCTCGCTCGTCATCAAGCCGACCAGCGACGCGACCCGATAGGCATAAGCGTAAAGCTCGTCAAAGGTTTCAAACCGAACGGAGCCATCGGCGCTGGCGTCCGTCAGACACCCCTGCATCAGTTCGAGCGGATGCTCCAGCTTGATTGGAAACCGCGCCAGAAAATCCCGCCAGGCGATAAGAACCGGATGCGACGGAAATGGCTCTCCGCGGTAAACAGCCTTCAGCGCCTCGGCCCAGGCGTCAAGGGCGAGACTGACCGTGGCCGGCGCGGCCTGACAGTTCGTATCGACTAGGTCGTCCACCTGGCGACAAAGCGCGTAAATGCCATAAATCGCCGGACGCTTGCGCGGCGGCAGCGTTTGCGTGCAAAAGTAAAAGCTCTTGGCATGCGCTCGCGTCACATCGCGGCAATAATCGTAAGCGGCCGCGACCCGCTCTGGCTCCAGGTCGCGGATGTATGGATAGCCTGCAAACGGATCGCTACCTGTCAGGATGCCGACAATTGCTTTCATGCCTTTGTTTTCAGGCGGCGGAGCGCGCGCGGGGCTGACGCGGAGCGCGCTTCGCGTGAAAATCTGCGGCACTATGGTATAGACTGCGGGTTAGAGTCAACGGCCCAGCTCCGCGCCCGGCCGCCTGAAACCGTGATGAAGCCTTGATCGCTCGCATTTTTAGGAAACCTCCCATGCCGTCTTCGGACGTGGCCGCCCCGCCCCCTTTTGCGCAGACGCTTCTGACGCACCTACAGCTTCTCGATCCCGTCACCTGGCTTGGACCCTGGCAATGCTTCTGCTGCGGCGCGCTGGCGACCGGTCTGCGCTTCTCGGATCTGACGCCGGCCGATGGCCTCAAGTTTTTCCTGGCGTGCGGCCTTATTGGCCCGCTCCTGACTGGCTTTAGTCAATCGATCAACGACTACTTCGACCGTCACTTGGACGCCATCAACGACCCGGAGCGCCCTATTCCTTCCGGGCGCATTTCCCTGGCGGCCGCGCGGGCCAATTTCGTCCTGACGGGATTGCTCGCGGTCGGCAATATGCTGGCGCTCTACCTGGTCACCGCCAGCCCCTTGATTTTGATCCTTGGCGCGGCTGGGCTTTTCCTCGCTTACGCCTACAGCGCGCCAGGCTTTCGTCTCAAGGAGAACGGCTGGCTCGGCACGACCTCGGTTGGCATCGGCTACTGCCTGGTGCCCTGGCTGCTGGCGGCGCACCTTTTTTCGCGCGAGAGGGAATTTCCGGTCTTTCACTTGGCGCTGGGCATCGTCAACGCGCTGGTCGCCATGGGCCTCATCACGATGAACGACTTTAAGTCCATCGAGGGCGACCGCCAGAATCGGCTCAAGACGCTCCCGGTGCTTTACGGCGAGCGCGGCGCGATGCTCATCGCCTTCGCGGAAATCAACCTCGCGCAAGCGATCTTCGTGGCGACCTGTTTTTACTTTGGCTATCCGACGATTGGCTGGCTGGGCGTCGCGTTCTTCATTCCCCAGATCATCCAGCAGGCGCGGCTCTACCGAGCGCCGAATGACGCTCGCCTCCTCGCCAGCATCGGGCGCAATGCCGCCGGGCGCTCGCTCGTGAGCCAGAGCCAAAGCGGCGCGCATCCCGGCTTCATCCGCTTCCTTGTGGGAAGCAATCTGCTAACCGTCACGGCGCTGACGGCGGTCGCCATCGTCCATGGCTACTGGCGCTAGCCCGCGCTCTTTCGCTGAGGAATCCGCTATGAAAGACCTGAAAGCCCTGCCGACTGCGCCATCCTCCGCCGCGCCGGACGCGGCCAAGGCGGCGCTGGAAGCCTTCCGCAGTCTTTCCCTCCCGGAAAAAGCCCTGACCATTGCCCAGACGCAGGCTATGCTCTTCTCCAACGCCGTTGTGCGCGGGCTTTCCGGGATCTTGCGCGGCGCCGCTCAGACGCCGCCGAAGCCAAGGCGCTAGCCTCGCCCTCCCGCGGACTTGCTCCCGCGGCCCTGCCGGCGGGCGCGCCGCGTCCCCGTCCGCTTAGGCCTGCGCTAGCGCCGCGTCGAGATCAAAAGCGGGACGCCAGCCAAGCGCGCAGCTAACCTTGGTCAGATCGCTGACGTAGCGCCGCTGGTCGTCCGGCGGCGGCTCGTCGTCGGTGAGCTCCAGCCTTGGCGCGACGCCGTGAACGCTCCCAAGTCGCCGCGCCAGCTCCGCCAGCGTCAGCGCGTAAGCCGGCCCGCCGCCGATATTGAACGTTTCGCCGGCCAGCGATGAATCCGCGCAGGCGCGAATCACCTTGACCAGTTCCGTCACGGGCAGCGCGTCCCGCGTTTGCCGCCCCTGCCACCGCAGCCGCAAGGTCTCGCCGGCGCGGACCGCCCGCGCCAAGCCGCTGACCAGCCCGCCTGGATTCCCCGGCGTCGGAGGCGCGAAGATGGTCGAAAGTCGCAGAATAAACAGCCGAAAGCCGCGCTGCGCGGCATAGAAGCGCGCATAATCCTCGGCGAGCCGCTTTGACCAGGCGTAGGCGCTCTGCCTGTTGAGCGTCGTCGGGCAATCCTCTGGAACGGCCTCATACGCTTCGGCATGCGCGCCGTAAACATCCTTGGTCGAGGCGAGCACCAGCGTGTGTCGCTCGGTCAGGCGCTCGCATAGCCACCGCGTTCCGTCGCTGTTGACTTCAAAGCAGCGTTGCGCCGCCGCCGGCGACTTAGCGACGCAAGCCGCTAGGTGAACAATGAGCCGGCGCTCCTGAAGCATCCGCGCCAGCTTTGGATCAAACAGACCGCAGCCGACGCGCCGCCCGGCGACAGTCGCGCTCAACGCCGTCGCCAAGTGAACTCCAAGGTAGCCGGTTCCGCCGGTGACAAGCCAGCCGGTCATGCCTTTTCCCGCGCCAGCTCCTCTTCCTGCGCCAGCGGCGCATACGTAAGCGGCAGCGCTACTGTGACGGAGGTTCCCCGCTCCGGCTCGCTCAGGATGGACACCCGCCCGCCATAAGCGTCCACAATGTCGCGGACCAGCGTCAGCCCGATGCCCAGCCCGCCGCCCTTGAAGTTCGTGCGCGAGGTGCTGTGGTGCCGCGTATTGGCCGCTTCGTAAAATGGCTCGAAGGCGCTCACGATCTCGGACGAAGCCATGCCAATGCCGTTATCCTCGACGCGAATAACAAAGCGATCCGGCTCCGCCAGCTGTAGCGCCAGCGTGATCGCGCCGCCGTCGGCCGTGAACTTCACGGCGTTGAAAAGCAGCTCGCGCGCAATCTGCGTCACCCGCAACGGGTCGCCAACCGCCTCTAGCCGATCCGGCCCCGTAAAAACGTACTGATGATTGCGGTGGCGAGCGTGAACCTTAATTTCCTCAAGCGTCGAGCGCAGCGTTTCCGCCACATCAAAGGGATCGCTCGCGATAGGTATCCGATCCACTGTGGAAACCATCAGCAGCGTGAGATTTTGAACAATCGTCGTTAGGTTGGACACCGCCGCCTGCATCGCCTGGCGCGCTTCGCGGACATCGTCCGGCGAGTCGGCGAGCAAGCCCAGCAGATCGCAATAGCCCTGGAGAATGGTGAGCGGGCCGCGCAGCTCATGGGTGGTCAGGCGCAGGAACTTCTCCTTGAGCTCGGTCAGGCGCTGCAGCTCCCGGTTGGCGTGAATCAGCGCCGCGTTCTGCTGGCGCAGGCTAATCCGATCGAAGCACTTCTCGATGGCCGCGAGCATTTGCTCGACTTCAAAGGGCTTGGGGATGAAGTCGCTGGCGCCGAGCTTCATCGCCTCGACAGCTTCGTCAATCCGACCATAGCCCGTCACAACGAGAACTTCCGTATTCCGGTCATGCTCCTTGACCAGTCGAATGACGCTCAGCCCGCCCTGGCGCGGCATGCGCATGTCGGTAATCACCAGCTGCGGGCGAAAGAGCGGCAACAAGGGCGAGACCTCGCTGCCGTCGGCAACCGCCCGCACCTGGTAATCGACTAGGAGATCTTGGAAAAAGTTGCAAATTTCCGGCTCGTCGTCCACAACCAGAATGCGCCGGGTCAGTCCGAGCGAGGAGGAGTTTTCGTCATTTGTCATAGCGCGTTCTCGCCTCTTGGTCGAGCTGGCAAATGTTGCGCGATAACTTCCCAAATGGCATGGGCTAGCGCGTCCTTGGCCATCAATGGCAAGGCGCGATGCTCGCCGCTCGCAAGGACCAGCGTGACCCGGTTGGTTTCCGCGTCAAAGCCGGCGCCCCCCTCCAGAACGTTATTGACCACGAGCATGTCCGCCCGCTTTCTCCGCAGCTTATCCAACGCGCCCTCCAGCGACCAGGCGGTCTCAGCGGCAAAGCCGACCACGAAGCGCCCCGCCTTGCGCGCTCCCACCTCGGCCAGAATATCCTCGGTCGCTTCAAGCTCAAGGCGGCAGGCGCGCCCGGCGGACTTTTTTATCTTCTCGCGGGCGACTTGGCGCGGGCGGTAATCGCAGACCGCCGCGGCCTTGACGACCAGGGTGGCGGCTCCGAGATGCGTCATGACCGCGTCATGCATCTCGCGAGTTGACCGCGTTGTCACCAAGCGCGCGCCGGCGGGCGGCTGAAGGCGCGTTGGCCCGCTGATGAGCGTTACCGTCGCGCCGCGGTCCAGCGCCGCGCGCGCCATAGCATAGCCCATTTTCCCTGACGAGCGATTGGT
>NKPT01000010.1 GCA_002254845.1 Chloracidobacterium sp. CP2_5A | reverse complement strand
GGACGCTTCCCCAGCCGCCCCGAGCGCTGGGTTACTTCGGCGGATCCGCCGCGATACTGCGTTCAATCAACCGCTTCAGGCTGCGGCCAGGATTGGCGCCAACTTCAATAATCTTGTCGGCGCGCCCAATGAGCATCAGAAACGGCAGCGCGCTCGCCTGATAGCGCTTGGCATTGGGATGCCGTCCTGAGGTTCGGGCGTGCAGGATGTTGCGCCAGGCTGAGCGATGGCGAGACCGCGCCGCCGCTCGCCACAACGAAGCGATTGGTCAGCGAAGGCTTTTCGCTAACGGGCTGGATGACATACGCTCCGGGGCTCTTCGTTGGAAACAGCAACAAGCGGCCATCGGCGCAGGCGACGGAACTAGCGCCTGCGCCGGTTTCAATCTGCACCAGAAGCCGCTCATCCTTGGCGCGCGCCTTGATGACAGCGTTCGGCTGGCCGATCACGCTAGTCTTCAGCGTTACGGTCGCGCTGTAGGCCGGCAGCGCCTGGCGCGCGGCAATAACGGCGTCAAACAGCTTAGCGGCTTGCGCCTTGCGGGCTTCCAGCGATGGTCGCGCGTCCGCCGGCGCTTCCTGCGCGAAAGCTCCGCTGTCGGCAACGACGCCAGCGATGAACAGCCAGCCGGCAATGAAAAAGCCAATGTCGTGAAATGCGCGCTTCACAGAGGCAACCTCCTCGCTCGGCAGTCAATCGGCTGGCGCGCAGGCTTTGAACGCCTGGGGCAGGTAACGAAGAATGTCGGAAGCAACGAGCGCCCGCTCGCCCAGCGCCGCATTAGCCAAATCGCCCGCTTGACCATGCAGGTAAACAGCCGCCAGCGTCGCCTCCAGCGGCAGATGGGGCGTTTGCGCCAGGAGTCCCGCTAGGATGCCGGTCAGCGCGTCGCCGCTGCCGCCGGTCGCCATCCCGGCGTTGCCAGTCGGATTGACGTAAATGTCGCCCTCCGGCGTGGCGACCAGCGAGTAATAGCCTTTGAGGACAACAAACAAGTGGTAAGCCGTTGCCAAGCGCCGCGCCGCGCCAAGGCGGTCAACCAGAATGTCGTTGACGGATACGCCAAGCAGGCGCGCCATTTCGCCGGGGTGCGGCGTTAGGATGATGGGGCGCTCCGGCGTTCCGTGGCCGGACTGCCAAGGCGACAGGCAGTTAAGCGCGTCGGCGTCAAGCACCGTCGGCGCTTTCCCTTCCTTCACAATCCGCTGCGCGAGGCGGCGGGTCGCGGCGGACGCGCCAAGGCCCGGACCGACAGCGCATACCGTATGCTGGTTGGCGGCTGTAAAAGCGGCGCCGATGCCATCCGCGGTCAGTTGCCCGCGCCCGTCGTCCTCCAAGCCGAGCGTCATCGCTTCGGGCAGACACTGGCTGACAAGCAGCGCCTGGGCGCTTGCCGGACACGCGATGGTCAGCAAGCCGGCCCCGGCGCGCATGACGCCTTCGCCGGCCAGCGCCGCCGCTCCGGTCTTTCCGCGCGAGCCAGCGATGAGCAATACATGCCCGACGTGGCCCTTGTGCGCGTCGGGCATCCGGCGGGCGCGTTCCAGATAGGCTCCCACGCCCTCGCTCGTCAGGCGGAACAGCGCTGCCCGATGGCTCGGCGTAGCGCGAACCAAGCTCTTTGGCGAGCCGATGTCCACCACGCGCAACGCCCCGTTGACCTGACCGGCCGGCGGCAGCACGTTGGCGATTTTCGGCGCGGTGAAAGTCACGGTCAGGTCGGCGACGACATGAACGCCGACCGGGTGCGGCAAATCCGCCGCCAGCCCCGACGGCAAGTCCAGCGCGCACACCGGAATGTACTGGCGGGCGCTGTTGATGTGCTCCACCACCCTGACGAACATTCCTTCCAGCCCCCGCCCCAGCCCGGTTCCAAACAGCGCGTCAATGTAGAGATTGAAACGGTATGAGCTGTTGGCGAGAACGGCGGCGAACTCAGCTTCGTTGCTGACTTCGAGCAAGCGAATCCGCGATGACCCCTGCGCCAGTTGCGCGACAATATCGAAATTGACGCGCGCATCGCCGCGCGCGGTTTCGCGCTTTCCAAAGAGGAGGACTTCGACCTGCGCGCCGCGCATCCATAACTGCCGAGCGACCGCCGCGCCGTCGCCTCCGTTGTTGCCCTTGCCGCAAAAGACGCGGGCGCGCTGAACAGGCCCGAATCGCTCTTCAATCGCCAGCGTCGCCCCGACCGCGGCGTTCTCCATCAGGAGCAGACCCGGAATGCCGTACTGCTCGCTCGTCAGGCGATCGACCTCGGCCATGTGGGCGGCGGACAGAATGGGCTGCACGGCTGTGTCACCTAGGCGGCTTTCGGGTGGGCTTTAGTCCCGCAACTCGGCGGCAATCTCGCGCGCGATGGCCTTGGCGCGCTCCACTTCTTCCGGCGGCAGCGACACCGCGCCAACCACGGCATGACCGCCGCCGCCATAGCGCTCGCATAGACTGGCGATATTGTGGTCGCGGGCGCGCCCGCTCCACGGATTGTAGCCGACGGAAACCTTGGACCGATGCGCGCCGCGGCTTACGCTCACGCTGTAGCGCGCCCGCGGATACAGCCAGTAGGGGATAAACTTGTTGTAGCCTTCAAGATCCTCGTCGGTCAGGTCAAAGAACACCACGCCGTCGCGGCATTCGCCCAACTGCCGAAAAAGCTCGATGGCGCGCTCATGACGCGCCCGAATTGGCTCAAACGCGGACTGCACGCGCGGATCGGCGGCAACCTCCGCCAGCGATTTTTCCTGAAGCGCCTCGACGATGGCTTGGCGCAGCTGGCGGTCCTTCGAGCCTTCCAGCACCAGCGTAAGCTGCATCGCCGGCGCGGCAAGGTTCACGGCCGTTTCGGCGTCGGCATACTGCGCGCCGTCAATGACGTCGGCCCAGTGAATGAGCTCGGCCAGCTCCGGCAGCTCGACGCCAAAGCGGTCCCGCGCGATGTCGGCGATGAACTTTGTGCAGGACTTATAGGCTGGGTCAAAAAACTTTTTCCCGCTCGTATCGGCCCGAAACAACGCCTCGTCCACGACAGTCAGGAAGGCGCTTTGGTGATGGTCAAACCACCAGGTGATCTTTTCGCTCGGATGAAACTTGAAATCCAAAATGGCGTGCTCGTCGGCGTCAAAGCGCATGTCGCCGAAACTGCCGCCGGGCCGGTGCATCAGCCCCGCGTAACTAAACTCCGCCTGCGCGTCAAACGCTCGACGATAGAAGCAGGCGAAGACTGCCGCCGAGCAAGCGCCGTCAAAGCAATGATCGTGGTAGAAAATCTTGACTCTCATGGGTTCAGCGCCCGCCCCTTGCCAGACAGGCGTCAACAACCAATATCACAACGCGCGATACTCGTCGCCTGACTGTTCAACGTCGGCAACGCCCGTCACTTGTCTGAGGTCAGCCAGGCGGTCGCGCTGAACCGAGCCAGTAATCTGGCCCAGCGTCGTTAGCCGGCGCGCGACCTTCAATCCGGCGGCCTCAAGCGAAGCCGCGACTTCGGCCAGGCGTCCGCGATGACTTTCCGCAAGCGTGACAACAACGGCAACCGGGGAAGAAGTGGACATAGGGGCGAAGCTCCGCATTCCTAGCGATGGACGTTGGCGCGCCGGCAGCTTGGCGGGGGCGGCTGCATCATGCCGCAAATTCGTCGTTACAAGCGATAGGGTTCCGCGCCGCGCCAGAGACTTTTTCGGGCCGCGCAACCAAGGTCGCTTGCCGAACGCCCCGCCGGCGGGCAAAATCGCCGCTTCGCCGTTTCAGCGCGCCAAGCGCCAATTCGATTCGGCGACGGTTGGCTTATGTTGTTTCGCTTCGAAGACGTATACAAAAGCTACGGCAGTCACGACATCTTGCGGGGCGTCACGTGCCAAGTCAACGCCGGCGAAAAAATCGGACTCGTCGGACGCAACGGCGCCGGCAAGTCGACCCTGCTGCGCCTGCTGTGCGGCCTTGATCAGCCTGACCGCGGGCGCATCGCCCGCCTGAATAACCTGACCTTCGGACTCTTGGAACAACACCCGCATTTTCCGCCGGAGGTCACGGTTATTGAAGCGGCCCTGAGCGTCTTCGCGGAGCTACAGGCGATGGAGCGCGAGATGCGCCGGCTCGAACACGACATGGCCGAGCTAGGCGGCGACCCTGACCGCCTGGCGCGGACGCTTGAGCGCTATAGCGAGTTGCAGCATCGCTTTGAAGAGCGCGGCGGGTTCACCTATCCGGCCCGAGCCGAAGAGGCGCTGCTTGGCCTTGGCTTTGCCAAGGATGATTTTTCCAAGTTGGCGGCCCGACTGAGCGGCGGTCAGCAAGGGCGATTGCATCTGGCGATGCTGCTCCTGCGGCAGCCCGATATCTTGCTCCTTGACGAGCCGACGAACCACCTTGACCTGCGCGCCATCGAGTGGCTGGAAAATTTTCTCGCCGGCTATGAAGCGGCGTACTTGGTCATCTCGCACGATCGCTTTTTCCTTGACCAAGTGACGACGCGCACCATCGAGCTTGACCGCGGGAAAACGCTTTCCTACGAGGGCGGCTTCACGGAGTACGTGGCGAAACGGGACGCCCTGCGCGAGATTCAGCAGCGCCACTACGAAAAGCAGCAGGAGGAGATTGCGCGGCAGGAGGAGTTTATCCGCCGTAACATCGCCGGACAGAAGACCAAGCAGGCCAAATCGCGGCGCAACCTGCTGGCGCGCCTGGAACGGCTCGAAGCCGCCCCGGCGGACGTCCCGCAGGGCAACTTTTCCATGAAGCGCGTGCCGCGCTCCGGCGATTGGGTGCTGACGCTGGACGATCTGCGCGTGGGCTACAACGGCAAGCCTGTCGCGGGGCCGTTCAACTTGGTCGTCCGCCGCGGGGAAAAGCTGGGCATCGTAGGGCCGAATGGCGCCGGCAAGACCACGCTCCTCAAGACGCTCCTGGGCGCGCTGCCGCCGGTGACTGGGTCGTTGCGCTGGGGCAACGGCGTCAAAACGGCTTACTATGACCAGCGGCTTGAATCGCTCACGCTGGCTAACTCGATCTTCGCGGAACTCCAAAGCCTCAACCCATCGGCGACCGAGCTTGAATTGCGGTCGTTTCTGGCGCAGTTCCTCTTCACCGGAGACGACATCTTTAAGCCTATCAAGGTTTTATCCGGCGGCGAGCGCGGGCGGCTGGCGCTGGCGAAGCTGATCTACAGCCGGTCGAACACGCTCATTCTCGACGAGCCGACCAACCACCTTGACATTCCCTCCTGCGAAGCTCTGGAAATGGCGCTGGTTCAGTATCCCGGAACCTGTCTCATCGTGTCGCACGACCGGTACTTTCTTGACAACGTAGCGACGCGGCTGCTGTGGCTCGAACCCGGCGGCAGCCGCGATTTCGACGGCAGCTATAGCGAGTTGTGGGAAATCCGTCAGGCGGAGCAGCGCGAAGCGGCCCGCCGCGCGAAATCAGCCGCGCCGCCGGTCGCGCCCGCCCTGTCGTCCCGGCTGGATGTCGCGCCGGCGGCAGAAGCGCGCCCCAAAGCCAAGAAAAAGCCTAAGGGCAAAACTCGCCCGGTCGAGGCTATTGAGTCGGAGATTGCCCGCGCCGAAGCCGACTTGGCCGAAGTCTCGGCGGCGCTGGCGACGCCGGAAGTCGCCGCCGACCCGGCCCGCTATGGGGAGCGCCATCAACAGTACGAGCGACTGACCGAGCGGCTTGAGGCGCTTTACGCCGAATGGGACCTGGTAGCCGAGTCCGGATAAGGCTTTCTCAGAGGCGGCAGCGCGCTCTCAAGCCAAAGGCTCTCAAGCTAGCGGACAAACGAATTGCAAAACATCGCCGACCGGCTGGCGCGCGCATTCAATCGCGCGCGGCGACTCGGCTCAGGGACGGACGCGAGGTAGCGCTTCCCAAGCGCGCCTTCCGCTTTTCCCTCGGTCATCATTCCGCCTACAAGCTCTCCAGCCGCGCCAGGGTTTGGGCCGCCCAGCTGAGCGTCGCGGCTCGCTCGTCGGCGCTCAGCTTGTCCCAGGCGGCATAGATCATTCGCATGCGCTGGTTTGGAAACAGCTTTTCCCGGTGGCGGTCGAGAAAGCCCCAGTAAAGGCTGTTGAACGGGCAGGCGCCTTCGCCATGCCGCCGCTTGGGGTCATAGGCGCAACCCGCGCAGTAATCGCTCATGCGGTTGATGTAGGCGGCGCTCGCGGCGTACGGCTTGGTCGCCAGAAAGCCGCCGTCGGCATAAAGCGACATGCCGAGCACATTCGGCAGCGTCACCCACTCGTAAGCGTCCACGTACGCCAGCCAAAACCACTCGTTGACCGCTTGCGGCCGGACGCCCGCCAGCAGCGCGAAATTGCCCAGCACCATAAGCCGCTGGATATGGTGCGCATGCCCGGTCTGAAGAAGCTGTGTCACGATTTCGCGCATACAGCGCATGCGCGTTTCAGCGTCCCAGTAGTAATGCGGCAGCGGGCGCTCGTCGCCAAAGAAGTTCGCCTCGGCAAACGCTGGCATCTTCAGCCAGTAGATTTGATAAATGAACTCGCGCCAGCCGATGAACTGCCGAACGACGCCTTCGGCGGAATTGAGCCGCGCCTTGCCTTCCCGGTAGCGCCGCTCCGCCTGCCGCGCCGCCTCTAGCGGATCCAGCAAGCCGACGTTGACGTAAGGCGACGCGAGGGAATGATAGAGCGCCGGCTCTCCGGCAACCATCGCGTCCTCGTACGGCCCAAACCCATCCAGCCGATGCTCAAGAAAGTCGCGGTAGAAGTCTTCGGCATCGGCGCGCGTCACCGCCCAGTGAAACGGCTCGATGTCGCCATAGCCTTCGGGAAAGTCGCGTCGGACCCAGTCCATCGCCTCGCGCGTGATGGCGTCCGGCGCGTAGCGCGGCAGCGGCGGAAAGCGGTGCCCGCGCGGCGGGACTTCGCGGTTGTTCTGGTCGTAGTTCCAGGTTCCGCCAGTCGGCTCGCCGTCCGCTTCCATCAAAATGCCAGTCTGTCGCCGCATGCGGCGGTAAAAAGGCTCCATCACCAGCGTTTTTTTGCCGCGCGCCCGCTTGGCGAACTCGTGGCGGTCGCTTAGGAACATGGTTGTCGGCAGGATGCGCAGCGCGACCTGCCGGGCGGCGGCGGCTTGCTGAAGCCGCTCCGCGACGCCGTACTCGGTCGGCTCCATCAGCCACATGCGCGCCGGCCGAAACTGCCGCAGGTGCGCCTCCAGCCCGGCTTCAAAATCGGGCTGCTCGCGGCGGTAATCCACTTGCCACCCCAACGCGCGCAGCTCCTCCGCGTAGTGCCGCATGGCGGAAAACAAAAAGACTAGCTTTTGCTTGTGATAGCGCGTCCGGCGGGCATGCGCCGCCGACTCAATCATCAGGATGACGGCGTCGCGGGGCGTCAAACGCTCAAAAGCCGGATGGCGGAGTGTCAACTGGTCGCCCAAAATCCAGATGGTTTCCATACGCTTGGCTCGCGCTTTCCGCCGTTAGGCGAAGACTCGTTAGGCGAAGACTTGACTTTCCGCGACGGGGATTGGACGTTGGAAGGGAGACGCGCATTTCAGCCTATTCCAGCTACGGAGCGCAAGCCGCATGCCCCCATCCTACGCAACGGCGCAAGACCGGATTCGTCAGTACTTCGACACCGTCGGCTTCGAGAAATGGCAGCGATTCGCGCGCGGCGAGGCGCAAAACCGCATCCAGGCCAGCATTGTCGCCGGCCGCGAGCAAACCATGACGAACATTCTGGCGTGGGGCGGCGACTGGCGCGGCCGCCGCGTCCTTGACGCCGGGTGCGGCACCGGGGCCTTCGCGCGCCGCCTCGTCGACGCCGGCGCGGACGTAACCGGCGTGGATATTTCCGCCCGCGAAATCGAAGCCGCGCGGGAGCGCGTCCCGGAAGCCGCTTTTCAGCAAGCTGACTTCTATGGCGTCACGGAGACGTTCGATGTCGTCGTGTGCCTCGATAGCTTGATTTACTACGCAGAAGACGACCTGGTGCAGCTTTTGCAGCACCTTGGCAAGCGCGCCCGCGTCGCGCTCTATTTCACCTTCACGCCGAGCACCGTCTTTTTCGAGGTCATGCACGCGGTCGGGAAGCTGTTTCCCAAAGGCAACGCCTCGCCGGCTATCGCGCAAATCAAGGCCAAGCGACTTTACAAGCGACTGGAAAAGGAAATCCCGCTCCGCTTGGCGCAAACGACGCATATCAACTCGAGCTTTTACCAAACAACGCTCGTGGAGCTGCGCGGCGCCTAGCGCGGGTTGCGGGAGCGCTCGCGCCTGCCTCCTAGACCGCCTGCGCCGGGCGCGGATAGAGCCCCTGCGCGGCGACCTCCGCCTGCCGCGCGACGCGGCCGCCCAGCGCCTCCGCTTCGGCGACCGGCACATCCCGAATGACGACCGGCGTTGGCCCGGCCGTGTCGAGCGTCAGCGTCGCCAGCCCCAGCCGCCGATCAAACGGCGTCTGCGACACAACCACCGCTTGAATGTTGCGCGTCGGCACGACGTAGATGACGCGATTGGCCCAGCCCTGGCGCACAAGCCAGTAGTCTGGCGCGGCAAGGTATCCCCGCGCGCGGCAGTCCAGCCAACTGACGAGCGCAACCGCCGGAAAGAGCGCCAGCGGCAGCCAGCCATATGACGACCACCAGAACGCGGCCGCGGTCGCCAGCGCCAGCCAGACCGAGCGCCGAATGACGCCCCGCCGAAAAGCCAGCGGCGACACCGGACGCCAGGCCTGAGCGTCCGGCGCGCAGCCCTCCAGCAAGCGCGGCAGCAACGCCTCCGCCGTGTCGCGGCGCAGCAGCGGAACCAGCAGCCCGCGCCCCTGTCGCTCCTCATCGCGCTCGTAGGCTACGCCGGCCACGTCCACCCGCAACGCCGCCCGCCCAAACAGCCGCCGCAGCAGCGTTTGCTCGATCGCGACCAACTGAATGCGCGCCGGCGACAGGTTGCTCGCGTGGCGCGTGAAAAGCCCATAAGCGCGTCGAAGCGCCGCCCCCTGCTGCGCGAGCCGAAAGTCGTAAAACCGCGCCAAGCTGAGCAAGCCGGAGATGACGACGCTGAGCGCCAGCAACAGTCCGACCCAAAGCGCTACCGTCGTGGCCGCCATCAGCGCGCTTTGTCCGCCTAGCGCCCGCGTCGCATCGGCGATGACGCCCCAAACCGCCTCCCGCTCCCGCTCCGGCAGCCATTCCTCGGCGAATCGGAACAACGCGCCGAGGGCGATAAACAGCGTGAAGATGCTGTTTGAAGTCAGCCCGGCGATGAGCAACTCGCGGGATCCCAGCGCGATAATGAGCTTTTCCTCGATGGTCGGCGTTTCAGCCGACGCGACGACATCCGCTCGCGCGCCGAACACCCCCTGCCGCAGCCGAGCGATGTCGTCCACGGCGAGCACGGCCAGCGAAGCCTCGACTTCGCCGCCGGTTGAAGTCTCGACATCGGCTCGCGCCACGCCCAGCCAACGCTGTACAAGGTTTTGCTCAAGGCGGATTTCCTGAATGTTGGCCAGCGGGATATGCCGTTCCTGGCGGCGCGCAATTCCCTGCTCGATGACGAGTTCATCGGCTTCGACGCGGTAGCGAAAGCTCCAGTACCGAGCGATCGCCAGCAATAGGCTCGGCGCGCCAAAAACCGCGACTAGCAGCGCGCCGCGCGCCCCAAAGCCGGAAAACACCCAGTAGATTAACGGAATCAACAGTTGCCGCGCGACGGCGACCAGCCCGAAGGCGAGCGTCCACGGATGTAGCCGCCCGGACAGGCGCGCCGGCGCGCCGGCTTCGGCGCTCATCGGCATGGCGCCCCGGTCGCGGTCTCCACTCGTCGCGCGTCGTGGAGCTGCGCGATGAGCCGGTCGCGCAGCGCCGCGGCTGTCGCCGCGGGAAGACCAGGCAGGGCGGTGCTTGACTCGTGCATTCCGGCGGTATGAAAGACGAGCGTCGCCAGCCCGTAAGACCGCTCGAAAAGCCCCTGCCGCAAATCCACGTGCTGAATGCGCGACACGGGAATGAGACGACTTTCGCGAAACCATACGCCGCGCCGCACTTCGATAACGCGCTCGGCGACCCGGTAGGCATAATGCCGATACGCCAGCGGCGGATACCAAATCGTCTGCGCGACCGCCAAGAGCGCCGCCAGCGCCCACGCCGCCAGCAGCCCCCAGAACCACAGGCCCAGCGCCAAAACGATGCTGCCCACGGTGATAATCACAAAAGTCAGCGCCAGCAGAATCGCCCACTCGATGCCGCCGTTGAGTCGCCAGAGGGCGACCGCCTCGGGATCGAGAGCGCAAAAGCGTTCCGGCGACGGCGCGGGCGCGCTTTCCAAGCTTGCTGATGACTCGGAAGGCGGAGCGTCCATTTTCGCAGGCGGTGGCGGCAAAGTTACGGCATCCGGCGCAAGGTCAGACACGAACGCCTCCCTCAACTTGTTTTCGCGGCGGACTTTATCCCGCGCGCTTGGCGCGATGAGGATACCATGCGGGACGCGAGTCTGCGGCTCTTGCTTGGAGCCCGTCAGCGGCGGTAAGACGGGCGAGAATACTGGGGTTATTGGAACCTATAAGTCACCTGTCCCCTCTGCGCGTGATGGCCGTCGACGACGCTGATTGGGGCGGGGTCGCGCCGCCCGGCGCGCGCCGCGACCCCGTTGTCGCTGAGTCGGAACTTGACAAAGGACTGACCTTGTCGGCAAGGCGAGCGAGCTCCTCGGCCGCTTTCGCCGCCGCCGGGCGCTCCTCCGCCCGCTTCGCCAACAAGCGCAAAACGTAGTCGCTCACCTCCTCATCCAGCTCAGCTACCCGCTCCCGCAGTGGCGTCGGCGCGTCGTGCAGGTGCGCCAGCAGCACCCGCAGCCCGCTCTCTCCGCTGCCGCCAAACGGCGCAACCCCGCACAGCAGCTCATACAGCATAACCCCCACGGCATAGACATCCGACCGCCCGTCATACGCTCCCCCCATCACCCGCTCCGGCGCAATGTAGGCCGGCGTCCCCACCACCGACCCCGTCGCCGTCAGCGTCTCCAACCCGTCCCCTCTCCCCCGCTCCACCACCGTCGCTATCCCAAAGTCCACTACCTTGATCACTTCCTCGCCGCTCGACCAGTCCACATACACATTCTCAGGCTTCACGTCCCGGTGAACAACCCCCAGCGCGTGCGCCGCCGCCAGCCCGCGACAGGCGGCCGCGCACACGCGCAGCGCGCGCTCCGCGCTGATCATCCGCGTGCGCGCCTCCCGCGTCAGCGGGTAGCCCTCTAGCAACTCCATCACCAAATAGGCGATCCCCTCGCTCGATACCCCCGCGTCCAATACCTCGACCACGTTCGGATGCTTGATTTGCGCCGCCAGCGCCCCCTCCCGCCGAAACCGCTCTAGCGCCTCCGCGCTGTCATTACCGGCTACCGGCTTGAAGACTTTCACCGCCACGCGCCGCTTCAGCCCCAGATGCTCTCCTGCGAACACCACCCCGTACCCGCCCGAACCCAGCTTTTCGCCCAGCCGGTACTTGCCATCGAGCGTCGTCCCCGGCAACGCCTCCGCCAGCGCTGAGAAAATCCGATCCGCCCGCCGCTGCGACGCCTCCAACGCCGCCACTTTCTCATCCAGCGCCGCGTTCTTTTGCTCGACCTCGGACTTGGCCGCAGCTAGCGCCCGATTCTGCGCCTCAACCTCGCGCTTGGCCGCTTCCAGCGCCGCCGTCCGCTCCGCGACTTTGACTTCAAGCTCGGTCGCCCGGCGCTCCAGCGCCCGCACCCGCCACCGAACGCCGGCGTAAACCGCCCCGGCAGCGCATCCCGCATAGCCCGCCCACGCCCACCACGTCAGCCACCACGGCGCGGCAACCCGAAATCGCAGGCGAGCCGGCTGGCTTTCGCGCCCTTGCCCGTCACGAACCCAGGCGACGAAGACGTATTCGCCGGGCCAGAGGTTGGTAAATGACCGTCGCCGCTCGGCCGTCCACGCCGTCGGCTGCTCGTCGAAGCCTTCAAGCTGCGTGCGGTAGCGGAGGCGCGAAGGCGCGGCAAAAGCCGGCGCGGACACGTCGAAAACCAGATTGCGTCCCTGGTAGGGCACGGTCAGCCCATCCGCCAGAGCCATTGCGCCATTAGCCATCGCTTGGAGCGCGGGCTGGCGCGGCAGCGGCCCTGGCGCGTCCGCCGCCGGATCAAAAACCGCGACGCCGTTGGGCGTGCCGCCCCAGATGCGTCCCAGATGGTCTGTCATCGAAGCGCCGCCGTTGAACTCGCCGCTCGGCAAGCCGTCTTCGGCGTCGAAGGTTTCAATCGTGAAATCGCCGTTCCCGCGATAGGTCAGCCGCGCCACGCCCTTGTTGGTCAGGGCGTACGCCCGGCGCTGCGCGTCAAAGCGCACTTGGTAGATGGTGTCGTTTGGAAAGCCCGGCGTCGTCGCTTCCGACCAAACGCGCAGCTTGAGGCTATCGCTCGGCTCGGCGTCAAGCTCGACAATGGCGAGACCGCCGCCTTCCGTTCCGGCGAACAGAAATTGCCGGCCGTCGGGAAAGGTCATGGCTTGTACCGTCATGACCGTATTGTTGGGGATTGTTGGCCTCCGCCACTGTCGCCAGCGGCCATTGGTCAAGCAGGCCAGCCCGGCGCCTTCCGTGCCAACCCACAGGCTTTTTTCGCCACTAGGGGCGATGGTTTCGCAAACGCTGTGGAGCAGGTTGGTCGGCAAGCCGTTGGCGACATTAAAAGCAGTCCATTGCCCGCTCTCAAAGCGGAGCAGCCCCGCGCCGGCCGTCACGATCCACAGTCCGCGTCGGCCGCTCAAGCCATCCGATTCGAGAAAGGCGCGCACGCTCGCTTGCTCCAGCCCCGGCGCATCGCGCGCCGGCGTCAAGGGCCCGTCGCCTCGCCTTCGGAAAAGCCCTGACTGCGTCCCGACCCAAAGCGAGCGACCGATGTCCGGATTGAAAGTCTCGTGAACGCTGAAAACGGTGTTGGCGGAGAGCCCGTCCGCCGTCGTCAGCTGAACCCAACGCCCATCCGCATAGCCGACCAGCCCGTTGCCGCGCGTGCCGAACCAGTAATTCGCCCCGCCATCGGGGCGAGCGGCGGCGCACATGCCATAAACGCTTGCGCCGGCTAGCGTTGGAACATTGTCAAGCGTCGCCCAGCCGGTGAAAGACACTTGCAGCAGGCCGCCGTCCGTCCCGACCCACAATCCGACGTGCTGTCCCTCACGGGCGGCGGGCAGCGGTAATAAGCTCCAGACGCTGACGTTGGGGAGTCCATAAGAGGCGTCAAACGCCGCGATCGCGCCAGGCTTGGACGCGGCGTCCAGCGCAACGTAAAACAGCCCGTCGCCGTCGGTGCCGATCCACAGCCGACGCTCGCCATTCGGCAGGATGGTTTCGGAGAGCGTCGTCACGGGGCTCCGGAACGGCAGCGGACAACGCGCCCAGGCGCGGTCGCGCCATTGCCAGAGCCGCCCATCGCTCCCGCCAACCCAGAACGTCTTAGTCGCGTCAACAAAGCTGGCCAACACGCTTCCGGTCGGGCCACCCGCGACGGGCGCCCAGGACTGCCCGTCATACCGGATGAGGCCGCTTGGCGTCCCAAGCCACGCTGAGCCGTCGGGCGTTTCAGCAAGGCACAGCGCGCGCTCGCCAGGCGGGCTTCCCGGCGGCGGCTCAATCCGACGCGCCCCCTGACGCCAAACGGCCAAGCCGCGCTCCGTGCCGATCCACAGCGCGCCGTCGGGACGCTCCAGCAAACAGTTGACCCGACTGGCGGGCAGCCCGTCCGCTTCGTCATAGCTTTCCCAGACGCCATCCGGGAGCCGGCAGGCCAGCCCGCCCTCCTGTCGTCCAAACCACAGGCGTCCGTCGCGGGCGGCGAGGCAGACGCGCAGGAAGTTCGACTGGCTGCGATTGGGAACGGCAAAGGCTTTCCAATCGCGCCCGTCAAAGCGCGCCGCCCCGTCCTGCGTCGCCACCCAGAGGTAGCCGCTCGCGTCGGCGGCCAGGCTCATGGCGGAAACCTGCGGCAGCCCGTCCTTGCCGGTGAAAAGGCGCGCGAAGGGTCGCGGCGGCGGCCCCCCCGCAAGGGGGCCGCCGCCAGCGCCGAACGCCGCCCCGGCCATCCCTGCCCCAAAAACGAGCAGCGCCGTCCACAAGGCGCGTAGCCAACGCCAGCTCAACCATGGACTGGCTAAGCGACAGCGTGTATCGTAGCGCAGTCGCTGACCATCGAACGAAAAGCGCATTTCCGAATCCGTATGTCCAAGCGGCAAGCCATCATTGTTGAAACCTTTGGCGGCCCCGACGCGCTCCGCCTCGTAACGGAAGCCACGCCCGACTTGGCGCCTGGACTGCTACGGGTCGCGGTCGAGGCCATTGGCGTCAACCGGGCGGACATCCTGCTCCGCGCTGGCGCCTACCATAGCGCCCGCCTGCCGACGCGTCCCGGGCTTGAAGCCGCTGGCGTCGTTGTCGAATCGCTATCGGACGAATTCCCTGTCGGCAGTCGCGTCGTTATCTTCGGCAACCGCGCCGGATTATACGTGACCGAGGCCGTCGTTCACGAGTCTGAAGTGGTCGCCATTCCCGAATCAGTCACCACAGCGACGGCTGCCGCTCTGCCAATCAACTGGCTAACGGCCTGGCACTGCCTGCATCGTCTCATCGAGTTGCGCTCGGACGATACGCTCCTGGTGCCAGCGGCAGCCAGCGGTGTCGGCGCCGCCGCGATTCAGATCGCCCGAGACGCCGGCGCGAAGGTCATCGCCGCGGCTAGCGCGACGGAAAAACTCGCCTTTGCCGCGCGACTTGGCGCAAGCGTGACCGTCAACTACGCCGAAATTAACCTTGTCGAGGCCGTGCGCGACATTACTGGCGGCCAAGGCGTGACGGCGTTTCTCGACACGGTCGGAGGGCAAACTTTTGCCGATGGCCTCAAAGCCCTGGCCCCGTTTGGACGCCTGGTCGCCCTGGCGAATGTCACGCTTGAGCCCTCGCTGGTCAACACGCGGGATTTCTATCCCAAAAACGCTCGAATTTATGGCTTTCAATTGGGCAACCTCCTGGCGGCCGGGCGCTACCCCGAAGCGCGCGCCGACCTTGAAGCCATACTCCTGCGCGTAGCGGATGGGGTATTCGCGGCTCCCATCGCGCAATCCTTTCCGCTGGAAGCGGCGGCGGCGGCGCACCAGCTCCTCGAAAGGCGCGGCGTCCTCGGCAAGCTCCTGCTCGTCAATGCCCGGCGCGAGTCGCAGCCAATGCAATAGCTTGAAAGCTTTTCACAGGTAGCGACCTGTGTCAGATGATGCCTTTTCGCGACGCAACTTTCTCAAAGGCGCTCCGTTGCCGCTTGGGTTGATGGGGCTTGACGCGCTTCTCGCCCGGAGCGCGACGCCTAATTGAGCATCCGCGATTGAGCATCCGCGGGAAAATGCGATCGCCAACCGCGCATCGGGGTGGCTCCCGCGCGGCGTTGGCTCGCTGGTCAACCGGTTTTTCACGTTATTGGGCAGCCCCAACGACACTGACGGCGGACCGGCTTGCAATGACGCGGGCGGCAACGCCCTGGCCTGGACCGTTGGTGGCCTCAGGCTCTTCACCAACGGCTACGGCGCGGATGGCGCAACGGGGCGGGAGACCTCGGAAGCGCGAAGCTCTTCCTTGGCGCAAATCAAGCGGAAGCTCGCCCGGTGACATTTTCCTGCCTGCTGCGGTCGCGCGCCAAAACCAAAGCCCGGCTGGTCGTGGTTGATCCGCGTCGAACGCCGACCGCCGCGCTTGCCGATGAGTGGCTGCCGATCAAGCCGCGTAGCGACCTGGCGCTGGCGATGCTGCACGAGATTGTCACCGGCGAACTCTACGACAAACGACACTTATCGCGCGCTGGCGTTCCTAGCGGCGCTGACCGGCAACGTCGGCGCGCTAGGGGGCGGATGCAATTTTTCTCAATGCACAACGCCTGGCCAGGCAATTTGCAACCGCCTCCCATCGTTGGAGAGACGCCGCCCCGGTCGGACCCGGCGCTGCCAGTTGGACCCGACTACTTCGCTGAGGCGATCTTGACGGGCGCGCCCTATCCGCTGCGCGCGGCTGTCACCGCCGGCAACCCGCTGATGAGCAGCGCCCTTGAGATGGAAACGGGTTACATGCGCCGCGCTGACCGCGCCATTCGCTGGCAGGCGCAAGCGGTGCCGCGCGTTGGCGCGTCCAAGCCGGATTGGGAAATCTGAATTGAACGCGCCCAGGCGGTGGCCAAGCGCGACAGGAGGCAGCCCCAACTCTGGAAAGACAGCTTTCCGCTGGAATGGCGCGACTACCCCAAGCTTTGGGCGACGTTTGTCGAGCACACGCCGGGGATGGGCGGCAGGACGCAAGCGCGACTGGAGGCAAGCAAAACGCCGCTGCGCTTTCCCTGCCCGGACCTGAAGCATCCGGGCGCGAGCGCGCTCTACCTCGACCATCCGACTTGGTATCAAGCGGTCGCGGCGCTCAGTCCGGCCAACAAGGGAAAACGCTTTTTGACGCCGAGCGGCAAGGCTGAAATCTTCACGCCTGACCTTGCCGCCCGGCTGGCGACGGCCGGACACCGCGCGCGGCCAATCTCTGACACGCACCCGGACCTGTCCGCCCCCAACGCCCCGACGCTCGCTTACTTGGACGAGTTCGTCACGAACCCCGTCAATCCGCAAGCCGTGACGCGCAAGGCCACGCTCGGCCTGCCGTCCAACAGCGCAACGCGCCGCCTTTTTCCGCTGACCGGCATCATTGGTCGCGCCAGCGTCGTCCATTTCGCGGGCGTGACGCAGTAGACCTATACCGGCAAGCGGCTCAGCGGCATCCGATTCATCCAGCTTCATCCCAAAGCGGCGGCAACCGGCATCCGCAACGGCGACGCCATCGAAGTGGAAAGCCCGCGCAGGCGCATCGCCGGCACAGCGCTGATTTGGGAAGGCATCCGGGAAGACGCGACTTTTATCTCGAACTCATTCGGCGAAGCTCAAGCGGCGGGCGATGAGCTGGACGTCTCCAGCGACGCCTCGGCCAACATTCCGCCTGACGACGCCTATGACGACGCCTATGACGCTAACCTCTCCGGGCAACACAGGCTTACCAATGCTTCGCCTGCCGCGCGCGGCGACCTAAGCGGCCCGGCAGAAGCGTCGCCCGGAAAGCAAGTCGGTCAGCGGCGGATGCCGCGCGGCGAGCGGCCTTCGGATGGACTTCCTCTGACTTTTCGTCGGCTTTGGGGCTTTCGCCCGCCAGGCGTCTGCGGGCAGCAGCGCTATTTACGGCGCAGGGCGGCCATACAGCTCGCGCCACTCGGCGTCAAACGGCTCAATCGCGCGGGCGAAGCGGTCGGGGTTAACTGCCGGGCTGAGGTTGGCGCGGAGCTGCTTGATGATGCCGCCCGCTTTTTCGAGGTCGGCCCGCGCGGCATCCATTTGGCGCAAGAGACGGTGGCAGCGCGCCGACATGACGGCCATGCGCCACCGCCAAGGGCGGGCAGTTTCATCCGGCAGCGTGGCGACGGCCTGGTGGACGAGTTCCAGCGCCTCCGCTGGGTGCTGATCCAGGCAGTGCCAATCCGCCAGCGCCAGCAGGGCATCGCACTCCGCCGCCCGGTCGCTGATCGAAGATAAGAGCTTCAGCGCCGACTGAAAGCACACCACCGCCGCCCCCAGCTCGCCCCGCTGACGATAAGCGTAGCCAATGACGAGCGTGGCCAAGCCCTCAAGCTGGCGGTTGCCAATCCGCGTGGCGATGCCGAGCGCGGCCTGTCCCTTTTCCAAAGCCTGCCCCCCATCGCCCAGCCCAACCAGGCACTCGGCGATGTTGATCAGCTCGATGCACGCGCTGCGAGGGCGGCTGAGGTCTTGGGTCAGTCGGCGGGCCTGCTCAAATCGCTCGATAGCCGCCTCGTAATCGCCCTGCGCCCGCAGCGTGGCCCCCAGAATGCTGGCGGCAATGGAAATCCCCAGCGGATCAGCCAAGCGCTCCGCCGCAGCTAGACCTTCGCCGGCCAGCGTCAGCGCCAAGGCGAACTCGCCCTGCCGCGCCCGGACAAACGCGCTTTCGCGCAGGGCGAGAGCTTCAACCTGCCGGTCCCGGATGGCGCGCGCCAGCGCCAGCGCCTTGTCGAGCGCGTCCGCCGCGCGCGCAAACTGCCCAAGGCGGTCGTAGAGCGTGCCGATGACGGCGGTGGTCCGGGCCTCGGCGCGCTTATCGCCCTTGCGCCGCAGGACTTCAAGCGCCTGATGGCAGTACAGCAGCGCCGACGAATACTCGCTGCGCGCCTCGCACAGCTCGCCTAGCGCCGCCAGCGTTTTCCCCCGCAGGTGCTCATCCTGTGAGGGGCGGGCCAGCGTTTGCGCTAACTGAAGCTTTTTCTCGGCTTCGGTCAGCTGGCCGATGTGTACCAGCATTTGCCCATAGTTGAGGTTGAAGTCGGCAATGAGCCGGAGTTGCTCGACCGGCACTTTGTCAAATGAAGCTTGCTTCTCGTCAAAAATCACATCCACCAGGATGTTGAGTCGGCGCTCGGCTTCCTCGGCCCAGCCGTAGAATTTCAGCGCCTCGTCAATGGACCACGCTCGCCAGGCCTGCGTGCCGGCCAAAGCGGCGTAGCGCAGGGTCGGAAGGTGTTCCGCCGCATGGTGGAAATGAAAGGCCAGCTCGCCCGCGAGCCGACCGCCCCGGCCGGTCGCGGTCGCCGCCTGTTCGAGCGCATGACCGACGGCGGCATGAAGCGTGCGTCGCCGCCGGCGATTGAGGCGGTTGTAGAGCACTTTCTGCACCGTCCCGTGCCGAAAGCGGTAGCTGTCCTCTTCCGCCTCGGTCAGCTCCGCGATGATGCCCTGCGCCAGCCCCTCCTCGACCGCCGCCAGCACTTCGCGCTCCGGGCGCTCCGTAACGGTCAGCAACAAGTCGAACGTAAAGTCCATGCCGATCACAGCCGCCTGCGACAACAGCTCCAGCGCCCCCGGCGAGAGCCGCGAAAAGGAAGCCTCGACGACCTCGATGACCGACGGCGGCAGCGAGACATCCGTCAGCGGCGGAAAGACCCAGCCTTCTTCCTGGCGCGCAATGTGCTTGGTCTGAACCAAGTGACGCAGGATCTCAGCCAAAAAGAAGGGATTGCCGCGCGTTTCCGCGTGCAGGCGGGCGATAACGCCGGAGGTCGTCTTGATTTTGGGAAAGGTCGCCTGCACCAGCGCCATAACGTCGTCCAGCGATAACGGCTCCAGCGTCAGCAACTCAAAGCCGACCGACTGATTGACCGCCCGCATCCAGTTGCGGAGCGGGTGCTGCTCGGTCAGCAGCTCCGAGCGGGCCGCGAGGATGAGCATTAGCCGCTGTTCGGCCGTCGAGCGGGCGAGGTACGCCAACAAGTCCAGACTAAGCTCATCCGCGAAGTGCGCGTCGTCCACGAACAGCACGGTGATCTGGCGGCTGGACAGCGTGGCGTACAGCGCCGCGAGATACTCAAACGCCAGATACCTCTCGTGCGGGCTTTCCGACTGCACGGCTTCGCAGAAATGCAAAAACCCGTCTTCCGTGCCAAACTCAAGCGCGACGCGCTCGGCGAGTGGCCCGAACATCTGCTGGATAAGCGCCGGCTCGGCGGCTTCGAGCAGCGCCTGAAGGGTTCCCCGCAAACTGTCGTAGAAGGATTTATACGGCGTTCCCTGCCCGGCTTCATAAAAGGGCATGGCGAGAAACGTCACTTCGCGGCCGGCGAGTCGCCGCCGAAACTCGTGCACCAGGCGCGTCTTGCCGATACCGGTCGGACCCATCGCCAGGACGGGCTGCCCGTGCCCGGCCGCCGTCCGGTCGAACATCTCCTGCAGCTTCCGCAGTTCCTGGTCGCGTCCGACAAAGGCGTTGAAGTTTGGATGCTCGCGCAGGGTCTGGTCGTCCAGCCCCTGCCGATAGACGCGGCCCGGCGCTTGCTGTTTGGCGATGGCCAGCGCCTGCCCGCCCGCGTCCAACAGCCCAATCCCCGTGGCGGCGTCATCCGGCGACACCACGACGGCGATTGTCACTTGCACGGTCAGCCCGCTCGGCACCTCGGCGCGCAGAAACCGCTGCTCCGCCAGACGCCGGGCCATCTGGTCGGCGAACACAATGGCGTCGGGGGCGGCGCTTCCAGGCAGCAGAATGGCGAACTCGTCGCCGCCTAAGCGCGCCACGACCCCCAGCTCGCCGACGTGATCCCGAAGCCAGTGGGCGAGCTCCCGCAGCAGGCTGTCGCCGGCGGCATAGCCTAGCTGGTCGGCATAGGCTTTTAGGTTGTCCACGCTGACCAGCAACAGCGACGCCGTCCGGCGGGCCGCCACGAGGCTTTCCACTTCCTGCTTGAGAAAGGTCAGATTGCGAATCCCGGTCAGGCTGTCGTAACGCAGCGTGCCCGACCGCCGGGCGACTATCGCGCGGGACGGCAGCTCCGTTGTCCCGCCGCCGGTCATGGGCGGCAACAGCGGCCCTGTCATCTCGCCCGTCGGGGGCGCGACAAAGCCGCCCAGCGAAGTCGTTGGCCGGATGCTTGACAGCGACGGGCGAATATTCGACAGCGACAGGCTGAGGTCTTGGGCGAGTTCAGCGGCGGTTTGCGGTCGCCGCGCCGGGTCCTTTTCCAGCGCTCGCAAAATGACATGCTCTAACGCCCAGCTCAACTCCGGGTTCAAGTCGCGCGGGCGGCGCGGCGCTTCCGTGGCCTGCTGAATAATGACGGCCGACACCGTCCGGGCGTTGAAAGGCACCGTGCCGGTCAGTAACTCGTAGGCGATGATGCCCAGGCTATACACATCCGAGCGCGGGTCGAGCGGCTCGCTGCGGCACTGCTCCGGCGACATATAGTGCGGCGTGCCCACCATCAAGCCATACTCCGTCAGCTTCGTCATGGCCGAAGCCGTCGCCTGCTCATGCAGCTCGGCCACGCCGAAGTCCACCACCTTGACGACTTCCGCGCCGTCCCGCTGACGCGCCAGCATGATATTTTCCGGCTTGAGATCGCGGTGCAGGATGCCTTCCTGGTGCGCCGCGTGAATCGCCGCGCACACGCTGGTCAGAATGGCGACCGCTCGCTCCGGCGCGAGCCGGCCGGCGCGCTTGAGCTCCTCCCGCAGCGATTCCCCGGTGATGTATTCCATCACCATGTAGGCGCGGCCGTCCGGCAGGCTGCCGAAGTCATAAATCGCCACGACGTTAGGGTGCTTGATCCGGGCGGCGGCGCGCACCTCGCGCTGGAAGCGGGCAACCGCGAGCGGCACCGCCGTTGACTCCGGCGTGAGCGCCTTGATGGCCGCCATATCGCCAATCTGCAATCGTATCGCCGCATACACCGTAGCCATGCCGCCCACGCCGAGCACGCGCTCGATGCGGTACTTCCCGTCCACGACCGTCCCAAGCAACGGATCGGGCTGGACTTCGATCGGTTCGGTCGGCGACTCGTATTCAGTCATGCGTGCGGGCTGATAGCTTGGCCGTCCACATTCGAGACGTAGCCGGCCAGGGCGAAGAAAGCCGAGTCGAGAAGCTAGCGAAAGAGAGCGAATGCGCGAGTCAAACGGTATGTGCCGAGGCAAGCGCAAGTCAAGCGGCGGCGGCTATCCGGCGGGACTTGACGCCGGCTTGGCGTTGACGCTTCGACCATCGTGCGTAATATCACAATTAGCCTGAGCCGTTGGTTTGTCTATGCTTGTCGAGCTTGCCAAAACTTTCACTTTCGAGGCGGCGCATCGGCTGCCCCATGTGCCGCCCGACCACAAGTGTCGCCGCTTGCATGGTCACAGCTATCGCGCGGAAATCGTCGTCCGCGGCGAGGTTGACCCCGAGCTTGGCTGGCTCCTGGACTTCGACCAGATCAAGCAGGCTTTTGAGCCGCTGCGGCAACAGCTCGACCATTACTATCTCAATGAAATTCCGGGACTTGAAAACCCGACTAGCGAAATCCTCGCGCGCTGGATTTGGGAACGGCTGTCGCCGGCATTACCTTGTCTGTATCGCGTGAGCATTGCTGAAACTTGCACGTCAGCTTGTCACTACTACGGCGAGGCGACCTAACGCCTGAGCGCGACCTAACGCATGAGCAGGGCGATGAGCATCAACAGCGCGCCGCGGCTGATTTTTCTGGTAACGCTGATTGACCAGATTGGATGGGGCATGGTCATCCCCATTCTGCCGACCTACGCCCGGACCTTCGGCGGCTCATCCATCGTCATCGGATGGCTGCTGGCATCCTATTCGGTGGCGCAACTGCTTTTCGCGCCAGCCATTGGGCGGCTTTCCGACCGCGCGGGCCGCAAGCCGCTGCTGCTGGTCTGCATGGGCGGCTCGGCGGTGGCGGCGGCGGCCACTGGCGCGGCCTCGTTACTGGCCGACGGCACCTTCGCCCTTGGCGTGTTGTTTCTGGCGCGGGCGCTGGACGGGGTGACCGGCGGCAACACGGCGCTTTCCCTGAGCTATGCCAGCGATGTCACGCCCCCTGAGCGCCGGGCGCAAAGCCTTGGAATGATTGGGGCGGCGATTGGGCTGGGCTACACGATCGGCCCGGCGCTGGGCGGCGTCATCGCCCATTACAGCGACGCCGCCACGCCATTTTACGTCGCGGCCGGGCTGGCGCTGATCAACGCGCTGGCGATGTGGTGGCGGCTGCCGGAAAGCCTGTCGCCGGAGCGCCGCGCCGAAGCCGCGCTCAATCATCAGTCCAGCGATGCGGCTTCCATCTGGACATGGCTGCGCCATCCGCAAATTGGCCCGCTGCTCATCATTAACTTTCTGTTTATCGTGGCGGCTTCCTGTTATCAGATGATGCTGCCGCTTTACACCAACCTGCGCTTTGAGATGGGCGAGCGCGACAACAGCTATCTCTTCGCGTTTCTCGGCCTCACGATGACGCTTGTGCAGGGCGCGCTCATCCGGCCGCTGGTTCATCGCTTTGGCGAGCGAGCGATCTTCGCCTTTGGCCTTAGCCTGCTAACTATCGCGCTCGCCGCGGCCCCGCTGGCGGACACCGCCGCCGGACTGGTCTGGCTTTGCGCGGGCATGGGCGTTGGCACCGCGCTAGCCAACCCGACGCTTCTGGCGCTCCTCGCCAATCGGGCAGCCGACGACGAGCGCGGCGAGGCGCTCGGCGTCGCCGCCTCCGTGGCCAGCTTGGGGCGCATTATCGCTCCGGCCTGGTGCGGCTACGCGATGAAGCATGTCTCCGCGGCTTCGCCATTTATCACTGGCGCTTCCGTGGCGGCGCTGGCGGCGGCGGTTTTTCTAGCTTTTGTCACGGTCAAGACCACGGCGTCGGCGCGGTCGTAAAACCGTCGGTGGCAACGGCGCGCCAAGTCGCGCTCAGAGGCGACAGCCAATGACCCCGGAACGCGAAATTTGGCGAGGACCTGTTCTCGGTCAGCAGCGCGAGCGGCTACTGGAAGACGTCAGGGCGCGGCTCCAGCAGGGACGCCCCCAGAGCGCGCTCTATTTAGTCGCCTCGCGCCCCATGCTGGACGCCATTTCCCGCCGCCTCCTCGATGGGCGGACGGCGACTGGCAGCCTTGGCGGCCTGCCGGTTTATCTTTTCAACGGCTTCATCCGTCAGCTGCTGCGAACGGCCCGCGTTGAGCGCGACGGCCGCTGGCAGCCGGCTTCCCGTCGCCGCGACATCAGCGGCGAGGATTACCCGCTGCGGCGACCGCTAATCGCCCAAATCATGCGGCAGCTCGCGCAGCGAGGCGACCTGTCGGCCTTTGGCTCGCTCGCCGCGGCAAGCGGCTGCGTGGCTTCCGTGACCAAGCTCATCGGCGAGATCGCGCGCGCCGGCAAAACGGCGGCGGAGTTCGCCCAAATTGTCGACCAGCGCATCAACCGCTTCCGGGAAAGCCTTCCCGCGCCCAATCTGACCGGCGCGCAAGCGCCGCATCCAGCCGAGCAGGCGCACGGCTACGAGCGAGACGTGGCGCGGATCGCCCAGTGTTACGCCGCCGCGCTGGAAATCGGCGCGTTCACGGAAGGCGATGCCGACTACCTCCGCGCGATTGCCGCGCTAGACGGCAAGCTGGACGGCTTCCCCTGCCAGACGCCGCTCCTGGAAGGCGTCGAGCGGATCATTGTGGATGGCTTCTTTGACTTCACGCCGGTTCAGGGCGAAATTCTTCGGCGGCTAATTGGGCGAGCGCCGCGCGTGACATTTAACTTCGACGATGATCTGGAGAACCCGCAGGTCTTCGCGCCGGTCCGCGAAACCATCGAGAAAGTGCGCGCCATGGGCGAGGGCTTCGCGGAAGTCATCTTTCACGAGCGCGGCGGCGCGGCAGCCATCGCCAGCCATCCAACCGCGCCCGGACTCGACATCCTGCGCGCCGGGCTGTTCAACCCAGCGTTTTCCCCGCCGCCGGGCGCGCTGCCGCCCGTCTTCGTGTCTCAAGCGCCTGATCTGGAGCGCGAACTTCGTCATATCGCCAAAGCCATCAAGCGATATATCCAGGTCAACGGGCTGACGCCCTCCGACATCGCCATTGTCGTTCGGGACAAGGAAACTTATGGGCCGCATCTGCGGCGCGCGCTGGCCGATGAGGAAATTGCCTACACGCTCGATGAGCGGCTGCCCGTCGCCGATATTCCGGCCGTTCGCGCCTGGCTGAAGCTGCTGGCGGCGGCGCTTGACCGCCCGACCGGCGAGGCGTCCGCGGATGACGCCCCGCGCATACCCGTCAGCCGCCTCCTCGACGTCATCAAAAGCGATTACTTCGCGCTGCCGGCTAGCGAAGCGCTAGACAGCCAAGCGTCGCCGAGCGGCCAAATGCTGGCGGATGACGTCGAGAACGTCGTTGCCTTCGTCGGCGACGAGCTCCGCCTTGACGCCTGGCTCGAGCGAGCCGAGCGATTGGCGGGCTACCTGCGGGCGACAGCCGAGGAAGCCGAGGAAGCCGAGGAAGCCGAGGACCAGACCGCCGACGAGGAAGTCCCGGCTGAAGACGAGCTTCGGGCCGAGCGCCCGCCGCGGCCGAGCGCCCGCCCAGACGCCGTCACCGCCTCGCAACTGGCTGCGGTCAGTAAGCTTTTGAAGCGGCTTGGCCAGCTGTTGGGGGACATTCCGCTCCAGGCGCCGGCGGCGGAACTCGCGCAAGCGATTGAGCGGACGCTCGCGGAGCTTGCTTTCGAGACGCGGCTGGAAGCCAATATCCGGGCGGCGGTCGCGGAGCCGCGGCGGCTGCTCCAAGCGACCGCCGACTTGCGCGGACTGCAAGCCGCCCGCCGCGCCGCGCTGGCGGCCATCGACGCCCAAGCCATCGCGGCGCAAAGCATCGCCGCAACCCTGGGCGCTCCGACGACCGCGGCTTCGGCGACCGGGGAAGCGAAAGCCCCCTCCGCCATGGCCTTGGCAACGCTGCACGCCGACATCCTGCGGGCCTTGGACGGGCTGACCCTGCGCATCGAGCCGGAAGTTTTCGGCGCCGTCCGCGTCCTGGAGGCGACGGCCATTCGCGGACTGCACTTCCCCGTCATCTTTGTCCCCGGATTGGCTGAGGGCGGCTTCCCGGCTCGGCTGCCGGGAGACTGGATTTATCCGGCGGCGGAGCGCGAGCGACTCAAGGAAGACGGTCTAACCCTGGAGGACATCTCGCCAGCGACGCTCGCCAAGGAAGAACACTACTTTTATCAGGTGGCCTGCCGGGCGACGCAGGCGCTGCATCTCTCATACGCCGCCGTAGGCGCTGAAGACAAAGAACTGGCGGCGTCTTCATTTCTGGCTGAAATCGCCCGCCTCGCGCCGGAAACGCGACCTGGAGGACAGCGCTACGCGCTCGTTCCAAAGGGCTACGACGGGAGTCAGCTTCTCGCGTCCACAACCAAGCGCGAGCTGGTTCGCCAAGTCGTGGCGGCAGTCGGTCGCCAGCGACGCGGCATCCCCGAAAAAAAGCTGCTGACGGCAGGCGAAGCCGCGGATGCTGACCGCCAACTGCCCCCGCTGGAGCAGTTGTCCGCCGCGCAGGACTATGTCGCCCGGCAGGGATGGCAAACTGACGCGCTCAACCAGCGGCTCGCGATGGAGCAAGCCCGACACGGTCGCCGCTGGACGCCTTTTGACGGACAGCTCGCCGCCGAGGACCTCCGCGCAACGCTGGCCCTGCGCTTTAACGACGAGCATGTGTTTAGCGCCACAGCGCTCAACGAATACGCGACCTGCCCATTTCGCTTCTTCGCGCGGCGCGTCCTGCGACTTCAGCCGCGAGTTACGGCGGCGCTTGACTTGCAAGCTCAGGATCGCGGGCGCTTGCTCCACGATATTCTGCGAGACGCCTATCGTGACGCGACTCATGACGCGACGCAGTCCCGGCAAGGCGACCCGCTACAGCGCAAGCTTGACCGCTTGCGCCAAGTGGCCGCGGCCGTCTTTGAGCAGCGCGAGCGACAGCTTCCCCCGCTCAACCCCCGACTTTGGGACATTGAAAAGCGCGTGCTGACGGGACAGCTCGAGCGACTTATCGCGGAGGAAGCGGCGGAAAGCTTCCAGCCAATCAATCACATTACGGAAATCGCTTTTGGCATGCGCCCGCCAAAAGCTGATCAAGGCTCAGTGAAAGCGCCGCTTACGCTTACCAACAAGCAGGGCGAAAAGCTTAGGCTGCGCGGCCAAATTGATCGCGTAGACGTTCTAGAAATACAGGATAAAGATGAAAAAATAAAAATATTTATAGCTTACGATTATAAATTATCTAGAGGCTATTCGCTACAGGATATGCGAAACGGGCGAGATGTTCAAATCGCTGTTTATATAACAGCTATCCAGAAATGTTTCCCATCTTTCTCGCCAATTGCGGGCGGCGGCTATTATTCAATAAGAAAAGCTCCTCGTCGAAACAATGGAATTTATCAAGCTGATTACATTAAGGTTCTTCCTGTCAAAAGTCGAAGCCTGTTGCTTGAAAAAACGGAATGGGAATCAAATCTTAATCTAATTATTAACTATTTGTGGAAATATAGAAATCAAATTAGAGAAGGAAAATTTCAAGTTTTCCCTTCCCAAGGCGTAAAGGATTGCAAAAATTGCGACTTCAAATCAATTTGCCGATTTGAAGTTTACAGGATATATCAGAAAAATCGATCTAAAATAGAATTTTAAGAATAGAAAATCTAAAATGGAGAAAATTTTTGATATGTTTCTCAAAGTTTTCAAATTTGTTAGATTGCCCTTGATCGTGATTTTTATCGTCGCCTTGAGCAGATTTACAATTGGCATTTCCGGCGTTCCCTACGCGCCGCGCGGGAATGCAATGTTCTCAATCGTGGCTACCATGATACTTAGCTCCTTTTACTTTGGCGCGCTGTCGGCATCTGTCGGCAACTTTCGATGGGTCGAGACAGCGTTAGTCGGCTTTATCATAGCTGAGTTTGCCGAGCTTCTGATTTGGGTATTGACCTTTATCAGTCTTGTAGGAAATTTTCGAAATTCATATTTTTTACACTGGGATTCGCTTAATCTCAAAGAGGGAGCCATTGCCGACTACCAAGCTCTTATTCCACGCACAGTCGCGCTTTTTACAGCCCCGATCCTGTGCATGATCGTCGCCTGCATAAGCCGCGGCTTGTTTAGCTCGCTTGCGCCTAAGCCTGCAATGCCATCCAATGCCGGACAAAGTTGATCAAAGTTGATATCGAGATATCAGGTAAAGCCCGGTCCAACCTTTACTCAAGAGGAGATTCAAGTATGTCCGAAGCTAAAACGTCATTAGCCGAGTCAGCCGCCAACCTTTCAGCTTACGAGAGCTATCATGGGCTTACCGCTCAGGCTATACAGCGAAGCTTTCTTGATCACCTGGAATTTACCTTGGCTAAGGATCGCTTTAGCATGACCGAGCTTGATCAGTATTTAGCGCTTGCCCGCGCCATTCGAGATCGGCTCATTGAACGCTGGCTGCAAACCCAAGACGCTTATTATCGCGCCGACGCCAAGCGCGTGTACTACCTCTCGATGGAGTTTCTTATGGGGCGCACGCTGGGCAACGCAATTACCACCCTCAACCTTAGAGAAGAATGCCAACGGGCAATGAGCGATCTTGGCTACGCGCTCGAGGCAATTCAGGAAGTCGAGCCAGACGCAGGTCTTGGCAATGGCGGCTTGGGCCGGCTCGCGGCCTGCTTCCTCGATTCAATGGCGACGCTGGCGCTTCCAGGATATGGCTATGGCATTCGCTATGAGTATGGCATTTTCAACCAGAAAATTAAAAATGGCGAGCAAATCGAGCAGCCAGACAACTGGCTTCGCTATGGAAATCCATGGGAAATAGCTCGCCCAGAACTGCTTTATCCAGTCCATTACTATGGCGAAGTCATTCAATATCCAAATGGAAAAGGTAAAATCGCCCACAAATGGATAAAAACTGAGAAGATTATGGCAATGGCCCACGACACGCCGATTCCCGGCTATGGCGTGCAGAATGTCAATACGCTCCGACTTTGGTCTTCAAAAGCCTCGCGTGATTTCGACTTCCACTACTTTAACGAAGGAGATTACATTAGCGCCGTTCGGACAAAAACTGAATCTGAAACTATCTCAAAAGTTCTCTATCCAAACGACAATCGTCACTCTGGGAAGGAGCTTCGCCTGAAGCAAGAATATTTCTTTGTCTCTGCAACACTACAGGATATTTTCAGGCGTTACAAAAAAATCAGAAACAGCTTTGATGAATTTCCCGATAAAGTCGCCATTCAGTTAAACGATACACATCCGGCAATCGCCATAGCCGAACTCATGAGAATTTTTGTTGATATTGAAGAGCTTTCTTGGGATAAAGCTTGGGAAATCACGAGAGCGACAGTCGCTTACACCAATCATACTGTTTTACCAGAAGCCCTTGAAAAATGGACAGTCGAGTTGCTTAGCAAAGTATTGCCGCGACACCTTGAGATTATTTATGAGATTAACCATAAATTTCTCAAGGAAGTTCGTATGAAATATCCCGACAATGAAAAGCTTGTCGAGCGAATGTCGCTCGTAGAGGAACCAATTCCAAATATCCGCCCTAAATCTATTCGCATGGCAAATCTAGCCATTGTCGGCTCGCATCGCGTCAATGGAGTCGCCGCCCTGCATACGGAGATTCTTAAGCATGATCTTTTCAAAGATTTCGCCATGATGTTTCCCGATAAATTTGAAAACAAGACCAATGGCATCACGCAGCGAAGGTGGCTAGCCTTTTGCAATCCGCAGCTCTCCTCTTTGATTACTGGAGCTATCGGCGATAAATGGATGACCGATCTATATGAAATGGAAAAACTCATTCCATTTGCTGAAGACTCGGGATTCCGTTACGAATGGCAAAAAATTAAACAACAAGGAAAAGACATACTCATAAAAATCATTGAGACTGGATGGAAGAGCAAGCTGCGCGTCAATAAGGAGTCCATTTTTGACTGCCAGGTTAAGCGGATTCATGAGTATAAGCGACAACTCCTGAATTTGCTCCACGCAATCACTTTGTATAATCGTATTCGCCATTGTCCCGATCGTGACATAACACCGCGAACCATTATATTTTCTGGCAAAGCGGCTCCAGGCTATCGCCAAGCGAAACTTATCATTCGCCTCATCAATGCCGTGGCGGACGTTATCAATAACGACGTTCTGACAAGGGATCGCCTAAGAGTTGTTTTCCTTCCAAATTATCGCGTTTCTCTAGCTGAGAAAATCATGCCTGGCGCCGAGCTGTCAGAACAGATTTCCACTGCTGGCATGGAAGCGAGCGGGACAGGCAACATGAAATTCGCTCTCAACGGCGCGCTGACAATTGGCACGCTTGATGGCGCGAATATTGAAATTGCCGAGGAAGTCGGACGCGAAAATATCTTTATCTTCGGCTTGACATGTAAAGAAATCGCTAACCTAAAACCAACTTACTCGTCGTGGGATTACTTTCACAAAGATCCAGAGCTGAATGAAGCTCTCAACATGATTGGCAGCGGATATTTTAACCCGCTGGACAAGGAGCTTTTTCACCCAATTTTGTTTTCTTTGCTGGAAGGCGGCGACCAGTACATGGTTTTGGCTGACTACCGAGCTTACATTGAGTGCCAAGACGCGGTGTCAGAAGCGTACTTAAATCAAGACGCGTGGACGCGAAAATCCATTCTCAACACCGCCAAAATGGGCAAATTTTCTAGCGACCGCACAATTCAGGAGTACGCGCGCTCCATCTGGAACATTTCGCCTGTCGCTGTCAATATGGCGACCTGCAAAGTTTAGGAAGCTCTCAGACGGCGACAACTTCCCTGGATAGCGGCGTCTCGCCGGCGGATGCCGCATTCGCGCCAAGCTGAAGAGCGGACGCGCCCATCAGCGCCAAAGCGCCCATGAAGTCATTCATCGCGACTGCGCGACGCGGCGGGCGCGATGGCGCGTCCAAATAGCGGGCAAAAGCGGACCGCGCGGCGGCGCGGCAGAGCTCCTCAAGGTCAGCGCCGGACCTTCCCGCCGTCGCCGCCGCCAGCTCCTCCAAGCAAACGGCGTCGTCGAGCTGCATGCGCTCCGTAAAAAGCTTGAGCAGCGCGCGCCGCTGCTCGTAACCGGGCAGCGGCACGTGAATTTTTTCAGACAGGCGACCGGCGCGCAGCATTGCCGGGTCAATCAAGTCGAGCCGGTTTGTCGCGGCTAAGATAAAAAGCCGGTCATTGGCGCGCAAACCATCCATTTCCGCGAGGAATTGATTGACCACGCGATTGATATGGGGCGCGGCTTCGCTGACGGCCGCCGAGCGCGCGCCGAACAGGGCGTCAGCCTCGTCAAAGAAGATGATGCTGGGGCGGTTTGCCCGCGCGCGCCGAAACAGCTCGGTTACGCGACGCTCCGACTCGCCGGCCCATTTGGCGTAGATGTCGCTTGGCGTCACGGCGTAAAAGCTGCACCGGGCTTCATAAGCCAACACGCGCGCCAGCGTCGTCTTGCCCGTCCCTGGCGGGCCGTAAAGCACGGCGCCGCTGGGCGGCGTCAAGCCGAAGCCGCGCCCGGCGTCCGGGTCTTCCAGCAGGGACTGAATGAGTCGAAATGTCGCCCGCACATCATCGGATAGCACAATCTGCGCCCACGAGCGTTTCGCGTCGACAAAGCGATCGCTGGCCTCAAAGCGCGACAGCGCAGCGGCCAGATGGCGATCCGTAATGAGCTGATTGGCGTCGAAGGCGTCAAGCGCCGCCGCGTTGACCAACCGGGAGAGGTCGGCGGCGGTGTAGCCGGTCGTGCGGGCAACCCAGCGGTCATAGGCAATCTCGCCAACCGGGCGGGCGCGCAATAGGCTTTCCAGCATTGCGCGGCGCTCCGTCGCGTCGGGCGGATGGAGCGTCACCCGCCAGTCAAACCGTCCGGGGCGCGCAATAGCCGCGTCGAGGGCGTCTGGCTCAGAAGTCGCCGCCATCAAAACCACGCCCGGCTTTTGACGAATCTGCTCGATATGCTGCGTCAGCGCTTCCAGAAAGCGGCGGTGCTCAAGGTTGGACTCCGTATCGCGGGCGGTCGCCGCCAAGCCGTCGAAGTCGTCAAAAAACAAGAGGCAGGGCGCGCGCTGGGCGGCTTGCTCGAAGATGTGGCGCAGGCGCTCGATGCCTTCGCCGGCCCACTTTGACGTCACCTCGCTGAGCGTGACGCGCAATAGCGGCAAGCGAAACTCGCCGGCCGTCGCTTCGGCGAGAAAGGTCTTGCCGGCGCCGGGTCCGCCGACCAGCAAAATCCCATTGAGCCGAATCCGGTAGCGCGCCGCCCGCTCGGCGTCCAGCACAATTCGTATGGCCTGGCGAATGGACGCCTTGGCCTCGGCGCAGCCGCCGACATCGGCGAAGGTCAGGCGACCGGCGGGCGCGGAGGGCGAGGGGGGTGACGGCGCGGACGCAAGCTGCTCAAGCGCCTCGCGGTACGCCTCATTGCGCGGCTCGCGGCGGACAGCCTCGGCTAGATGGCGCTGCGCGGCTTCCGCATTGCCCAGTCGCTGATAAGCGAGACCAAGGTTGTATTGAATCAGCCCCGGCGATTCAGGGTAAACCCGCAGGAATGTCTCTGACTGAGCCGCCCGGTGATAGGACGCCAGCGCCGACGACCAGTCCTCCAAGCGAAACAAGACGTCGCCTAGCTCGTTGTGATAGGTCGCCCGGCGCGGCTCAAGCGCGATGGCGGCTTGATAGGTCTCGCGCGCGGCATCGAGGCTGCCGGACAAGGACAGGGCGTAAGCCAGATTGGCATAAATGATGCCCCGCTCGCGCGGATAGGCCTGCGCCTGCGGGTCGGCGGCAATCGCGGCGCGGTAAGCTTCGATGGCCGCGGCGTAATCCCCGCGTTGTAGACACTCATTGCCGCGCGCGTTCGCGGCTCGCGCTTCCGCAATATCCATTGGTCCTGGGCGTCGGTAACACAGCATGAAGCCGCAGGCGAACGACGGCGGGGGAAGCCATCCGCAGAGCTTCACTTCCACTATCGCATGCGAAACCGCGCCCATGCGAAAAAACTCTTGGAAGGCGCTTGAGCAAGTTACGAGACCTCGTCGAAGATGCCCTTGCTCATATAACGCTCCGCCCCGTCGGGAAAAATCGTCACGACGCGCTTCCCTTCCCCAAGCCGGATGGCTAACTGAATCGCGGCAAAGGCGTTGGCCCCGGCTGAGCCGCCGCATAAGACGCCTTCCTCGGCAGCCAGTCGGCGCACCATCGCGAAGGCGTCCCGGTCCGTGACAGCGACGATCTCATCGCACAAGTCGCGGTGAAAGTTCTCTGGAATGAAGCTGGTGCCGATGCCCTCGACCTTGTGCGGCCCGGGCTGTCCGCCGCCGAGCACCGAGCCTTCCGTCTCAACCGCCACGCACACCGCCTGCGGATTGCGCTCCCGGATATAGCGGGCGACCCCGGAAAACGTCCCGGCCGTGCCGCAGCCGATGGCTAAGCCATCCACCTTGCCGCCAAGCTGCTCATGGATTTCCGCGCCGGTCGTCATGTAGTGAATATGCGGGTTGGCTGGATTGCTAAACTGCTGCGGGACAAACGAGTTCGGGATGGTTTCCGCCAGTTCCAGCGCCTTGCGAATCGCGCCCGGAATGCCCTCCGCACTGGGCGTGTACACCAGCGTTCCGCCCAACGCTTCCGCAACCTGCATTTTTTCGCGGCTGTAGCCCTCCGGCACGCACAGGATGACGCGATAGCCGCGCGTTCGCCCGATGAGCGCCAAGCCCACGCCCGTATTGCCGGCCGTCGGCTCAATGATGGTCGCGCCGGGCGCGAGCAGCCCGCGGCGCTCCGCGTCCGTAATCAGGCCGAGCGCCGCGCGGTCCTTAATGCTGCCGCCGGGATTGAGGTACTCAAGCTTGGCGTACACATTGGCCGCGCCGGGCGGAACAACCGAGCGCAGGCGCAGGAGCGGCGTTTTGCCAATCAATTCCGTGATGTCTTCAGTGATGCCGAGTGCCATGAGATGAGTCTTTTGCGTGATGATGCAGGGCGCGGATGCTATCGTTGCCGCGGCGCCAACGCAATGGGCGGGACGCCCGCGCTTCCGCCGCGCCGCGCAGCCTGCCGGGCTGGCTTCGCGTGACGAGCGGCCAGCGGTTTGCTAAGACTCCCGCCGACTGGCCCGCCGCCGCGCCAAAACAATGCTTATGCCAAAACAATGCTTATGAGGATACGGAGCAACCCATGACTGACGGCATTCGCGTCCGCTTCGCGCCTTCGCCGACCGGCTATCTGCATATCGGCGGCGCGCGCACGGCGCTTTTCAACTGGCTTTTCGCCCGCAAGCAGGGCGGCGTCTTTATTCTGCGGATTGAAGACACCGACCGCGAGCGCTCCACGCCCGAAGCCGTGGAAACCATCCTCGACGGGCTGCGCTGGCTAGGCTTGACTTGGGACGAAGGCCCCTACTTTCAATCCCAGCGGCTGGACGAGCATCGCCGCGTGGCCGAGCGTCTGCTGGCGAGCGGACATGCTTACAAGTCCTATGAAACTAAGGAAGAGCTTGACGCCCTGCGGCGCGCGGCCGAGGCGGCGAAAACGGCTTTCGTCTTTCGCGGGCGCGAGCTTTCGCCGGAGGAGGAAGCCAAGCTCGACGCGCAGGGGACGCCCTACGCGGTTCGGTTTCGCGTCCCGCGAACGGACGGCGCGGTGACGTTTCACGATCTTGTGCACGGCGAGCAAGCCAAACGCTACGCGGACATCGAGGACTTCGCCCTGCTGCGCTCAGACGGCTCGCCGCTCTACATCCTCAGCAACGCGGCGGACGACATTGCCGAGCGCGTGACGCACGTCATTCGCGGGCAGGACGGGCTGGCGAATACGCCCAAGCAACTGTTGATTTACCAGGCGCTGGGCGTCGCGGAGCCGACCTTCGCGCACTTGCCGCTCATTCTGGACGGCAAGCGCGCTAAGCTCTCCAAGCGCAAGCACGGCGAAGGCGCGACAGTGCGATTTTATCAGGAGCGCGGCTTCATCCCCGACGCCTTTCTCAACGCCATCGCGCTCATCGGCTGGTCGCCCGGCGACGACCGCGAAATTCTGTCGCGCGAGGAGATGATCGCCGCGTTCGACTTCGCGCAGGTCAGCCGGACGAACGGCATCTTCAACCTCGCGCCGGCCGATCAGCCCCTGGCCGACCCGCGCCAGTTCACCGACCCCAAGGCGCTGTGGATGAATGCCGAATACCTCAAGTCCATGCCGCTTGACCGGCTGCTGCCGCTGGTACAAGCGCAGCTTGAAGCCGCCGGGCTGTGGAAGCCCGAGTTCGCGGAAGGCGACGGCCGCGCCTGGCTTGCGCGCGCCACGGACGTTATTCGCGAACGCTTCCGCGCGCTGACGGACTTCACGACCTACGGTCGGCCGTACTTCACCGACGACTTCGAGCTTGATCCCGAAGCCGTCAAGAAAAACCTGCGGGACGCTCGCTTGCTGGACTGGCTTCCAGAACTCGCCAACGCCCTTGAGCAAGCGCCGGATTGGAAGCCGGAAACGGTGGAAGCGACGCTCCGGGCCTTTGCCGACGCCAAAGGGGCGAAGGCTGGGCTGTTTATCAACGCCTCGCGCGTGGCGCTGACCGGGCAAAGCGTCGGGCCGAGCATATTCGAGGTCTTCGCCCTGATTGGCCGGGAGCGCGCTTGCGCCCGTCTCCGCGCCATTCGTCAGCGCCTGGCGGCGCCATAGGGTCGGCGAGCGCTCCACGCTCGAACATCCGGCTGGAGCGCCCGACAGCTTCGCGATTGCGATATGCCTGGCTTTCTATCCGATGTTGATTTGACGCCAAACCGCCTTGAACGCGCTCGTCAGCAGGCGGGCGCGTATATTGACCTAACCAGCAGCAACCCGACCCAGCACGGATTGCTTTTTCCCCCTGACATTCTCCGCGCGGCGGCGGATGGCTACTGGAACGCCCGGCGCTACGAGCCAGACCCGCGCGGCTCGTTGGCGGCCCGGCGCGCCATTGCCGAGGATTACGCCCGCCGGACGCCACCGCTCGCCATCGCGCCAGACGACATCTTCATCACGGCGAGCACCAGCGAGGCCTACAGCCTGCTTTTTACGCTGTTGGCCGAGCCGGGCGACAACGCTCTTGGGCCGAACATCGCCTACCCGCTTTTTGAACACCTCGCCGCGGCGCATCGCATCGCCCTGCGGGCCTATGAGCTGGACGCGTCGCGCGGCTGGCAAATCAGCGAGGCATCGCTTGTCGCTGGCGCGGATGAGCGGACGCGCGCGATCCTCCTCATCTCGCCGCACAATCCGACGGGCATGATTGCGCAGCGCCCGCTGCCGGCGTTGAGCCGCCTCGGTCTGCCAATCATCTGCGACGAAGTCTTCGCGGCTTTCACCTACCGCGCCGCCGCGACGCCGCCCTTTGGAACGCTGCATCCCGATCTGCCGGTCTTTCACCTCAACGGCATTTCCAAGCGCTTCGCCCTGCCGGACTTGAAGCTGGGCTGGATCGCCATGAACAAGCCAGCGGCGGAAGCTTTCAGCGCTCGGCTGGAAATGCTCAACGACGCCTTTCTGAGCGCCAACTCGCTCGCGCAGTTCATGCTGCCGACCCTGTTCGAGCGCGGGGAGGCGTTTGTCGCCAGCATGCGCGATCGCTTCCGGGCGTCGCTCGATATGGCGCAGGACATCCTTCGCCGCTGCCCGAGCGTGACAGTCGCCCCGCCGGATGGCGGCTATTACCTTTTCCCGCAGATCGCCGGATGGGATGACGAGGAGGCGCTGGCGCTGTTCTTACTTGAGCGAGGCGTCCTTGTTCATCCCGGCTACTTTTACGGGAATGAGCGGGGCGCGCGCGTGATGATTTCCGGCTTGACCGAGCCGGCGCAGCTCCGCGCCGGGCTTGAAATCATGGCGCGCGCGCTTACCGCAAGGGCCTAGCCCTGACCCGCTTTTTGTGACAGCGTAGCCGTGTCCTGGCAATGCAAGATGGCGGGGCGGCCTGAAGGGGGGGGGCGGACTGAAGGCGGAACGGCGAAACCGCGGACAGGCGCGGCAGTTGACGTCGTTACCGAACCGGATATCGCTCCATGCGCTCGGAGAGCGTCGCGGAAACCGCGCCAGTCCGCTTGATGAGCTGGCGTAGCGGCATATTTAGGGGGCCGCCGAGGACAGCAAGCCGCCCGCAGGGCGCCCGCCTTGGGCAGGGCGAGAACGGTTTCAGGCCCGCCCACAAGCCACTGCGCGTTTTAGCGAAACAGCGTTAGGAAGAAGACTTCGCTCGCCGCGAGCGGCTCTTTTTCAACGGGGGGGCATCCGCCGCCTTGACGATGCGGGGTTGCGGCGCAGTCGAAGCGGGCGGCGCGGCAGGCTCAATCGGAGCGACGGATACTGGCGACGCCGTCGCCTTTGGCGCAGGCGCGGCTTTCGCCGGCGGCGCGGCGTTTGGCACAAGCGTCGGCGGATCGTCATCCAGCGCCGGCGCGTTGGCGTCCTCGTCCACGCTAAAGCTGCGCAGCGCGGCGCTTTCGTCTGTCCACATGTCAAAGACGCTGTCGAGCTTCGATACGGAGAGAATTTGACGCACCGCCTGCGACGGATTAAGCAGCTTGAGCTTGCCGCCGGCGCGCTCGGCATGGTGATAGCACTCGATCAGCGAGCCGACGCCGGTGCTGCTGATGTAGCTCACCCCGCGCAAATCAATGAGGAAGTTGCTATGACCAGAAGCGATTAGGTCATCCACCCGCGTCGTCAGCTCTTCCTGCGCCGTGCTGGGCGCCAGCCGCCCGACGACTTCCAACACGCAAATGCCATTCACTTTTTTTTCCAGGCGATAGCGGGTCGGTCGCCGCGCCACCGGGCGACCCGCGCCGCGCTCGCTGTCGTTGTCAGAAGATTTCATCGACTTGTGCGCGCGGGGGAGGCTACCCCCTCCCGCCCGGCCTGCGAAGAGCTTGTTCTGCTGTATGCTGCCAAATCTAGCTTCCGTGATGCGTCGCGTCAACCCTTTCAGCGCCCCTTTCGGGGCCGGGAGGGGCGCGCTTCGGCGGCAAAGGGCGGCCCGCAACGCAAAACGCTGGGGCGCAAATCAGATGACTTGCGTCCCCTTGAAAGGCTTTGCCCCAAGTCGCCGCGCGATTACTTGGCTTCTTTGTACTCCACGTGCCGGCGCACCTTGGGATCGTACTTTTTCAGCGTCAGGCGCTCATTCGTGTTCTGCTTATTTTTTTCCGTATAGTAACAGTGCGAGCTGGCTGAACTCTGCAACTTGATGTTGATCCGCTTACTGGCCTTCGCCATAACCGCTCATCCCCTTTCCGCTCTGATGCTCTGCGCTTTACAGCCGAAGTCGGCGAGTTTTGAACGTTTCATCCCCTTAGGTCAAGCTCTTTTCAGCTGTTACGTCTCATTTGGCGCGCGGGCGCGAGCTGTCGCCAAAGCCTCCGAAACGACGACGCCAACAATGGTCAGCGCGCCGCCCAGCAACTCGCGCGCTCCGAGCCGCTCCACGCCGACCCAAAAGGCGATGAGCGACGCGAAAACTGGCTCCAGCGTCAGCGTCAGCGCCGTCTGCGTAGCTGAAACGTGGCGCTGCGCCCAAGTTTGCAGCCGGTAGCAAATGATCGTGCCGAGGGCGACCAAGTAAAGCAGCTCCCACATCTGGCGGACGGTCAACGCCAGCGGAAGCAGCTCCGGCGCAAGCGCGGACGGCACAGGCGGCGCCAGCGCCGCCCACCCCGCCAGCGCAAGCCATCCGGCGGCGGCGACCAGCACGGAGACGCCAAGCTGAACGATATTGAGAGCGTCCACATCCGACCGCTCGGCATAGCGTTCCACCAACACGATATGCACGGCGAACGGCGCGACGCAGCCAAAGGAAACGGCGTCGCTCCACCGCCAGCTTAGCTCTTGACGATCTGGAAAACACAGCAGCGTGAAGCCGATAAACGCGATGGCCAGCCCCAGCAGATTGGCCGCCGTTGGCCGCTGTTTGCCGAACCACGCGCCAAACAGCGGCACGAGCAGCACGCTCGACCCGGTAATGAACGCCGCCTTGGACGGGCTGCCGCCCCAGGCCAGTCCCTGCGCTTGCAGCACGTACCCGATTCCCAGAAAAAAGCCCAGCCGCAGCCCATCAACCGCGGTTTGGAATGGCAGGCGACGCAGCCGCCGTCCCCAAATGAGCGACATGAGCCCAACCGCGATGCCAAACCGGATCATGATGTAGCGCATTGGCGCGAGGCTCGTCGGATGCGCCGGATTCGTGACATCCTGCGCGACGACAAATGTGCTGCCCCAGATGGCGTTGGCGAGAATCAGCCCTAGCAGCGCCCAGCGATGAACGGACAACGCCCCCATGTCAGGCTATTCCTTCAATTCCAGTCCCTATTCCGGCGGACGTCCCCGGACAAACCCGGCGGCGACGCCCCGCCGGGGATTGCGCAAGCGTACGGTTGGGTCAATGTTCGAGCCGCAGGGCAGCGGGCTGTCCCCGCAGCGCGGAAAAACGCCGGGGCGCGGCGTCGGACGGTAGAGCGCCAGTCCGTTGATATGCTCAAGCGCGACCGGCGTCGGCGTCAGGCGCGGCGGACGCAGCAGCGGCGGGCTGGCCGGAAACGGGAGCGCAACGACCAGGACTAACGCGACCAAGGCCGGCAGCCAGCGCGGCAGCCCGGCGGAGAGCCGCGCCAGCCCCAGCGCCAGCGGAATGACAAAATACCCGACGCCGAACCGGAGCGATGGCGCTTGTAGCAGCGCGCAGGCGCTTCCCAACCAGCCGAGTCCCAGCGTCCAGCTCCAGCCCCGCCGCGCCAGCAGCGCCAAGGTCGCCAGCAGGCTGCCGGCCAGCAGGGCCGCCGCGAGGGGTTCATGCGAGGGCCAGCTCGGCAGCCAGCGCCAGTCGAGCAGCCCGTCTAGCGGCCCTTGGCTGTAGCGCGGCGACGCCAGCGCGCCCCAGTCCCACCGCGCTTGGTCGCGAATGGCCACCGTCAACTCGCGCGCCACGCCGTCGGCGCGCTGCCACGGGTTCATCTCGTAACGCCAAGGCACGGGCAGGGCAAACAGCTTTGAGGGAAACAGCGGGCAACCGGACGCGACAATCCGCGCCAGCGTGACAGGCAAGAGCGCCGCGCCGAAGAGCGCCGCCAAGCCAAGCGCGGCGCGGCGACGAAAGCCTGCCGCCCGCCAGGCAAGCCATCCGGCAATGAGCAAGAGCGGCGCGGCCGTCAGCTTAGCGCCGACCGCCACCCCAGCCAGAGCAGCGGCGGCCCAGTAGCGACCCGCTCGCTCGTCATCGGGCGACTGTTCGCCATCAAGCAGCATCCGCGCCGTCGCCACGATCAGCGCCGCCGTTGGGACGTCCGGCGAGGACGAAGCCAAAAGACCCGCGACTTGGCTCAGTGCGCCAACGCCAAGCGCGGTCGCCCAGATGAGAAACCAGTCGCTTGTCCGGCCCGCGCCGCGAACGATGCGAGCGCCAGCCCATCCGGCGCTCGTCAGCCATAGCGCCAGCGCGAAGCCGCCGCCAAGCGCCGCCGAGCGGGTTTTCATGCCCCCGTGCGCGAAGGGCGCGAACAGCGCGAACCAAGTCGAGGCGTAGCCAAGCTGTACGTCAAGGAGCGCCGTCCCCTTCACCGCGCCGTATTCCGCCAGCCAGCGCATCGCCGGGTAGTGATAGATGCCAGTGTCAATTAGCGTCACGGGCGCGACGGCGACGGCGGCGGCAAGTCCAAAAAGCGCGACCGGCAACCAAGCGCCGCGCGCCAAGCGCTGGGCGCTTTCAAGCAAGCCTGGGCGCGGCGGCAACAGGCGCGCCGCTGCCGCCACCGCCGCTATGGCGGTAACAACGGCCACCCACGGCTTCAGCGCCACGCCCAGCGCCGCGCTCAGCCAGAGGTTGGCAAGAACGCCCGCGCCAACCCACGCGCTGACCATAAGCCGATCCGTTAAAGCCGAGAACGGAACGCTCGACAGACAAGCGCAGCCTATCGCGCTCGCCAAGGTCGCTAACAATATCCAGATGGCAAGCGTGACGAGCATGCTGGAGCTGTCTCAGGCAGAGGTTCAATCAACCGGCGCAAGCGCTCTCTTTTTCTATACGAACTCTATCCCGGCTAAGAACAGCGCCAGGCGCTTCCCCATCAAGCTTTGACTCCAGCGAGCTTCAACGCTTCGGCGGCAGTCTCAACTGACGCGCAAGCGGGCCAGTTCATCTGGCGGGGCGGCTCCTGCCTGTCGCTCGGCATCCGCGCGAGCTTCCGCTTCCGGTCGCGCCGCCATCGCGCAGGGATGCGAGCTCATTTCGCTAAACGGATTGACGCAGTCGAGCCATTGGACGGACACTAGCGCGCAAAGCTAGCTCGCAAGCCAAGTCCGACCGCTGATTTTTTGGCGACCGCTTTAACTTTATCAGCGGCGACGACACGAAACCTTGAGGATTGAGGCGCAGTCTAACCATGAGCCAATCCGCCATCAACGTCGCTGTCATTGGATGCGGCCACTGGGGGCCGAATCACATCCGGGCGTTTTCCTCTTTTCCGAGTGTACGGGTCACAGCGGCGGCTGATATCAGCCGACCCAACTTGGAGCGCGTCAGCAAGGCGCACCCTGACTTAGCCCTGTTTGAAGACTACCGCCGCCTGCTGGCCGAAACAGAGGCTCACGCCGTCGTTGTTTCGACCCCGACGAGCACGCATCACGCCATCGTCCGCGACGCCCTGCTCGCCGACAAGCACGTTCTTGTTGAAAAGCCGCTTTGCCGAGCGTCTGAAGAAGGCGAGGAGTTGGTGGCGTTGGCGGCCGAGCGCAAGCGGCTACTGATGGTCGGACAGGTTTTTCTTTTCAATCGCGGCATCCTCAAGCTCAAGGAATATCTGCAATTTGGCGACCTGGGGCGGATTTACACCATGGTTTCCACCCGGACGAACCTCGGCCCGATTCGCAAGGATGTCAACGCGGTTTATGACTTGGCCTCGCACGACATCGCCATTTTCAACTTCCTGACCGGCAGCGCGCCGATTGAAGTCTCGGCGTCCGGCGCGGCCTATCTCCAACCTGGCGTCGAGGACTTGGCGTTCATCACCCTGCGCTACCCGAACGACTTGCTGGCGCACGTCCATGTGTCGTGGCTCAACCCGCGCAAGGTGCGGGAGATTACCATCGTGGGCGACAAGAAAATGCTCGTCTGGGACGACTTGGCGACAATTGGCCCAATTTGCGTATACGACAAGGGCGTCGTGCGCGAGCCATACTATGAGGATTACGGGCAGTTCCAACTGCTCGCCCGCGAGGGCGACATTTCAATTCCCCGCATCCAGCTTGAAGAGCCTCTCAAGGCGCAGGCGCGCTACTTCCTCGACAGCCTGCGGCGGGGCAGCCTGACGGTTTCCGATGGGAAAAGCGGGCTGGACGTGGTGCGCGCGCTGGAAGCCATTCAAGCATCGCTTTTACAACGCGGATTACCGATGCCCGTTGGCAAAGCCAGCTAGCCAACGTCAAGGCGAGGGCGGAGCCCAAGGCTTTCCCACTGCCGCCTCGCGGCAAAAACTAGCCGCCACGCAGTAAGACACGCAGTAAGACACGCAGTAAGACACGATCCTACTCGCAGTCGCGGCTTACAGCTCGGACTCCCTGGCCTGTCGGATTCAGGAGACGCTCAATACCCAAACCCAATCGCGGAGGGCGATCTGGCGCTGTTTGTCCAGATGCGGGAGCTGACGACAACGACAATAGCTACGGGGCCAGCGATAGTACCGGCTCAGGGCTGACGGCTCTCAACCGCTGGCATCGGCAGGCGATGGCGACGCGGCTGCAAAAAGCGGACCAGCTCATTTGACGACGCCGCGCTGCGACGCGGCGATGAAGTCGAGCAGAACGCGAATGCGCGGATGGTCGCCAAGTCGTTCCTCAATGACCGCTGTCGCCTGCGACGTGTTGAGCTTTGAATTGAGCAGCAGGCGAAAAGCCTGCTCGATGGCGCGCAAATCCTCGCCCGAGAAGCCGGCGCGGCGTAGACCGAGGCTGTTTGGCCCATAACACTTAGCATGGTTGCCGACGCTGCGCGCGTAAGGCAGGGCATCCTTGACGATCACCGAATACGCGCCAATGAAGGCGTAAGGGCCGACGCGACAAAACTGGTGAACGCCCACGTACGCCCCGAGCGTCGCGTGATCGTGAACCTCGACGTGACCAGCCAGCGACGCCCCGTTTGCCATAATGACGCGGTTGCCTACCGCGCAGTCGTGAGCGACGTGACACTGGGCCATCAGCAAGTTGTCGTCGCCGATGCGCGTCACGCCGCCGCCGGCCCCGGTGCCGCGGTGCAACGTGGCGAACTCGCGGATGACGTTGCGCTCGCCGATCATCAACTCAGTGCGCTCTCCGGCGTATTTCAAATCCTGCGGATCCTGGCCAGCCGAGACAAAGGGAAACAGGCGAGTGCCGCGCCCGATGCGCGTCGGCCCTTCAATGACGCAGTGCGCGCCAACGGTCACGTCATCTTCCAGCGTCACGTCTGCGCCAATGACGGCGTAGGGACCAATCGAGACGTTTTCGCCGAGCTGAGTTTGAGGGTTGATGATGGCGGTGGGGTGAATCGGCATAACCTACGGCACCAGCGCGTATTCGTCTTGCGGCGGCGGCATCGCCCGCAGAAACCGTTCGGCTTCCCGCAAAAAGGCGTCGGGACGCTCAATTGGCGGCATGTGACCACACCGATCCACGACTGTAAAATTAGCCGTTGGCAGCCCCTGCTTGATAATCTCGCCGGAGTGTAGCGGCAACAGCGCGTCCTGCCGTCCCCAAATAATGAGCGTCGGCGCCCGAATCTTGCCTAAGCGCGGCTCAAGCGCGTCGTCGCCGGTCAGCATTGCCGCCAGCGCCCGGTCAATCACCCATGCTTGTTGGCGCGCCTGCGCTTGAAAGTCCCGAACCAAGGGCGCGGGCAACCGCGGCGGATTGTAAAATAGCGTACGGAGAAAGCTTGCGAAGGCTTCGGGCGTTGTCCCGGGGTCGAGCAAGGCGCGCTCCGGCGCTGGCTCGAAGCGTACCCCGGCGCTATCCGCCAGAACAAGCCGGGCGACGCGGTCGGGATGCTCGCTCGCCGTGTAAGCCGCAATCCATCCACCCATCGAAAGACCGCATACATGGGCCTGTCGAGCGCCGACAGCGTCGAGGAATTTCACCAGCGTCGCCGCCTGCGACCGGATGGCATAAGTGGCGCTGGCGGGCTTGTCGGAACGTCCGAAGCCTGGGAGGTCGAGGGCATAAACATGAAACTGCTTGGCGAGCGGAACGATGACCTGCCCCCAGTCCGCATCTGAGCTACCGCCCAGGCCGTGAACGAGAACGAGCGGCTCGCCCGCGCCGCCTTCCTTGTAGTGGATGCGGACGCCGTCAATGACGACTTCGCGCGACGCAATGCCGGCCAGCCACAGCCGCCAGCGGTCGTACCAGCTAACGACTGTCAGCGGGCGCTGGTAAGCGAGCGCTCCGGCGCAGCCGAGGGCTGCCGTCGCCAGGATTAGGATGACAAGGCCGCGCCTTAGCCAGCGCGAGCGTGGGCGAAGCAATGACGGCATCTCCCGAGTCTGGCGCTTAGCGAATTTTCCGCCGCTTTCGTCTCAAAAAGTCCATCATGACATACTGTCCGAGCGTCATCACGGTCGTGAAATACGCTTTCCCCTGCGCGATGCTCGTCACGCGCTTGATGAAGTTCACCAAGTAGGGATCGTCGGCCAGCATAAACGTGTTGATGGCGATGCCGCTCCGGCGACACTGGGCGACTTCCTTATAGGTCGCGTCCATGATCATCGGGTCGAGCCCCATCGAGTTTTTGTAAATTCGCCCGTCCTCCAGGGTGAGCGCCGACGGCTTGCCGTCCGTGATCATGATGATTTGCCGCATGTCCACGCGCTGGGCGAGCAGGATGCGGCGCGCCAGCTTCAGGCCTTCCGCCGTGTTAGTGTGATAGGGACCGACGGCGAGCTGCGCCAGCTTGACCAGCGGAACTTCTTCGGCCGAATCGTGAAACAGCACCAGCCTGAGCGTATCGCCGGGATACTGCGTCCGAATCAAGTGCGTCAGCGCCAAGGCAACCCGCTTGGCCGGCGTGAAGCGATCCTCGCCATACAAAATCATGCTGTGGCTGCAATCAAGCATCAGCGCGGTCGCGCACGAGCTGGCGTACTCCGACTGGCGAACCATCAAGTCGCTGTATTCGACATCGAGCGGCACGCCCAAGCCGTTGCGCCGAATGGCGGAAAGCAGGGTGGCGTTGACGTCGAGGTTGAGCGTATCGCCAAACTCGTAAGGCTTGCTCGACTGAAACGCCTCGATGCCGGTGGAGAGATACGGCGTGTCATGCCGACCGGCGTAGCTCTTGCCCAACGGGCCGAGCAGCTGGCTGAGCGCTTTGTAGCCTAGAAAGTCCGTTCCCTTTTCGGTCAGCTCAAACTTGACCCGCGCGCCGGCGCCCTTCTCGATGCGCCCTGGTCCCGGCGGCGCGCCGTCCGCTCCCCGCTCGTCCGGGGTGGCCCGCAGGTAGCCCCGCTCAAGCATCCGTTGAATGAGCGCGTCCGTCAACTCGTCGAGCTTTTTCTCATCCCACCCGCCCGACTCATCCCGGAGCGCCTGCATTTCCGTCTCGTCGAGCAGCTCGCCCGAGCGAATCTTCTCCCGAATGGCTTCGCGCAGCGCTGCGAGCGATTGATCCGGGTTCTGAATGCGCCGCGACCAGCCGCCCTTCGAAAATCCGCTCTGCAGGAAGAAGTCAGAGAGCTTTTCAAGCAGCTTTTCAAGATCGAAGCGGTCAAGGTCGAGACCATCCCATTTTCCGTAGCGCGTAATCATAGGGCGCGTCCTCAAGGCTGGCGTGGAAGTCCGGAGGCGAAAGCGGCGGCAACTGCCGGCGGCTATTGGGGAGAGCGTGCGCCTGGACGCTACCCGACGATGGCGGGGAACGCAACCGCGCCCGCCTTGCTTGACCTTGAGAGCCGGGCTTTCTACCATCCTTTCCGCGCGCGGCAACACGCGCGAAAGCGCCTCCGCCTCGCCCGATAGAGAGCCTGATCGCATGTCAAATGATTTACAAAACTATATTCCGCTGCTCATGGTCTTCGGGCTGGCGTCGCTGGTCGCCACGCTGATTCTCAGCGCCTCGCGGCTGCTGGGCCCGAAAGTCACGACCCGCGAAAAGCTGATGCCCTACGAGTGCGGCAACGACCCGGTCGGCAGCGCCCGCGAGCGCTTCTCGGTCAAGTTTTACCTGGTTTGCCTGCTGTTTATTTTGTTCGACATCGAGGCGATTGTCCTGATTCCCTGGGCGGTCGTTTACAAGGCGCTGGCCGAAGAGCTGGGCAACAAGCTGTTTGTCTATGCCGAAATGATGATTTTTGTGGCGACGCTCTTTGTCGGCTACATCTACGTTTGGAAGAAGGGCGTTTTCGACTGGAGCAAGTAACGCTCGGTCGCGCAAGGGAGCATAGGGAGCATAGGTCATGGGACTCGAAACCACGCTTGGCGCGGCGCTACCGGAAATCTTGACCGCCCGCTTGGAAGACCTCATCAACTGGTCGCGGAAGTCCTCGCTCTGGCCGGCGACGTTTGGCCTCGCCTGCTGCGCCATCGAGATGATGAATGCGACTTCGGCCCGCAACGACCTGGCGCGCTTTGGCTCGGAGGTGTTTCGCGCCAGCCCGCGCCAAGCCGACGTGATGATTGTCGCTGGGCGCGTTTCGCGGAAGATGGCGCCGGTGCTGCGCCGCATTTACGACCAGATGCCCGACCCCAAATGGGTGATTTCGATGGGAGCCTGCGCGACGGCTGGCGGCATTTTCAATAACTACGCCATCGTGCAGGGCGTACATCAGGTCGTGCCGGTGGATGTCTATGTCCCGGGCTGCCCGCCGCGGCCGGAAACGCTCATCTACGCGGTGATGAAGCTGCAGGAGAAAATCATGACCGAGCGCCTGACCGACCGGCGTGACCGCAACCTGCTGCCCGAGGGAGCCGCTGCATGAGCGACGCCCCGGACTCGCCCGTCGCCGCTCCGGCTGACGATTTGGCGCTCGTCAAAGGCGCGGCGGATGCCTTGACGCAGTTGCGCCGGCGCTTTCAGGACGCCATCGAAGAGGTTGTCGTCCGCAACGGGGAAGCGACGGTCTATGTCGCGCGCGCCGCGATTGTGGACGTAGCCCGTTACCTGCGCGACGAGCCGAAGCTGCTCTTCAACTTGCTGTCGGATTTGTGCGGCGTGGATCGCGGGCTGGAAGCCGACCCGCGCTTTGAAGTGGTCTATCACTTGTTCTCGATTCCGCATGGCTATCGCCTGCGGCTGAAAACGCGCGTCCCGGAAAGCGCCTGTGAAGTTCCAACGCTGGTCGGCGTCTACCCGACCGCCGAATGGCACGAGCGCGAAACCTTCGACTTGTTGGGCATTCGCTTCGCGAACCACCCCGACCTGCGCAAGATTCTGACCCCCGACGATCTGGAAGGCCATCCCCTACGAAAGGATTTTCCGCTCCAGGGCTACTGAGGCGTCGCCAATCGGGCGCGCCCGCTCGCGCGGAACCTGCCTGCCATGTCATCCCTGCGTTACTCGAACGTTATCGAGCTGGATTACGCGCCGCAGCAAAAGATTCGGGAGATGCTGCGCGAGCAATCGGCGCTCGACAACGCCATCACCATCAGCATGGGGCCGCAGCACCCTTCGACTCACGGCGTGTTGCGGCTGGAGCTTGTGCTGGACGGCGAAACCGTCGTCAGCGTCAAGCCCGACATCGGCTATCTCCACACCGGCATGGAGAAGCAGATGGAGACAAAAAAGTACCAGCAAAACATTGTCATCACCGACCGGATGGACTACCTCAACCCGATGGGCAACAACCTGGGGTACGTCATGACGGTCGAGAAGCTGCTGGGGATCGCGAACGACATTCCGCCGCGCGCCCAGACGCTGCGCGTCCTGCTGACCGAACTCCAGCGCATCGCTTCGCACTTGGTTTGGCTGGGCACGCATGCGCTCGACCTGGGCGCAATGTCGCTGTTTTTTTACTGCTTTCGGGAACGCGAAAAAATTCTCAACCTCTACGAGGCCGTCTGCGGCGGACGCATGACAGTGAGCTATTTTCGCGTCGGCGGACTTCCCTACGACGTGCCGCCGAACTTCACCCGGCTCGTCCGGGAATTTCTGGACGAGTTTCCGGCGGCGCTCAAGGAATACCACGCGCTGCTGACCAACAACCCGATTTTCCAGAAGCGGACGCGCGGCGTCGGCATTTTATCGGGCGAGGACGCCATTGCGCTGGGCGTGACAGGGCCGACCTTGCGCGGCTCGGGCGTGGCGCATGACACGCGGCGGGCGGAGCCGTACTGCGGCTACGAAACCTACGATTTTGAAATCCCGGTCGAGCGCGACGGCGATGTGTACGCCCGGTATCTCGTCCGCATGCGCGAGATGGAGGAAAGCTGGAAAATTTGCCGTCAGGCGCTCGATCGACTCAAGCCGGGCCCCATCAAGGCCGATTCGCCCAAAATCGTCCTGCCCGACCGCGAGGAAATGAAACAGCAGATGGACGCGCTCATCCATCACTTCCTGCTGGCGGCCTACGGCTTCAGGGTACCGCCCGGCGAAGCCTACCACGCCATCGAAGGCTCGAAGGGCGAGCTGGGCTTTTACATCATCAGCGACGGCACGGAGCGCCCGTTCCGCTGCCATGTGCGCGGGCCGTCGTTTGTCAACCTGCAAGCGATTCCGAAACTTTGTCAGGGCGCGTTGCTGGCGGACGTCGTCGCCATCATCGGCAGCCTGGACATCGTGCTGGGGGAGATTGACCGATGAGCCCTGCGCCAACCTTTGCCGAGGTCCTGACGCCTGACTTTGAGCGCCGCGCCGACGCCGTCATCGCCCGCTATCCGCAGAAGCGATCGGCGATTCTGCCGCTGCTGCACCTGGTTCAGAACGCCTGCAACTATATCCCGGAAGACGGCATGCGCTTCATTGCCAAGAAGCTGGGGCTGAACATGAACGACGTGTACGAGACGCTGACGTTCTATTCGATGCTCTTTACGGAGCCGATTGGGACATACCACATTCAGCTCTGTCGCACGATTAGCTGTTATTTGTGCGGCGCGCCGCAGGTTCGGGAGCATCTCGAAAAGCGGCTCGGCATTCAGCCGGGCCAGAAAACGCCGGACGGACGGTTTCGTCTCAGCGAAGTGGAATGCATCGGCGCGTGTTCGGCCGCCCCGGCGATGCAGATCAACTTCGACTTTCACGAAAACCTGACGCCCGAAAAAGCGGACGCCATTCTTGACGCGCTGCCGTGACAACGCCGACGGTCATTCTCTCTATTGCAGGGCTTGATCCGGCGGGCGGCGCGGGGCTGCTTGCCGACCTGAAGACTGTCGCGGCGCAGGGCGCGCACGGCGTCGGCGTCCTGACGGCGACGACGGCGCAGAATACGGTCGGCGTCAAAAGCTTTCATCCGCTGCCGCCGGAGGTTGTGACGGCGCAACTGGACGCGCTCCATGAAGACCTGACCATCGCCGCCGCTAAGACCGGCATGCTCGGGACGGGCGCTATTGTCGCCGCCGTCGCCGACTGGCTGGAAGCCAACTGGCGCGCGCCGCTGGTCGTCGATCCGGTGCTGGTGGCGAGCAGCGGGCATTTGCTTTTGGAGCCGGACGCCATCGCGACGCTGAAAGCAAGGCTACTGCCGCTGGCGACGGTCGTGACGCCGAACCTGCCGGAAGCGGCGGAACTCGTTGGCTTTCCCGTCGAAACGCTGGACGATATGGCGCGGGCGGCGCGCGAGCTGCACGCGCTAGGGGCCCGCTACGCGCTGGTCAAAGGCGGCCATCTGTCCGGCGACGCAACCGACGCGCTGTTCGATGGCGTAGAGATTTACCACTTCCCCGGCGCGCGGATCGCGATCGAGACGCATGGCACGGGCTGCACGCTGTCGGCCGCGCTGGCGACGCTGTTAGGCCGGGGCGTCGCCGTGGGGGACGCCGTCGCGCAGGCCAAGGCCTACGTCCGCGACGCGATGGCGCGCGCGATGCAAGTCGGAAAAGGCAAGCGGCTGTTGGGGCACTTGCCGGCGGCGCGAGATGAGTAGCGAGGCGTTTACCTTTCGGCGGCGCGGCGAAGTCGCCGCGCTGGTCTGTCGGCCGCTGGAAGCGGCCGGCTTTCGGCATGGCTTCAGCACGCGGCTGGGCGGAGTCAGCCCGCTGCCGTCCGACGCGCTCAATCTGGGTTACTTTGCTGGCGACGCGCCGGAAAACGTGACCGAAAATCGGCGGCGGTTTTTGAGCGTTCTGGGCGAAAGCCGGGATCGGCTACATACGCTCCGGCAGCTTCATGAGGCCGCCGTGCATACCCTGGACGACGTAGCGCCGACCGAAACCGAGCCGCGCGCGGGCGACGCCTGGGTGGGCCGCGATCCGGCGCGGTGGGCGGCGGTCTATACGGCGGACTGCCAAGCGGTGTTGCTGGGGTGCCCGCGGACGGGCGCGTTCGCCGCTGTTCACGCCGGCTGGCGCGGCACGCTGGCGCGGGTGGTCGAGCAGACGGTGGCGCGTTTGGAAGCCGAGTTCGGCGTCCGCCCGGAAGACTTGATCGCCGCGCTGGGGCCGGCGGCCAGCGCGGCGCATTACGAAGTTGGGGAAGAGGTGGTTGAGGCTTTCCACGCGGCTTTTCCAATGGAAGCCGCCGCTTGGTTGCAGCGTCCGCTGGGCGCGCGGAAGTTCCATCTTGACATTCCGCAAGCAAACGCGCGGCAGTTGGCGCGGGCCGGCGTTCGTCCTGAGCGAGTATACGCTTCGGGCTGGTGCACGATGGCGCGGGTAGACTTGTTTTTTTCGTACCGGCGGGAACGCGGGCGCGGCGCGGTCGGGCGCTTGATCGCCGCTATTGGCCGCCCCGAGCGCAGCGACCCCAGTCGAGCGGTCGCCAGCCCCCTCGGCGACTGAGTGGGGGGGGTGGCGTCTCGCCGTCTCCAGACTGGAGGCATCGTCGCGGAAAGCGAGCTAAGGCTTAGCCGGGCGGAACGGCTGCGCTTTTCCGGCGACAGCTTCCGCGTAAGCCCCCCCGCGCACATCGCCAATCGCAATCGCCCGCTCATACGAGACCAGCGCATCTTGCCGCCGCCCCGCGAAGTCATAGATTTTGCCAACGGCGACATGGGCGCGCGACGCCAGCCATCGCTCATCTTCCCGCGCAAGCTTGGCCGCTCGCTCATAAAGCTCGACCGCTTGCTCCAATCGCTCCTGCAAAGCCGCCAACCGGTCGCCTTCATCAGCCTCGGCATTCGTCTCGATGGCGCTGGGCTGCTTGGCCGTCAACTCGGCCAGCCCAAAGGCGGCGCGGGCATTGGCGGGCTCTTCCTGAAGGAGCGATTCCAGCATCTGTCGGGCCTCGGCGTACTTTTTGGCGCGCAGCAGCTCATCCGCCTGCTCCAGCCGGGAAAGCGATTTCGCGGTCGGCGCGGAGCGAGCCAGCGTCCGCCTCCGCTCAACTCGCGCTCGCAGCTCGGCTAGCTCCGCCGGGCGGCGACGCTCGCGGTCGGGGTCAAAGCCGGCCACCATGCGCGGCATCCATTCGAGAATGTCCACGCCCGTTTCATCGAGCGCGGCAAGCTGCTCGAAGAAGTGCAGGGCCAAAACGCCGCCGCGTTCAAAAACGCCAAGCAACTCGACGCGAGCTTCCTCGTCGGCGATCTGAACGTCGGCCGCGTCCGCGCCTTCCGCGCGGGCGGCCACGCGAGCTTCCTGAATGGACAGCCGCGCCTCGATGGCGCGCCCAAGCGATTCCCGAACAATCTCAAAAACGTTGCTCTTCAGCGCGGGATCAGCCTGTGGCGCGTTCCCGGCGAGCTTCATGATCGCGGCGCGGCGGTCGGCGATCAGCTTGCCGGAGCGGGCGATGACCGGCTCCAAAATAAAGCGCATCAGCGCCCGCCGAACAGCCCGATTGGGCGCGTCCCGCGGCGCGCTCACGATGAGGAAAAACTCATCGCCTGGCCGCCGATACGTTCGCCGATCCGAGCCATTGAGGAAATCATTTCGCGTCACGACCCGCCCCATCGGACCCAGCAGGTCTGGCAGGATAAAAATTCGGCGCGCCCGCTCCCGCAGCTCGCCAGCCGGCAGGCTGGCGCTGGTGAGCGTGTCAAGATCGGCTATCGGCGGCGCGTCGCGGGCGGTAATAATAGGCTGGGTATGCAGGAACGTCAGCAGGCGAAACAGCTCCTCGTCAGCGACTTGCTGTAAAAGCTCGACGAAGGCCGCATAGTTCGCCGCGTACTTCGGGAAGACCGATTTGACCGGCGAGCGCGCCGCGAATTCAGCGATGAGCGGCGCCAAGCCCGCCAAGGGGCGGACATCCGGCGGCAGCGTCTCCGTCGCGGGCAGAGCGAAGTCCGGCAGCGGACGCGCCGCCAGCGCCAGCGCCATGGCGCTCCCGACCAGCGTCGGACGGGTTCGCTCCGCTTCGGGAAGCTGTCGCCAGAAAGCGCGCAGCTTGTCAGTCACTTCCGGCGGCGTAGCCTCCAAATCGCGCATCAGTTGCGCGCGAACCTCGTTTTGCGGCGCGCCCGGCGTTTCGGCATCAAATCCGGCCAGGTTCAGGGCGGCCAGCGTCACAAAGACGCGCTCATCCGCCCCGACGAAGACATTCGCCTTGGATGCCTGGGACGGCGTCTGCCCCCAGCCGGCTTCGAGCGCCAGCGCGGTGAAGAGAACCCAGAGCAGAACGCCCCGCGACTTCCGAAAGAAGCGATGCATAAGAGTAAGAGTCAGCGCGCCACCTTGTTTTGGCCGGCGAAGAATAGCCGCGCGGCTTACGCGAGCTTATACGCTTGCCGCATCCAGTCGGCTGTGATGCGCAGACCTTCTTCCAGGCTGTATGTGTTGCGGTGGTCGAGATCGCGCACCGCCTTCGTCGTATCCACGAGCTTCGCCTTCGTCGTGAGTGGCTCTGACTCGGCATAGCGCGCGAGCGTCGGCGACGCGCCGGTGACTTTCAGCACCGTGTCCGAAAGCTCCTCGATGGTGTGAAGCTGATCCCCGCCAATGTTATAGGTCTCGCCCGCCTTGAATCGCTCGACCAAATTGGCGACCGTGCGAACGGTGTCGGCCAGAAAGGTCGAGGTGCGGGCGTGTCCGCGATAGACCACCCAGGGCAGCCCGTGAAGAGCGCAATACAGAAAGCGGCAATTCACCGAGCGGTAGGGGCTGTAATACTCGCCCGGCCCGTAAGTGTTAAAAAGCCGCACCACAACGCTCTCGACGCCGTATTGCTCGATGGCGTTGCGAATTTGCATCTCATTGACCCACTTTGACATGGCGTAGTCGTTGAGCTGCTTGATCTCAACTTCGTCCGTAACGCGCTCAACCATCAGATCGGGGTAGTCGCCATAGACTTCCGACGACGAGAAGTGAATGAGCCGAAAGCGATGGCTTTCCTGAAGCCGCAGCAGGTGCTTCGTGCCGATGACGTTGGTTCGCCAGAGGGTCTCGTAGAAATCCTCCCCATTCCAGCGCCCGAACTCAGCCGCGCAGTGAAAGACATAATCAAAGCGGCCAAAATGGCTAAAGAGCCGCGCAAGCTGGCGAAACTCGCCCACGTCGCAGCGGGCGTAGCGCGGCTCGCGCAAGTCGCCATGGAGCCCAAAGGCGACTTCGTCAGGCTGGTGGGCAAGATCGCAGGCGATGACGTCATGGTGCCGCTCGCGAAGCTCGCGGACGAGTCCGGCGCCGACGACGCCAAGACCGCCCGTAACGAGGATACGTGCCATGCGTTGTGGGTGCTGGAGGAAGCATAAGCGCCGGCCAGATGGCGAGGCCCGCCGGGCGTTTCAAAAATTTTTCCCAAAACGATTTTTAGGTGAAGCTCGCCACCGCGTCCGCCTCGTTGTCGAACGTGTCAAACACCGTGAGGAGTTTAGTAATCATCAGCAAATCCTGGATCTTCTTGGTGAGGTTGAGCAGCTTGAGCTGACCCTGTTGATTCTTGACCGTCGTGTAACTGTGAACGAGCTCGCCGATGCCGGAGCTGTCAACGTAGCTCACGTCGCCCAGGTTGAGCAGGATATTCTTGCTGCCGTTTTCAAGAAGCGACTTGACGGACTCGCGGAGCTGAACGCTGCCTTCGCCAATCGTGATTTTGCCGCTGAGGTCAAGAACGGTGACATCGCCAACTGTCCGATGGGAGATGGTAAGTGACATACGAACACGGGGCTCCTTCGCTGAAATTCGGCTGGCGCGCCGATGTGATTTTGTGCCTGCCGCCGGACGGCATCTTGTTACGGCACCTTGTTGACGAGCCTGACGCGCTCACGCGCGTCAGGCGGAAAGCTGGCGATACGCTCGGTCCAAGCTTCGATAAGCCAAGTGGCTTGCCTAGCAACCGCCATTGCGGGGCGGTCGGCGCTTGGTCATTCGGACCTCTAGCCCGCCCTGGCGATGGGATAGAAATTCGACATCATCCATGAACGTTCGCATGTAAAAAATGCCGCGGCCGTTGGGATTTAGCAGGTTTTCAGGGGCGCGCGGATCGGCAACGTGGCTGGCGTCAAAGCCGTTGCCGCGGTCACGAACCACAACGAGCAACTTTTCATCCGTTAGGTGGAAGCGAACCTCAACCGGTTTCGAGGCGTCAAGCTGATTGCCATGCTTGATGGCGTTGACAACGGATTCGCGCACCGCCAGCCCAACCCAGTCAATATTCTCCGCTTCAAAACCGGCAAGTTGGGTGAGCTGATCCGCAACCGATCCGACCATTTCGACGAACCGGTAATGACTCGCAATAGTGAACTCAATGACCGTGTCGGCTTGTCCAGGGGTGTCGTTTTGCGTTGCTTCCACTGCTGTTGCCCGTCCGCCCAATCACAAGTTTCGGCCTAAAGCCGCCCGATCAATGACTTCGCCTGGAATCGACGCAGGTAGATACCACGCAGTGGAAATAAGCGTCAAGATAACGGCTGGCCTGGCAGCGGGGCGATTCGTGCTATAGTTTGTCGCACCGCGCCGCTCGCTTGTCGAAAGCTTCCAGAAAGCGCGGCGAGCGCTGACGGATAGCGAACTGAATCGGGGCTGGAACCGCTGACGCGCAACCAAGAGCCGCCTTTTTGAAGGCTCGCCCGTTTCCGCAAACCTGTTTTTCTTGGGGGGTGTCATTCAGTGAATACAAAGCGATGGGTCGCGGCGCTTGGCGGCGCGGCTCTGGCCGGCGGCGTGGCGTGGCAGTATCTCAAGCGTCCGCGGGACGCGCGCTGGATTGATTGCGTCGGCGAGTTGCCGCAGCCGGAGGCCAGCCGCTTCACGGTTGTGGATGGCGCGCGGCTGCACTACCAAGACTTTGGCGATCCCGACGCGCCAACGCTGCTCCTGCTCCACGGATACTGCTCGTCGCACTACACCTGGAAGGATGTCGCCGAGCCGCTCGCGGCGGCTGGCTATCGGGTTATCGCGCCGGACCTCAAGGGCTTCGGCTTTTCGGAAAAGCCGGCCGACCGGCGCTACCATGTGCAGGATCACGCTCAGCTTGTCATTGGCTTGCTCGACCGGCTGGGTATCGAGACGGCGACTTTTGTCGGCAACTCTTTTGGCGGCGCGGTTTCGCTGGCCTGCGCGCTCATGTGGTCGCTGCGCGTCTCAGGACTCATCCTGATTGACGCCGCCTACAACGACGCGCCATTGCAGCAGTACCCGTTTAGCCTTTACGCGCAGATTGCGCGAACTTGGCTGGTTGGGGAAATAACGGTTCCGCTGCTGATGTCCTCGCGCCGGACATCCGAAACCCTTCTGCGCGGCTTCTTCCACGACCAGCGAGCGGTGACGCCAGAGCGCATTGCCGCCTATTTCCGCGCTTTGCGAACGGTTGAAGGCCAGCGAGCCGCCATGACGACCGCCCGCCAGTGGGACCTGAACTGGATTGAGCAAGAGCTGGACGGCATTGCGGTTCCGACCCTGATCATCTGGGGCGAGTATGACCGCGCGATCCCGGTGGCGCTGGGGGCGCGGCTGCTGGCGCGCTTGCCGCACGCCGAGTTTGTGGTCATTCCCAACTGCGGTCACATTCCAGAAGAAGAGCGCCCCGAAGAGACGACGGCGCTGATTCTGGACTTCTGTCGCCGGCAGTCGGCGCGATCGGGCGCCGCCCTGCCGGATGCCGCCGCGAACGGCGCGCCGGCTTCAGCGCCGCCGGGGGATGTAGCCTTGGCGGAAGCCGCGCCGCCGTCTTCATCGCCTATCAGCGCGCCCGCTGACGACGCGCCGTCAGCCTAGCCCGCGCGGGCCGCTAGCCGGCGCGCCCAGAGGGCTTGATCGCAGAGGGCTTGACATCGGCTTGCCGCTCGCGGCGCGGCGGGCCTGCCAAATACGCGACTCGGAGAAAAGCGAATGGCGATTCAAAAGCAGGACTGGAGCCTTCAGCGCAAGGGCGTCATTGACCAGGAGCGCCACAAGGAGCGGGTCAAGGACGCTATTCGCAAAAATCTTGGCTCAATTGTGTCGAATGAATCGATTATTCTCTCGGATGGGCGTAAGACGGTCAAGGTGCCGATTCGCTCGCTGGACGAATACAAATTTCGCTTTGACCGCCACAAGCAAAAGCAGGTCGCGCAGGGCGACGGCAACTCGAAGGTCGGCGACGTGTTGGCCCGCGAAGGGCAGCCAGGTCAGGGCCCCGGGCGAGGCGGGGCGGGGCCGGCCGGCAGCGACGCTGGGCAAGAATACTACGAGGCCGATGTCAACATTGACGACATCGCGGCGCTGATCTTTGAAGACCTGCAACTTCCGTTTCTGGAAGATCGCGCCAACAAGGCCCTGCCGGCGCGAACGACGCGCTTCACGGAAATTCGCCGAACCGGAGCCTTCTCGAATCTCGACAAGCGCCGCTCGATTGTGGAAAACCTCAAGCGGAACGCTGTCGAGAAGGGCCGCGCTCAGGTTGGCGGATTCAAGAAGGAAGACCTGCGCTTCAAGAGCTGGGAGGAAGATCTGCGCTTTGAATCGAACGCCGTCGTGCTGGCGCTGATGGATGTGTCGGGCTCGATGGGCGAGTTCAAGAAATACATCGCGCGGAGCTTTTACTTCTGGATGACGCGCTTTTTGCGCACCAAGTACGACAACGTCGAGATTGTTTTCATCAGTCACCACACGGAAGCCAAGGAAGTCACCGAGGAGCAATTCTTCACGCAGGGGGAATCCGGCGGGACGGTTGTTTCGAGCGCCTATAAGCTCGCGCTGGACATCATCGAGAAGCGTTATCCGCCTAAAGACTGGAACATCTACCCGTTTCACTTCTCGGACGGGGACAACTACTACAGCGATAACGAGGAAGCCGTTCGGCTAGCGGACAAGCTCATCGCCACCTGCAACCTGTTTGGCTATGGCGAAATCGGCGACGAAGGGACGTCAAGCTACCGTCGCTCGTCAGGCGCGCTGCTTTCGATTTTCAAGGAGCACCTCAAGCGCCAGGATCGCTTTATCGGCGTGCGCATTGATAGCAAGGAAGATGTTTATCCGGCGCTCAAGGAGTTTTTCGGCATGCGCAATATCAAGGTCTAGCGCGCCGTCCGGCGAAGGTGTCAAGACCTGGGCAAGCGGCCCCTCGTAACGCGCGCCGATAGCGACAAGGCGCTAAAACACAAAGAGCATCCACGTGAAATGTCCATACTGCGGCAACCTTGAGGATCGGGTCGTGGACTCCCGCGAAAGCCGCGAGGGCGATGTGATTCGCCGGCGGCGCGAGTGCCTAAAATGCGAGCGGCGGTTCACATCCTACGAGCGTATTGATGAAATCCCCTACATGGTCATCAAGAAGGACGGCCGGCGCGAGCCGTTTGACCGCCAGAAGGTCCTGGCCGGACTGGCCCGCGCCTGCGAGAAGCGCCCGGTGCCGACAACCAAGCTGGAAGCGATTGTGACGGCGGTGGAGAAGTATGTGCAGGAGTCGCGCGACCGAGAGCGCTCGACGCAGAAAATCGGCGAGCTCATCATGCGCCGACTGAAGGACCTTGACAAAGTCGCCTATGTCCGCTTCGCCTCGGTTTATTTGGAGTTCAAGGACGTGACAGAGTTTATGACGGAGCTGAAATCGCTAGTGAAGGGCGCGCCGCCGCCGCGCCGGAAGCGCGACGCGGACGGCGTTTCGGCCTAAGCGGCGGCGCGCCAAGCGCCGCCTTGGCAAATGGCTGGCTTGCGCCGCTCGCGCGGCTGATATAGCTTTCTTTGACCTAAAGCCGGCTGTGCCAAGCTGGCGCGAGCTTTCGATCAAGCCGCGAATTCGACGACTGCCGCCGGCGGGCATCCGCGGGGACGAGGAACGTATGAGCTACTTTGACTTGCCACCCATCATCGAGCGCATGCTCGCGGTAGATGAGAAAATCAGCGACTTGAACTTTTCCGTTGGCCGTCCGCCGCAGGTCGAGCTGAACGGAAAGCTTGTTCCCGTGGACATCAAGGGACTGCGCAACCTGACGCCCTACCAGACTGAAATCATTGCTATGGCGCTGATGGCAGGGAACAGCGACGCCCCGGAGAAGCTGGTGCAGACCGGCTCGGTGGACCTGTCCTACAGCCTGCCTTCGCGGACGCGCTTCCGCGTCAACATTTTCTCGCAGCGGGGCACTTACTCCATCGTCATGCGCGTCATCCCGACCGAGGTACCGACAATCGAAACGCTAGGGCTGCCGCCGCAGCTGGGCGAGATTTCGCATCTCAAGAACGGGATCGTTCTGCTGACCGGCCCGACGGGAAGCGGCAAGTCCTCAACGCTGGCCGCCATCCTGCGAAAGATTAACGAGGAAAAGTTTTACCATATCGTCACGATTGAGGATCCGATTGAGTTCCTCCATACGCACAAGAACTGCACCATCAATCAGCGCGAGCTGGGCAGCGACACGCCAAGCTTCGCGCTGGCGCTGCGGGCGGCACTGCGTCAAGCGCCAAAAGTGATCCTCGTAGGCGAGATGCGCGACCTTGAAACAACGGAAATCGCGCTCGAAGCCGCCGAGACGGGGCACTTAGTCTTTTCAACCCTGCACACCACGGATGCCTCAAAGACCGTTGACCGCATCATCGGCATCTTCCCCAAAAACGAAGAGCACGTCATTCGGGTGCGGTTGGCGCAAGCGTTTCGCTATATCATTACTCAGCGACTGATTCCGCGCGCGGACGGCAAGGGGCGCGTCGCCGCCGTTGAAATTCTCAAGTCCACGCCGCGCACCCGCGAATACATCGAAAAAGGCGAGAGCGAAGGCAAGTCGCTCCTAGACGCGATGGAAGACGGATCGCTCGACGGCATGCAGCACTTCGACCAAGTCATCGAGCGCATGATTCGCCAAGGGCTGATTACGCGGGAAGACGGCGTCGCCTTCGCCACAAACCAGAACAACCTTCTGCTGCGTCTCTCTGGCCTTGGCTCGTCGAGCGACTTTGCTGGCGCGGGCGGCAGCGAAATCAGCCGCCTGCAGAAAGAGCAGCAGGGATTGAGAAATCCGACGCTGGGCGGGATGCGCCCGGTCGCGCCGCCGACTCGGACCACGACCGAAACGCCGCGGCCATCGATGCTGGACATGATCGAGCGGTAATGGTCGCGTCATTTTGACCGACGCTCTCCGCTTTCCGAATGGGTCATGCAAGTTGTCTGCACGCAGTGTCGCGCAAAGTTCGATATTCAGGAAAAGAATCTTCCTGACAAGCCATTTCAAGTCAATTGCCCGAAGTGTCGCTTCGGAATGACAGTCAAACCCCCGCCCAAAGCCACCCCAGCCTTGCGCGGAGCGCCAAAATCTATGCAAGTCAATCAGGACGTCATAGCTCAACTCGTCGCGCTTCTCACTGGCCAAGCCTCCCGAACGGCCGATGGCGCAACCGGGTCGCTGGCGAGCTGGCAACGTCGCCAGGCCCTGCTGTGTCTGGCGGATTCGGCCCAGACGCAGCAAGTTCTCGACAAGCTTGACCACCAGCTCTACGCTCCAACCGTCTGCAACGAAGCCTCAAAGGCCATCGAGCTGATGCGCGATACGCAGGTTGACATGGTGCTGCTCGATCCGCAGTTTGACAGCGTGAATCAGGGCGGCATCGCTATCCTGCGCCATGTCAATTCGCTCCCGCCCAAGTATCGGCGACGCACGTACTTGGTTCTTATTTCCCCGCAGGTCAAGACGCTCGACACCTACATGGCCTTTCTCAACGGCGTCAACTTGACCATTAACGCCGCCGACATAGAGACCATTAACCAGATTCTGGATCGCAGCATTCGCGATTTCAACGAGCTGTATCGCTGCTACAACGCCGCCGCCGGGCTCAGTCCCTTCTGACTGTCCCAAGGCGACCGGCTGAACGGTGGCTCGCTTTTCACGCCCGCGGCGCATTGTCCTTTGAGGCTGCCGAGGGCAGCGGCCCTCCCAAGCCGCGCTAAGCCAGGATGACCCGCTTCGCGGACGCCCTCAGTCGCTCCGGCTTGGCGGAAAGCCGGAGCGGAAAATCTGCCCAAAATACGCCTCGGTATTGAGCGGCTGCGCTTGCGCATCGAGCGGCTGCGCTTGCGCATCGAGCGGCTGCGCTTGCGCGGTTGCCCATCCATGCTAAGCTCCGCGAGCCAGCGTTGGCGCGACATTCTTGTTTTCGCAAAGGAAGCTCGCTCGTGAAGACGTTCGTCGGCGTCATCTTGTTTCTAACGGTCGTGGCAAGCCAGGGGTTGGCGGGCGGAGCGGCTCCGACCGCGCTGCGATTCCGCGAGCTAAACGGCGTTCAGGTCAACGGACGGGAGGTTATCTATCCCCAGCGAGCGCAGCAGCTCAATGGCAAGCAGGTTGAAATCAACGGCTTCATGGTGCCGCTTGGCATCGGGGATGGAAAAATTCGCCGCTTTATTCTTATTGAGGTTCCGCTCGCCTGCTGCTTTGGCGATGGGCCAGGCATCGAGCAGATGATTTTCGTCACCCTCGCGCCAGGGCAAGAGCTGAGCGCCGCCAGCGACTATCCCGTCGCCGTCAGCGGCACGTTTCAGGTTGGCGTCCAGCGGCGCGAAAGCGGCGCGGTGGAAAGCCTCTACCGCATCGTGAACGCGCGCGCCCGCAAACTGGTGTAAGAACAAACTGGCGTAAGAAGAAGCCAAGGCGCAGGCCGCGAAGGGGAATCAACGCGGATGGAGCTTCCTTGGCGCGCCAAGGCCGGATGCCGCCCTTAGCGACTTCAACAAGGTCGCCGCCACGCCTTTTTGCGGAAAGCCGCGTCAGCGCGCCCTTTGCGGCTATGAGCCGGCGCTGTTGGCGCGGCGACGGACAAGATACCCGTCGCGCGCCTTGACGCGGACGTTCTTGCGCGTCACAACCCGCACTTCAATCTTTCGGAAGCCGGGCGTGTCCGGGTCCTGCGGCTCGTAAGAAAGCAGGTAGTAACGCCGCGCCGCTTGGTCAATCCGCTGGAAGGCGCGTTCAAGGTCAATAACCTTCTGCGGAAACGCCACGTCGCCGCCGGTGCGCGTGCACAGCTTCCGCAGCTCCTCGTCTTCCTCGCCCGCCACCATGCCCGCGCCCGTGCCAAAAAAGCCGGCATTGCGCGTGCTAATGCCAAAGATTAGCACCTCGTGCCGCTGGGCAATCTCAATGGCTTCCTCCAGCGTGCGCTCGCTGGCGGTGTCGGCCCCGTCGGTGATGATGATGATGATTTTTCGCGGCGTCGGGACGTTGTACATCTTTTCCTCGCAGACGCGATAAACCGCGTCATAGAGCGCCGTATCGCCGCTGGCCTTGACGTCCAGGATCGCCTTGGTCAGCAGGCTGGTATCGTCCGTGAAGTCCTGTCGCAACTGCACCGTCGAGTCGAAAGTCACGAAAAGCGCCTGATCCTTGCGCCGCCGGATGATGGTTTGAAGAAACGAAATGGTGGCTTCCTTCTGAAACTTCAGCTTCGGCTTGATGCTCGCGCTGGTGTCCATCAGGACAGCGACGAACAGCGGCAGGTCGGTTTTGTCCTCAAAGGATTCAATCTTTTGCTTTTTCTTATTCTCGTAAATTTCAAAGTCGTCCTTGGTGAGCTTGCTGATAAAGCGGTCATCCTGATCCGTCACAATGACCGGCACGGTGACGTTGGTGATGCGGATGACATCCTCGCCAACGTCCTGTGGCGCGGGGGCGGGGCGGGGCGAGGCGTTTTGCGCCCGCAGCGGCGCGCAGGGAAAGCCAGCGACGCCAACCCCAGCCAGGAGCGTTACCACCAATCTCAAGCGGATGTCGCGTAAGAGCTTCATAAGTTGACTTGTTGTCATCGCGAAATTCCTCGTTGGCGCGCCCGGCTCAGTTGAAAACCCCGCCCCCGCAAGCCGTTTCCGGCGCGAATCCGCGGGCGAGCTTGGCTTTTTCAGCGTGGCGCGCCAGCGCCAAATCAATCAGTTGGTCAAGAATGGTCGCCAGCGACCGACCGCCGGCTTCCCACAGCTTGGGATACATGCTGATGCGGGTGAATCCCGGCATTGTATTGATTTCGTTGACAACAATCTCATTGGTTGGCCGGAGCAGGAAAAAATCCGCGCGCGCCAAGCCCGCGCCGTCAATGGCCTGGAATGCGCGCGTCGCCAGGGCGCGAATTCGCTCAGTCTGCTCCTGGGAAAGCGGCGCGGGAATCACCAGCCGCGACTGACTATCGGGCGAATACTTGTCGGCATAGTCATAGAACGTCGCCCCGCTGATAATTTCGCCGGGCAGGCTGGCTTCCGGCTGGTCATTGCCAATGACGCTGACCTCGATTTCCCGCACGTCGTAGCCCTTTTCGACGATGATGCGCCGGTCGTACCGGGCCGCTAACTCAACCGCCGCGCTAAAGCTTGCAGGTTCCTCCACGCGAGTGATGCCCACCGACGAGCCAAGGTTGGCCGGCTTGACAAACATCGGAAAGCCAAGCTCCCGGCTGATGTCGTCCATCAGCGCCTCCCCCTGGGTCATCCAGTCATAGCGCGAAAACCAGCGGAACGCGACAATCGGCAACCCGGCTTGCTGAAACAGCTGTTTCATCACGATCTTGTCCATGCCGACCGCCGAGGCCAGAACGCCGCAGCCGACGTAGGGCAAGTTCAGCATTTCGAAAAGCCCCTGGATGGCGCCATCCTCGCCATACGTGCCATGCAAAACGGGGAACGCGACATCCAGCTCCCCCAGGACGCCAGCCAGCGAGTTGAGCGCCTGCGCCGGATGGGCCGGGGCGATAGCAGCCGATCCAGCGCCGCCGGCCGAGCGATCCAGCGCGGACGACGCCGAGGCAAGCATCTCGGATGCCGCGTCGCCAACGACCCAGATGCCGGCTCTCGTAATCCCAATCGGCACGGCGCGATACTTTTCAGGCTTCAGCGCCGAAAGAATGGCCGCCGCCGACCGCAGCGACACTTCGTGCTCGCCGGAGCGCCCGCCAAAAATGACTCCCACCGCGAGTTGCTTGCCCACCAAGGTGACTCCTTCATCCAATAGCTCCGCCTCATCGCTTTCCCAGCCCAAACAGATGTCAGGACCCTTGGTAGTTGCGCCGGCAAAGCGGCTAGGATAGCGTTTCGCCCTGTATATTTCACCCATGATTTGAGCGTCCCCTGATCGAGCCGTCGAGCTTACTTCCCGCCCCGCGCCGTTCATGCTCTTTCGATACCCGCCCCTGCGACCTGCCCGCCCCCTCCTCGCCCTTGCCGCCGGCCTCGCTTTAGTTGGGCAAATAGCTTGCCTGAGGACCGCTATTGGCGGCGGCAAGCTCGATGACGGCGTGGTGATTGCCGAGCGGGCGGATGTGTTCAACTCGACGGCGCTGGTCAACTCCAAAATCGGGCAACTCCAGAAAGGCGACCGAGTCGCCATTTACCACCAGTCCGAGGTCAACGGTCTCGAATGGGCCAAGGTTCAGAAAGAAGGCGACGGCAAAGTCGGCTGGGTTGAAGCCCGCCACCTTGTGCCGCGCAAGCTCCTTGACGCCTGCTTGGCGCTCGACCAGGAATTCGCCGCCGTTCAGCCTCAAATCGGCGGTCGCCTCAAGCGCGAAACGCGCCTGCGCATCCAGCCGCGGCGCGACTCGGCAGTGATCACCACGCTCAAAGGCGGCACGGAGTTTGACATTCTCCTGCGCCGGCGGGTTGAGCGGCGCGCCGTCGTTACGGACGAATCGGAAAATCCGTCCGCTGATGAAACCGATGTCAAGTATGACGCCTGGTATCTCGCGCGCTTCCCGGAAAGCGCGATCTATCGCATCGGATGGCTGTATGGCGGCTCGGTTGAAATCGTCGAGCCGCCGGCGATTGCCGGCATCGTCGGCGGCGGCCGCCGCATGGTCGGCGCGATTCCCTTTGGCGTCACGCTCGATAAAAGCGGCACGGCGCTTAAGAACTACTTCATTCTCGACAAGCAGATTTTCAGTAACGACCCGATCGCCGATTTTGACCGCATTTACGTTGTGCGCCTCGACCCCAAATCCGGCAACTACACGTCGGCCTACTACGAGTTGCCCATCCGGGGCGTATACCCCGTGGGCTACCGAAATGATAGCGATACCGAAGCCACGTTCACCGTTCCGCTGATGGATAAGAGCGGCAACGTCACGCAGGTCGAATACAGGGCTGAGCTGATCAACAGCGTCTGGACGGTGAAAAAAGGCAAGCTCCCGGCATCCTCCGAGCCGCCGCGCCGCGAACGCCGCTAGCGCGCTTTCCGAGTCAAGGTAGCGGCTTGGGATGGCGAGGACGCCTCCCGCCAAGTCGGCTCGATTTGGGAAGGTTGCTATTTGTGGCGACCTGAAAAACCAGGCGACCTGAAAAACCAGGCGACCTGAAAAACCAGGCGACCTGAAAAAATGCCGTCGCTATGTCTTTGCGGAAGGCTGAGCGGGCGCTGGCAGACGCTCGCCTCAGCGAAACAGCAGCCCCGCCCACCGAATGAGGCTGATCAGCGCGGCGACCGCGATCACGCCCAGCAGCGACAGAATCAACATCCCGGCAAAGACGATGTAAAACCGCAGGCCGGGCATGTCGTCGGGGTTTTGATGATTGCCCAGAACGAAGTCGCGCAGGAGCTGCTTGAAGCTCTCTTCCGGCGCCGCCGCGTCAGCTTGCGAAGCGGCAAGCGCAACGTCATCCGCCGCATCCTCGCGCCCAAGCGCGGACGCGGAAACCGCAGAAGCCGCATCAGATGCCAAAACATCCGGGGCATCCGTCGTTGGCGTGGGCATAGGCATCACCTCGCAAGCGCCTTGGGCGCGGCCATTCAATCGCGAACGACCCGCTCCTGTAACCAAGCTACGGCGGAAGCGAGCGCCGCCGCAAGCTCTGTCTGATGCCCGTCAAAGAAATGATTCGCCTGCGGGAGCAGCGTCAGCCCCTTGGGCGCTTGACAGCGCGCCACCAGCGCCTCGACCGCCGCGGCCGGGCCGAAATCATCCGCGTCGCCCTGGACGATCCACGCGGGCAGCCGAACCGGATGCAAAAACGAAAAGTCAAAGCGGGCCGCCGGGATGCCGATGCCTAACAGCCCCCCAACCTGCGGACAGCGCAGGGCGGCTTGAAAGCCAACCCATGCGCCAAATGAAAAGCCCGCCACGATGAGCGGGTGACGCGGATGCTGTTCCTCTAGGTAAGCGAGGGCGGCGGCGACGTCGGCCTGCTCGCCAATGCCGCCGTCGTAGCTGCCGCGGCTGGCGCCGACACCCCGAAAGTTGAAGCGCAAGACGTGCGCGCCGCCGGCCAGCAGAGCCTTGGCGGCGCGATACACAACGCGGTTGTGCATCGTTCCGCCAAACACCGGGTGCGGATGGCAAACCACAGCCGCCCAGCCCCGCGGATTCGGCGCCCAGGCGTGGAGCGCCTCCAGCGGGCCTGCCGGGCCGGCAAGCAAGAGCGTCATCTAGTCGCCCGTCAAGGCGCGTCGCCTAAGCGGACGGCGCCGGCTGCGACTGTATCAGCGTCGAAATCAGCGCAATCGCGCCTTCCGCCAAGGTCTTCAGCAGCGTCCCGAGCGCCTCGACCAAGCCGGAAATCAAGTCCCCAAAGCTCTCGGCATAGTTGTGGAATGCCCCGCCGAGATAGCCTTCGTATGGCTCGCGTACGTACTGACCCATAAGTTCCTCCCAACATCGCCTGCGCAGATGCAGCGTCAGCCGCTGAAGTAGATCGTGGCGACAGCCATCGCCAAGCTGACCGGCAGCGCAATTTTTAACGCTTGCGCGTTGGTCAGCGGACCCTCCGGCGAGCGCAGCCCAAACCGCGCGAAGAGGAAGCCAACCGCAACATAGGCAACGAAGTAGATGACAAATTCGATCAGTGACATAGTCGCCTAGGCGGATCTGCCCGCGGCTCGCCCTGCAAGCCGGGATAAGCGTTACTGCCGGAGATAGTTCGGGGGACGAAAAGAGCGCCCGGAAAGGGCCATCCCTAAGCTGCTTGTCAAGGCGTCGCGCCCGCGGGGCTCACGACGCCAGTTTAGCCTCATACACCGTATCCGCGCCAACGCTGCCGGCGACTTTGATGGTCGCGCCCAGCTTGGATGACACATCCAGCGGTCGCGGCTCGGTGTCTTTCAGGTGAATGGGGTTTTCAAACAGCCGATACACCTTGCCTTCGGCGGTTTTAATTTCGTTGGGGCCGGTCACTTCGCCAGTCACCGCGCCATACTCAAGTAGCGTCGCTGATTTCTTAGGCTTCTTACCGAATAACATCTAGATTTCCACCCTCGCTTCGCCCGGAGCCACTGGGAATACATCGGCTGCGCCGGCCTGGAGAAGGCGAATCATGCGAACGTTGGCCAGGTTGATGAGCCGTCCGCCGTCCACCGCCAGCCATCGCGCCTGCGACAGCAAAATGCCAAGCGCATCCACGTTCTCGACTTCCGTGTCCATTCGGACCTCAACCGGCTCGTCGCCGCCGACAAACCAAACGTGAAGTTGCATGCTTCCCACCTGCGCTTCCTGATCCGAGCGCCCGGAAGCGACTAACGAACTCGAAAAGCCTGCGGCGGCGCGGATGCCTGCGTCCGAGCGTTGCCTGCGTTGCTTGCTCGGCGTTCGCGGCATTTTCTTAGCATTCGCAGCCAATGCCAACAAGAGCCGCCGGTACCACTTTACTGCGCCTGCCCGCCGCGAACAACGCCCGTTTTGGTCCGCCTCAAGCGCAGGCTTAGGGGAAGATAATCTGGGCTTTGAGGACATCCTGCGCCTCGGCCATTTTCCGGAAGCCCAGCCCTGTGTCCTCCAGCGTATAGCGATGCGTGACCAGCTTCTCCGCCGTGATGACGCCTTCTTCAATCGCCTTGAGCGCGGCGCGGGTGTCGTCGGGGCCGCACGAGTAGCTCATTGTCAAGTCAATTTCGTTGAAATAGAGATGAAATGGCTCGACGGCAAGCATTTCGCCGGGCGCGGACCCCATAAACAAAACCACCGTCGCGCCCTTGCCGGCGCAGCGAAGGCCAAGCTCCATCGCGCGGACGCTGCTTGGCCCGACAATCACCACGTCCGCCAGCTCGCCGGCGGTGAGCTCGCCAAGCCGCTCGACAAGGTCTTCGCGCGAGGGATTAATCACGGCGTCAGCGCCGAACTCCAGCGCCTTCGCGCACCGCCAGTCAACTAAATCCGCGCCGATGACCCGCTCGACGCCGGACTGCTTCGCCAGGAGCACATTCATTTGCCCCATAATCCCCAAGCCAATCACAAGGACGGTGTCGCGCGGATGCAAGCGCGCTTTGCGGATGGCTTTGACCGAGCAGGCCGCCGGCTCCACGAGCGCGCCGTCCTCGAATGACATGCCGGACGGCAAGCGCAGCGTGTCGCGCAGGTTCACTTCCGGCACGAGAAAGTATTCCGCCACCGCGCCTGGCACGATGCGGGACGCCTTCCACGTCGCGCACTGCACATACTCGCCCTTGGCGCACAGCTTGCACGCGAAACAAGGCGCGTGATGATGAGCGAACACCGGGTCGCCCACGCGGAACTCCGTCACCTCGGCGCCGACTTCGGCGACGATGCCCGCCGGCTCGTGGCCCAGCACCTTGCCGGCCTTGCGCTTGATATACCACGGCGTCACATCGCCGGAGCAAATGCCGCTGGCCTTGACTTGCACCAAAAGCTCGCGCGGACCGACGCTCGGACGCGGCAGGCGCTCAATTCGGACATCATCGAAATCATACACGCGAGCGACTCTCATGACGGCGTCCATAGCGGCGACCTGCCCTATTTCCTTGAATTGTTGAGTGGACTGTGGCGAAGTAGGCGGCAGGCGTCAAGCGGCGCAGCCGCCGCCCGGCGCGAGCGCAACCCCCTTCCCTGAAGACCATGCCAACCAGCCTGACCGACCCTACAGCCGGACGCAAGCGCATCGTGGTCATCGGAGCCGGGTTTGGCGGCGTCTCTTTTTGCCAAAGCTTCCCGGAAGGCTTGGCCGACATCACGCTCGTTGACCGGAACAATTACCATCTCTTTCAGCCGTTGCTTTATCAGGTCGCCACGGCAGATCTCTCGCCGGCCGACATCGCGGAGCCGATTCGGACAATTTTTGACCGTCGCCGCGACGTGACGGTGCTGATGGACGAAGTCACGGACATCAACCTGCGCAACCGACAGGTGACGATGCGGCGGCAAACGCTGGACTACGACTACTTGGTGCTGGCGTTTGGCGCGCGCACCGGGTATTTCGGCAACAACGACTGGGCGCGCTACGCCGGCGGGCTGAAGGGAATTGACGACGCCCTCAACATTCGCAACCGGGTGCTGACGGCGTTTGAGGAAGCGGAAAATTGCCCTGACCCGGAGCAGGTCAGGCGGCTCATGACTTTCGTTGTGGTGGGCGGCGGGCCGACCGGCGTGGAACTCGCCGGGGCGCTGGGCGAGCTGACCCGGCGCGTGCTGCGCCGCGACTTCAAGAACATTGACACCTCCCAGGCGCGCGTTTTTCTCATCCAGGGCGCGCCGCGTCTGTTGCCGCCTTACCATGAGGCGCTTTCCGAGTACGCTCGCCAGAAGCTCGTCAGCCTTGGCGTGGACGTGCGCGTTTCGGCGCGCGTCACGCGGGTTGGGCCGCAGCAAGTCGAGCTGGCGAACGGAAAGATCATCGAAGCCGCCAACATCATCTGGTGCGCTGGGGTCGAGGGCCATCCGCTGGCGCGCAAGCTTGGCTTGCCAACGGATCACGCCGGACGCCTCAAAGTTGAGGCGAATCTGCGGCTCTCCGGGCACCCGGAAGCGTTTGCCATCGGCGACATCGCCGCGCTGACCGACGCCAAAGGCCGGGAAGTCCCCGGCGTGGCCCCAGCGGCCCTCCAAATGGGCGCTTATGCCGCCAAAGTCATCGCGGCCGAGCTGCGCGGCAGACCCGCGCCGCCGCCGTTTGTTTACTTTGACAAGGGCAGCATGGCGACTATTGGGCGGGCGGCAGCCGTGTTGGAAGTCGGCAAGCTCCGCCTGACCGGATTTTTCGCCTGGGCTGGCTGGCTGATCGTCCACTTGGCCATGCTGGTCGGCTTCAACAATAAAATCAGCGTTCTCACAGAATGGATTTTCCGCTATATCACCTACCGGCAAGGCGCGCGCATTATCACGACGCCGCGGACGGATGAGCTGGTCCGCGACGCGGCTCCCTGATGCCGCCCGCTTGCAAATTCGCCTTCTCCATTTCTCGAGCCATGGGCATCTTTCAAGAGTTCAAAGAGTTTATTTCGCGCGGCAGCGTCATTGACCTGGCCATTGGCGTGGTCATCGGCGGCGCGTTTGGCAAGATCGTGTCGTCGTTTGTCGAGGACATCATCATGCCGCCGGTCGGCTTGCTCACTAGCGGCGTCAGCTTTGCCGAGGCGCAACTGATCCTCAAGGCGGCGGAAAAAGCCGGCGACCCGGTCATCGCCATCAAATATGGCAACTTCACTCAGGTGATCATTCAGTTTTTTATCGTGGCGGCAGCGGTCTTTGCGGTCGTGAAAGCCGTGAACCGGCTGCGGCGGCCCAACCCCGCCGCGCCGCCGCCAGGTCCGACCAACGAGGAAAAGCTGCTGACGGAAATCCGCGACCTGCTCAAGTCGCGCTAGGAACGCTCGGCTAGGAACGCTCGGCACCAGTCTGGGCGGGCGCTTGGGGACGCTTGGACGCCTTGCGCCGCCCGCCCTTGCCGCCGCTGGCCGGATAAAGCCGGCGCAGAATCGCGCCGACGCGCTTCCCCCAGTCCACTTCCGTATGCTTGCCGCCGCGCACTTCACGGTAAAACAGGTCGGCGTTGAGCTTCCAGCCGTAATCCAGCAGGATGTCGCGCATACGCCGGAGGTGGGCCACGCCCGCGCCCATCTCGCGCGTGCCCATATCGAGCCAGATGCGGATATCGGGCTTGCGCTTCAGGCGGCGCACTAATTGAAACGCCACGCCGTGGTCCCACCACAGCGACGGCGACAAAGCGGCGATCCGACCGAAGCGCTCGGAATAGTGCAGCCCCAGCAGCAAGGCGGCGAGGCCCCCCAGCGACGAGCCGCCGATCCCGGTGCGCTCGCGCGCCGGGTTGGTGCAGTAGGCGGCGTCCACAAAGGGCTTGAGCTCCTCGACAATGAAGCGCCCGTAGAGCGGAAGCAAGCCGCCCTGTTTGACATTGGCGTCGCGGGTCGGCGTGTATTCGTCCATGCGATGCGCGCCCGTATTCCAAATCCCCACGATAATCAGCGGCTCGATTTTCTTTTCGAGAATCAGCCGCTCCGCCGTCCGCGCCATTTTCCAATCATGACCCCGAATGTAGGCCGTATCGCCATCAAAGAGATTCTGCCCGTCGTGCATATACAGCACGGGGTAGCGGACCGAGGCGTCTTCGCCGTGTCCCGGCGGCAAGTAAATGATGACGTGCCGCTTGTGAGCTAAATGACGCGAGGCGACGTTGGGATGGATTTGAAAGCGCCCGGCATAGCTTTCGGCGTCCCGTGGAATGGAGGGCGCGAACGCCGCCTGGCTCGGCATAGGGCGCTTTGACATGATCGAGCGAGCGTCGCGTCAGCTCCCGAAAATCGGAAGGCTGTCTGGACAACGTGGAGATGCCGTACGCCGCAGACTATGCTGATTGCCCCGCCGAGACGCAAGCGGTCCGAGCGCCGCGACTTTTCGAGCGCGGCCGTCCGAAGCGCGCAAGCCGGGATTTGAAAACGGGACTTGAAAACGGGACTTGAAAAAAAGGCGGCGAACGCCGACTTGCGGCGCCGCTAGTTTCAGCCATAATCACGGCTTCATCTTATGCCAATTTGGAGAATGACAACCCGATGAAGCGCGACACGAGAAAGATGCTGGCGGCGGCGCTGACCCTGCTGACAGGGCTGCTGCCAGCGGCCAGCTGCCAAAACAGCTCAGCCGCCGGCGACGCCGACAAAGCCTCCGCAACCGCGATGTCGCCGGAATTTGCGGCCCGCCTTGGAAAAGACGACGGATTTGCCTTTTCGCTCCTGTTTGGAGCGGATGTGCAAGGCAACCTCAAGGACTGCGGCTGCCCGAAGCATCCGCAGGGAGGGCTAGCCTGGCGGATGGGCTACGTTGACGGCCTTAGGAAAATTGCCCCCGACGCGCCGGCGCTCCAACTCGACGCTGGACGGATATTCGCTCACTCGGTTGGCGGCTATGTCCAGCCTTATGACCGCGTCCGCAACGAATGGATGCTGCGCGCTTACGGCGAAGCCGGCTTCGCGGCGGCAAACGTCAGCTATTTCGACCTGCCGATGCTGGCCGAGCTGCTACACAAGCCGGAATTCGAAGCCAAGCGTCAGCTGTTTCCCTTCGCGGCGCGTCTGGTTTCCGCCAACATTCGCCCGACAAGGCCCGACCTCGCCGCTCCAACTCCCTATGTGATTGAGACCGTAGCCGGGAAGCGGTTGCCCAAGCCAGTGCGCCTCGGCATCACTGGCGTGACCATGTCCAACCCGAATCCTAGCGCTGAAACCCTTAACTTCGCGGTTGAGGATCCAGCCGAGGCGCTCAAGCGCGTCCTGCCGGAACTGCGCGCCAAGTCGGACTTCGTGGTTGTCATGTCTTACGGGCCGGAAGCGCAGACCGACAAGGTGACAAAAGTTCCCGGCATTGATCTGGTGATCGTGGCGAACAACCTTGGCGCAATGATCCTTCAGGTTCAGAAGGTCAACGATGTCTCGGTCGTTCAGGCGTTTTCGCAGACGAAACTGTTGGGCGACTTGCGGTTTTACTACGCCCCGGACGGGACGATAAGTCAGATGCGGCTCTCGATGCCCAGCCTGGATAAGGACATCCCAACCGACCGTCGCTGGGAACAGATGGTGGCTGACGCGCAGAAAGCCATTGATGACGCGACCAAGGCTACGGTAGACGCCCCTCCCGCCGAATCCGCTGGACCAGCCAGCCCCGCGCCCCCAAGCAAGCCGTAGCCTAGGCGACAACGCCGCCCTCGCCGCGCTTCCCAGGCTGCGCGACCAGGGCGCGCAGCTTGTCCAAGGCGCGCGCATAGCGCATTTTGACAGCCGAGAGCCCCATCCCTAGGACGCCGGCAATCTCGCCGAACTCCAGCTCAAGCGACAAGCGTAGCAAAACGATGAGTCGATCCTCGCCCGACAAGGCTTGCAAAAGGCGCTCGGCATCGATCTTCGCCTCGATAGCCGACAATGAGGAGCGCGGATCGGGATAGTCGCCGCAGGCGCGCTCGGCGTCCGCGACCTCCGCTGGTCGGGCGTCTATCCGCCGCTGATGGTCAACGGCCAAGTTGGCCGCGATGCGCCACAGCCAGGTCGTCACGGCGGATTCCCCGCGAAAGCGCGGCAGCTCAAAGAAAACCCGCACCATGACTTCTTGAGCGAGGTCTTGCGCGTCGGCCGGATTCCGGGCGAAGCGGCGACACAGTCCAACAATTCGCGATCCGTGCCGCCGCATAAGCGCTTCGAAAGCGCCGACGCGATAAGGTAATTCCGACTGCGCCCGCCGGACAAGCTCAGCGTCCTCTAACTCATCGTCCCTTATTGCGCCCGTCCCCGGCATCGTCTCAACGGCTAAAGACTGTCACCTCGTCATTACTCAGGCGCGAGTTGGCGACGCTGAGCATCCGCTTGTCATCGAGCCTCAAAAGGGTCTTGATCGTGCCAACCTCGTGAACCGTCCCGGTCATGCCTTTCCATTCGATCCGGTCTCCTTCCTTGAGCAAATCGCGCACATAGACGCCTGCGACGATTTCCCCAGCCAGGCTGCGGGTGCCCAGCCCGAGCGAAAGCGCCACCGCAACGCCAATGGCGGCGATGAGGACCCCAATCACCTCTTGCAACAAGACCGTGCTGATGCTGAGCTGTTCAATTGCCATCAGTATGACCAGCGCGCTCAAGATGCCCATGGCAAGGCGTCCAAGCGTTGGGGCGTACTCTATGCCGGCTCCTTCCGCCGCCCGCCGCATCAGACCCGACAGCCAGCTCGCTACCATCAGACCCAGCGTCAGCACGATTGCCGCCGCGATCAGCTTGGGCAGAAAGAGCATCACTTGGGCGATGGCTTGCCCAGCCGAGGCAAGCCCCAGGGCATCAGCGGCCGAAATGGCGAAAGCCAACATGACAAAGGCGAAAGCGACTGAGCCCAAGACGGATGAAAGCGGGCGCGCGACGCCCCACTGCTGGAGAAAGCCTGACAGCCCCGACTGCTCGGCCAGGCGATCGACTCCGACGCGGGCAAGGATGCGGCGCAAGGCGGCGGCCGCGACTTTGCCGAGCAAGTAACCAACCGCGAGCAGCGTCAGCGCGCCGATGATGTTAGGGATCAACGTCGCTAGGCGTTGATAAAGCGCCATGAGCGGATTGCTCATCCAGGCGAGAGTTTGGCTAATAGTTTCCATGACTTGCGAAGCCTCCTTCGTTCATTGGCGTATTTGCGCCCGTTATTTGAGGATGTAGACAGCGATGCGGTGCAGTCGCGCGGCGGCTGGAGCCAGCAGCCGCGCTAGCGCCAGCCAGATGCGTCCAAGCGCAAGGGCCAAAACGCTACGGGCTGCGACTCGGCGACGGGCCGCGCGCAACACCGGCGACAGGTCAGGCAATGTGGCCGGCAGTCGCAAAGATGCCGCCAGCTCTGTCTCAAGCGGATCGGAATCGTTGGTTATCATAGGTCAACTCCTTGGCTTGAACGGCATCTGCCGTCACCTTGCTCAGACGTATCGCCGGGCGAAAAGTCACATCTTCCCCCAAAAAACTTGGCTCAATGGTCGCTGCCAAAGCCGGGAGGAGGATGGCCAGCGGGAGGGCGCGCCGCGGAAGCCGACGCGCAGGCTTCCGCCAAGGACAAGGCAACGCCGGGCCAAGGGCGGCGCGTTAGCGAGTTGATTGGAGGAAAAGCTGCGGCGCGACGCCCATCGCCAGCATCAAGACAACCAGCGGCGCGACGGCCAGCGTTTCGCGCCAGTCCATATCCGGCGCTTCAAACAGCGACGGGCTAGGGCCGAAAAGCGTCCGCCGGACGGCTGTCAAGAGATAGACAGCCGATAAAATCATCCCGCAAGCCGCCGCGACGGCAAACCACCGCGCCGTCGTAAAGGCGCCCAGCAGCGCTAGAAACTCGCCAATGAAGCCGTTGGTCAGCGGCACGCCGGCCGAGGACAGACTAGCGACGACCATCGCGAAGGCAAAGCGCGGCATACCGCTCGCCAAGCCTCCGAACTCCGCTAGCGCTGTCGTTTGTCGACGAGACTCCAGCATCGCCACGAGCAAGAAGAGCGCGCCGGTCGTCACGCCATGCGCCGCCATGTGAAACATGGCGCCTTCGACGCCATACGCCGTGAACGAAAACACGCCCAGCGTCACAAAGCCCAAGTGGCTCAGCGACGAATAAGCGAGTAATCGCTTCAAGTCGACTTGAGCCATCGCCGCCAGCGCGCCATGCAGAATGCTGATGACGGACAGCGTCAGGATCAGCGTCGCCCACTCGCGGGCAATATCGGGAAAGAGCCCGACGCCAAGCCGAACCAAGGCGTACGTCCCCATTTTCGACATCGCGCCCGACAGGAGCGCGGCGACCGGCGCCGGGGCTTCGGCGTATGTGTCAGCCTGCCAGGTATGGAGCGGGAAAAGCGGGATCTTGACGAAAAACGCCGCCGCAAAGCCCCAAAAGCACCACTGGCGCGTCTCGACCGGAATGACATGGCGAGCGGCGATGAGGGTCTCTAAGTCAAAGGTGTAGCGCCCGGTCGCCGCGCCGTGACCGACATATAGCCCGATGATGGCGGCCAGCATCAGCAGACTGCCCGCGACGGTGTAGAGGAAGAACTTCGTCACCGCCGCCAGACGGTTTTCCCCGCCCCACATGCCGATCAAGAAGTAGGCCGGGATGAGGACGACTTCCCAGAAGACGTAAAACGTCACCAAGTCGCGCGCCAGAAACACCCCGATCAGCCCGCTTTCAAACAGCAGGAGCAGCAGAAAATAAACGTGGCGGCGCGCGACAATCGCCGCGCTCGCCAGCATCGCCAACGGCGTCAGCAGCGTCGTCAGCAACACGAGCCACAGGCTGAGGCCGTCAATAGCCAAGTGAACATTCGCGCCCAGCGTCGGAATCCACGGCGCGTTCACCGTCAGCGCCGGATTCGCGCGCTGCGAAATTAGGCGCAACGACAGCCCGAAGGCGAGCAGGGCGACGACGAGCGCCACCGTTAGGGCATATCGCCGGCCCAGTTCAAGCGAAACCGCCGACAGAACAACCAAAGCCAGCGCGCCAATGAGCGGCAGCGCTACGAGCCAGACGAGCAGGAAGCCGGAATCAAGCAATGTCACGCGCTTATCCTTGACCAAAAACGAAATAGCTCAGAATCAATAGCGCCGCGATAAAAATCATCACGACGTAGCCGCGGGCGTAACCGGACTGCATTTCGCGCAGCGTCGCGCCAAGGCCGGCCAGGCTGCGCCCAACGCCGCTGACCAAGCCATCCACAACCGATGCATCCAGTCCCATCCACAAGCCGCGTTCGGCAAGCCGCATGAGCGGACGAGCAATCGCCGCTTCGTAGGCTTCGTCCACCCAGCACTTTGCCTGCAAAACGCGCGGGGCTTCCCACAGCGGCTGTCGCCCAAAGAAAAACCATCCGGCCGCGACGCCGGACAGCGCGACGCCGGTCGAGACGCCCATCAGGATGAGTTCCAGCGTATGCGAAGCGGTCTTGTGGGCGAGTTCGGATGGCACGACCACCAGCGGCGACAGAAACTCGCGCATCCACGGATGCAGGCCAAACGCCTCCGGCAGGCCCAGCGCCCCGCCAAAAGCCGACAGTAGCGCCAGCGCGACCAGCGGCGCCGTCATGACCAACGGCGACTCGCGCGGCTGTCCGTGGGCGACGGCCTCGCGCGGCTCGCCGTGAAACGTCAGAACCATCAGGCGCGTCATGTAAAACGCTGTCAAAAACGAAGTCAGCAAGCCGACCGCCCACAGGGTCTTCGCCAGACCGCCCGGCAGCGCGGCGGACGCGAACGTTTCAAACAGGATTTCATCCTTGCTGAAAAAGCCGGAAAGCGGAGGAAAGCCGGCAATCGCCAGCCAGCCGACGGTCATGGTCCAGTAGGTCGCCGGCATAAACTTCTTCAGCCCGCCCATCCGCCGCAGGCTTTGCTCCTCGTGCAGCGCGTGGATGACGCTACCCGCGCCCAGGAACAGCAGCGCCTTGAAGAAGGCGTGCGTCGTAACGTGAAACAGCCCAGCGGTGAACGCCCCCGCGCCGCACGCCATGACCATCAAGCCGAGCTGCGAAACCGTCGAGTAGGCCAGAACCTTCTTGATATCGTCCTGCCCCAGGGCAATCGTGGCGGCGAGAAGCGCCGTCGCCGCGCCGACCGCCGCCGTGACCGCCAACGCCGTCGGCGCATGCAGGAACACGACGTTCAACCGGACAAGCAGATAAACGCCCGCCGTGACCATCGTCGCGGCGTGAATGAGCGCTGAAACGGGCGTCGGGCCGGCCATGGCGTCCGGCAGCCAGACGAAGAGCGGAATCTGCGCGCTTTTGCCCGTCGCGCCTAGCAGCAACAACAGCCCGACCGTCGTCAGCCCGCCCGCGCCGACAGCCGCCCAGCCAAGCGCCTCGACCGGCTGCTGCGCCGCCCAGCGACTGATGTCCGCGAAGTTGACGCTCCCCGCTTGCGTGAAGAGCAACAGGGTCCCCAGCACGATGCCGACGTCGCCGATGCGGTTATAGACGAACGCCTTGCGCGCCGCGTCCGCCGCTTCGTCGCGCGTGAAGTAGTGGCCGATGAGCAAGTAGGAGCAAACGCCAACGCCTTCCCAGCCGACGAACATCAGCAACAGGTTGTCCGCCAACACAAGCGTCAGCATCGCGGCGACAAACAGGTTTAGGGCGGCGAAAAATCGCCCGTAGCCGTCGTCGCCGTGCATGTAGCCGGTAGCGAAGATGTGGATCAGCAGCCCGACGCCCGTGATAAAGAGCGCCATCACGCCCGACAGCGGATCAAGGACAAGCCCGAAGTCGGCGCTGAAGCTCCCGACGCTGAACCACGTCCCCAGTCGCTCAGTGACGCGCCGAACGCCTTCCGCGTCGGGCGCGGCGGGCGGCAGCTTGAGAAAGAACGCCGCGAACGCGCATCCGGCCGCGACGGCGACCGACAAGCAGGCGACCACGCCTGTCAAGCGCTCGCCAAGGCGACGGCCGGCGAAGGTCAAAACGAGCGCGCCGATGAGCGGCGCGACAATCATCAGGGTTAGCATGCCGGTGTTGACAACCCTGCCCGCCGGCGCGGACGGGGCGCAGGTCAAAATTTCAATAGGCTCGACTCGTCCACATCGAGCGTTTCCCGATTGCGAAATAGCGCAATGACGATGGCCAGCCCAACGCCGGCCTCAGCCGCCGCGACAGCCATCACCAGGATGACAAAGAGTTGTCCCTCAATCGTCCCCTGAAAGGCCGAAAACGCCACAAACGCCAAATTCGCCGCGTTGAGCATCAGTTCCAGGCACAGTAGCGTCGAAATGATGTTGCTTTTGACAAATACCCCAACCGCGCCGATGGCGAAGAGCGCTGCGCTGAGCATGAGATACCACGCTAACGGAACCATAGCCGCCGCCTCGCTACCTGGCCGTGACCAACAGTCCGACGCCGACTTCGCCGGTTGACCACGCCAGACGGTAAGCGTTTCCCTCCTTCGTGATGGTCACGGTCGCCTCGTACGGAGCGCCGTTGGGCAGCGCGCCCTTCGCGCGGTGCGTTGCGGTCAGGCTGCCGCCGCCGTAGAACTGCTCGCGCCCGATGCCGCCAGCGGCGGCGACTGTCGTCCACCCGCCGTCGCCGCTGCCGTCGGGCTTGATGGCGTAGAGCGCCACGCCCGCCTGCTCGCCATAGCCAACGACCAGCGCCTGTCCGGCAAGAAGGCCGATGCCCGTATCGCCGTTCGTCCAGGCGAGGGCGTACACCTTATCGCCGATTTTGCGAATGCCAAGCTTGCCGCGATACGCTCGTCCGTCGGGATTCACGCCGGTTGTGTCGTACGTGCCCTCGATGCCGTCAGTGAGCGACTGCGGCACGGCCGTTTCCGTCAGGATGCGCCCCTGCGCCTGGCCATTGGTCCACTTGCCGCGCAGCGTTCCCCCGTCGTTCCGATAGACCGCTACGCCGGGAATGCGCCCCTTGGGCGCGTAGCCCACCATCAGATACTCCGCTCGCTCCTCGGTTTGCGCGAGGGCGCCGACTGGCGCGGGCGGCAGCGGCAGCGCGAGGAACAGCGCGAGGAACAGCGCGAGGAACAATAAGCACAGCCAAATCCGCCGAGCGCGCTCCATAGCGTCACTCCTTTTCGCGCTTCGCCAGATGCAGCGCGCCGACAACCGCCAGCAAAATCAACACCGAGGTGAGCTCGAACGGCAGCAGGTAGCGCGTCATAAGGTTTTTGCCAACTCGCTCGACCGTCCCGGTCTCGCCGGACGGCGCGCGGTCGCCTTTCAGGCCCGATACGGCGAGCCACACTTGCAAGCTAAACAACAGCGCGAGCGGCGCGGCCAGCCAAGCGAGGAAACGATGGCGCGGCGCGCGCTCCTCGTCGGCGCGCACGTTGAGCAGCATGATGACGAAGACGAACAGCATCATGATCGCCCCGGCATAGACGACAATCTGCGCCGCGCCGATAAACTGCGCGCCCATCAGGACGTAGAGAGCCGACAGCCCGACAAAGGACGTGATCAGCGCAAAAGCTCCGTAGAGCGGGTTACGCAGAAGGACTACCGATATAGCCCCGCTCAAGACCAGCGTCGCGAAGCCGATGAATAGAAGTTGCTGAAAGGTCATAGCCGCCCAAGCGCGGTCGCGCGCGCGGTCGCTTGCTCATCCGCGGCGACGTGAGTTTTCATACGCGGCGATTGGAATGCTTTTCACATCCAAAAATCAAGCCCTTGGCGCCGCTGGACGCTCGCGCAATAGCGCCGGGAAGCCGCTCCCGCGGCTATCGCCGGTCGCCGCGGTCTGGCGATGCCTGCGCGACACCCGCGCGAAGCGCCCGCTAAAACGTCACCCGAAAGCCAAGCTGGAACTGACGCGGCGGAAAGGCTCGCCGAAAACGGTCGGGCGTCACGATGAACCTCCCGTCGCGCAGCGGCGGCAGGTTGAACTGCGTATTGAGCGGCGGATTCACAGGCGGGAAAGTGCGCCCAAACTCGCGGACGTTGGTTCGATTGAAGAGGTTGAAAGCCTCAAAAATGCCCTCGATCTTGAGACGCTCGCGGTTGACGAAGCGTCGCGCGAAGCGAAGGTCAACGTTGTAAAACGCCGGCGTGACGCCGGCATTGCGCCCAATGCCGGCCGGCCGGTCGTTGGCGTCGCCGTTCCGGTTCAAGTCCGCGCCGGCCAGCAGATTCCACGGACGCCCCGAAACCGCCGTGATGATGTAGGATAGCGCGTAGTCCCGCAGCAGCGGATTTTTTGAGTAATCCAGGCTCCACACGCCAGATATCACTAGGCGGTGCCGCGCGTCCTGAATGGAAAGCGCCCGCTCGCCGCGAAGGTCAAGCGGCTCGGCAAACTCCTGCAGCGAGGTGCGGAAATCCACATAGTTATCAATGGCCTTTGAGAGCGTATAGCTTGCGCGCGCCGTGAAGCGCCCGGCCCGCCGCTCCGCGCCCAGCGTGAGACCGTGGTAGTAGCTGTCATACGCGGCGGCGTACTCATTCACCGTCCCGCGTCGCGGGTCACGGCGACCGTTGATGAGGCTGTCAAGCGGATCGAGGCCGGGACGTACAATTGGGTTGATGGAGCGAAGCGATAGAATCCGGTTGCCGCGAACGTAGTTGTACACTGCCGAAAACAGCGCGCCGCCGACCCGCGACTCCAGGCTCAGGCTTGCCTGCTGGGTATAGCTCGGCGGCAGCTGTTGGGCGAACTGAAACTCGAGGCCAAGCTGCGGCACCGGCTGAATCCCGAACGGGAACTCCCCAGACGGAGGAAGCTGCCGATTTGGCTGCGTCAGCGGCAGGATGCTGAACGGAAACGGCAAAACGAGCGTGCGCCGCGTCAATGGCACAATCGTGAAGATGGGAAAGGTTAGGTTGCTGGCGGCAAATATCCCATAGCCGCTTCGCGCCGTCAGCCTCGGCAGCGGCTGCCAGACCAGCGCGACGCGCGGCGAAAACAGCCCATTGTTGGGCGGCGCGCTGCGGGCGCGCGTCAGGTCATAGCGAATTCCGAGACTGAGCTTGAGGTCTTGGCATAGCGAAAAGTCATCCAGAGCAAATAAGCTCAGCGAGGTTTGCGGAATCGGCGTCGGCTTCGGCTCTAGAAATCCCTGCCGATAGTCGTTGGTAATCGGTAGAAGGTCGAGCGGTAGCGCCGGAAAGCCAGGGTAGCGATTGGGCAAATTCGCCCCGATGAACGCCAGCGCCGCCCGCTGCTCGGTCGTCCGCAGCGCGGGATCAAAGGCCTGGAGCGCCGAAAGCGATGGCGATCCGGCCGGGCCGCCCAGCGCCACAAGGCTGACTGTGGAGAAATTAGCTTGTCCACCTTCGCTGGCCGGTTGGCGCTGGCTGGAGTTAACTCGCAGGATGTCGCCGCCGAATTTCATCTGATGCCGACCGCGCGCCAGCCCGACCGCTGTGAAAAACTGATAGGTTTGGGTATCTCGAAACTGTGGCAAGACCAGCGATTTTCCAAAGATGACCTGTCCTTCCGGCGCGTTGATGGCAATGCGCGGCCCTGGATTAGCAGCGCTAATGTCTTGTAAGCGAGTGCTGTAAAGGAAGCGACTCTCAACCACAAGCGCGCTTTGGCTCACAAAGGCGTTGTTGATGGCCAAGCTGTGGTCGGTCAGGCGCTGCTCGCCGGTAAAGGTGCTGGCCGTCAGCCCCCCGAATGGCTCAAAGGCCGTGTTCACCTGCCCGCCGTAGTTGTAGCGAACCGTCAGATTATCTTCCGGGGTCGCTTGCCAGTCGCCCCGGATGAGCGCCGTCGAGCCGCCAGTGCTAAACGGAATGCTGCCGACGTCGAACTGAAACCCGTTTCGGAGCGCCGCCGCCCGTACCGCGTCGGAAATCGTGACCACGCTATTCTGCTTGATGTTAAGCCGCTCGCCAGTCACGAAGAAAAAAGCCCGATTGCGGCGCAGCGGGCCGCCGGCGGTGAGGCCATACTGATACTGCTCAAAAGGCGGCTTGCTCGGCGTCAGCGACTCGCGCGCGCTCAAGGCGGCGTTACGAAAGAAGCCAAACAGCGACCCGTGAAACTCGTTGTCGCCCGACTTGGTGATGATGTTGATGACGCCGCCTAGCGCCCGCCCAAACTCCGCGGAGTAGCCGTCTGAAACCACCTGAAACTCGCGTACGGCTTCCTGCGAGAACGTCGAGCGAATGCTCCCGGAAGTCGCGTCGTTGTTGTCCAGGCCGTCAATCGTCAGATTGTTGAGGCGCGGCGACTGGGCATTGAAGGATAGCCCCGAAGTCGCGGTCGCGCCTTGGTCAGGCAGGTTGTCCGGGACGGTTCGGGCAGCCGTAATGGCAAACTGTAGGAAGTCGCGCCGATTGATGGGGAGCGTCGGAATTTCCCGCTGGCTCACATTGGTCGCTGATTCAGCGGCGTTTCGGGTGTCAGCGACCACCTCGATGACGTCGGTCGCGCCCGCGGTGACGAGCGTGATGACCACCAGCGCCGTTGTCCCAAGCGACAGGCGAATAACTTGCCGCTTATCCTCAAAGCCGGCGGCCATCGCTCGAACCTCATAGTCGCCGGGCGGCAGGTTCAGAAACTCATACGTCCCATCCTCGCGGGACCGGGTCGAGCGTTCCGTTCCGGTTGCCGCCTGGAGACAAACGATTTCCGTGCCGGCAATCACCGCCCCCGTGCTGTCGCGGACCCGCCCCGTAATCGCCCCCGTCGTCGAGCCGCTCTGAGCATAGCCAGTCAGGGAATAGGTCAACGCGATCATCGTCAAGCAACAGATTATCCAACGG
>NKPT01000033.1 GCA_002254845.1 Chloracidobacterium sp. CP2_5A | reverse complement strand
CCCCCGCCGTCCGCCGCGACGTCAGCCCCGCAGACGAAGGCTCCGGTGATTGACGACACCTTTACCGCGCCCAAGGAAGTGCCGAAGGAAATCAAGGAGATTCCAAAGCAAGCTCAGCTTCGGTCGCGAGTGGGCGACGCCGGCAGCAGCGATGCTTCAGGAGTTGTCGGCGGCGTGCCGGGCGGCGTGCCGGGCGGCGTGCCAGGCGGCGTGCCGGGCAGCACGGGCGACGCCGCGCCACCGCCGCCGCCGGATCCGCCAAAGGACGCGCAAGTGCCGACGGGTCCCGTTCGTAAAAGCGAAGGGGTTCTCAAAGGGAACGCGATCAACCGAGTCCAGCCTGACTACCCCCCCGTCGCCAAGTCGGCGCGCATTCAGGGCCCCGTGGTGGTTGAAATTGTGATTGATGAAAAAGGAAATGTGGTCAGCGCCCGTCCCGTGAGCGGTCCGCCCTTGCTTCAGCAAGCGGCGGTGAGCGCTGCCCGCCGGTGGACGTTCAAGCCAACGATTCTCAATGGTCAGCCTGTGAAAGTGTCCGGGGCCATTACGTTTAACTTTGTGCTCAACTAAGTTGACCGCCGCCGTCGTCACTGTAGCGTGGCTAGCGACGGCGATTTTTGCCGATGCCAAAGCGCGATGTCCGCGTTCGCCTCTCGTCAGACCGGGCGAGCGTAAGCCCCCGTTCCAAATATCTTCGAAGCTTTCTCTCTACCTTTGGAGGATGACATCTCATGACGTTGCTTTTCACGAAGTTCGGCTTGCTGACGATGCAGGCGCTTATTATGTTCGCCCAGGAAGGCGGCAAGGCCGAAACTGAAGACTTTACCCTGCTCGGCATGATTCGGAAGATGGGTCCAACGGCGCTGGCCGTCGCCATCATTCTGTTTCTTATGTCGGTTTATTCCATCGCGATCATGGTGGAGCGGTTTCTGACCTATACGCAGGCTAAGACCCAGTCCCGCGAGTTTGCCCCAAAGGTGGCTCAGGCGTTGAAGAATGATCGCATCGAAGAGGCGATCAACATTGCCGACCAGCATCGCAAGAGCCATTTGGCAGTTGTTGTGAATGCCGGCTTACAGGAATTTCGGGCGCACCAGAACGACGCTCAGCTTTCCGGCGATGTCATCGAAGCCTCCAAGCGCGCCCTGCAGCGGGCCGTGGCGGTCAAGATGGCCGAGTTCAAGAAAGGCCTTTCAGGTCTGGCGACCATCGGCTCGACGGCGCCATTCGTTGGCTTGTTTGGGACGGTAATCGGGATCATCAACGCCTTCCAGGGGATGAAGGAAGCCGAAGGGGCGGGCATTGGCGCTGTGGCGGGCGGCATCTCCGAGGCGTTGATCGAGACGGCGTTCGGGCTGCTGGTGGCGGTGCCGGCGGTGTGGATGTTCAACTACTTCACCAGCAAGGTCGAAGCTTACAACGTCGAGATGGAAAACTCGTCATCCGAGTTGATTGATTACTTCCTCAAGCGGCGAGGAGCGCGCTAAGTCATGGGAATGTCCGCTGGCGGAGGTGGCAGTTACAATAGCGACATCAATGTGACGCCCATGGTGGACGTCATGCTGGTGTTGTTGATTATTTTCATCGTGGTGACGCCCTTGCTTTCTCAGGGCATCAACGTCAACCTGCCGGAAAACGATAACCCGGATGAGGATCCGAATATCACGAAAGACACCTCGGTCGTGGTTTCAATCCCCCAAGCTGGGCAATATTATGTTGGGCGCGATCCCGTGCCTCGAACTGAGCTGGTCGAGCGCATCAAGCGACTCATGCGTGAAAAGGCCAAGAAAGAGGATCAAGTCGTTTATATCCGCGCCGAAAAGACTGTCCCGTATGGCGAAGTGGTCATGACAGTGGACGCCATTCGAAACGCCGGCATTGACCGAATTGGACTGGTCACTGAGAAGCGCAAGAAAAAGTGAACGCTTGCCCCATCCTGAGCGGCCTGTCAGGGTGGCGTAACCGAGCAGCGAGTCTAAATGGAGGACAGTCGCCATGGCTATGTCAACTGGCGGCGGGCCTAGCGGTAGCGATACCAGCGGCCCGCGCCCCGATGTCAATATTACGCCGCTTATTGACGTTTTATTGGTGATGATCATTATTTTTATGGTCATCAAGCACAAGGACCCTCATCGCTTTGAGAGCAAAATTCCAGAAAAGCCCAAAGAGCAGCAGCAGTCGCCGAGCGACACGATCTTCCCGGTGTTGACGATTGATCGCCAAGGGATCATCAAGTGGAACTCTCAAGAGAAAACAGAGGACCAGCTCAAGCGCGAGCTAAAGGAATTCTTGGAAAAGCGCCCGTCTGACCTGCGCGCCGCCTTCATCAAGGGACCGCGGGATGTTCAGTATGAGCGAGTCCTCAAGCTCATTGATATTGCGAAAGGCGCGGGGGCGGCTCCGATTGGCCTGCAAATTGATAACCTTGACTGAGTGACTTCCTATGACAATGCAGAAACAGCAGGTCTCTTTCGGGTGGCTGACATTGGCTTTCCGCAAGGCGGCGCCCCTGTGTGGCGCCGTCTTCCTCTCATTTGGGATGTCCGGGTGCAATAAGCTCATTGCTAAGGACTTGCTGAATCAAGGGGCCCGCGAGTACAACAAGGGGCGCTTCGATAAAGCCGAGAAGATTTTCAAGGAGGCCATAGAGCGCGACCCTGAGTTCGTCCAGGCAAAGCTGTTTTACGCCACCGCCATTCGCTCGCGCGTCGGCAGCGAGGATGGGGAAGAGCAAGTCAAGACGGCGAAAATGGCGATTGAGGCGTATAAAGAGTTGCTTAAGCCGGAGAACGATGCCCGCTTGAAAGACCGCGATCGCGATCAGGTCTACGCTTTTATCGCCGATCTCTACAAAACCTTAGATGACCAGAAAAGCTATCAGGAATGGCTGCAAAAGCGCGCTGAGCTTCCGAATCAAAAGCCAACCACGAAAGCCGAGTGTCTCTATTCGATTGGCGTCATTTACTGGAATGAGGCGACAAAGATATCGAAGAAGTATGAAACCCAAGTGCCGGGCAAGCTGCCGGAGGTGGCGAAGCCGGACAAGTGGAAGAAGGAAGATATTGACGCGCTGCTCCAGGCAGCGCGAACCGGGCTAAGCTTTATCGAGAAGGCCATCGCAGCCGACCCGCAGTACGCGAATGCCTATAGCTACAAGTCGCTCTTGCTCAAGGAGCAGGCGAAGGCGACCGTGGATGCGCAGCTCGTCGCGCAGCTTGAAAAGGACGCGCAAGTGGCCGTTGAGAAGTTTCAGGAGCTCAATCGCCAAGCTGCGGCGGAGTTGTCCGGGGGCAGTTAGACTTTATTTTCAAGCGAGCCTCTGCGCGACCGTAGCCGCTCCCGGCTACGGTCAATCTTTTTCCTCTTTTCGCGCCGGTTGGAGCTGCGATGCCCTTGGCTGAAATATCGCAGGCCGAATCGTTTTTTGATCGCCAGGAGCGGCTGGGCTGGTGGCGGCAGGAGACGCTTCGCGCCGCCCGCATTCTCGTGGTTGGGGCTGGGGCGCTGGGAAACGAAACGCTCAAGAACTTGGCGTTGCTTGGCGCTCGATGGCTGCTGGTCGTGGACCACGATGACATTTCGCCCTCCAATCTGAGCCGAACGGTTTTCTTCAAGCCGTCCGATATTGGTCGACGCAAGGCGGCGGTTGCGGCGGAGCGGGCGCAGGCGCTTTGCCGCGAGACTTTGGGCTTGGTTCGCGGACTGGACGCCGATTTGGTTTGGGACATTGGGCTGGGGCTTTTCCGGCGGGTTGATTTGATTCTGGGCTGCGTGGACAACGACGAGGCGCGGCTATCTATCAACCGCGCGGCGCGGGCGGTTGGCGTGCCGTGGGTGAATGCCGGCATGTATGAGCTGACCGGCAGCGTCACCGCTTTTTCGGCGGACGCGGGCCCCTGCTTCGAGTGCGCGATCACGCCTGATCAACTTGCCGATGCCCGCTCGCGGTACGACTCTTGCGAGCAGGTCCGGCAGCGCTACCTGCTGGAGGAGCGGCTGCCCGCCATCCAGGTGACATCGGCGTTGACCTCCGCGCTTCAGGTGCAGGAAGCGGTGAAAATTCTCCATGGCGAGCCGGTCGCCTTTGGGGTTCGGCGCATCTATAACGGCTGGACGCATAGCCTTCATGCCATTCAGTTGCCGCTTGATCCGCATTGCCTCGCGCATGGTCGCCTTGAGCAGGTGGTGGAGCTGCCTATTGGCGCCGACGCCTCGTTGCGGCAGGCGCTCGATGCGCTGGAGGCGCGGCTGGGCAGCGGCGTGACGGTGCATTTGGGACGACGCTACATTCGACGCATGGCCTGCCGCCGCTGTGGGCGACCGATGGCGATTGAGCGCCCGGCGCATCTGCTGTACGAGGATGAGCTGGTTTGCGGGCGCTGTCCAACTGCGGGCGGTTTTGCTATAAACGAGCTGATTTCGCACCCTGTCACGACGGCGGGCTATATTGAAGTTGTAACCCGGTTCTCGCGTCATCGCTTTGGAGACGCGCCCATGACGCGCGAGGATGAGGAGCGCGCGCTGCGTCAGCTTGGCGTGCCTCCCTTGCATATCTTGACGGTTGAAGACCGCGCGGGTCGTAGCTGGGCTTGCGAGCTGACAGGTGACTTAGCGGCTGTCCTCGCGGATTGGGGACGGCAGACGGACTAACTCGAGGCGAGCGTTGTCTGTCCGCGCGGCGGCGGGGCGCTCCCGATGACGACGGCGGGCGATGTCCAGCTTCGAGTTCAGCTTGGAGTTCAGCTTGGAAAGGGCGCGGGCGATATGGAAGGCGTGGCAATCTTGGGTTCGCTGCTTTTCCTGCTGATTCTGGTCGTCTCTTGCGGCTCTGAGTTCTATGAGCTTTACCAAGGGCGACGCGAGCTTGAAGACGGAAATCAGCCCGGGAGCTATCTCTTGTTCCCGCGCCGCTACTATGTTGACTTGCACCGGCGCAACTATAGCGGCGACCGTGGCGACGCCCCCCTCGCTGGCAACCTGGAACGCACTTTCCTCGTGAAGCGCGCCGAGCTTCCCGCGCGGTGCGAGGTCTGTCACCAAGATGACCGCTTTGAGCCGCAAGCTGGCTATTGCGCCCGCTGTGATTACTACACGCTGTGACTCAAGACGCTGAAATCAGGAGTTGAGGTCTTTCTCCATGTCGGATGTTGACATTACTTTTCGCAATGAAAACAACGGGAAGGAAGTGGAAGTCACGGTTTCTGACGACATGACCGCCGATGCAATTTTGCGAAACCTGGTTGAAGCTGGCGTTATCCCCAATATACCGGGGGCTACGCTTGTCTTTCGGAATATGCAGCTACGTCCCAACCAGACGCTCGCCCAAGCGGGCATTGTGTCTGGGGATACAATCGGCATTTTTCTCAACACGCGCGGGGGATCGGCGGAGCGTCGGGGCCAGCCGGCTATGGGATGCCCACCGCGTCCGCTTGGGGCATGACCCGCAGCTCCTGCTTGGCATAGTAGGTTTGGATGCTGTCGCGGATGGCATCAATATACTCATCACGATAGGTCCAGAAGCCTTCGAAGCTGCGTTTTCCGCTGACATGCCCGTTCTTGCCAGGCGCGGCCGCCGCGCTGCGCCGCTCGCGCGCGAAAAGCGCGATGCGAAACCGCGGATCATCGCTCAGGACGATCCAATAATCGCGGCAGGCGCTATCAGCCGGACGGAAAAACTGGACGCTATTCGCTAAAAGTGGCGGCGGGATGTCCGGCTCGCCAATAATCCAGACGTCCTTGGATGTCCGCGCCAAGGCGGCATAACGCTCTTGCTGCGGCACAAACAGCGAGAGTTTTTGAAACGAGGCGATAAACAAGCCGGACAGCCGCTTCTCAATGAAGCGGTCCTCGATGTAGTGCGAAATGCTCAGCATGAGCGAAAAGTTAAGTGTCCGAAAGGTATCGGTTTCAGTGACAGGCAGCCCGCCCCCGTTACGCTCGGCGCGCGCATCCAGGTGGATGACAATGTTATCGAAGGTCTCTGCGATGGGTGCTGACATGGCAAGACTCCCATGGCAACCGCGTCCCCATCGGCGACCGGCGGGATAGGCTGCCGGGGACAAAACTCGTCGGAGCTTAACGCAGTATCCAACGGTTAAGTTTATTTTCGTACACTTTCGGAGGCAGCACAACCCATGTTCGACGGAAAGTGTATTTTTTTCTGCTCTTACCTTGAGCCGGCGGCGACGGGGGACAGCCTCGCTCGCGCGAAAGGCTTGACAAGCCTCAGTTCGCTAACTAGCCTTAGCGATACTCGCAAGGCTTCCCGGAAGAGCATATGCGGGAGTAACTCAGTGGTAGAGTGCAACCTTGCCAAGGTTGAAGTCGCGAGTTCAAATCTCGTCTCCCGCTCCACAAAAACTTCAAAAAGACGACGAAGGCGCTAAAGCTCGTCGTCTTTTTGTTTATTTAGCTTGCGGTCCCTTGACATTGACGAGACAAGGGTTGTAGAGTCTTAGGCTTCCACTAGCGCAATTTCAAAGAAGAGATTTCCGAACCCATGGCAGATAATGTGCAGCCGTCCGGCCCTGAAGGCGTGACTATCACGCCGCTCCGCGCGCCGGTCGCCCCTTCTTCACCAGCTCCAGAGGAAACTACCCCGGACACGGAGCCGAACGTGTCATCCGCGGCGGAAGCTGCTGATGACACTGACTTTGCCTCAATGCTTGACGATTACGAGCAAACCTCCGCCTCGGTCTCGCCCGGGGATATCGTGGTTGGGCAGGTGGTCTCTATCACCGAGCGAGGCGTTGTCGTTGACATTGGCTTCAAGTCGGAGGGGCTGGTTTCGAAGGAAGAATTCATGGGGCCGGATGGCGAGCTGACTATCGCTCGCGGCGCTTCTGTCGAGGTGATGGTCAAGCAAATTGAAGGCGGCGATGGTTACGTCGAGCTTTCCCATGCTGATGCGCGTCGGCATCATCTCTGGGAAGCCATTGAGAAAGCCTTTGCGGAAAACCAGACGGTGTCCGGCAAGATTGTCGAGCGCACGAAGGGCGGGCTTCAAGTGGACTTGGGCGGCATCATGGCCTTTTTGCCGGGCAGCCAAGCTGACATTCGCCCGCTGCGCAATCTGGACGCGCTCCTGGGGCGCGAAATCGTCTGCCGCATTCTGAAGCTCAATAAAAAGCGCAACAACATTGTTTTGTCGCGCAAGGTCCTGCTTGAGGAAGAGACAACGGCCCGGAAAGCCGAAACCCTGCGCCTGCTTGACGAGAATGTCATCGTTTCCGGCCAAGTGAAAAATCTTACCGATTACGGCGCGTTCATCGATCTGGGCGGGATTGACGGCCTTTTGCATGTAACGGACATGTCGTGGGGGCGGTTGCCGAAGCCCTCTGATTTGTTCAGCGTGGGGGACACGGTTCAAGTCAAGGTGCTTAAGTTTGATCGCGAGCGCGAGCGGGTCAGTCTGGGGTATAAGCAGCTTCTTCCCGATCCGTGGGATACTGTCGCCGAGCGCTTCCGCCGGGACGACATCGTCAAGGGGCGAGTGGTTTCAGTGACCGACTATGGCGCCTTTGTCGAGCTTGAGGATGGCATCGAGGGTCTCGTTCACGTCTCGGAAATGACCTGGTCGAAGCGTATCAAGCATCCTTCAAAGCTGGTGTCGGTTGGCGATGAGGTCGAGGCGATGATTCTGGAAGTGGATCCGGTCAATCGCCGCATCAGTCTTGGGATGAAGCAGATCCAGCCCAACCCTTGGGATTCCGTCGCGCAGCGGTACTCCGTTGGCTCGCGCGTGTCCGGCAAGGTGCGCAACCTAACCGACTTCGGGGCTTTTGTGGAAATCGAGGACGGCATAGACGGGCTGATTCACGTTTCCGATCTTTCCTGGACAAAGCGCGTCAAGCATCCTTCGGATGTTTTGAAGAAGGGGCAATCCATCGAGGCCATCATCACGAGCATTGACACGGTCAACCGGCGGCTCAGCTTGTCTATCAAGGACCTTGAGCCGAATGCCTGGGAGCGCTTCTTCCAGCAGCATCGGCTAGGCGATGTCGTGACCGGCAAGGTGGTTCGCATTGCGGGCTTCGGAGTGTTCGTGGAGCTTGAGGAAGGCATCGAGGGGCTGTGCCATATTTCAGAGCTTTCCGATCAGCGCGTTGACCGCGCGGAATCGGTTGTTTCAGTTGGGCAATCGCTGCCATTCAAAATTCTCAAGCTTGATGAATCCAATCGAAAGATCGGCCTGTCGGCGCGCGCGGTCGGCAAGGAAAACGACCCTGAAGACGTGAGCAACTACCTCAACAGCGAGACCATGACCAGCCTCGGCGAGCTTGCGCGCTTCATGCGCGGCGAAAAGGAGTCGCGCTAGCGCGCGCCCCGCTGGGCTTAGCCTGCCGCTCCTCAAATATATCGCTGGGGGAACCCGTGCGGCTTCCCCAGCGGCCGCTCCATCCCCGCCCATCTGTTCGCTTCGAATGTATCAGCATGGGAAAGCATCGAGTTTTGATTTTGGGAGGCGGATTCGGCGGCTTGTATCTGGCGCGGGCGCTCGACGCGCTTGGCGTGACGCGCTCAGCGGGCGTAACCTTGGTCAATCGCGCTCCAGCGTTTCTCTTCCTTCCGCTCCTCTATGAAATTCTGACTGATGAAGTCGCCGCCTGGCAGATCGCCCCGTCTTTCGCCGAGGTTTTGCCGGGCAGCTGTCGATTTGTTTGCGGGGAAGTCGCGGGAGGCGAGTTTCACGCGGGTCGCCGTGCGGTGCTCGTCCGTCAAGCCGACGGCGACCTCGTCCTTGAAGCTGACACTGTCGTGCTGGCGCTTGGCAGCGTAAGCGACGATTTTGGCTTGCCCGGCGTCAGATCGCATGCTCGCCCGTTCCGGTCGCTGGCTGACGCGCGCGCGCTAAAGGCGTCACTGATTGACGCGGCGCAGCGCGCCGCCGCCGCGCCCGGCGAGACCGTTTCGTTCGCCATCGTTGGCGCGGGCCCAAGCGGCGTTGAGCTGGCGGCCGTAATGGCGGATCGGCTGCATGCTGAGTTGCGGCGGGCGGGATTGCCGCCGGCGCGGGCGCAGCTCCATTTGATCGATCGTCTCCCGGAAATTCTCCCGCAGTACGCCTCGGCGCTTCGTCATCTAGCGCGCCGCGAGTTGGCGCGGCGCGGCGTCGAGCTGCACCTGGGGGTCGGCGTCGCGGGCTGTTCCGCCGCTGGGGTTGAGCTGGAAAACGGCGCTCGGGTTGCCGCTGACGCCATCGTTTGGACGGCCGGCAGCCGTCCCGCGCCAGTGTTGGCGGATTTTCCCTTTGTACGCGACCGGCGCGGGCGGATTCCGGTTGGTCGGACGCTTGAGGTTCCCGGTTTTCCGGGCGTTTACGCGCTGGGCGACATTGCCGCGAGCGTCGCCGCGCCGGCGACGGCGCAAGTTGCCGTCCGGCAGGCGCTGATCGTCGCTCGCAACATTGCCGCCGCCCTGCGTGGCGAGCCGTCGCGGGAGTATCATTACGAGCCGCTTGGCGAAATGATGACGCTGGGGCGCGGCGCGGCTGCCGCCAACATTCTTGGACTGGCTTTTGACGGCATCGCGGGCTATGTCACGCGCCGGCTGGTCTATTTGCTCGCCATGCCTGATCCCTGGCATGCGACGAAGGTTGGGCTGAGTTGGCTTGGGCAGTCGCTTGAAGAGGCTTGGCAGGCGTGGTCGCCGCTGTCGCCGCCGGCAACCGAGTGAAAATCATCGGGCTTGACAAGCGCTCGCCGTCCGGCTTATACAGCCTAGCTACAGCTTAGTCGCCTGTGGGTCGTTAGCTCAGTTGGTAGAGCAGCTGACTCTTAATCAGCGGGTCGTAGGTTCGAGCCCTACACGACCCACCACAGCTAAAGCCTGAAGTGACGCCGCTGCCCGTTTCGCTCTACCGGAAAAACGGCAAAAGCCGCCGAGCTTGCGCAGGGCTAGTCCGAAACGCTGAGCCAAGCCAGACATGATTTTTTATTTGGCCGCCTGGGCGGTCTTGCTCGCCCTGTGCCTCGCGGTTGGCGCGTCGGCTCTGACGTTTTTCAGCCAACTTGACGCTTTCGAGCGACCCGCCGACCGCTGCCTCGCCATGGCGTGGATTGGCTTGCTCACGCTCACCAACGCTTTTCTCGCCTTATCGCTCATCCTGCCCTTGCGCCCCCGCTGGTGCGCCCTGACGGCGCTTGGGCTGTCGCTGCCGGCGCTGGTCTTGCTGAAAGCGCGGCGCGCCGCTCGCGAATGCTGGACCTTCGCGCGTTGGCCTATCCTGGCAGGCGGCGGGCTGCTGGCCCTGTCGCTGGCTTGGCTTGTCTTGCGCGGAACGCTTCTGGAAGATGCGCGGATTTACCATATCCCGCGCGTCCGGTGGTTCAGCGAGTATGGCACGGTGTGCGGACTTGCGCTCCTAGAGCCACACCTTGCGCTCACAACCGCCTGGCATACCCTGACCGCCGCGTTTGACGCCGGGTTGGCGCGAGGGCGCGTTTACGCGCTAGCGAATGGCTTTGCCTGCACGCTGTTTGGCTTGAACTTCATGCTGGTCGGCTGGCGACTGACGCGCGGAACAATGAGGCTCTCCGACTGGTTTCTTGGCGTTGCCTCGCTTGTCTATCTGAGCATTTGTCTTAGAAGCTATAGCCAAATTGTCTTTTCGCCCTCGCCGGATATTATTGTCGTCTTCGTTGTTGTCATGACTTGCTGGCTTTTGCTTGCAGGCTCAGCCGACAGCGAGCGCGGCGACCGAGGGTTTCATCCCGCTTTACTGTGCGTGGCTGGAGCGGTCAGCCTTAAGCTTTTCACGGCCCCGCTAGCCGCGATTGTAGCGCTTGCAGAAGCTTGGCGACGGCGCGACTCAGCGCGCTCGCTAGCTTTTCTTGCGTTTGTTCTGGCGCTTTATGCCGGACCTTTCTTTGCAGTTCAGTTTATCTCAAGCGGCTATGCGTTTTACCCTCTGACGCTTTTTGATCTTCAAGTCGGCTGGGCCGTTGATCCTGCCACGGCGGAAGACAAGGCGAAGCTCCCCGCGCTGACGGTCGCGCTGGGCTTCTACCCTGACGGCAACTCAAGCGTGCCGACGAGTTGGTCGGAAATGGGCTGGCGGTGGCTACGGAATCAGACATACTTTATTTTTTTCTCAGTAATTAACCTTGCTAGCGCAGGCTTTCTCATATTTATCCGAAGCGTTAAAGGGGCGATTCTATTGGTTGCCGCCGTTGGGCTGATTGGCAATGTTTTTGTTCTCGCTTCAGCGCCCGACGCTCGCTACGGTCTTGGCTACTTACATATTGGAACAAGCCTTTTGCTGGCCTTGCTTCTGCATGCTCGCGCAGACCAAGGCGAGCGCTTCTTGCGCGATCGCTTTAGCGCCAGCCTTGCATCCATTTTCTTGTTGCTTATCGCGCTCAGGTTTCTTCCATTTCGATGGTCCACGGGAATTCTGATCGCAGGCTTTGTGACCAGCGCCGGACTCCTGGCTTTTTTCCTTGGAAAGGCGCTGAGCCGCAGGCGTTTTTTCGCGCCTCAACCGACTTGGGCGCCGTTGACGACGGCGGTTGTTCTGGCAAGCTGCATTGCGGCGACCGGATGCGCGAAGGATGCGACGGAAATGGCGATTGAGTCCTATGCCGCGGCCGGATTGCTGAACGCGCCTGATAATTCCGTCCCCAAGTGGCTGCTTCCGCCGCCGACGCTGCCATTCCACCTTGTGGTCAAAAGCGAGATGGACGTTCGCCCGATCAATGTTCGCCTTGAAAGGAAGTCGCTGGCGGGCGTGACCTATCTGTATCCCGTCGCAGGGTTTTGCGGGGACGCTGAATTGCCCTGCGGCTCCTATGGCGTTCGTTCTGATCTTCGACCGCGCGACCTTCGCCGCGGCTTGGCGGCTGGCTTTGCGCGCGCCAGGTAGCGCCGGCGCGGAAGACCCTTTTTTTCCGCCAAGCCGTCAGGGCTATGGTAGGCTGCGCTCACACAATCGCTCCCGCGCATTGAACCGCTGCAAGCCCTATGCGTCTCGCTCTTTTGCGCTACCAGTCCAAAACCTTCACGGCCGCCATTGTGGATGAGGTCGCCATTGAGCTGAGCCACGCCCTCGCTGAGCCAAAGGATGCGTTCGCCCTCGACGCCATGGCGCGGGCGGCGCTCTTTGCGGATGTGGCGGAAAAGGCGCGGCGCGGCGGCGCGATATCGCTTGACGCGGTCGAGTTCCTGCCGCCCGTGCCGCGGCCGGGCAAGATTATCGCCGTTGGGCTGAACTACCGCGATCACGCCGCCGAGCAGGGCAAAGCCGCGCCGACCGAGCCGGTGACGTTCGCCAAGTACGCCAGCGCCGTGACGGGTCACGGCAGTCCCATCGTTTTGCCGCCCACCAGCCGCGAAGTGGACTACGAAGCCGAGTTGGCCGTCGTCATCGGCAAAACGGCTCGCCGGGTCGCGCGGGAGGACGCCTCCGCTTACGTCGGCGGCTACGCCATCCTCAACGACGTCAGCGCCCGCGACATGCAGCGCCAGGACAAGCAGTTTACGCGGGCGAAATCCTGCGACACCTTCGCGCCGATGGGGCCGTGGCTTGTAACGGCCGACGCCGTTCCTGACCCGCCTGCGCTGGACATCAGCCTCACGCTCAACGGGCGCGTCATGCAGGCGTCGAATACGCGCGAGATGATTTTCGATATTCCCTACCTGATCTGGTTTTTATCGCAGGCGATGACGCTTGAGCCGGGCGACGTCATTTCCACCGGCACGCCTGGCGGGGTCGGCGTTTTTCGCCGCCCGCCCGTTTTTCTCCAGCCCGGCGACGAAGTGGCGATCACGATTGAGCGCATCGGAACGCTCCGCAACGTCGTCGTCGCCCCGCGGGACTGAGATGCGGCCGGAGGAACTGCGCCGCTTGCCGTCAGTGGAGCGTCTGGCGCAGGCGCTGGACGCCGACCCGACGGCGCAGGCGTATACGCCAGTTGAACGCCGCGCGGCGGCCCGCGCCGCCATCGCTCAGCGCCGCGCCGAACTGCTTCAAAGCCCCGCCGTGTCGTGTCCGTCCGAGCGAATCTTGGAGCGGCTCTGCGCGGCGGCGCGACAGCGGTTATTTGAAACGCGGTCGCTGCGTCCGGTCATCAACGCGACCGGCGTCATCCTCCACACCAACCTAGGGCGGGCGCCGCTGCCGCCGCCGGCGCTCCAGGCCGTTGTGGAAATCGCCGGCGGCTACGCCAATCTCGAATACGATCTGACGACCGGCCGCCGCGGGCGGCGCGACGCGCATGGCGAGGCTCTCTGGCGAGAGCTGCTCGGCTGCGAGGCGGCGGTCGTCGTCAACAACTGCGCGGCGGCCGTCTGGCTCGTTCTCGACGCGCTTGGGCGGGGCGGGGCGGCGCTCATCTCGCGCGGCGAGCTGGTAGAAATTGGCGGCGGGTTTCGCATCCCCGACATTATGGCGCAAAGCGGCGTTGCGCTGCGCGAAGTCGGGACCACCAACCGCACGCGGTTGGCCGACTACGAAGCGGCGCTGACGCCCGACGCGCGCCTCATCGTCCGCATTCACCAGTCGAACTTTCGGATGACTGGCTTCACGGCGCGTCCGACCGTCGCCGAGTTGGCCGAACTCGCCAAGCGACACGGGCTCATCCTGTTTGACGACATTGGAAGCGGACTGCTGGTTGACTTGACGGCCGACGGCCTGCGCGACGAGCCGCTCCCGGCGCGGTCGCTCGCCGACGGCGCGGACGTGGTGACGTTCAGCGCCGACAAGCTCCTCGGCGGCCCGCAGGCGGGCGTCATCGCCGGGCGCCGCGACGTGATCGAGCACATCCGGCGGCGGCCGCTCATGCGGATGCTCCGCGTGGACAAGCTGACCTACGCCGCGCTGGAAGCCGTCTTGCGTCTGTGCCGGGCGGGCGATTGGGCGGCCATACCGACGCTGGCGATGCTGCGGGCGTCCCCGCTGACTCTCAAGCGGCGGGCGCAGCGCCTGGCGCGGCGGCTGCGGCGGCGCGTTCCGCCAGAACGCTGCCGCATTGAACTCGCGCCGGGCGCGTCGGTCATCGGCGGCGGCTGCGCGCCAAACGTCGAGCTGCCAACGACGCTCATCGCGCTGACGCCGCCGACCGGCTCCTCCGACGACCTGGCGGCGCGGTTGCGGGGGGCGTCGCCGCCAGTCGTCGCGCGCGCCGCCGCCGGGCGCGCATTGCTTGACTTGCGAACCGTCTTTCCGGCGCAGGAAGCCGCGCTTGCGAATGCCATCGCGGAAAGCGTCGCTTTTTTAGAGCCCTTCTCGCCGTAGCGTCGCCTCCGCGCTTTTCAGGTTGTCGAGGACGGCGGGTCGTCCCAAACCTTCCGGTGCGCCGGACGCCGCGTTTCGGCTATGCTTGGCGAACGCCAAGCTTCAACTGCCCGCGACTTGCCGGTTTCTATGCGCGCTCTCATTCCCGAACGCTTCGCGCCGCTCTGTTCGGCGACGGTCATCATCTCGGCGCTGGGCTACTTCGTGGACATTTACGACTTGCTGTTGTTCGGCATCGTTCGCGTGCCGAGCTTGCAGGCGCTCGGCCTCAGCGGCCAGCGCCTCCTCGACGACGGCATTCTCCTGCTCGACGTACAGATGATCGGGCTGCTCATCGGCGGCGTGCTGTGGGGCGTGCTGGGCGACAAGCGCGGGCGGCGCTCGGTGCTGTTTGGCTCGATTTTGCTCTACTCGGTCGCCAACTTCGCGAACGCCTTCATCCTTGAGCTGGCGGGGCTGCTGCCGGGGGGCATGACGCCGTTTCAGCTCTACGTCGCGTTGCGCTTTTTGGCGGGCGTCGGGCTGGCCGGCGAGCTTGGCGCGGCGGTGACGCTCGTAAGCGAAAGCTTGCCGAAGGAGCTGCGCGGCTACGGCACGGCGATTGTCGCCGGCGTCGGCGTTTCCGGCGCGGTGGTCGCCGCGACGGTCGGCAAGCACTTTTCGTGGCAGGTCGCCTACATGACCGGCGGCATGCTGGGCTTTCTCCTGCTGGCGATGCGCGCCACGCTGCTCGAATCCAAAATGTTTCACGCCCTTGAGCGGCAAGGGGTGTCGCGCGGCGACTTCTTCGCGCTATTCACCAGCGCCGACCGCTTCCGGCGCTTTTTTTGCTCGATTTTGATCGGCGTGCCGCTGTGGTTCGCCATTGGGATTTTGATTACGCTGTCGCCGGAACTGTCGCGCGAGCTTGGCATTCCAGGCGTGACGGCGGGTGACGCCATCAAGTACGCCTACGCCGGGCTGGTCGTCGGAGATTTGGCCAGCGGGCTGTTGAGCCAGTATTTTCAGAGCCGCAAGCGGGTGGTGTTCGCTTTCCAGACGCTGACGCTGGCGCTGACGTGCGTCTACGTCGCCTCGCGCGGCGCGTCGCAGGCGTATTTTTACGCGCTGTGCTTCGCGCTGGGCGTCGCGGCCGGCTACTGGGCAGTGTTCATTACTATCGCCGCCGAGCAGTTCGGCACGAACTTGCGCGCCACAGTCGCCACCAGCGCGCCGAACTTCGTCCGGGCGTCGGTTGTGCCGCTGACGCTGGCGCTTCAGTGGCTCGCGCATCACACGGCGCTGGGGTTGCTTTACAGCGCCTTGGTCGTCGGCGTTGGCTGTACGTTGCTGGCCTACCTGGCGCTGGCGCTCCTGGAAGAATCTCACGGCAAGGCGCTCGATTTCGTGGAAGCGACCTAAAGATACGATAAAAACACAAGCTGGAGACGGCTTGGCCTGAATCGCAGGCGGTTGACTTGCGCAGTCTCCGGGTCTGCCTGTCGGACCGCGGACGGGCGCGCTTGCCAAATCAATAGAGCTAAGCCAAGACTAACCCGATGACACAAGCGATTCGTTTTCTTTCCGGCATCCAGCCTTCCGGCAAGCTACACCTTGGCAACTACTTTGGCGCGATTGCGCAGCACATTGCGCTCCAGAGCGAGGGCGAGGCGTTCTACTTCATCGCCAACTACCATGCGCTGACGACGCTCAACGACGCGGCTCGGCTGCGCGAATTGACGCGCGACGTCGCCGCGACCTATCTGGCGCTGGGACTTGACCCGCAGCGCGCCGCGCTGTTTCGGCAGTCGGACATTCCCGAACTCCACGAGCTCGCATGGCTGCTGGCGACGGTGACGGGGATGGGCTTGCTGGAGCGAGCGCATGCTTACAAGGACAAAGTCGCGCGCGGCATCCCCGCCAAGGTCGGGCTGTTTTACTACCCGGTGCTGATGGCGGCGGACATTCTGGCCTACCGCTCGAACGTCGTGCCGGTCGGGGCCGACCAAGCCCAGCACGTCGAAATGACGCGCGATATGGCGGGCTACTTCAACCACGCCTACGGCGAGGTCTTTGTATTGCCGGAGGCGCGCGTTAGCGAGGAGGCGAGCGTCGTGCCCGGCACGGACGGGCAGAAGATGAGCAAATCCTATGGCAACACGATTGAGCTGTTCGCCACCGACGCGGCGCTCAAGAAAGCCGTTATGGGCATTGTGACCGACTCCGCCCCGGTCGCGGCGCCGAAGGATCCGACCAAGAACGCGATTTTTCAGCTTTACGCCTTGGCGGCGTCGCCCGAAGAGACGACGGCGATGGCGGAGGCTTTTCGCGCGGGCGGGTACGGCTACGGCGAGGCGAAGAAGGCGTTGCTGGTCAAGCTGCAGGAGCGGTTCGGCCCGGCGCGCGAGCGCTACCGCGAGCTTTTGGCGCGGCCCGACGACCTTGAAGACGTGCTGCGCGCCGGCGCGGCCCGCGCGCGGCGGGAAGCCATGGCGACGATTGACGCTGCGCGTCGCGCCTGCGGCGTCGCGTAGCCCCCCCCAACGACCATGGCGCAGGAGGCGACTTGGCGGTTGCGGGCGCGGTCGTGGGCGCAGCGGGCGCGCGTGCCGCTGGGATTTGTCGTCGCGGCGGGGTTTCTCGTCACGGCGCGGCCGTCGCCCGCCTGGATGGCCGTCGGCGCGCTGATTGGCGGCGCGGGCGCGGCGCTGCGCGCCTGGGCGACCGGGCATTTACGTAAGGATGAGAAACTAACTGTGCAGGGGCCTTACCGCTTGACGCGCAATCCGCTGTATTTGGGGAGTTGGCTGATGACGGTCGGATGTCTGACGGCGGCCGCGCCGTGGCCGCTGGCGCTGCTGACCGGCGCGCTGTTTGTCGGCGTTTACTGGCCTGTGATGCGCGCTGAGGAGGCTCACCTGCGCCGGCTTTTCCCGGAAGACTACCCGGCGTACGCCGCCCGGACGCCGTTGTTTTGGCCGAGTTGGCGTCGCCTTGGGGCGGCGTGGCGCGATGGATTTGACGCGCGGCTTTACCTGCGCCACCGCGAATATCGGGCGGCGCTGGGGTTGGCGGGCGTCTTTCTGGCGCTGGGCGCGCTGTGGCTGTGGCGGCGGTGACGCGTCCAACGGAGGCAGCCTGAGTGGAAAAAAGCGCTGACGGCCGAGCGGCGCGCTTGACCGGCGCTTCGTCGCAAGTCGGTCCGTTCCGTTGCCGCTGACTCGCCGAGCGACGGAAGTGTCAGCGTCACCCTGAAGCCGGAGCGCCTGCGCGCCTGGCGGAAGGGCGGGCGTGGCGGAAGGATTCGGGTTGATACGAGCTTCAACGAGGGTTTGCACAGGAAAAATCGCGTGATGAAAGCCAGGAATCCGTGGCGGTCATCGAGGGCTCGGCCGGAAACGAATCTTTGGAGTGATTTGAGCAGGTCGGCCCGCTGCGGCAAAGGCTTGCCCGGCGAGCGGCGGAGGAACGACCGTTCCTAACGTCCGCGCTTCGACCCAGCCATAGATTTGACCTGCAAAAGGCGCGGGGAGCCGCCGGCTAGGCCATGGCCAAAGCGGCTCGATCGCATCCCGCGCGCGGTTGACGACGCTTTGCCGACTTCATCAGACTTGGCCGCCCCGGGAAATGACGGCCGCGCCCGGCGTTTTTCAGGTTTGCCAACTCCGCCAGCGCCAGGTCGCCGGCTCAAGGCTGCGCGCCCAAGGCGCGCCATCCAAATGAACCAGCGTGAACGCGAACAAGCTGTCGCCGCCATGGCCGGACAGCGCATCCTTGTGTTGGGCGATGTCATGCTCGACGAATTCTTTTGGGGCAGCGCCCGCCGCATCGCCCCCGAAGCGCCCGTTCCAGTGGTTGAAATTGAGCGTGAAAGCTACGTTTTGGGCGGCGCGGCCAATGTCGCCGCCAATATCCGCGCGCTCGGCGGCGTGCCGCTTGTCGTCGGCGTCGTTGGGGACGACCTGGCCGCCGAACACCTGCGCGACGCCATGCTGCGGTGGCACCTCGAATGGCACGGGCTGGTCACGGACGCCGGCCGCCCGACCACGCGCAAAACGCGCGTCATGGTCAACGCTCACCAGATGGCCCGCTTTGACCGCGAATCCCGGCAGCCCATCCCTGAATCCGTTGAAGCCGCGATTGTCGCCAAAGTCGAGGACTGGCTTCCGCAAGTCGCGGCGGTCGCCGTTTCAGATTATGACAAAGGCGCTCTGACGCCGCGCGTTCTCCGGCAGGCGCTCGCGGCGGCGCGCCGGCGCGGACTGCCAGTCGCGCTCGACCCCAAGCCCGCGCGCTTCGCTCGCTACCAGCCCGTGACCGTGGTCACGCCCAATCACCACGAAGCCGCCGCCGTCGCCCAGATGCCCATCACGGATGACGCTTCGCTCGGCGGGGTTTGTCGGCGTCTGTCGGCGATGCTCGGCGACGCCCATATCCTCGTGACGCGCGGCGAAGCCGGCATGACGCTCTACGAAGCGACCGGCGGCCGCCTGCGCCACATTCCGGCCGCGGCGCGCGAGGTCTATGATGTCACCGGGGCGGGCGACACCGTGCTGGCGACGCTGACGCTGGGCCTGAGCGTTGGGCTGCCGCTGCGCCAAGCCGCGGCGCTTGCCAATCGCGCCGCCGGGGTGGTCGTCGGCAAGCTCGGCACGGCGACGGCCCGCCCCGATGAGCTGTTGGCTGGACAGTTGCGCGCCGCCCGCCGGCCGGCGCGTTGACCGCCTGCATGGGCCTTTGTTATGGTTCGCACACTTCAGCATCGGCCCGCCACCGGAATCAATAAGTTCAAATCTCCCCCTTCGGTCGGGTTGAGTTGCGAGACATAGCGGCGTTCAGCCGCGCGGACTACTATCTCACTCTCCATAAGGAGCGGACATGGCGCACGAGGATTTTGTCAAAGGTCTGGAGGGCGTGTTGGCGGCGCAATCTTCCATTTGCTTCATCGATGGCGCGGCCGGTCGTCTAGCGTACCGCGGGATTGATATTCAGGACTTGGCCGAGCGCTCGACGTTTGAAGAAACGGCCTACTTTCTGCTCTTCGGCAACTTGCCTAAACAGTCCGAGCTGGAGGCGTTCATCAAGCAGGTGCAGGCAGAGCGCGGCGTGCCGGCGGAAATCTACGCGCTGCTCCGCGCGTTGCCGCCGACCGCGACGCCTATGGAGGCGCTGCGGACGGCGACTTCTGCGCTCTCAGCCTACGATCCGGACGGCCACGACAACAGCGACGCTGCCAACATCCGCAAGGCGGTGCGGCTTCTAGGGCAAATGACCACGCTGACAACCGCCTATGACCGGATTCGGCGCGGGCTGGAGCCGGTCGCCCCCGACCCGTCGCTGACGATGGCGGAAAGCTTCCTCTACGGGCTGACCGGCGAGAAGCCGCATCCGTCGAGCGCGCGCGTCTTTGACGTGTGTCTTATCCTGCATGCCGACCATGAGCTGAACGCTTCCACCTTTGCGGCGCGGGTGATCGCCTCCACGCTTTCCGACGTTCATGCCGCCGCGACTGGCGCGATTGGCGCGCTAGCCGGCTCGCTCCACGGCGGGGCCAATCAGCGGGTGCTGGAAATGCTGCTCGAAATTGGCGAGCTGGATAGGGTCGAGGCCTATGTGGATAACCTGTTCGCCAACAAGAAGAAAGTCATGGGCTTCGGCCACCGGGTCTATCGCGCCATGGACCCGCGCGCGACCGTGTTGCGCAAGTTTGCCAAGCAGCTTGGCGAGGATGTCGGCAATACCAAGTGGTACGAAATGGCCGAGCGCATTGAGCAGCTTGTCTTCGCCCGAAAGAAGCTCTACCCGAACGTGGATTTCTTCTCGGCCCCGGTCTTTTACACGCTCAACATCCCGGCGGATTTGTTCACGCCGATTTTCGCGTGCAGCCGCATTTCAGGCTGGGTGGCGCATACCATTGAGCAGTTGCGCGACAACCGGCTCATTCGCCCGCTGGCGCTTTACACCGGCGCGGAAAAGGCCGAATACATCCCCATGTCTGAGCGATAGGTCGCGAGAGACAGGAGCGCGCCTGCCATGTCGGGCTTATCTGCGGCGACCCACGCCCTAGTGGAGTTTCTTGGCGCCCATTATGACCGCTACGCCGTTCGCGAGGCGACGCCTCGCTTGACGGCGAGCGAGCTGGCGACGCATCTGGCGGAGCTCGCCGCGCGCGACGAGCGAATCAAAGTGACCTTCGCCGGCAAGTCCGCCGCCGGGCGACCCATCCATCGCGTGACGTTTGGCGAGGGCCGGCGGCGCATTCTGATGTGGACGCAAATGCACGGCGATGAGCCGACGGCAACCCTGGCCGCGCTCGACCTGCTGGCGGCGCTCGCCGCTTTCGGACAGCACCCCGCGCTGGCGACCATCCTTAAGGAAACGCAGGCGTGCATCATCCCGATGCTCAACCCGGACGGCGCGGAAGCCTTCCAGCGCCGCACCGCGCAGGGCATCGACCTCAACCGCGACGCTCGCTATCTGCGCGCGCCGGAAGCCCGGATTCTCAAGCGGACGCATGATGATTTCGTCCCGGATTACGCTTTCAACCTGCACGATCAAAACCCGCGCTACACGGTGGGGGACAGTCGGCGGCTGACGGCGATGGCGTTTCTGGCCCCGGCGCATGACGCTTCCGGCAAGGACAATGTCGCCCGGCGGCGGGCCAAGCGGCTGGCGGCGGCGCTGGTCAGCCTTCTCGCTCCCTATATTGCCGGATATATGGCGCGCTTTGACGACGCCTACGAGCCGCGCAGCTTTGGCGACGCCATGCAGGGCTGGGGAACGAGCGTCGTCCTGGTCGAGTCAGGCGGCTGGCGAAACGACCCAGGCAAGGCCTACCTGCGCAAGCTCAACGCCATGATGTTGCTTGGCGCGCTTCACGCGATTGCCGGCGACGAATTCGACGAGCTGGAAGCCTCAGCGTATGAATCGCTGCCCAGCAACACCCGTAACTTCTATGACCTGATCTTCGAGGACGCGACGCTCGATTTTGGCGAAGGCATCCCTTCGATTGTCGCCGACATTGCCGTTGACATTCCGGGCCGGCATCCGCTGCCGGCGGATGCCATTCGCGGGCGCGTGATGGATGTCGGCGACCTGCGCGACTATGAAGCCGGCGAGCGCTGGTCGCTCGCGGGACAGCGCGTCAGCGGGGAAGCCCTGCGCGTCGAGTCGGAGATCGAGGTGGACGCCCTTCGCGCGCTGGCGCGTCCTGTCGAGCCGTCCTGAGCGTTTCAGGCGGGCGCCCTTGGCTCAACGCCGATGCCCGGCGCGGGCCGCGGCGTCAGGCGTCCCGCGATGAGCTGCGCGCCTGTGAAGGGGTCATTGGCGATGAGCGCCGCCCCGTCCAAGTCAGCCCAGTCGGCCAGGGGCGAAAGATGCGCCGCCGCCGACACGGCGCAGGAAGTTTCGGTCATACAGCCAATCAAGGTTTTGAGGCCCAGCGCGCGCGCCACGGTCAACATCGCGCGGGCGGCGCGCAACCCGCCGCACTTCGCCAGCTTGATGTTGACGCCATGATAGACGCCGCGGGCCGCGATCACGTCCGCCATCCCGCGAATGGCTTCATCGCCGATGATGGGCAGCGGGCTGCGCTCGGCGAGCCAAGCATGATCATCCAGGCGACGCGCCGGGAAGGGTTGCTCCACGAACAGGACGTTTCGCTCAGCCAGCCAGTGAATGAAGTCAAGCGCCGCCGCGCGGTCGCGCCAGCCCTGGTTAGCGTCCACCGAAAGCGGTCGGTCGGTCGCCTCGCGCGCGGCGGCCACCAGCGCTCGGTCGTCAGGCCCGCCCAGCTTGAGCTTGATGATCTCATACTCGGTCGCTTGTCGCGCCTTGCGCTGGATCGCCTCCGGCGCGGCGAGACTTAGCGTGAGCGACGTTGGCGGAATCCGGGCGAGATCAAGGCCCCAGAGCGCATAAAGCGGTTGCCCAAGAATCTTGCCAAACAGGTCATGCAGCGCGATGTCCAGCGCGGCCAACGCGGGCGGCAGGTCGCCGAGCGCGCTGGCCGCGGCGGTCAGCAGCGCGTCCAGGTTGAGCGGGTCGGGGTCATCCGGCCAGACCACCCGCTCCAGCGCTTGGCAAACGGCGGCTTGCGTCCAGCCCAAGTAAGGCGGCAAGGCGACTTCGCCGTAGCCGACGAGTCCGGCGTGATGGAGCTCCGCAAGAACAGCCGGCGTGCTCGTCCGGCTGCCGACTGAGAGCGCGAACGGCTCCTTGAGTTCAATGGCAAACGGGCGAATGACCAAACGCATAGCGAGTTTCGGCGCTTCTGGGAGTTTTCGCTCTCTTTACCAGACCAAGCTGAACACAGAAACATTGACGATGCCTAGGGGGCATTGGCTAACCTAGCCGCGATGACTTTGCTGGCATCAACCAACAACATGAAACGCGTGGCGCTTGTGACCGGGGGGACAGCCGGCATTGGCAAGGAAACCGCGCGCGGGCTGGCGCGCGCGGGCTTTGCCGTTGTCTTTGTCGGGCGCGACCGCCAAAAGTGCGAGCAGGTTGTCGAAGAGCTGCGGGCGGACACGGGAAACGCCGACATCGCCGCCTTGACGGCTGATCTGTCGCGGCTGGATGACATTCGGCGCGTCGCCGCCGAGTTTCGCGCCGCGCAGCCCCGGCTGGATGTGCTCGTCAACAACGTTGGCGCGATTTTCGATACGCGCCGCGTCACGCCCGACGGCTTTGAGCAGACGTTCGCGCTCAACCACCTGTCGTACTTCCTCTTGACCAACTTGCTGCTCGATTTGCTCGTGGCAAGCGCGCCGGCGCGGATTGTCAGCGTCAGCTCCGCCGCCCACCGCTTTGTCTCCGGCGTGGATTTTGACGATATGCAGTTTGAGCGGAAGCCCTATGCCGCGATGAGGGCCTATGGGCAGTCGAAGCTTATGAACATCTTATTCAGCCGCGAGCTGGCCCAGCGATTAGAGGGCGCGGGCGTAACGTCCAACAGCTTGCATCCCGGCGGCGTGGCCTCAAGCTTTGCTGACAACACGACTGGCTGGTTCCGACTGACGGCGACCGCGCTCAAGCGGGCCTTCGGCATCTCTCCGGCGCGCGGCGCGGAGACATCGCTACACCTGGCGACCGCCCCGGAGCTGGAAAGGACGAGCGGAAAATACTTCGAGCGCCGCCGCGAGTCGCCAACCAGCGCGGCCGCCGCCGACCGGGCCGCGCAAAAGCGGCTTTGGCAAGTCAGCGAGGAAGCTGTTGGGCAAGCCTTTCCTCCGCCAGCGGGGGTCGCCTCGTGATTTTTGACGCGCCTCTTCCGCCTTCCGCCCCGCGCTCCAATGTCACCTCGGCGACCGCGCCAACAGCCTTTGGGCGTGCGCTCGCCATTCTCCTCGCTGCCTGGTGGATTGTCCCGCTTCTGGTCTTTTTCATCGTCGCCGCGCCCGGCGGCATTGGCTTCGAGTTGCAGCTTGGCTTCAAGAGCGCCGCGTCGGCGCTGACTCTGGCGGTCTTGACGGCCGCGCTGCTGCGCTTGGCGTCTATGGGCGGCTCGCTTATTGAAATTCGGCGGCGCCGGAAGCGGCGCGCCGTGGAAATGGAGTGGATGCTGCCAAACTCGGAGCGCATTCGCCCGATTTCGATTGTGATGTGGGTGCGCGGCGGGCGCGAGCGAGTCGTCGAAACCGTAGACCGACTGCTGGCGCTCGACTATCCGCGCTTTGAGGTCATTGTCGTGAACGATGGCGTGGCGGATGGCACGCACGTCTGCTTGCAGGAAGCGTTTATGCTCCATCCGACTTCGCGCATCATTCAGCGAAGCGTCCCGATGCGCGCTGAGCCGACGCTCTACGCCTCGGCTCGGCACGCCGCGCTCACCGTCGTGGCGAAGCCGGAAACCGGGCGCGAGGACTCGCTCAACTGCGGGCTGAATCTGTCGCGCTATCCGCTCATCTGCGCCCTCGACACGCAAGTTCTGCTGGATCCGGACGCCCTTATCGAGCTGGCCCGCGGGTTCATCGAAAACGTGACGCACACCGTCGCGGCGAGCTGCCTGGCCGAATTCCCCGGCGACGCCTCGACGCCAAGCGGCTCGGACATCCGCCTTTCCGCCGACGGTGTCGCGCCCGCTTATGGAGCGACCCAGCGGCTGGTGAGCGCGGCGACGACCGAGCGTCCGCTGGACGATCTACAGCGGATTGACCGCGCCGCGCTCTTTCATGCACAGTGGCTGCTGCGCGCCGGCGTCGGCAACCTGGCGCTGCTGCCGGGCGTGGTGTCATTGCTCAAGAAAACTGAGATTGTGGCGGCTGGCGGCTACCGCGCCGGATACGCCACCGACACGCTGGACCTCCTGCTGACGGCCTATGCCGTCCGCAAGAGCGAGGAAACCCGGCGCGTGCTCTTCCTGCCGGAAGTCATCGCTCGCGTCCCGCCGCTGCCCTCGCTTGACGAGGCGATGGTCACCCGGGCCATCGCGGCGCGGGAAGCCTTTGGCGTGATGGTTCGCCACTTGGGGCTGACCTTTGGCGGGCAGGGCGACTGGCGCGCGCGGCTGGCGCTGCCGGTTTTTATCGTGGCTGCGATCTTCGCGCCGATCTGGGAGTGGCTGGCGGTCATTCTGGTGGATGTCGCCGCTATCGCCGGCGGGTTCGCGTTTGATGAACTCGCCGCCTTGCTAACGCTGTTTGTCGCCATCGGGCTAGCGGATAGCCTCGGCGCGATTCTGTGCGATGAAGCGTCCAACCGCCGGCGGCGCTCGACGGAGGAAATTCTGCGCCTGGCCGTGGCTGCCATCAAGCATGCCGTCGGCTTTCGGTGGATGATGGGGTTGGCGCACCTGCGGGGCATGCTGGCGTACATTTCAGGGCGCTGAATCCGTGAAACGATACTGGCGACGTAACGTTTCACCCTAGCGAGTTTCGCGTCCGAAGCGAGCTATCTTCCCCATGCGCATTACCGAAATTTTCTTCAGTATCCAGGGGGAATCAAGTTACGCGGGGCTACCCTGCGCCTTTGTGCGAACAACCGGCTGCGACCTGCGCTGCGCGTGGTGCGACTCGGAATATACCTTCACCGGCGGGACACACCTGTCCGTTGAGGAGATTGTCGAGCGCCTGCGCGCTTATCCCACGCGCCTCGTGGAGCTGACCGGCGGCGAGCCGTTGCTTCAGAAGGATATTCACGCGCTTGCCGACTGCTTGCTGGAGGAAGGCTACACGGTGCTCATCGAGACCGGCGGCCATCGCGATGTCTCGGGCCTCGATCCGCGCATCATCAAGATTCTTGACATCAAGTGTCCGGGAAGCGGCATGGCGGAAAAAAACCTGTGGTCGAATCTGGATTACGTGACGCGCCGGGACGAGGTCAAGTTTGTCCTGGCCGATATGGCCGATTACTTTTGGGCGCGCGAAATTCTGCGCATCTATCGGCTGGAGCAGCGAGCCAGCGTGTTATTCTCGACGGTTTTCGGCGTCGAGCGCCGGCCGATTGTCGAGCGCATCCTCGCGGATGGCCTTCAAGTCCGCTTTCAAGCGCAGCTGCATAAGCTTATCTGGCCGGCTGACGCGCGCGGCGTTTGAGGCGCGGGCGCTTAAAGCGCGGCATCTGGCGCGCGCTCGACGGCGCGTGTCGTCGACTTGCCGTCTCGCCGACGACGGTGTAGGTTTTTTTCTACCTTGACAGGCTGCGTTCGATGCCGCCGGCTGCCATTCCGCCACGGGAGATCAGATTATGCGTTCATCCACACTCAAGCATTTGACGCTTGGCTGCGCGGTCATCGCGGCCGCCGGCGGGATTGGCTTCATGCGCCGCCTCCCGGCTCCAAAGCCCCGCGCGTCGAAATTTTGCCAAGTCAGAGTCGAGCCGAGTAAGCGCCTTGCCGTCGCTCCGACGACGGTTGCGGAGCGACCTGAAAGTTACGGCTTCATCGTCAAATACAAGCGAACAGCCAAGCCAAGCGTCATCGCCCAGATGCTGGAGCAAATGAGTGTGCGCCGCCCCCGCCGCTATCCCAACCTGCCGTTGTTGGCCTTTGGGATGTGCCCGGAAAGTGACGCCGGCGCCACGGACGCCTTTCTGGAGCGGCTGCGGAAGCATCCGAGCGTGGAGTACGTCGAGCCGAACTACGTGTACAAAATCGGCGACACGCGCCCCAACGACCCCGACTTCGCCGAGCAATGGGGACACTTCAACGACGGGCAGCCGATCAAGGGCGGGCAGCGGGGCACGCCTGGCGTGGACGCCGCCGTCCTCGCCGCCTGGGATGTCACGACGGGCAGCCGCGACGTGGTGGTCGCCGTGATTGATACCGGCGTTGACTACGCGCATGAGGACCTAGCCGACAATATGTGGGTCAACGAGGGCGAAATCCCCGACAATGGGATTGACGATGATGGCAACGGCATCGTGGACGACTATTACGGCTACAATGCGGTCGGCAATAGCGGCAACCCCATGGACGACAATGGTCACGGCACGCACTGCGCGGGCGTCATCGGCGCGAAGGGCGACAACAGCGCGGGGATTGCCGGCGTTAACTGGGACGCGCGCATCATGGCGCTCAAGTTCCTCGACGCCAACGGGCGCGGCACGCTCAACGACGCGCTGGAGTGTATTGACTACGCGATTGCCATGAAGCAGCGCGGCGTCAATGTGCGCGTCCTGTCAAATAGCTGGGGCGGCGGCGGCTATTCGCGGGCGCTAGAGGACGCCATCCGAGCGGCCAACGCCAACGACATGCTCTTCGTCGCCGCCGCAGGGAACTCAGGCACGGATAATGATCGCCTGCCGCACTATCCGGCCTCTTACGCCGTCGCCAACGTGCTGTCGGTCGCCGCCCTGTCCCCGGATGACAAGCTGGCGCCGTTTTCCTGCTATGGCAAGAAAACGGTTCACTTGGCCGCGCCGGGCGTAGATGTGTATAGCGCGGTTCCGGTGAGCGTTTTCGGGCAGGGCTACAAGCATTTTTCGGGCACTTCGATGGCCACGCCCTACGTCGCGGGCGCGGCGGCGCTGGTTCTGGCGCGCAACCCGGCGCTGCCGGTCAAGCAGCTCAAGGGGCGATTGCTGCGTTCCGTCGCGCCGGTCGCCGCGCTTGACGGGCGATTGGCGACGGGCGGGCGACTCAACATTGCGCGGGCGCTGGGCGTTCGGGGCGAATAGCCGGCAGGGGCGCGAATCCGCTTGGCTATCCCGCTCGATAACGCTCTCAACAACGATAACGCTTCCAACGCCCTCGTCAGGTTTGGCGAGGGCGTTGCGCATGGCTTGACGGACAGCGCGAGACCCTTGAGCCTTGAACAAGCGATGAATCTCCACCAGCGCACCATTGTTTACGTGACGCGTCCGGCGCTGCGCTTAGCGCTCCACCCCTTCTTTCGGATGTCCTACGCCGGCGTCGAGCAGGTGCCTAAAAGCGGGCCTGTGGTGCTGGCGCCGAATCATCAGGCTTACGCCGACCCGTTCTGGATTGGATTGCCGATTCGGCGGCCAATTCATTTTATGACCTGGAGCCGCGTTTTTCGCGTCGCGTATCTGCGCCCTTTTTTGCGATACTTTCAATGCTTTCCGGTTGACCACGACAAGCCGTTTGACAAAAGCGCGCTCAAGGTGACGCAAGACCTCATTCGGGCCGGTCAAGTTGTCATGATTTTTCCCGAAGGCGGCCGGACGCCGCACGGCGACTTGCAGGAATTCAAAGCCGGGGCCTTTCGGATTGCCGTCAAGATGGGCGTTCCCATTGTGCCAGTGACGCTCAATGGCGGGTTTGAAGCGTGGAGCATGTATCGCAAGCTGCCGCGGCCGAGTAAGATCGCCGTCCATTTCCATCCGCCGATGCGTTTCTCCGCCGGCGACCGGGACCTCAAGGAAGTCGCGGCTGAAGCGGCCCGCGCCGTGCGCGAAGTCATTGCCAGCAAGTTGCAGCGTCCAAAGCCATGACCCAGCCCCAACCAGTCGAGCCAAGCGCTACGGCCGCCCTGAGCGACGAGGCGCTCGTCGCCGCCGCGCAAGCGGCGCGGCGCCATGCCTACGCGCCATATTCGCAGTTTTCGGTCGGGGCGGTTGTGCAAACGCGCTCCGGGCGCTTTTACACGGGCTGCAACATTGAGAACGCCTCGTTTGGGCTGACGGTTTGCGCCGAGCGCGTGGCGCTCTTCAAGGCGCTTTCCGAGGGCGAGCGAGCGTTCCGGGCCGTCATCATCGCGACGGAGGCCGCGACGCCGACGCCGCCCTGCGGCGCTTGTCGGCAAATCCTGTGGGAGTTTTGCGGCGATATTCGCGTCATTAGCGTTGGCTGGCAGGGTGCAACGGCTGAATGGCCGCTTGGCGCGCTCCTGCCGGCCGCGTTTGACGCTCTCAGCCTGCCGGCCCGACAGTCCGCCGAGGCATCCGCGCCGCCGCCCCGGACGCAGCGGCGCAAGCGCTCGGGACGCCGCGTCCGGGAAAGCGCCGCCGCGTCCGGGCGAGCCGCGCGCTAGCTGTCGTCGCCAAAGAAGCTGCCGCCGGAGCTCGCGCGCGGCAGAGTCGCGCTGATGCGCCCCACGAGCCGGCTGAAGGGCAGCGTTTGGAGCAGGACGTAGCCCGGCCCTGTCAACGACGCCAAAAACAAGCCTTCGCCCCCAAATAAGGCGTTTTTGAAGCCGCCCACGAACTGGACATTGAACTGCACTGAAGGCTGGAACGCCACCACGCAGCCGGTGTCCACGCGCAGCGTCTCGCCCGGCTGGAGGGTATGCGACATCACCGCGCCGCCGGCATGAATGAAGGCCAGCCCGTCGCCCTGCAACCGCTGCAAGATAAAGCCCTCGCCGCCGAAAAAGCCCGCGCCGAGCCGCTGCTGAAAGCCGACGCTAATGTCGGTGCCGCGGGCGGCGCAGAGAAACGAATCCTTCTGGCACAGAACCTCGCCGCCGAACTTAGCCAAGTCAATCGGGATGATCTTGCCCGGATAAGGCGCGGCAAACGCCACGTCGGCGCGGGACTGGCCATAGTTGGTAAACGTCGTGATAAAGAATCCCGCGCCGGAAAACACGCGCCCGACAGCTTTGGCCAGATTGCCAAAAAAGCCTTTCGAGCTATCCGTGGCCATGGCGGTCTGCATCTGAATGCCATTGGTCATGTAAAGCATCACGCCGGCTTCAGCCAGCACCTGCTCGTTTGGGTCAAGCGAGATAATGACGCCTTGTAAATCGTCCCCCACGATGCGGTAATCAATGACATCCGATTGCGGCATAAGGTCGCTCCCTTGGCAAGGTCACGCTTGGCGCGGTCAGTTCGTAGCATAGGTTGCCTGCGAGTCAAAAAGCTTTTCCGGTCAAACAGCCTTCAGGCGCGACTTTCGGTCGCTCCCAGCTCGCGCAGGACTTGGGCGCGGAGCTTGTATTTCTCAACCTTGTTGGTCAGCGTGCGCGGCAGCTCGGCGACAACCCGGACATGCCGCGGCTGCATGTACTTTGGCAGATGCCGTTCGGCCCACTCGAAAACCGCCGCTTCCGTCAGCGCCGCGTCGGCTTTCGGGACAACAAACGCCACGATGTCGTCCTCATCGCTCTCCGCGCCGGGAATGGGAAAAACGGCGCACAGGGCGATTTCGGGAAGTTGATACAGGAGGTCCTCGACAATGTAGCTGGAAAAGTTCTCGCCGCGCCGCCGCAGTCGGTCGCCGAGCCGGTCAACGAAAAAGTAGTCGCCGTTTTCGTCCGCGTAAGCCGCGTCGCCAGTGTGGAACCAGAGATGGCGAAAGGCCTTGAGCGTCGCTTCCGGCTTGCCCAAGTAGCCGTCAAACAATAGCCCTGGAATTTTGGGGCGAAAGCAGAGCTCGCCCACCTCGCCCGGCGCGCAGGGATAGCCTCGCTCGTTGAGGATGGCAACCTCGTGAAAGGGCATCGGCCGGCCCATCGCGCCCTTGGTCGCGACTGACTCGCCGCTCGCCACGGGAATGCCGAACTGCGCCGCGACTTGCCGTAGGTGGTCGCGCGTCGCGCCTTTCCAATACTCGGCCGGCGTGCCCTCGCCGTCCGGCATTTCTTCAATCGCCAGGCACAGCCCCAGCCCCGACTCCGTTTGCCCAAAGCCGGTCGTGACGATGTCGAACCCGAAGCGGCGCGCGATTTCCTGGTGATTGAGCGGCAGCGGCTGCAAATGCACCTTGGCAAGCGTCGTCTGGCGATCGCGCTCGCTCGGCGGCGCTTTCATCAGCCACGGCGTCATGACATCGAGCAAAATGGCGGTTGTCGCGCCCCGTTTGGCAATCCGCCTCCAAAAATCCTGCGGGCTAAAGCGATTCCAGACAGCAACCTCGCACCCGACCCACGCCGCCCGCGCCACGAGCGCGAACGCGCCCGCGATGTGATATAGCGGCAAGTCGCAGTAAATGACATCGTCGCGGGTCAGCAGCTTGCGCGCCAGAAAGCAGTACTGGTTCAGGCAGCGGAAAGGCAGAACAACGCCCTTCGACGGCCCGGTTGTGCCAGAGGTGTAAACAACGCTTGCCGGGTCGCTAAACGTCGCCGTGAAGTTGGGGCGCGGCGCGGGCGAAAGCAGCTCCATCCAGTCAATCGGGCGGAAGACATCAGGCAGGGGCAGGCGATCCGCAGGGCGGATGAAGTCCGGCGCGCCCTCCGGCGCGTCATAGACAATGACGCGGGGCGGGCAGGCAAGGTCGCCGACAATTTCCGCGAGCCGCGGCGTCATCTGGCGGTCAACCAGCAGCCAGGCCGGCTGCGTATCGTTGAGCGTGTAGGCCAGCAGCTTGCCGGCGAACGTATAGTTAATCGGGCAAAACACCCCGCCCGCCTTCCAAATGCCAAACATGGCAAGCGCGGCGATAAGCGAATTTGGCGTCAGCGCGGAGATGCGCTGTCCGGGCGTCACGCCGAGGCGCGCCAAATGGCCAGCGATCCAGTCCGTCGCTTCCGAAACGTATCCGAAGGTAAGCTCGCGGTCGCCTTCGCCGTCATAAAGGTAAACCGCGTCGGGCGACGCTTGCGCCCAGGCGTCAAGGCGCTCGAAAACGATTTCCTCGCGTTCAAACTCGGTTAGCAAATCATGCATGGCCTCACCCACGGGGCGCTGGCAAGCCAGCCGGGCCGGCGCGGCGGCGCTCGCGCCCGCCAGAGCGCCGCTTTGTCGCCCGCTTTACAAGGTTCCGCGCGCGGCCTGGTCCCTTTCAATCGCCTCAAACAGCGCCTTGAAGTTACCCTTGCCAAAGCTTTCGCTGCCCTTGCGCTGAATAATCTCAAAAAACACCGTCGGCCGATCCTGAAGCGGCTTGGTGAAGATTTGCAGCAGGTAGCCTTGGTCGTCCCGATCAACGAGGATATTGAGGTCGCGAAGCGCGGACAGGTCTTCCGCGATGTCGCCGACCCGCTCGGTCACGGCGTCGTAGTAGCTGGCGGGAACGCTCTGAAGCTCCACGCCGTTGGCTCGGAGCCGCGATACCGCCTGAATGATGTCCGGCGCGGCGATGGCGATGTGCTGCACGCCGGGCGAGCCGTAAAAGTCCACGTACTCCTCGATCTGCGAGCGCTTCTTGCCCTCGGCCGGCTCGTTGATCGGGAGCTTGATAGCCAGGCTTGGGCTTGCCATCACCTTTGAGCGCAGCGCCGTGTATTCCGTCGAAATGTCATTCTCGTCGAAGTGCCGAAACTGGAAGAAGCCAAAGACGTCTTCGTAAAACTTCACCCAAGTCTCCATTTCATTCCAGCCGACGTTGGCCACGACATGATCAATGCGATGGAGGAATCCGGTTTGAGCGGCCTTGATCGAGCGCGGCTCGAAGCCGGGAAGAAATGCGCCGCCGTAGCCGTCGCGGCCGACAAAGCGGTGAATGGTGTCGCCGTAGGCGGCGATTTCAGCCACCTGAACCGCGCCCTGGGCGTCGCTCAGCGTGACCGGCTCGCTGACCGCTTGCGCGCCGCGCGCGACGGCTCGCTCGAAATCGGCGGTGACGTCCGTCGAGCGAAACGCGACGGCATGCGCGCCGTCGCCATGGCGGCGAACGTGCTCGGCAATGGGATGGTCGGCCGTCAGCGCGCCAGTGACGACCAAGCGAATAGCGTCGTGCTGAAGCGCGTAGGAAACGCGGTCGCGGACGCCGGTTTCCGGGCCGCGATAGGCCACGATGTCAAAGCCAAAGGCGGTTCGGTAGAAATGCGCCGCCTGCTTGGCGTTGCCGACGTAAAACTCAACGTGGTCGAAATCCACGACGGCGAGCGGAGCGCGCTGCAGTGTCGCTTCCTTGGGCGCGGACATAGATGATACCCCTTGAGAAAAATATGAAAAAGCTGACGCTGGATTGTCGTCCGGTCGCCCGCTTCGCGCAAGCGGGTCGTTGGCGCGGAGAAATATCGCGGAGAAATATTTCGCGCCGAAGGCTGCTCTGTTTTAGAGTCTGCCGGCAAGCTGATATTGCGCTCGCGCTGGTCCGAAGTTTTCGCGCTCGCCCATGCATCCCCGCCTGAACCAAGCCGCTCAAGCCATCGCGCGGTCGTACGCCGCTTCGTCAGCCCTTCGGCACGACCAGGGCGCGCTGCCGTCGCGGGACGCCATCATCAAAACTCTGCTTGACTTTCGCGAGCTGCTCTTTCCCGGCTACTATGGGGCGGTGACGCGGGCGGCGACGCCGGAACGGGTGCGCGAGCTGCTTGAAGACATCGCCGAGGAGTTGCCGAAGCAAATCGCGCTTGCGCTCTGCCACGACCGGCGACTGCCTAGGGAAGCCTGCGCCGAGTGCGCCGACTGTCAGGCGGAAGCCCAGGCGATTGTGTGGGATCTGCTGGATCGGCTGCCGGCGCTGCGCGACCTGCTTGCGGAGGATGTGGACGCCGCCTATCTAGGCGACCCGGCGGCGCACGACCGCGACGAAGTGATTTTGAGCTACCCCTGCGTGCAGGCCATTCTGGTTCACCGCATCGCCCATGATCTGTTTGCCCGCGGCGTGCCGCTCATCCCGCGCATCATGGCGGAATACGTCCATGGGCGCACTGGCATTGACATTCATCCGGGCGCGCGGATTGGTCGCCGGTTCTTCATTGACCACGGCACCGGCGTGGTCATTGGCGAGACGACGGTCATTGGCGACAATGTGAAAATCTATCAGGGCGTGACGCTTGGCGCGCTGTCCTTCCCAAAGGACGCCGATGGGCAGCTCGCGCGTCATGTGAAGCGTCATCCGGTCATCGAGGATGACGTGGTGATTTATGCCGGCGCGACAATTCTGGGCGGCGACACGGTCATCGGGCGCGGCAGCGTCATTGGCGGTAACGTCTGGCTGACCCGCTCCGTCGAGCCGTATAGCAAAGTTGTGATTGAGGATCCGCAAATTCGGATTGTCACCCGCGCGGGGGCGGCGCGCGTGACGTGAAAGCCTATTTCCTTGAACCTGGCTTGAGCGGGCGGCGGTCCGCCCTCAAGCGCGGAGCGCGACATGCAGGCTGGACTCACGACCGGTCTCCCCGGAAAGCTTTTTATTGTCGAAGGCATTGACGGTTCCGGCAAAAGCACCCAACTCGACTTGCTGCACAAATGGCTGGTGGCGGAAGGGTACTGCGTCTTTTTCAGCGCGTGGAACTCCTCGCCGCTCGTCAAGAAAACGACTAAGCTCGGCAAAGACACTCGCGCGCTTTCGCCGACAACCTTCAGCCTGATCCACGCGACGGACTTCGCTGACCGCACGGAGCGCGACATTATTCCGCCGCTCAAGGCGGGCGCGATCGTGCTGGCCGACCGCTACGTTTACACGGCGTTCGCCCGCGACTCGGCGCGCGGCAACGACCGCGATTGGGTGCGCAAGGTGTACGGCTTCGCCGTCCCGCCAACCATTGGCTTTTACTTTCGCGTGCCGTTGGAGACGGCGCTCGACCGCATTCTGGTTGGGCGCCCGGAGTTGAAATATTACGAGGCCGGTCTGGATATGGGCTGGTCGGAAGACCCCTACGAGTCGTTTCGGATTTTCCAGGGCAAGATTCTGGAGGAGTACGACCGACTGGTGGAGGAATACAACTTGACAGTGATTGACGCGACACTGCCCATAACCGAGCAGCAGCGGATTGTCCGCAGCCTCGTCAAGCCGCATCTGAAGGACGTCTTGCGCGACCCGCAGTTCCGTCAGGGGCGCCGGCGGCGGTAGCCGAAGGCGGCGATGCCTTCGCGCGTCGGTTTATGGAGCCACTGATATGACCAAAGTACAGTTTTTTGGAGCCGGATTGTCTGGCTTTCAAGAAAAGACTCTGCCCGGCCGCTTGATCGTCCTGGAGGGAACGGATGGCGTCGGCCGCTCAACGCAGATCGCGCTGCTCAAGAATTGGCTTGAATCGTCCGGCTTCGCCGTGCTGGACACCGGGCTGACGCGCTCGCTGCTGGCCGGGCGCGGCCTCAAAAAAGCCAAGGAAGGTCATACGCTCGGGGCGAAGACGATGGACCTGTTCTACGCGACCGATCTGGCTGACCGGCTGGAAAATCAGATGATTCCGGCGCTGCGGGCGGGCTTTGTGGTGTTGACCGACCGCTACGTGTATTCGCTCATGGCGCGGGCGATCGTGCGCGGCGCTGCCGCCGACTGGATTCAGAGCGTTTATGGCTTCGCGCTCAAGCCGGACGCGGTTTTTTACCTGAAGATTGACTTGCCAAACCTTATCCCGCGCGTCCTGGCCAGCACCGGCTTTGATTACTGGGAGTCGGGAATGGACTTTCTGCCCGGCGACGATATGTATGACTGCTTTGTGCAGTATCAAACCCGGCTGCTGGCGACCTTCGACCAACTAGCGCGGCAGTATGGCTTTGATACCGTGGACGCCACCCAAACCGTCAACAAGGTGTTCAGCGTCTTGCAGCGGAAGATTCGGAAAGTTCTTCCGAAGGAGGCGCCAGTCGTGGATGGCGCGCGCGTCTTGGCGATCCCGTCGGGTCGTCCCGCCGCCGCGGCGGAAGAAGACATTGAGGGGCGACGGGAAGAGTTCGCCGCCGCCCTGGCGGCGCCGGCGGACGCGGCCAAAGCCGAAAGCCAGCCAAGAGCCAAGAGAGCAAGAGCCAACAGCAAGCGTCAGATCGCCAGAGCCGCCGCTAAAAAGGCGTGAGCGCTCCGCCTTTGCGGGGAGCCGGCTAAGGGTCACGGGTCTCAAGGGCTTGCGACAACGCGAAATCCGATGTTGGCGTCTCGTCCCTGCGGCGACTCCTTGTACCGGGTCGCGCGTGTTAGGCGGGCTTGGGCTCGCTTCGTGGCCGAAGCGTATTTCATTGGCAGCGAGAAGCCGCCGCGCGCGACTTTCCCGCCGGGGATCAGCTTGACCGCGCTGCCTGGATAAGGCTTGTCATCGGACGCCGTCCGCTCGGCGACGTTTCCAGCCAGGTCGAGGACGCCTTCCGGCGTCGCGCCGGAAGGGAAGCTCCCGACGGCTTTACTCCGTCCGACGTTGTTTTCCCAGGCGTTGAGTCAGCGCGGGTCGAATTGATCGCCCCACGGATACCGTCGCCCCTCAGCGCGCGCGCCGCGCCCCAGCGTTTCGAGCCGCGCCGCCGCGCGCTTGAATCGCTCGCTCGCGGCGCGCGCCATTTTGCGGATCGTGATTCCACGTCAGGCGCTTGATGACGCAGCGCCGATTGGATGGCGAATGGGCGTCTTCCGCCAGGTAAGCGCTGCTGAAACGCCCCCTTGCCTAGCTCCTGAAGCAGCCGATACTGGCTTTTGAGAAGCGTCATCCCTTTGCCGCCTCTGCGCGCGCTTGCCAAGGGAAAGGCGGGCCCGCGCTCCTACAGCGAAAACAGGAAAACGGCAAGCATCGCGCCGCTTAGGGTGCAGGCGAAGTTGACGGCTTCGTTGTCCAGGTAGCCGGCATTTTCAGCCGTCGCGCCAAGCAGGCTGTCAAGCAGGTTTCCGGCCATGCCAGCGATGGCGATACACCAGACGGCGCGATGAAGGCTTGGATCGGCGGCAAGGCAGGCCAGCGCGCCAAAGCCAAGCGCGGTCACAAGTCCGGCTGCCAGCCCGACCAGGGAGACGGCGCCATTGTCCCCCACCCGCGTCCGGCGCAGCGTGACGATGGAATAGGGCGTGCCGCCATACGCCCGCCCAATTTCGCCAGCGACGGTGTCCGAGGCGGCGGCCGCGAATGAGCCAAGCGCGGCCACGGCGAACAGGTCGGGGCGCGGCGTGAGGACGACCAATGGCGCGCACAGCGCCGCGACGCCGGCATTCGCCACCGCGTTGCGCCAAGTGCGGATTTCCTGAGCCGCTCTTTTGAGCCGCTTTCTTTCGTAGCCGATTTTCGAAGCGGCCGTGCCGACCATGAAAAAAGCCATGAGCCCGGCGACGCCCAGCCCGCCAAGCGCGGCATACAGGGCGAAGGCGAAGACCGCGCCAGTCAGCGCCCCGGACCAATCCACCGATTTGGTCGCGCGGGCCAAGAGCGCCAGAACAGCCGCCAGACCAAGCGCTACAGGCGTCCGCGCCGCCACATCGGACTGAGCCGACTGCCAGGCGCTCAGGTCAATCTGCGTCGCCAAAGACAAAACCAAGGCGGTCGCGCCGGCGACGAGCGGGTTGTCGCAAATGTCGTAGGGCAGCGATTCCAGCAGCGCGGCGACAACTGCCGCGACCAGAATGACCAACGCCAGACCCGATGGCGTGAAAGGGTGGCCGCCTGCGACGAGAACGGTCGCAAGCGTGCCCAGCCAGCCAAACAGAATGAATCCCAGCGTCCCAAACAGGCTCTTGCGCGGGTTCCACCAGAGGCGCGGCCCGCGAATGCCCTGCCCGCAGACAACCGCCATGCCGTCTCCATAGGCCATCATGGCCCAGCCTCCGGCGACAATCCATAAGTCGCCAGGAAACAAAAGCGTGAGCGCCACGACAGCGGCCGGATAGGCGATAACGCCAACTGAATACCCTTTGGACTGCTCGTGGGGGCGAAGGAGGCTAGGCATCCACTTAGGCAAGACCCAGGCCAGCGCGAGCCCTGACAAGCCCATCAGGAGCGTTTGCCAAAATGAAACGACGACCAGCGCGAAGAGCCCCATGCCCACATGCACCAGTCGCCGACGCATCTCCGAGCTGTCCGCCGCGCCCGCGAGCGACGCAGCGCGCCAAGGATGGTCAAAGACTTCCATCACGCGCACTCGCTTCAAAAGAAAAAGGCAGGGGGACCGCTTGCCGCCTGCCTTCAACCTACCGAATTCGCGCCTGTCGGGCAAACCGTTTTAGGCGCCGCGCGCCGCTGCCTGCCCGCTGTGTGAATGGCGATCGCGAGGGCTGTTGAGCCAGAGAAATCAGCTCAGAAACATAAGCATTTTGACAAACAGCTTCGGTATGTAGTTGCCAAAGGCGCCGATGATGCAGATCGCCAGCAGCACGCCAAACCAAGCCCAGGCAACTTTGCTGATGTCTTCCATAAAAACATCCTCCCTTCGCTCATGAAGTCGAATGCGGGACGCGTGAAAAGTCATGGTATCACATGCGCCACCGTTTGAAAGATGACCTTTTCCGGCTTGCTTGTGCTACAAGGCCGTTTCGCCCGGTGGTCGCCGAGCGACTGGCCGGCATTTCTAGGTAAAGGTTTGGAGATTTGATGACATCCTTGAAGCTCGCTGGAAAAACGCTTTTCATCACCGGCGCCAGTCGTGGCATTGGCTTGGCGATTGGGGCGCGGGCGGCGCGCGACGGCGCCAACATCGTTATCGCGGCCAAGACCGCCGAGCCGCACCCGAAGCTGCCCGGCACGATCTACACCGCCGCCGCTGAGATCGAGGCCGCCGGGGGGCGGGCGTTGCCGCTCGTCGTGGATATTCAGGACGAGGTCCAAGTCGCCGCCGCCGTCGCTCGCGCCGTGGAAGCCTTTGGCGGCATTGATATTTTGGTCAACAACGCGAGCGCCATCAGTCTGACGCCGACCCTGCAAACGCCGCTGAAGCGATACGACTTGATGCACCGCATTAATACCCGCGGCACGTTCGTTTGCTCGCAGGCGTGCCTGCCGCGCTTGCTCCAGGCGGAAAATCCGCACATTCTCAATATCTCGCCGCCGCTCAACCTGGAAGCGCGGTGGTTTGCGCCGCATGTGGCCTACACCATGACGAAATACGGCATGAGCATGTGCGTGTTGGGGATGGCGGAGGAGTTTCGCGGGCAAGGCGTGGCGGTGAACGCGCTTTGGCCGCGCACGGCGATCGCGACAGCGGCTGTCAAAAACCTGCTTGGCGGCGACGAGACCCTTCGCCGCTGCCGAACGCCGGACATTATGGCGGACGCCGCCTACGCGATCTTGACGCAGCCGAGCCGCGCCTGCACCGGCAACTTTTTCATTGACGAGGATGTATTGCGCAACGCCGGCGTCACGGACTTTGCCGCTTACGCCGTTGACCCTTCCGCTGAACTCCTTCCCGACTTCTTTGTGTGAGTTTCCGATGATGGTTCGTCTTACGATTCGCCAAGTT
>NKPT01000083.1 GCA_002254845.1 Chloracidobacterium sp. CP2_5A | reverse complement strand
CCTGCGGGGCGAGCTTGCCGGGTTCGCCCCCGACGCCATGCGGGCTTCGCGAATCAGCGGCCAGCGCATCATTGCCCGCGTCTTTGCCGACGAAGTTGAACCGGCCCTGCGGCACCTACTGCAATGCGCCGACGCTGCCGCCGAAATCGTCGCCGAAGAAATCGCAGGCGAGGAAGCCAAGCTGTTTGCGCGTTACGACACCCCGCGCACCGCAACAGCCATCACGGCGAAAGCCCGCGCCATTCGTGAGCGCATCAAAAATGCCGGGGCCATCCTCGACCAACAACCGCCCGCATCCTCGCCCGTGCCTTACGGGCTGGAAAACATCGTTGCCGTTTTCGGGTGAGCAGCGCACCCCGCCGGGGCGACTGGTAACGGCCCGGCGGGGTTTTTCAAAACCTCATTCTCTACCATGCGCGAAGCTCATCTGATTGCGTTCGTTCTCTGGCTAGTTCTCTGGCCGCTGGCTTGCGCGTGGCGTGGCGACTATCTGCGCCGGGGCGGCAATCTCTACCCTGACAACGTGCGGCTCATGTCCGCGCTCTTTGACCTCGCCGTGTGGCTCGTTGTCGGTTTCATCCTCATTAAACACTGAACCATGTTCTCCGAAGAAATCATCCTCCGAATGGGCTTCAACGCTGGCCCGGCTGCCGCTGGCCTGCGCGGCATGAATGAAAAAATCCGCCAGTTCCGCACAAGCGCCATGAGTCAGCTTGCGGGCGCGTTCTCGTTCGGGGCCGTGATGGGTTTTTTCAACAGCGTCATCCAGCACTTTGACCAAATCCAAGACCGCGCCGAAAACTTGGACGTGGGGACGGATTTTTTGCAGGGCATGGGCCGCGTGATGAATGTCAACGGCAGCAGCGCCGAAGATTTCGGCAAGGCGCTTGAAAAACTGAACGTCAAAATCGGGCAGGCGCGGGAAGGCAACAAGGCCGCCCTCGAATCGTTCGCGGGCCTCGGACTCAAAATGTCCGACCTCGCCGGGCTGTCCACGGATGCCATCTTCTACCGTGTCGCCGATGCGCTGGCCGCCACGGGTGACAAGGCGCGGATTTCCGCAGGCTTGACCGACCTCATGGGCAAGTCCGCCGTGAGCATGACGGCGGCTGTCTCAAAGGGCAGCGACGAACTCCGCAAGCTTGTGTCAGAGGCGAAAAAACTGAACGCGGAGGACGTGGCCGCGCTCGCCCAAGTGAAAGATGACATCAAAAACGGTTGGGAAACCGCGCTTGGTTGGGGCGGAAAATTCCTCGCCCTGCTTGGGAACATCGCGGCCAGCGCCGGGGAAATCAGCGTTATCGCCACCGGGGGAGCGACCTTTGACGGCATGATTGCCGGAAAGGTTGCCGTGGCGAACAAGGCCCGCGAAGCCCAACTGATTGCCGAGGCGAACGCGCAATGGGACGCCAAGATGGCCGAGGAAGCGCAGGCCGAGGCCGACAAGCTGAAGCTCGCCGAGGAGGCGATTGATGCGGAACTTGAATACCTCGAAGTGCGCGCCAAAATCAAAGCCATCAATGGCGATGAAACGGCCATGCTCGAAGTGTTAAAGCAGCGTCACGACCTCGCCAGCGAACGCCACGGGGCCGACTCACTCGAAGCGGAAAAGGCCAAGCTCGCCGTGCTGGAACAAGAGGCGAAGCTGAAGGAAAAGAGCGCCAAGTTTGAAGCGGAGCAAGCGAAGCTGGGCCGGGAATACGTTCAACGCCAGCGCGAGGCGGCAGCTTTGATGCAGCGGAATCTTGGCTCGCTTCGTTCAGCCACCGCAGGCCGGACGGATTGGACGCTCGCCGACCTTGCCGCCCTTGACCCTTCGATGCTGAACCGCAACGCCCGCTGGAAAATCGGCGCGGCGCAGGACGTTATGGACATGCGCGAGGAAGCCCGGTATCTGCGCCTTGAGGGCAACGAGCTTGGGGCCAAGCGCATGTTGAACGAATCCGACGCGCTTGCCATGAGCATCGGCGGACTATCTGCCGCCGAAGCAAACCCGATGGGCGAAGTCGTTCGCAGCCTTGGCGAAACCGAAGCAAACATGAAGGCGCTGGCTGAACTCGCCGCCCGCGAAGGCATCCGCGTCGTAACCCCCGACTGATTCACGCCAAACAGAACGGCCCGCCAGCATCGCCAGCGGGCCGCCCTGCGTTCGGGGAAGCTCACGCCGCCCGATTCTGCCACGCCACACACAAGGCCGTCAGGAAGGCCGCCCACGCCCCGGCGTGAGGGTTTAGCAGCGAGTCCCGCACGAACCCGCAACCCGGCCCCAAACGCCACGCCCGG
>NKPT01000101.1 GCA_002254845.1 Chloracidobacterium sp. CP2_5A | reverse complement strand
GGGTGGACGTTGTTTCTGATCATTCAGACGGGAACGATTGCCGCCGTCGCTGTCGCTTTCGCCAAGTTTCTCGCCGTGTTCTGGCCGGGCGCGCCAGAAAAGCCCGTCGCGATCGCCGTGCTGGTGTTGCTTGCGTGGGTAAACTCGCGCGGCGTCCGCGAAGGCGCGGCGGTGCAGAATGTGTTCACGCTCGCCAAGACCGCGGCGCTGCTCGGACTGATTCTGTTGGGCATTTTCGGCGGCCGCAATGCGGAGGCGGTCTCGCGAAACTTCGGCAGTCTGTGGGAGAACGCCGAGTGGTCATGGGCCGTCATTCGTCTGGTGGGCGTCGCCATGGTCGGTTCGCTGTTTTCTTCCGACGCCTGGAACAACGTCACGTTCACCGCGGGCGAAACGAAGAACCCCAGCCGAAACGTGCCGCTGTCACTCGCGCTCGGGGTCGGGATCGTGTCGGCGATTTACGTCGCCGCCAATTACGTTTATCTCAGCGTCCTGCCGCTCGAAGCGATTCAAGGCGCGCCGCAGGACCGCGTCGGCACGGCCGTGGCGAGCGCTATTCTCGGATCGCGCGCCGAGGCTCTGATGGCCGCCGCCATCATGATCTCGACGTTCGGCTGCGTCAATGGCATGACGCTGGCTGGCGCGCGCGTTTATTACGCGATGGCGCGGGACGGAT
>NKPT01000283.1 GCA_002254845.1 Chloracidobacterium sp. CP2_5A | reverse complement strand
GTTATCCACAGGCCGCCTACGCGGCAGGCGACGCGAAATGCGCATAGGGCAATGCACTCGCCGATAGCGTGCGCTCACAAGAACGCCGGTCTGCCGCTGGTGCGAGGAAAATTTTGACCGCCCGATGAACAAGCTGTGCACAAGCGGTGGACAAGCGTTGTACAACCGGCTCGGTTTGACGCCTGCAAGCGTTGTCGCGTCTAATACGCGGCTTTTCGCCGCGCCGGCCGACCCAGCGCGCGGCCTGCTTCGGGATCACCTGCGATGGCCACCAAACGCACGTTTCAGCCCTCCGTCGTCAAGCGCAAGCGCACGCACGGCTTTCTGGTTCGAATGAAATCGCGCGGCGGGCGCGC
>NKPT01000271.1 GCA_002254845.1 Chloracidobacterium sp. CP2_5A | reverse complement strand
TTGCGCGAGCGGTCCCGCGCGTCGCGCGCTTCCAGATCCGCACGAAGATCGTCAATGTTAGCCGAAATCCCTTTGGAAATCAATTGCTTATATCTGCGCTCTGCGCGCATCGCCGCATTGGCGGTCAGAAACACCTTGAGCTTCGCGTCGGGAAAGACGACGGTGCCCATGTCGCGCCCGTCGGCCACGAGGCCGGGCGGGCGCCGGAACGCGAGCTGCAGGTCGTGCAGCGCCTGCCGCACCTCGGGCAGCGCCGAGATGCGCGACGCCGTCGAGCCGACCGCTTCGAGCCGCAGTTCGGCACTGACTTCCCGGCCTTCGAGCCACAGCGCGTCGCCGTCGAAGCGCAGCTGCAGCCGCTGC
>NKPT01000027.1 GCA_002254845.1 Chloracidobacterium sp. CP2_5A | reverse complement strand
GTGATGGCCGCCGTCAACGTCGTCTTCCCGTGATCCACGTGACCTATCGTCCCAATGTTGACGTGCGTCTTACTCCGGTCGAATTTCTCCTTTGACATGTCAAAACCTCGATAAATAGCGCGATTTGTCGCGAAAGTAGCGCATCGCTCGCCGACTTCGGGGGCGGGCGACGCGAAAAAGCCGCAAGAGCCCATAACCGGACTTGAACCGGTGACCTCTTCCTTACCAAGGAAGTGCTCTACCGACTGAGCTATATGGGCGTGGATGGAGCGGGAGACGAGATTCGAACTCGCGACCAACGGCTTGGAAGGCCGTGACTCTACCACTGAGTTACTCCCGCTCAACGCCAAGCTGGTGCAGGGGACAGGATTCGAACCTGTGTACTCGCGAAGAGAGCAGATTTACAGTCTGCCGCCATTAACCACTCGGCCACCCCTGCAATAAGCTTCGTTTTGAAGAGCCGGCGATGGGACTCGAACCCGCGACCTACTGATTACAAGTCAGTTGCTCTACCAACTGAGCTACGCCGGCACAAACCTCCTTCGCGCTTGGCGCCATAATTTCCTCGAAAAGCGCCAATAGTAGCACAGCGCCCGCCAATTGCAACGACTTTCTTTCAATCGTCGCCGCGCGGACTTGTCCGCCGCTCTTTGCGCATGTAATAATGCGCACACTTCGCTAACTTTGCATTCCAGCGCGCTGAAGCATCAGCCGCTTCACCTTCCACCCCCACCTGTCACACCTTGGAGGCTGATCGTATGTCCCCTCTTCGGATTGGATTGCTCGGTATCGCGATTGTCTTGGCTATCGTTGGGGCTTGGGTCTACATAAGCCAAGCGTCATCAACGGAAACCTACAAGTTTTGGATTGCGGTTGTGTGCTTCGTGGCGGCTGGCGGCTCCGCGCTAGGCTTCTTCTTGACCAAGCCGGAAGAGCGCGCCGAGGACATCAGCATCACGAAGTTTTAGCGCGCCGCGCCCGGCGATGACCGATGGCTCACCGCCGGCTCATTCCCGGGATGCGGCCGCTCAGAAACGGATTGTCATCCAGCTCACGCGCCACCGTGGTGGCTGGTCCATGGCCGGGATAAATGCGGTAATGCTCGCCCAGCGTTACGATGCGCTCCTCGATGGACCTGATGAGGGTCGGCCCGTCTCCGCCCGGCAGGTCCACGCGGCCAACCGATGAGGCAAACAAGCAGTCGCCTACCCAGGCGTCGGTATCGCTGTAAAGCATCACGTGCCCGGGCGAATGCCCGGGCACGTGGCGCACGCTGACCCGCTCGTTTCCAAATGTCAGCGTGTCGCCGTCCTTGAGGTACACGTCCGGCGGCGGCGCCGCCTCCAGCTTAAAGCCAAACCAGGAGCCTTGCTCCGGCAACTGCGCGTAGAGAAAGTCATCCGCCGGATGCAGGTGGATCGGCGCGCCCGTCAGCGCCCTGAGCGCCCCGGCGCTCCAGAAGTGATCCAAGTGCGCGTGCGAGATGACGATGCGCGCCACTTCCAACCGCTCCTTGCGAATGGCGTCGGCGATGACGTCAAACTCCTCGCCCGGATCAATCACCAGCGCCTGGCGAGTTTGCTCGCATATCAAAAAGTAGGTGTGCGCTTGAAATGCGCCAGTCGTGACATGAAAAAATCTCACCGAATCTCCTCCTGCTCAGCGTCAAGCCACTCATACGTCGCCAGCAGCCACCGCGCAAAAAGCTCCACGCTGGGCTGGGTAATCATTTGGAAAGCATACCCGACGGCGTCCTGGTACGCCGCCGCCTCTCCAGCGAGGGGAATGAGCGGCGGCAGCCCGGCGCGCAGCGTATAAAAACTCGCCAGCAGGCGCGTCAACGTCTCGTTGCGCGCCGCAAAAGGCTGTAAGTCGAGCATCCGCAAATGGAATAGCCCCGCCTGCTCGATCGGGTGCAGCTCGGCGAATGAATCGGTCGTAAACCAGTCGAGCGTCATCTCCAGCAGCATTGGCAGCGCCGCCGGCGATGCGGGGCGGTGGGTTTCGACTTGCGGACGCCCTTCGTCGGCGCGCCATACCGGGCGGCTTTCCGGGTCGCCGACAAGCGCCCGGTAGACTGCTTCCAGGTCGCTCAGCGTCAGCGCGTCCCGTTGATCGCCAGGCTTGGCGGCGCCCCGCGCCAATAGCCAGCGCGCGGCGCGCCCTAGCGCCTGCGGCGAAAGGTCGTCGGGGCGCGGGTCATAGGCGCGCAGGCCTTCCGCCCATTTGGTCAACAGCCGCGCTTGAGCCTTGGCCAAGGCTTCGGGCGGCCACGTTTTTTGAACGTCCTCAAGTCGCGTGGACCAGCCCGACGATGGGCGGTAGGAATCGCTGTAAATCGGCAGTTGGGCCATCCGCGGCTACACCTCCTCATCCGCGCGCGCCGCCCGCCGCTCCATCCATTCATAGAGCGCTGGCAGCAGCAGCAGCGTCAGGACTGTCGCTGTCACTAACCCGCCGATGACGACCGTGGCAAGCGGTCGTTGCACTTCCGCGCCGGCTGAGGTTGCCGTTGCCATCGGCAAAAAGCCCAGACTGGCGACAAGGGCCGTCGTCAGCACCGGCCGCAGGCGCCCCTGCGCTCCCTGCCGCGTGGCCGCTTCCAGCGAAAGGCCCTGACGGCGTAGGCCTCGGATGGCGGACAGCAGGACGAGCCCGTTGAGAACGGCGACGCCGAACAAGGCGATAAAGCCGACGCCCGCCGAAATGGAAAACGGCATGCCGCGCAAGGCGAGCGCCGCCACGCCGCCCACAGCCGCGAAGGGCACGCCGCTAAATACTAGCGCCGCCGCGCGGGCATCGCCAAATGACAGGTACAGCAGCGCGTAAATGAGCAGCAACGCGACCGGGACGACGACCGCCAGCCGCGCCGTCGCGCGTTGCAGGTTTTCAAACTGTCCGCCGAAGGCGACGCTGTAGCCAGGCGGCAGGATCAATGTCCTCTTGAGATGCGCCTGCGCCTCGGCGACGAAGCTTCCGATGTCGCGCCCGCGGACGTTGCATTCAACGATCATGCGCCGCCGGCCGCCCTCGCGCGACACCTGCGCTGGCCCTTCCGTCACAGCCACGTCGGCGACAGCCGTCAGCGGGACGCGAGCCCCGGTTGGCGTCACAAGCGTCAAGGACTTGAGCGCTTCGAGGCTCCGCCCGCTCGCCGCGTCCAGACGCACAACCAACGGAAACCGCCGCTCGCTTTCATAAACAACGCCAACTTCGCGCCCGACCGCGACCGACTCCACGAACGAGTTGATCTCCTCGATGCTCAACCCGTACCGCGCCAGCGCCGCCCGATTTGGCGACACCTGCACCTGCGGGACGCCGGCGATGGCTTCAAGCTTGACATCCGCCGCGCCGGGCAACTGCGTCAGCGCCTGCGCGATCTGTTCAGCCTGGTCGCGCAACACGTCCAGATCATCGCCAAACACCTTGATGGCGACATCGGACTTCGCGCCGGAAATGAGTTCCGACACGCGCAGCTCGATCGGCTGACTGAAGCTAAAGCGGGCTTCCGGAACGCGCCGCCGCAGCGCGTCGCTCATGGCGGCGATCAGCCCTTCGCGCGAGCGAGCCGTCTGCCATTCGCTTGGCGGCTTCAGTCCGATGTACATATCGCCCAGCTCGATGCCCATCGGGTCGGTGGCGATTTCGGCGCTGCCGTTTTTCGTCACGACTTTCGTGACTTCAGGAAAGGTCAGCAGAACGCGCTCGGCTTCGGTCGCTGTGCGGACGGCTTCCGCCACCGATATGCTGGGGAGGCGCTGCATCTGAATGGCGAGCGAGCCTTCTTCGAGGCGAGGGATGAATTCCGCGCCTAGCGCCAGAGCTGCTGCGCCGGCCAGCAGCATCAGCCCGAACGCTGCAGCCGTCGCTTGCGCCCGATATTGGCGGGCAAAGGCGAATGCGGGCGCGTAGCCGCGCTTTGCCCAGCGGATGAGTGGCGATTCGCGCTCCGCCACCTGGCCGCGCAGGGCAAAGACGAGCATGGCAGGCACGTAGGTCAGCGACAGGACCGCCGCGCTGCCGAGCGCGCACATAACGGTCAGCGCCATCGGCGCGAACATCTTGCCCTCGATGCCGCGCAACGCGAGCAGCGGGACGTACACCAGGGCGATGATGACTTCCCCAAACATCGTCGCCCGGCGCACTTCGCTCGACGCCGCGACGACAACCTCCCGCCGCTCGGCCGCGGTCAGCGGGCGGACAAGCTCATGCTGCCGCTCGGCGATGCGCCGGATGCTGTTTTCCGTCAGAATGACCGCGCCATCCACAATCAGCCCAAAGTCAATGGCGCCAAGGCTCATCAAATTGCCTGAAATCCCCAGCGCCTGCATGCCAACCGCCGCGCCCAGCATTGAGAGCGGAATCACGGTCGCCACAAGCAATGCCGATGGCCAGTGTCCCAGCAGCAGCATCAGCACGCCGATGACGATGAGCGCGCCTTCGGTCAGGTTCCGGATCACGGTGCGAATCGTTTGACCGACTAGCTCGGCGCGATCGTAAAAGGGCGCGATGTGAACGCCCGGCGGTAGCGTGGCGGCGATCTTGTCTAGACGATCGGCGACGGCTTGCGTGACGGTTCGCGCATTCGCCCCCTTAAGCATCAGCGCGATGCCGCACACGGTTTCGCCGTTGCCGTCGGCCGTCACCGCGCCCTGGCGAACCGCCGGCGGCGCGCAGATGACTTCGCCCACGTCACGGACCAAAACCGGCACGCCGTCGCGCCCGGTCGCGATGACGATCCGCTCGATGTCCGCCGCCGACTGCGCCAATCCCACCCCGCGCAGCAGGTACTGTTCCGCCCCATGGACAATCGCGCCGCCGCTTGCGTTAGCGTTGTTGCGCGCTACGGCGTCCATCACTTCGCGGAGCGTCAGCCCGTAGGCTTGCAGCTTGGCTGGCTCGATGCGGACTTGATACTGCTTGCTCAAGCCGCCATAGCTGTTGACCTCGGCGACGCCTGGCGTTCCTAGCAGTTGGCGGCGGACGATCCAATCCTGGATGACGCGCAGGCTCATGGCGTCGTGGCCGCTGCCAGGCGCGGCGCGCAACTCGTACTGGTAAACTTCCCCCAAGCCGGTCGTGATAGGGCCGAGCAGCGGCGAGCCGCTGCCAGGCGGGATTTGGTCGCGGGCGGCGGCCAATCGCTCAAAGACCAACTGCCGCGCGCGATAGATATCCACGTCGTCGTCAAAGACCACCGTAACGGACGAGAGTCCAAACTTTGACAGCGAGCGGATTTCCTCGACGCCCGCCAACCCGGCCAGCGACGCTTCGATCGGGAACGTGATCTGACGCTCAACTTCGAGCGGCGTCAGGGCCGGCGAGGAGGTCAGCACCTGCACTTGGTTATTAGTGACATCCGGCACGGCGTCTATTGGCAGTTGCCGGAAAGCGTTCAGCCCAGCCAGGATCAGCAACAGAACGCCCAGCAGAGCGAGGCTCGGATGCATTGCCGAAAATCGCAGGATGCGGTCAAGCACGGGCGCGTCACTCCTCTCCGCCGGCGAAGCTGGCAAGCTGCGTTTTGAGGGCCAGCCCGCCTTGCGTGACGACGCGCTCGCCAATGGACAGCCCCTGACGGACAAGCGTTAGGTTGCCGCGCGTGTCGCCGACCTCGATTTCGCGGACGTGAAACTCGCGCGGCGACGCGCCCGCAACGAACGCGACCGTCCGCTCGCCGAGCCGGTATACGGCCGACGCCGGAACGACAAGCTGCGGCACGGCGGCCGGCGTCAGAAAATCCACTTCGGCAAACATGGCTGCCCGCAGGCGCTCATCAGGGTTGAATACCTCGATGCGCGCCCGCGCCGCGCGGGTGTCGACGTTGATTTGGGTTTCGATGAAGGAGACGCGCCCGCGCAGGAGCTGCGCCCCTAGCGCTGGAACGCGAACTTCAACCGGCTGCCCGATGCGAACGCTCCCAAGCTGCGCTTCCGGAACAGCCGCCCTGACCCACATCACGCGCAAGTCCACAATGGTCAGCAATGTCGTCCCGGCGGGAATGAACGCGCCGACATTCGCCATCCGGTCGGCGACGATGCCGGAGAGCGGGGCTGTAAGGATGATTTCCGCCGTTGGATGGGCGTCATCGTCATTCGGCGTCGGCGGCGCGCCCAACGCCTTGAGTTGATCCTCAATATGCCTGACTTCGACGTTGGCGACTTCGAGCGCCTCGCGCGCCTCGCGCAATTCGCGCTCCCGACCGACAACCTGTTGAAAATCATACTCCGCCTTAGCGGTCGCATAGGCGGTTTCGGCGTCCTGCAACTCTTGCCGCGAGAGGATGCCGGATTCGAACAACTGCTTGAGGCGTTGGAGGTTGGCTTCGGCTTGGGTCAACCGCGCCTGCGCCTGCGTCAGGGCCAGGCGGCTTTCCTCGCGCTCAACGCGCCTAAGATTGCGGGCGGCGATGTCACGGCGGGTTTCCGCGTCATGCAGCCGAATGTGCAGGTCGGCGATTTCCGGGCTGTCCAACGCGATGAGCGGCTGCCCGGCGCGGACGCGCTCGCCCTGCGCGACAAGCGTCTTCGTGACGCGTCCTGACACCAGCGGCGCGATGACGACGCTTGCCTGCGGATTGAACTCAACCGTTCCCGTGACGCGCAAGCTGCTTGTCAAGCTTTGTATTCGCGCTGGCTCGAGGGTGATGCCATCAAGCGAGTCCAGCTCGATGACCGACTTGAGTGCCGGCTTGGGCGGCGCAGAGGCGGGTTGTGGCAGCGCGATTGCCGAGCGATGGGCGCTGAGCCACAGCGCGCCAATGGCGACCAGCGCGCCCAGCATTCCAAGCGTTATCCCCCAAGCGATCCATCCGCGACCGCGTCGCTGCGGCGAATCAGGCGGCGGGGAAGGCGTCGCCTCCAATGCCGGAATGTTTTCCGGCGGCGTTTCAACCGTCATAGCGATACTCCTGACCGATGAGCGTTGTCGATGGGAAGCGTCCGCAGGCCTCCCCGCAAGGGGGCGTCGGACGACACGCAACGGCGGCGATCAGGCGAGTCGCGGCGGATGAAAGATGGAGCCAGGAAAGAGACGGAAGTACCAGATCGAACGGCTGGGGGCGACCTTCGTCGTCGCCGCCAGCGCCAACCGCTGCAGCGGGAGCGCGATGGTCGGGGCGTCAAGCAGCGATTGGGTATTCCAGAAGCAGGAATGCGCAGGCAGCGACCGCTCCGCGGCCTCGAGGGCGGCGGGCGCAGACCTGACGCCGGGCGTTGTCGTCTCCGTCTCGGCGCCCGGCGCGGCGACCACGGCCGGAACGGCGCAGCCGAACAGCTCGGCGGCAGCGTACTGCGGGTTGAGCAAATGGACGACGCACAGATCAAAAAACAGCCATGCGAGAAAGCAGCCGCTGAAGAGGCGTCGCCAATCGGGAGTGCGTTGATTGAGGGGGAACATGTAGACGCGCTCTGGCAATAGGCTTTCCGCGGCGAGCGTAGCGCCTCCCGCAGGGCACGTCAAGTGGCGCTTGCTCGCAGGCTGTCCGCAACGCCAAGCCGTGGCTCCCGATGCCGCCCAAGCGGCCAACAGCCCGCCCGCGACCGCGATGAGGCATTTAGGTCATCGCGGTCGCGCCAAAGCGCCCCAAGCTAGATGAAAGGCTGTCCCAAGATGGCCTCGCCTAAAATACAATCCTTTTGTTTTTAGATATTTACATAGAAATGCCGGCGCCTGGCGCGTTTGGCATTGAGTTTGCTCCTAGCTAAGGCAAGCGCTCATCCTCATCGGTTGAAGCGCTTTCTCGACAATCTCTTTTGCTGAAAGGAATCCACAGCCATGAACGCGACGATAAAAAAGCTTGCCATCGCCCTCTTCGCCACGCTCGCCCTGGGCCTGACCACCCTTGGATTCGTCGAACCTGCCAACGCTCAACAACCAAAGCCAGCAGCTGGCGCCTCTAGCGCAAGCAATACGACGCAATCCCCGAAGAAGCATCACCGTCATTCGCGGCGTCATCATTCGCGGCGTCATCATCGGAAGGCGGCTTCCGAGCCAAGCGGCGCGGCGAAGCCCCAGCCGCGCTAGCCAAGCCTTGCATCTGACGCGGAGCGTCGGGCAGGGAAGCCTTTCGCTTCTCTGCCCGATTTTCTTTCCTCCGCCTGAAAAGCCTCCCAAGCCGTCGCAGGATTAGAGCTGGCTTTTGAAAAACTCGAAAAAACAGCGCTGTTTTTTCGTCCCCCAACCTGTTCGAGGCGAGCGCGCCCCGGGCGGGCGATGCGCTTTCGGCGCCGGCGCCGCGTCTAAAGCCTTGCCCTAGGGCGCTTTCCGCTAGGATGCCGAGGATATGGCGGATAAGCCGCGGCTGGCGCGGCGTCCAACTCGCGCTCCGTCGTTAGATTTAGGCTAGGGGCAATGCAGCCTGAGAGCGGCCGCATAAGCGGCAGATACGCTCGCGGCGTCGCGCGCCGGGCGCGGCCTATGCAGCGCGCGCCGCAACGGGCAGGCATCTCCTCCTCCTGTCCAATCTCTACTTTAGCGGGTTGCGTCGTGTCCGGCATTCGCTGACAATCACGCTTCCCAGCCCGAGCCAAAGCCGATGCCTGCTTAGCCAAGTTGCCACTATGAGAGCCCTCAAGCCTTTCCGCGAACTCCTCGCCGCCGGCGGCATCCACGTCTTCGACGGCGCGATGGGAACTCTGCTCTACGCCAAGGGCGTTTACGTCAACCGTTGCTACGACGAGATTTCACTCTCCAATCCGGCGCTCGTCCAGGAAGTGCACCGCGAGTATGTCAAGTCCGGCGCGGAAATCGTCCAGACCAACACCTTTGGCGCGAATCGGCCAAAGCTCGAGGCGCACGGCTTCCAAGACCGCGTCCAGGAAATCAACTACAAGGCGGCAAAGCTGGCGCGCGAAGCGGTTGGGCCGCAGGTCTATGTCGCCGGGTCCATCGGGCCGCTGGGCATTCGCATCGAGCCGTGGGGGCCGACTTCCTTCGAAGAAGCCAAAGCCTTCTTCCGCGAGCAAGCCGAAGCCCTGCTGGACGGCGGCGTGGACCTCATCGTGTTGGAAACCTTCACCGACCTGACGGAGATTCGACAGGCGCTCGCCGCCGTCAAAGAGCTATCGCCGGACACGCCCGTGGTGGCGCAGATGACCGTTGGCGAAGACGGCGCCACCGGCTATGGGACAGCTTCGGAAACCTTTGCCAAGCGACTGGACGAGTGGGGCGCGGATGTCATCGGCCTCAACTGTAGCGTCGGCCCTAAGCCGATGCTCGAAGCCATCGAGCGCGTGGCGGCGCTGACCGAAAAGCCCCTTTCCGCCCAACCTAACGCCGGGATGCCGCAGGACCTCCACGGGCGCAAGATTTACCTGTGCTCGCCGGAATACATGGCGAAATACGCCCGGCGACTCATCCAAGCGGGCGTGCGCTTGATTGGCGGCTGCTGCGGCACAACGCCCGAACACATTAAGACGCTCGCGGCGGCCGTCCGGGCGCTTTCGCCGACCAAGCGCGTCGAGCCAGTCATCAGCGTCGCGGAAGACAAGCTGCCGGATGTGCGCGTCACGCCGCCGGAAGAGAAATCCCGCTTCGCGCGCAAGGTCGCGCGGGGCGAGTTTGTCACCAGCGTCGAGATTGTCCCGCCGCGCGGCTGCGACCCGACCAAAATGCTGGAAGGCGTCCGGCTGCTTAAGGAAGCCGGCGTGGACGCCGTCAACGTCCCTGACGGCCCGCGCGCGCAGTCGCGCATGGGCGCGATTGCAACCTCGCTCATCATCGAGCAGCGGGTTGGGATTGAGACCGTGACGCATTACTGCTGCCGCGACCGCAACCTGCTCGGCATGACTTCCGACTTGTTGGGCGCGGCCGGGCTGGGGCTACGGAACATTCTCATCATCACCGGCGACCCGCCCAAGATGGGACCCTACCCGGACGCCACGGCCGTTTTTGACATCGACTCCATCGGCCTCACCAACATGGTCAAGCGGCTCAATCTAGGGCTTGACCTGGGCGGGAACGCCATTGGGCAGCCGACATCGTATTTCATCGGCGTCGGCGTCAACCCCTGCGCGGTTGATCTGGATTACGAGATTCGCCGGTTTGAGTACAAGGTCGAGGCGGGCGCGGAGTTTGCCATCACGCAGCCGGTCTTCGACGTAGCGAGGCTGCGCGCCTTCCTCAAGCGCATCGAGCATTGCCGGATTCCCATCATCGCCGGGATATGGCCGCTGACGAGCTACCGCAACGCGGAGTTTTTGAGCAATGAAGTGCCGGGCGTCTCGGTGTCGCCGGAAATCCTGGAGCGCATGCGTGGCGCGAACGCATCTCCGGAAGCCGGGCAGCGCGAAGGCCTCGCCATCGCCCGCGAAATGCTCGCCGAAGCGCGCGATCTGGTGCAGGGCGTACAGGTGAGCGCGCCCTTTGGGCGAGTCGCTTACGCGCTGGAAGTTTTTGCAGCGCTGGAGTAGCGTCGCGCGGCAAGCTCAGAGCGGACCTGACGCAGGCGGCGGCAAGCCTGTTGGTCGCCGCCGAGAAAGGCGTTTTGGCATGACTGGCGCGCAAACCCAGATTCCGGACTGGGCGCGACGGATGTCGCCGGCGACGCTCGGCTTGGCGACCTTCGCCATCCTAGCGCTTGAGCTGGCGCTCATCCGCTGGACTGGCGCGCAGGTGCGCATCTTCGCCTATTTTGCCAACCTCGTGCTGATTGCCGTTTTTCTGGGGATGGGGCTGGGAGTGGCGCTGGGACGCAAGCATCCGGCGCTTTTCAAGTGGACCTTCCCAACGCTTTTCGCGTTGGCGGCGCTGCTGGCTTTTTCCGACCGCATCGGTCTGATGGACCTTGGGTTTCCTGACCCCTCCATCAGCTTGTGGGGAGCGGACATCAGCAGGGGGGGCGTTGGATTTCTTTTCGCGGTGGGCGTGGTTCTCGGTCTGTTCTGGCTGATTGCCGCCGTTTTCCTATTTGCGGCAATCCCGGTCGGCTGGTGGTTTGAGCGGATGCCGCCGTTGCGCGCCTACGCGGTTGACCTGCTCGGCTCGCTGTTGGGCGTCTTGGCGATGACGGCGATTGCGGCGCTTCACTTGCCGCCGCTGGTCTGGCTAGCCGTCGGCGTCCTCCCGCTGATGCTCATTCATCGCGGATGGTGGATTGGGTTCGGCGCGGCGGCGATTGCCTTAGCTGGATGGTCGCAGCAGGGCGCGCGATTTTCTCCGTACAACCGGATTGACGTTGTGGCGGACGTTGGTCTTCCGGAACTGCCCCCGCAAGCTGGAATGCCGCCGGAGTATCGCTTGAGCGTCAACCGCGACTTTCACCAATACCTGCTCAACCTCTCCGACCGCGCTGTCGCCGCGGGAAGGGAAAACTCGGTTCGCCCGCCGGTGCAGGCCGCTTACAACCTGCCTTTTCGAGTGGCGGACAGATCAGCGCGCGCGCTGGCGATCGGCGCTGGCGCCGGCAATGACGTGGCCGCGGCCCTGCGCTTGGGCTTCAAGCATGTCACCTGCGTTGAGATTGACCCGGTTATTCTGCGCCTGGGACGCCAGTTGCATCCCGAACAGCCCTACGCCGACCCGCGCGTTCGACTCATCAACAACGACGCCCGCGCCTACTTCGAGCAAAACACCGCCGATCAGTATGACGTGGTCTGCTATGGACTCGTGGACTCGCACGCGATGTTCTCCGCTATGTCAACCCTGCGTCTGGATAACTATCTCTACACGGTTGAAGGCATTCGTTCGGGGTGGCGGCACGTCGCGCCGGGCGGATTGCTGTCGGTGTCGTTTTCGGTGGCGGCCGGCAGATGGATGGTCGAGCGGCTCAACAACGTCATCACGGAGGCCACCGGGCGGGCCCCGGTGATTGTCGCGCATGGCTACAATCATGGCGTGACCTTTCTGGTGGGCGAAAATCTGACGCCGGCGAAAGTGCAATCCAGAATGGCGTTTCCAATCGAGATTCCAGTCGGCATGCTCGACATCGCCCCGGCGGCGCGGACGCCGACCGATGACTGGCCGTTTCTTTATTTGCGTCCGGGCGCCGTCCCTTACGCCTACTTGGTCGTGATTGGGCTGCTGCTGGTCACGGCGGCGTGTGGCGTCCAGCGCGTCTTCGGAAAGGATCTGCTGACCGCCCGGCGCTTTGACTGGCCGCTGTTTTTGATGGGCGCGGCGTTTCTGTTGCTCGAAACCCGCATGGTGACGGAGCTAAGCCTGCTTTTTGGCTCCACTTGGGTCGTCAACGCCTCGGTTTTCGCGGGCGTGCTGGTCATGGCCCTTTCCGCGAACGCTTTCGTGATGGCGCGCCCGAATGCGGACTTGCGCCCTTGGTTTGCGCCGCTAGCCCTTTCCCTGCTCGCCATTTGGCATCTGGGCGCCGGAACGCTCAACCAGCTTCCGCTGCTGACGCGCGGGATTTTGGGCGGCGCGCTCTTCGCGCTTCCGGTCTTTTTCGCCGGCGTCATCCTCTCCAACCTGCTCCGGCAAGCGAGTCATGTCTCGTCGGCGCTTGGCTCGAATATCCTTGGGGCGGTGGTTGGCGGCTGCCTTGAATACCTCTCGATGTACGCCGGGCTGCGCAAGATGACGCTTCTGGCGTTGGCCCTTTACTTGGCGGCCTATCTCGCGATTGCGCGGCAAAGCCAGGCCGCGCCGGAAGCCATCGCCGATAGCGAGGCGGAGGCGCTGCCAAGCGACGCGCCTCCAAGCGGCTAGCGAAGGCGACCGCCCCCGGGGCGACGGCGCTTCCCACGCTGGGGGCGGCGTCAGTCGCGCTCACTTTTCTTTGCGCAATGCGCGGCAGGGAGGCAGCCGGATGGCATCCGACGCGAGCTTTGTCGCTTACGTTGTCGAGTCGCTTACGTTGTTGAGCAAATCAGCGCCGCCGGAAACATCGCGGCCACAAAGATGCTTGGCGAAGTCGCCATTTACTGCGACGGCAAAGTCATCGGCCTCGTCTGCGACAATCAGTTCTTTCTGAAGCCCTCGCCGGCCACGGCGGAGCGGCTCGCCGGGGCAACGCTGGGCAGCCCGTATCCAGGCGCGAAGCCCTACGTTATCCTCGACGCTCAACTCGACGACCGCCGACTCGCGTCGGAACTGGCGCGTCTGACGGCGAATGCCCTGCCGCCCCCCAAGCCCGCCGCCCGCGCGCGGGGCGATAGCCAGACCTCTCGAAACCAGATTGCGGAGAATCGCCTTCCGATGTTACTGCGCCAAAGCTTGCTCGCCATCGCTTGCGCCCTGTCGCTGTGGGGCGGCGTTGCCGTTCTCGGCGTCTCGCGACAACCGCCGCCGCGCGTGAGGATTCAGGTTGTGTTTCCCAAAGCGCGCTTCAGCGCGCCCTGCGACGGGCGGCTGCTGTTTCTTCTCTCAAAAGACCCCAGCGCCGAGCCGCGCTTTCAAATCAGCGAGGACCTCGACACGCAGCAAGTTTTCGGGATGGATGTCAACGACGTTCAGCCCGGACAGGTCGTGACCTTCGACCTGCAAGCCGACGGCTATCCGCTCGCGCGTCTGTCCGATGTGCCGCCCGGCAACTATCGCGCGCAGGTTTTATTTCATCGCTATGAGACCTTCCGCCGCAGCGACGGCCATGTGGTCAAGCTGCCGATGGATCGGGGCGAGGGCCAGCAGTGGAATCGCGCGCCTGGCAACGCCTACAGCCAGCCGCGGGAAGTCGCGCTCGATCCGCGCCGGGGCGACGCGCTCGCGTTTTCGCTTGACCAGGCGATCCCGCCCATTCCGCCGCCCAAGGACACGAAATACATCAAGCGCTTTACAATCCGCAGCCAGTTGCTGTCAGCCTTCTGGGGCCGCCCGATGGAGCTTGGCGCTTGCGTCTTGCTGCCGGAGGGCTTTGATGAAAACCCTGATCTGCGCTATCCGCTCTGCGTGTTTCACGGGCACTTTCCCTACGCCTTTGACGGCTTTCGCGAAACGCCCCCCGACCCTGACCTCAAGCCCGACTACAGCAAGCGCTTCAAGCTGACTGGCTACAACCGCATTCAGCAGCAGGCGGCCTACGATTTTTACAAAGCCTGGACGAGCCCGGACTTCCCTCGCCTGGTCATTGTCGAGATTCAGCACGCCAACCCGTATTACGATGATTCCTACGCGGTCAACTCGGCGAACGTCGGGCCTTACGGCGACGCCATCATGCGCGAGCTGATCCCCGAAATCGAAAAACGCTTTCGCTGCATCGGGCAGGGCTGGGCGCGATTTACGTACGGCGGCTCGACGGGCGGCTGGGAGGCGCTGGCGGCGCAGATTTTCTACCCCGAAGATTTCAACGGCTGCTTCGCGGCCTGTCCCGATCCGATAGACTTTCGCGCGTACACGACGGTCAATATCTACGACGACGCCAACGCTTATTACTTTGATGGGCCGTGGAAAAAAGTTCCGCGCCCGGGCAAGCGGGATTACCTTGGTCACCTGCAATCGACCATCCAGCAGATGAATCAACGAGAGCTGGCGCTTGGCTCGAACTCGCGCTCCGGCGGACAGTGGGACATTTGGCAGGCGGTTTATTCGCCGGTCGGCCCCGACGGCTACCCGAAACCGATTTGGGACAAGCGAACCGGCGCGATTGATAAGTCGGTAGCCGCCTACTGGCGCGAGCATTACGATTTGGGCGACATTCTGCGCCGCAACTGGAAGACGCTCGGACCGAAGCTCCGCGGAAAAATCCACATCTACTGCGGCGATATGGACAACTACTACCTCAACAACGCGGTGTATCTCGTCGAGGACTTCCTCAAAGCGACCGCCGATCCGCCGTACGAAGGCGAAACGCTTTACGGCGACCGGGCCGAGCACTGCTGGAACGGCGATCCGACGCGCCCCAACGCGCTGTCGCGGCTGCGCTACAACGAAATGTACGTCCCCAAAATCATGGCTCGCCTGAAGGCAACCGCCCCGCCTGGCTGGACAATGCGCGGCGGCGGCTGGCGGTTTCAGCGACCGTGAGAAAGTCGCCGCCCGCGGGTAAGACGCCGAACGCGTGGCTGATCCGTTGTTGATCGCTGGTCGAGCCCCTTATCCCTGCGAGCGCTGTAGAGATTCCGCGGGCTGGAGGCATCGCGAATCGAGACCTCTCGCGCCTGCCCGGCGTTGTCAATCGCCTTCGACGCCTGAAGGCGTTCAGCAGCGTCAGGTTCTGCCGCGCGGCTCAAGCTTCGCCTGCCAGGCAGGGTCGTTAGAGCAGCCATTCGGCAGCGCCGAGGAAATGCCATCAAAGCCTTGGCAGGGCCGACGCGCCAGCAGCGACGAGCGCGGCGCCGGCAGAAGCGCGAACTCGGACACCGAACCGGCGGCAGCCGAATCGCTCGATTGGAAAAGCCCTGATTCGCCAGCGAAAGGCTTGCCCCAGCGAAAGGCTTGCCCCAGCGAAAGGCTTGCCCCAGCGAAAGGCTTGCCTAAGCGCTGGTAACAAGGGCCAGGGCTTGGCGAGCTTTTTCCGTTTTCCGAACTTGCTCCGCCCCTCATCAAGCGCAGCGTGGCGGAAGCCGGCGCGGCGGCGATGCGAAGCTCAGCGCCCAGCGGTCAGCCATCGCGGTGGCGACCGATCAATGCGCTTCGGGCTCTCGCGCGCCTTCGCCGTGGCGAAGCGTCGCGCGCCGGGGGCTTCGCCGCATTGCTCTGCAAAAGCTATATGGTCAGCCGCGAGCGCGCTTCCCGCTGCCTCGGAAGGAACCGTCCGCTTCGCGGGCGGTCGCGCCTGACGCTCCGCGACCGCCTCTCAGCGCCGCGGCGCGGAAAGCTCGCCCAAAGCGCAAAATCCCGCCCAACAGGGCGCTAGGCCGGCTCCGCCAGCAATGCCTTAACTTTTTGCTCGAAAGCGGCTTCGCTCAGGCTGCCGGTCACGGCGTCGCGGATGTTGCCCTGCCGGTCAATGAAAACGGTATACGGAATGCCGTTGCCGATCTTAAAGCGCGTCGCGGTGGCGTTGTCGCCCATGGCGATGGGGTAGCTGATAGGGCGCTTGGCGAGAAAGTCCTTGACGACGCCGGGGCCATCCTGATCGAGCGATAGCCCGACGATTTCCAGGCCATCGGCCTTGAGGCGACGATACGTCGCGTCAAAGCCAGGCATTTCAGCGATGCACGGCGGACACCACGTAGCCCAGAAATTGACGACGACCACCTTGCCGCGCTGATTGCTCAAATCAAACTTGCCGGCATTGAAGGTTTCAACCGCGAAAGTTGGGGCTGGATTGCTGGCGCGAGCCGGCGTTGGCGTCGGAACGGAAGGCGAGGCGCTGGACGGCGGCTTGGAGGAAGGCGGGGCGGGCGCGGTCGGCGCGGGCTGACAAGCCGCGCCAACCGCGATTCCAAGCGCCAAAAGGCTTTTGAGGGCAGTACGCGAGACAGTCATGGCATCTCCCAGATGAGCTGAAGTTGAGCGGGATTATGCGACGGCTTGGCGGCGGCGGCCAACCGGCTTGCCACCTTGAAAGGCTTTGTATAGCGTCGAGCAACGTTAGGCTCGCTTGTGGGAGGCGCGCGACATGGGTTTCTTTCCGCTCATTTTGGTCGGGATTATCCTGCTGCCGTTGTCATGGCTTGAGATTCAGCGATATGTCACGGCGCGGCTGGCGGGCAAAGCGTCCGATGCGGCGCGGGCGCGGCTGGGTCGCCGGCTGTTGAGCGCCGGGCTGTTGTTGGTCGTCACAGGGATGGCGGGCTTTGGGGTTGGCGAGTTCCGCTCGTCATTCGCGCCAGCCCAACTGGCGGTCTACCTTATGATCTGCGCGCTTTTGGCGTTGGCGGTGGTGGCGACGATGATTTATGACATTCGCGCCGTAGTTCGTCAATCGCTGCGCGACTTCCACGACCGCGACGCCGAAGGGGAGCGCTTTCAGGCGTTTCTGGCGCGCGAGGCAGACGCTGCGGCGGAGCTTTCCAAGCCGGAGCTTTCCAACGGCGAGCGCCAGCGAGTGAGGCGTGAGTCGTCACGCTAGGCTTTAATCAAGAGAGCGCTTTTCTATGAGTGAAACCATTGCCATGATTCCGCCTGCGCCGCCGGCGGGCGATCCGTTGATTGGGCGGACCATCGCCGGGCGCTTTCGCATCTTGAGCAAGCTGGGCGAGGGCGGCATGGGCGCGGTTTACAAGGCGGCGCAGCTCAAGGTCAATCGCGTCTGCGCCATCAAGATTTTGAGCGCGTCCTTTGCCTCGGACCCCGACGCGCTCGCCCGCTTCAGTCGCGAGGCGCAGATGTCGAGCGCCTTCAGTCACCCTCACGCGGTCACGATCTATGACTTTGGCGACGACGAGGGACTGCACTACCTGGCCATGGAGTTCGTCGAGGGCGAAACATTGTCGTCCGTGCTCCGCCGCGAAGGCGCGCTGCCGCTGGCGCGAACGCTGACCATTGCGCGTCAAGCCTGCGCGGCGCTTGACGCCGCCCATCGCATGAACATCGTTCACCGCGATCTCAAGCCCGATAACATCATGCTGGCCCGGCGCGACGACGGGGACTGGGTCAAGGTTCTCGATTTTGGGATTGCCAAAATCGCCGGCGACGCGCCCCAGCGGGGGCAAGACCTGACGCAAGCCGGGCTGGTGGTGGGCACGCCGATTTACATGTCGCCAGAACAGCTGGCCGGCGAGCGACTGGATGCGCGCTCGGACGTCTATAGCTTGGCCATCATCATTTACCAAATGTTGACGGGGCAGTTTCCCTTTGCGGGCGACAACATGCAGGCGGTCATGGTCAAGCGGCTCACCGAGGATCCACTGCCCCTCCGGAGGACGAACCCGAACGTAACAGCGCCGCCGGGCGTGGAGGCCGCGCTGATGCGGGCGCTGAACCGTCGCCGCGACCAGCGCACGCCGACAGTCCGCGATTTTATCAACGAGCTGGAAGCCGGGCAGGCGTCCACGCAGGGGATGAGCGCCACGCCGGCGCTGACGCAAGCGCAGGCGGCGGCCGGGCGCACGTCGCCCATGACGCCGGGGACTTCATCATTTGCGGGCGAGGACGCCTATCGCACGGCGTCGGGCGTCGCGCCGGAGGCAGCCACGCCGGCGCCGATGTCGGTCTCCACAGGGGGCGCGACCCCGCTCCCAACCGTCGCGCCGCCGCCTGCGAGCGGCGGCGCGTCCATGCCGCCGCAGCTTGGACAGCCGCCAGGGCCAACCTATTTTCCCCCTTCGCCGCCCAGGGCGACGGCGCCGGCTCGATCCGGCGGCCGGGCTGGCGTCATCCTGGCCGTGGCGGCTTTGGTCGCAATTCTTGTCATTGGCGCCGGAGCAATTGGCGCGTATGTCCTCTGGCCGCGGGACGGCGGACAAGCAGCGCGCCGCGCCGACCCGAAGCCGCCAAGCCATGACTTGCCAAGCGACCAACCCAAGCGGCTTCCATCAGATAACCCATCGTCAGCGACAACCTCGAATCTAGCCAAGGAGGCGTTTGACAATGGCGTCAAGGCGCTCGCGCAGAAGAATTATCTAGCCGCCGAGCGTTATTTTCAAGCCGCGCTCGACGCCGCTCCCGAATTCGGGAAAGCCCATCTGAACTTGGGCATCGCGCTTTATCATCAGCGAAAGTTCAGCGACGCGCTCAATCACCTTGCCGAGGCGGCGCGGATTTGCGATGACGAGGCTTGCAAGAACTTCGCCTACAACTACCGCGGGCGCGCTCACTGGGAACAGCGCGCATATGGCGCAGCGGAAGAGGATTTCCGGCGCGCCGTCATCCACGACGCGAACGATCTATCATCGCTCGCTTTCCGCGGCTTCATGCTCCGGCTCGACGGGCAAGCGGAAACCGCCAACCACGTCTTTGACCAAGTGCTGGCGCGGAGCCAGGACGAAAACCTCAAGTCGGTTGTTCGTCAGTGTAAAGGCGCGGCGTTGCCGCCAGCCACCGCTTCCGACGCCGGCATTGGTCCGGGGCAATAGCCAACCAAGTATGACTGCCGCAATTGCCATCTTCGACGATGAAAGCTCGGTCGCGTTCAACGTCGCCCATGCGATCGCGTCTCTGGGGTGGAGGCCGAAAGTCCGCCCTGCGGCGTCATCCGACGGGGCGGAATTCGACGCGGAGAGCCTGACGCATATCATTTTTGTCGCGGGGCGAGCGCCGGCAGCGGAGCAAGCCGCGATGGACGCGCTCGTCGCGGCGCGCCTTGGCCAAACCGCCCTAATTGGCATCGGCAATGGCGCGCTGGCGCTGGCGCTGGCGCTGGGCGCGACGCTGCCAGCGGAGCGCCCGCTGAGTCCCGGCGTGGTTGAAGTTTGCCACGACGGCTGCCTCTCGTTCGGCAACCTCAGCTATCGGTTTCGCGCTTGGACGCCTCGCCTGCCGCGTCTCGACCCTGGAGACTTGCCCGACGGTTTGGAAGCGACGGCGACGACGCCGGCAGGAGCGCTGCTGGCTTTCCGGCATCGGACGCATCCGTGCGAGGGCGTTTTGTTTCATCCAGAGTCCAGCGGAACGCCGGATGGGCTGCGCTGGCTCGCCAATGTTTTTGGCGTCAGGACGTGACCTGCCGCTGAGCGGCGCGGGCTTCAGCCATCGCCTGCGAGATGGCGCGTCCGGCATAGCCGGTCAGCGCGATGTCGGGGCCGAGTCGCTCGATGACGACTTCCGTCAAATCAAGCGTTTCACTGAGCGCCGCCGCGCCCTGCCCTCCGATGGCGCCGATCGCTTCGCTGCCGCCGATGATGCGCGGCGCGATAAAGCAAGTGACCTTGTCGAGCAAGCGGGCGTCCGCAAACGCCCCGGCGAGCGCGCTGCCGCCTTCGACTAACAGGCTTGAAACGCCTTCCTCAAAGAGCCGCGCCAGCGCGGCGTCAAGGCGCGGGCGTCCGCGGTCATCGGCCGCGACCAAGAGGATGCGCGCGCCTTGCCGTTCAAGTTGCGCCAGCCGGTCGGCGCTCTCCGGCGACGCGGGCGCGATCAGCCACGTTGGCGCCACGCGCGCCGTTTGAACCAGCTTCGCCGTCAGCGGCAGGCGCGCCCGCGCCGAGTCAAACACAATGCGCGTCAGCGGGCGGTGGCGATACTGCCCTGTTCGGTCGGTCAGCTGGGGATCATCGGCGAGCGCCGTGCCGACGCCGACGGCGATGGCGTCGTAGCGATGCCGTAGCGCCTGTCCGGCGGCGCGCGCGCGCGCGCCAGTAATCCACTGCGAAGCGCCGGCGCGGGTGGCGATGCGCCCATCCAGGCTCATGGCGACCTTGAGGTGAACGAACGGGCGGCGCTCAAGCTGGTTGACGATGAAGGCCTCGTTGAGTTGCGCGCCCTCGGCGGCGAGGACCTCCGTCACGACCTCGATGCCGGCGGCGCGCAACTGGGCAAAGCCGCGCCCGTTGACCTGCGGATTGGGGTCGCGGATGCCAGCGACCACGCGGGCGATGCCCGCGGCGATGATCGCCTCCGTGCAGGGCGGAGTCCGTCCATGGTGAGAGCACGGCTCAAGGTTGACATACAGGGTGGCGCCCCGCGCCCGGTGGCCGGCTTCGCGCAGCGCCCAAATCTCCGCATGAGCCGGCTCTGGCTCATGGTAAAAGCCGCGGCCGACAATGACGCCGTCCCGCACCACGAGCGAGCCGACCAGCGGGCGCGGGCTGACGCGCCCGTAACCTTGCTCGGCAAGCTGCAGCGTCTCGCGCATCAGGGCGTCATCGGATGTCGTGGCGGCGATTTCTGTCACGCGCGGCTCTAACCTCGGCATAAAGCGCATGGAAGCATAAACCGGGCATCGGATGCACCGCTCATCGCCACGACGAGCGCCGCGTCGGAAGACCCGCAAGGGAAGGCTGACAAGCCTGCGGCCGCGCCCTGAGTGTGGTAAAGTAAGCGCGGCTTCGGGGTGCGTTATGCACTTCCCGACGGCGAGCGATGCTCGGCGCCGCTGGCTAACTTGGCTTGAGCGATAGCCTCTTTCGGGTGTACTTCTTTCGCGGAGATTGAAATCCATGTCGCCCTCGCAGCCGCCATCCGATGAGAGCTTGACCAGCCTGCCCGCAGAGCTGTCGCCGCTCGTCTTGCTCCGCACCTTGTCGCATGAGTTGCGGGTGCCGCTATCGGTCATTTTGGGTTGGACGAAGCGGCTTTTGGAAGAGACGACCGATGCTCAGCAGCAGCGCGAGGGCGTCCGCCACATTCAGTCAGTGGCGGAGAGAATGCTGCAGCTCCTGGATGATTACAGCGACCTAGCGCGCTTCAACGATGATGAAGCGACGATGACGGCCGCGACCGACCTGGTGGTCGCGCTCCGCCGGATCTGCCACGGGCTGGAGCTGGTGGCGCAACCGCGCGCGCAATCGCTGCGCCTCGAAGCCGAGCAGCAAATTCCTTCCGTGACGGTTTCGGCCGCTCTCCGACAGTCCCTGTGGCTCATCGCGCGCTATATGCTGCGCGCCGCGCCAGAGGGAGCGACGGTGACGATCAGCTGCAACGCGCTCGCCGACACCCTGCATTTGTCGTTTGGCAGCGACCTGGGGATCAGCGAGTCAGCCGACCCCGGCGGGCTGAATTTGGCGCGCCTTTTTATCAAGCGCGACGGCGGCGCGCTGGCCATCGAGCGTCTCAGCGCGGGGCTGAGCGTCAGCGTCCAGATTCCAACCGCCCAGCCCCCGCCGCTGGATGCGCCAGCCTTCACGGCGTCATCCGATCTATTGAACGCTATCCCTTCCACGGCGTCAGAGACGAAAAAGGTGCTGGTCATAGACGATGACGAAAACATCCTAAAACTGCTTGGCACCGTGGTGAGCGCCGCCGGGTATCGCCCCTACTTGGCGACGAGCGGCGCGCGCGGCATTGAGGCCGCCCGCGCGATGTCGCCCGACGTTGTCCTCCTTGATATTGGCATGCCGGGCATGGACGGCTTTGCCACCTTCAACGCGCTGCGCGTCGAGCCGTCGCTCGCCAACATAAAGATCGTCGCTCTGACGGCCTACACCAGCGCGTCTGAACGAGAGCGCATCGCCCGCTATGGCTTCGATGGATTTATCCCGAAGCCGTTTCGCCGCGAGCAGTTAGTGCAAGCGCTCTCAGAATTTCTCGTCTAAAAGAGATTCGCTAGCAATGTCAAAAACGCGCTCGATGCGGCTTGAAGAAGCCGACCTGAACAAACATCTCGGCGAGCTGCCGGCTTGGCAGCGCCAGGAAGGACGCTTGGCGCGGACGCTGACGTTCCGCAACTTCGCCGACGCGCTGACCTTTGTCAATAGCGTCGGGAAGCTGGCCGAGGAAGCGGATCACCACCCAGACATCTCGCTCCACAACTGGAATCAGGTCACGCTGACCCTTTGGACGCACGATGCCGGCGGCTTGACCATGCTGGACGTCAGCCTAGCGCGCAAAATAGACGCGCTCGCAAGGTGAGCCGCCGACTGGCGTCGGGCGCTGACTCGCGCGCCCTTCGTCCGCTTTTCGCCAAGCTGTCGCGCCATTCCCTGATACGGAAAGCGCGTTAGTCGTGGTCGCGCAACTCGCCGCCGTCGCTTAGCGCGTCGTCCGCGGGAACTTCGGAAAGCGGGCGCAACGCGAAAGTCATCGTTGGATCGTCGGCTTGGGCGGATAGCAACGCCAGCGCCCCTCCCGCCAAGCGCCAGACCAAATCAATGTCGGGCGCGTCAACATCGGACGGATCGCCATACTGCCGCACAAAAGCGTCGATCACGTGATTTTCGTCGTCAGCGAGCGCTGGGTCCGTCAGATTCGATAGCTGAAACGTCACGCTGTGAATGGCATTCTGACCGGGCAGCGCCGCGACCGTCACGCGGCACTGCCCGCTTCCCTTGCCAAACCGCACTGGGACGACCGCCGTCAGGACCTCTCGCTCCTGTTCCAACTGCCACCGGCGCTCGATGGTCGCGCCGGCCAGAAACCGCTCGGCGTCCTGCCGCGCCAGCGGCGGCTGTCCGGCGCGCTCGCGCGCGCCATCAAACTGCGGCAAAAACCGCTCAATCAGCCCAAAAAGCTCCGGCGGCGGCGCGGGCGGCGGCGCCGCCGTCCGGCAGGCGCTGGACAGTCCCGCGAGCAGGCCCGCCAACCCGACCGCCAGCATCCGCTTTGCCAGACGCAATCTCGCCAACATGGTCAACCGCCCTAAATGACCGCCTAATCCGCGCGCGGGCGAGGAGACGCCGCCGCCGGCGCGCGCCTTCGTCCTTGCTAGATTTAGCACAAACCGGCGTGGCGCGAGCGACTAAAGCCTGATTAAAGTATTTTGCCGGAACTCTGAGCGCGGATTCGCCGTTTCACACTGGCAACCAGTTCGGTCACACCCCCGCTCCTATCGAGGTTTTCCATGCCCAGCGGCGCTATGCCATTCCGCGAGGCGATTCGGCTGGCCGTCGAAGCGCTGCGCGCCCATAAGCTGCGGAGCTTTTTGACGCTGTTGGGCGTCATCTTCGGGGTCATGACGGTGGTGGCGGTGGCCGCCGTCATCGAGGGCATGAACGTCTATGTCGGCAAGACAATGGAAGCGGAGTTCGGGGCCAACACGGTCATTCTTGACCGCTACGGCATCGTCCTGGGGCTGGACGACTGGCTGCGCGTCCAGAAGAACAGGCCCATCACCATGGACGACTACCGCGACCTGCGCGAGCGAGCGAGCCTAGCTCAGGAAATGGGCATCCGGCTTGAGCAGTCTATCCCCTATCTGCGTCACGGAGGCGCGGAGCTGGTAAATGTTTCGGTCATCGGCTACTCGCCGAGCATTCCAGCCATGGGGGCTGGCAACATCTCGGTCGAGGAAGGGCGGTTTATTATCGAGAGCGAGGAAGAGAGCCGCGCCAACGTGGTCTTCGTGGGCTACAAAATCCGCGAGAAGCTTTTCGGCGGCAAAAATCCGGTGGGCAACGAAATCCGCATTCAGGGCGAGCCGTTTCGCATCATCGGGGTCTCCAAAGAGCTTGGCGCGTTTCTCGGCAATGACCGCGACACTTTTATCGTTATGCCGCCGTCATCGCACCTGCGGATGTTTGGCCCGCGTCAGTCGCTGGCCATTGTGCTTCAGCCCAAGCCCGGCGTCACGCTCCCAGCCCTCGAAGACCAAGTGCGCGGCATCATGCGCGCGCGGCATCACTTGCGACCAGACCAAAGGGATGACTTTGGGTTTATCGGCGCGGACGCCCTCAAAGACCTATGGGGCAGTCTCACCGGGATGATCGCCGTTGTGGCGCTCGGCGTGGTTTCCATCTCGCTGGTGGTGGGCGGCATCGTCATTATGAACATTATGATGGTCGCCGTCACCGAGCGGACCCGCGAAATCGGCATTCGCATGAGCCTTGGCGCGCGGCGGCGCGATATTTTATCCCAGTTCCTGGTCGAATCCTCATTGCTTTCGGGCGCCGGCGGGCTGATTGGGCTGGCGGTCGCCTGGGGCGGGCTGGCCATCGCGGCGCAGTTCGGGCTACCCTTTGTTATGCCGATTTGGGCGGTCGCTCTTGCCCTGGCTGTCTCGGTCAGCGTCGGGCTGACTTTCGGCATTTACCCCGCGTATCGCGCCGCAAGCCTTGACCCCGTTGCGGCGCTGCGGGCGGAGTAGGTCGGCGAAGCTAGGCAGGTGGCAAAGCTATGTTATTTCACAGCCTTCGCGAAAGCTTCGGTCAGGCGCTGGCCACGATTGGCGCGCGCAAGTTTCGGTCGCTGCTCACAGTGCTCGGCGTCATCATTGGCACGACCTCAGTCATCCTTGTGTCGTCCGTTGTCACCGGACTCGAGGAAAACTTCGCCGCGATGGTCGAGCGGTTCGGAACGAGCACCATTTTTGTCTCCAAGTTTGACTTTGGCGGCCCGCGCGAGCCTACGTTTGAGGAGCGCCAGCGCAAGGACTTGACCTACGAGGACGGACTGGTCGTGGCCGAGTTGCCAAGCGTCGCCGCCGCCACCGCTTGTCTTGGCAAGTGGCCCGGCAGCCGGGACGCGCCCATCATCAAGCATCGCGACCGGCAGGCGAACAACCCCGTTCTGCGCGGCGGCGACCCGGCGTTTCTCGAAGCGCGCAACATGCAAATGCTGTCCGGGCGCTACTACACCGACGTTGAAAGCCGTCACGGGGTAGCGGTCGCCGTCATTGGCTACGATACGGCCGAAACGCTTTTCGGCACGACCGAAGCCGTCGGCAACGAGTTCACTATCAACGGGCAAATTTTCCGCGTCGTCGGCGTGCTGGAAAAAAGCGCGGCGCGCGGCATGTTCCCTGGCTCGAATTGGGAAGACAACTGCGCCATCATCCCTCACGCCACGTTTCGGCGGCTTTATCCGCGTGAAAAAAACTACGTAATTGTCGCCAAAGCCAGGGATGGACAGCTTGACCGCATGGTGGACGACATCACGCGCCTGCTCCGCAAGCGGCGCAACGTGCCGTTTTACAAGGCCGACGACTTCCACATTTCAACGCCCAACGCCGAAAAAGAGGGCTTCGGGAAAATCACGCTCGTGCTGGCCGCGATTGTCGTGCCGATTTCGGGCATGGCGCTGCTCATCGGCGGCATTGGCGTCCTCAACATTATGCTGGTTTCGGTTACGGAGCGGACGAAGGAAATCGGCACGCGCCGCGCTCTGGGCGCGCGCCGGCGCGACATCATCCTGCAGTTTTTGATTGAAGCCATGTCGCTAACCGGACTTGGCGGCAGCATCGGCATTCTGGCTGGCTTGGGCATCAGCGCCACGCTCAACGTCGCTCTCCCCAGCTTGCCGTCCAGCGTATCCGCATTTTGGGTCGCGGTCGGCTTTGTCATTTCGGTCGGCATCGGACTCATCGCCGGACTCATTCCCGCCATCAAGGCTGCCTACCTCGATCCGGCGGAAGCCCTGCGCTACGAATGACCGAACGCTGGCCCGGCTTGCAACTGTCGCCAGCTTCAGGAGCTAAAAAGCTTGACAAGTCTAATGCAGTCGTCACGGCGGTGAGCGAGCCGGACGCCTTGACAGCGCGCGGCGCCCGCTTCCAGGTCGCGACCGAGCATCTGCGCGATGGCTTACAGCGCGGCTGCGGCAACCCGCGACTTTCTTCGCCAACAAACGGGACGGAACCGGCACGCTGTATCCCTACTTCTGTCGCGAGAGCGGTAATTTTGTTGTTTATGCGGAACGGCCGAACTGATTTTCACGCCACGCGTTTTCACGCCACACGCGCTTGGAAAGCCGCGCGCGCCAAACCGTTGGCCGCCTGGGAAAGGATCGCTCAACAGCCAGCCTGCCACAGTTGACGAGCTACTGGCTCGGCGCAGGGCGCGGCAGGGACTGAATCGCGTCGGCTACAGCGGCAATTTGGGCTTCCGTATGGGCGGCCGTCACCGTCAGCCGCAGCCGCGAAGCGCCGGGCGGGACGGTCGGCGGACGAATCCCCACAACGTAGAAACCCCGCTCGTCGAGCGCCTGCATCGCCGCCAGCGTCGCCTGCTCCGTGCCGAAAAGGATGGGAAAAATCGGCGTCGGCCAGGTCGGTTCAAACCCCAGCGCCGTCGCCATGCGGACGATGTTTGCGCGGAGCGCGCGCGTCAACTCGTCGCTTTCCGTCAGCATGCGCACCGCTTCCAGCGCCGCGGCCGCCGGCGCCGGCGGCAAGGCGGTCGTGAAGATGAAGGGCCGCGCCCGGTTGATGAGCAACTCAATGACGACGCTTGGCGCGACGACGAACGCCCCAAAACTCCCCAACGCCTTGCCGAGCGTGCCCATGGCGATGAGTGGCCGGTCATCCTGCGCCAGGGTCGCCGCCAGGCCGCGCCCGCCGGGGCCGAGAACGCCCGTCGCGTGGGCTTCATCCAGCGCCACCCACGCGCCGGCGGCTTCAGCGACCTCCAGCAGCTCGCTGAGCCGCGCCACATCGCCGTCCATGGAAAACACGGCGTCGGTGACGATGAGCTTGCGGCGCGCCTGCCGATGCGCGGCGACTTTGGCCCGCAGGTCGTCCACATCGTTGTGACGATAGACCACAACCGTCGCGCGGCTCAGCCGACAGCCGTCAATGAGGCTGGCGTGATTGAGCGCGTCGGAAAAGACGACGTCCCGCGCGTCGGCCAGCGCCGTCAGCAGCGACAGGTTGGCGTGGTAGCCGCTGTTGAACAGCAGCGCCCGATAGCCGGAGCGCCCGCCGACCTTGAAGTTGACCAGCGCGGCTTCAAGATCGGCGTGAAGCGCCAGCGTGCCGCAAATCAGCCGGCTTGCCGTCGCGCCCGTTCCCCAACGCGCCGTCGCCGCCTGCGCGGCGGCGATCAGACGCGGATGTGTCGCCAAGCCAAGGTAGTCGTTGCTGGAAAAGTTGACCCATCGCCGGCCGCTGTGCAGAAACGTCACGGTCGGCGGCGCTTGCGCCAAGCGCAGCTCGCGCCAGCGACCCGCGGCGCGAATGGCCTCCAGCTCAGCCATGAGCTCATTCTGGAGCGTGGTCAATGCCATCGAGCGATCTTCAAGCGCCTTGTCAGAGTTGGAGCAGCCGGCCGCCATTGCCGAGCGCCGCGCCGGTAACGCACAATACCAGACCGACTTCCCCAGCCGAACGGGCAGGAGCTAAACGCGGCATGACGGACAGGCCGACGCTGGCTGATTACATCGAGGACTTCAAAAAATTTCTGATGTACGAGCGCAACGCCTCCGCGCATACCCTGCGGTGCTACCTTGGCGATTTGGAACAGTTTCACGATTTTTTGTGTCCGCCGAACGCGAAGGGCGAGCGCCGCGTTGTCGACATCCGCGACATTGACAACATCACGATTCGCGAGTACCTAGCGACGCTTTACGATAAGAAAAAAAAGAAAGCCTCGATTGCCCGCAAGCTGGCGACGCTCCGCGCTTTTTTCCGCCATCTCTGCCGCGAAGGCGTTCTGGAACTCAACCCGGCGCAACTCGTGGCGTCGCCCCGTCTGGAGAAAAAGCTGCCCAATCACCTGACGGTCGAGGAAGCCATGCGGTTCGTCGAGATGCCTGACCTCGAAACCGTCCTTGGCAAGCGCGACCGGGCCATCTTGGAAATGCTCTACGCCACCGGCGTGCGCGTCTCGGAGCTAGTCGGCCTGAACCTGGAAGACATTGACTTCAAGAGCCAGTGCGCTCGGGTGCGCGGCAAGGGGCGCAAGGAGCGCATCGTGCCGTTTGGCGAGCATGCGCGCAAGGCGCTGGAGCTTTACCTTGGCGTCCGCAGTCAGCTCTTGGCCCATGCCCCAGAGGATAAGCGGGAAGTCAACTGCGTGTTTTTCAACTATCAGGGGACGCGGCTGACGACCCGCTCAGTGGGTCGCCTGATTGACAAATACATTCGCCAGTGCAGCGACCTGCACCACATCAGCCCACATAGCCTGCGTCATTCGTTCGCCACGCACTTGCTCGGCGCGGGCGCGGATTTGCGCGCCATTCAGGAATTGCTGGGTCACGCGCGACTGACGACGACCCAGCAGTACCTGCACGTTTCAACCGACCGCCTCATGGAAGTCTATGACCGGGCGCACCCGAAAGCCTAGCGGCCCAGCCGCGCCGCGCGCGGCGGACACGCCCGCGCCGCGCCGACGGGTCGGACTGCTGGGCGGCACGTTCGATCCCATCCACTACGGGCATCTGCGCCTAGCGGAAAGCTTGGCCGCGATCTTCAACTTTGACGAGTTGTTGTTTATTCCGACCTACAGCCCGCCGCACAAGGACTTTGACCGCGTGACCTCGGCCTATCACCGCTACGCGATGACGGTGCTGGCGACGCTTCAGATGGACATCGCCACGGTCTCGATGGTGGAAATCTTCGCCCCGGAGCGCCCCTACACGGCCGATACCGTGGCGACGCTGCGGAAAGCCTATGGCCCTGACGCGCATCTGTTTTTTATGATGGGCGCGGACTCGTTCGTGAGTCTGCCCAAGTGGGAGCGGTATGAAACGCTGCTGGATAGCTGCCACCTGATCGTGATGACGCGCCCGAAATATGAAGTCGGCGACCTGGCCACGCTGGCGGAACAGTATGGCGTCGGGCGGGTCATTGACTTGCGGGGCGGCCGCGCCAGCCAGCGCGCGGTGACCAGCAACCTCGAAGCCGGCATGCATGTTTTTCTGACCGACCTGTTCGCCATTGACGTGTCGGCGACGGATGTGCGGCAGGCCGTCAGCGAAGGGCGCTCCATCGCCCGCTTCGTGCCGCCGCTGGTGGAGCGGTATATTCACGTCTATGGACTTTATTCAAACGGACACCACATTCAAACGGACACCACGCTCGATGACCAATGACACCTTGCCCCAGCCGCCGGCGCGCAAGCCGGCGGCGCTTGCGGAGCGCGCGCGGCCCCAGATTGAGGACCGCCGCGTATGGCAGGCGATCCATGCGTTGCAGGAAAAGAAAAGCGTCGCGCCCGTCGTGCTTGACATCGGCCAACTGACTTCCTTTGCCGATTACTTCATCATTGCGACGGGCACGTCATCGCGGCACGTCCAGGCGCTGGCCGATGAGGTCGAAAAGCGGTTGGGCGCGCTCAAGACCTATCCGCGCCACATCGAAGGCTACGCTGACGGCGAGTGGGTGCTAATGGACTACGGGGACTTCATCGTTCATGTCTTCACGGCCGAGCGGCGCGATTTTTACGGACTCGAGCGTCTGTGGAGCGACGCTGGCAAGCTGGTTGTCCGCGACGACGAGCCGCTGCCGGTCGCGTGACGCCCAGCTTAGCCAGCCCCGTCCACAGCGAAGGCGGCCCGCCGGACGGCGTCGGCCACGGCGGCGCACTCGCGCATCGCCGCGACATCATGAACCCGAACAAGATGCGCCCCGCCTGCGACTGCCAAAGTGACGCTTGCGGCGGTCCCTAGCAGTCGGTCAGCCGGGGACGGCTTCCCAGTCACGGCGCCAATGAACGACTTGCGCGACGGCCCAACCAGGAGCGGGCGCCCCAGCGTCGCCAGACGCGGCAACAGTCCCAGCAACGCCAAGTTGTCCTCCAGCGTTTTGCCGAAGCCCAAGCCCGGATCGAAGACGATACAATCCGGGTTAATGCCGGCGGCCTGCGCCACGACGAGACTCCGGCGAAAGCTCGCCTCGACATCGGCCAGAATGTCGAGCGTCGGAGAAAGCCCATGGAGCGCGCCCGGCGCGCCGCGGCTATGCATGACCACAACGCCCGCGCCGTAACGGGCCACCGCCTCCGGCATCCGCGCGTCAAAGCGAAAACCTGAAATGTCATTGACAATCGAGGCGCCGGCCCTGAGCGCGGCTTCGGCGACGGAAGCCTTGTAGGTGTCAATCGAAATCGGAACGTCAACCGTCTTTGCCAACGCCTCGATCACCGGGATGACCCGCGCCAGTTCTTCCGCTTCACCCAGGGCTTGCGCGCCAGGGCGCGTGGATTCGCCGCCGACATCCACAATGTCGGCTCCTTCCTCGACCAATCGCTGTCCATGAGCGACGGCGGCCTCGAGGACGTTGTGCCGTCCGCCGTCCGCGAAGGAATCCGGGGTCACGTTCAGAATACCCATCACGCGCGTGACGTCGCCCAGCGAGAGCGAGCGCCCAGCGCAGATCCAGTCAAACGATCGGCGCTCCAGGATGGAGCGCGGAGCGGCGAAAGCGGTAGGCGTCATGAGCTTGCCATTGTCTCGTTCGCGGACATAATTCCGCTCGTTCGTAAAATTTAGGCGCTCGGCCCGCGACCAAACGAGCCATGAAACAGATTTCCACTGTGGCGCTCAATACCTTTCGAGAGTCGGTACGCGACAAAGCGCTTTACAACCTCGTCGTCGCCGTCCTGATCCTCATCGCGGCGTCGCTGTTCATCGGCGAGCTTTCCATCAATCAGGAACGCAAAGCGATGGTGGATTTAGGGCTGAGCACGCTCCTCCTGTTTGGCTACCTCATCGCCGTTTTTATCGGAACCGGGCTGGTTTACAAGGAAATTGAGCGGCGCACGATTTACACGGTGCTGTCCAAGCCTTTGCGACGCTACGAGTTTATCCTCGGCAAGTTTCTGGGCCTTGCCGCCACGCTGCTGGTCAACTGCGCGGTCATGGTCGTCGCCTTGATCATCGCTCTATTTTATGTGCGCCGACCGACCGACCCGTCGCCCTTCGGCATTCTCCCGGCGGCGTTTCTGCTCTATGTCGAGCTGTTGCTGGCGACGGCGCTGGCTTTGCTTTTCTCGACGTTCACGACGCCGGCCCTGGCCACGCTCTTCAGCATTGTAGGCTACGTGATCTGCAACTTCACGCCCGACATCAAGCTTTTCGCCGACGTGTTGAATGTCGAGACTTATCCGTCGCTACGGGTGACGCAGGCGGTTTTGTGGGCGCTCTACTACACGCTGCCCAACCTGAGCAACTTCAACTTCATCACGCGCGCGGCCCACGGCATCCCGATCACGGGCGCGCAAATTGGGCTAGCCTGCCTCTATGGGGCGGCGTACTTGAGCATTTTGCTTTCCCTGACGATCTATGTCTTCGAGCGGCGCAACTTCAAATAGCCGGGAAACCGCAGGCGGCGAGCGACGGCGGGCATACCTTTACTGGGGCGTCATCCTGGTTGGGCTAGCTTGCCTGTATCCGCTCCAGAAGCGATTCGACGCCACGTTTCAATCCAACCGCGCGGTGGAGGAGACGCTTTACGTTCGGTCGGGCGAAACCGCTCGGCGGTTATCGCTTGGATTTGACGGCGTCGTGTCCGACCTCTACTGGATTCGGGCGGTGCAGTACTTTGGGCGCAAGCTGACTGGCGGGCTAACCGGCGACGGCGCGGCGGATTTCTCGCGGCTTTCCAAGGACGACCTGCCAATCCTCGCGCCGATGCTCGACATCGCGACGACGGTTGACCCCAACTTCGTGGCGGCGTACCGGACGGGAGCCATCTTTCTGGCGGAGTTTGACTACGACGCCGCGCTGGCGCTGCTGCGCAAGGGCATCGCCGTCCAAACCGACCAAAAGACCCTGTTTCGGATGTGGTCGGACTATGGCGCCATCTGCTGGCGGGCGAAACGGTATGACGAGTGCGCCGAAGCCTATCAGCGCGCCTCCGATCTGGCGCTCAGCGCGAATGACCGCGACTGGACGGCCGTGATGGTCGGCGCGGCCAAGACGCGCGGCAGCGACCGGCGGTTGTCATACCTGCTGTTTCAGCGGCTTCGCGACGAAGCCGAGCACGAGGGCGCGCGACTCAGCGCGGAATGGCGACTGGAGCAGCTGACGTCGCTCGATGAGCGCGACTTCCTGCTGCGGATGGTTGCGCTGTTTCGGCAGACGGAAAAGCGCAACCCGTCGAATTTCGCCGAGCTTTACCCGCTCGTCGCGGCGCGCCGGCAGGAAGCTCATGACGCGCTTGGGCGACCGCTGGCGCTCTTTCACGGCGACTTTGCCAAACGCTTTGCGCGGTATGACCGGGCGCCGCTCGACCCAAGCGGCGCGCCATATCGCTACGATCCGGCGCGCGGCTGCATCGGGCTCAGCCCCGAATCCAGGGTGGCGCGCGACCTGGAGGAAGCTTGCCCCTGAACGCTTCTCGCTCAGGAGCGCCTTCGCTCTCGAAGGCCTAGGCGTCACAGCGGCACCGGGTCCATCGAGACCGTTTGCGGCGGCGCGACGACCATCGTGGTATCTTCGCTCACGACATCGCCGGTCGGCTGAGCCAGTTGCGCCCGGCGCGCGTCAGCCTCGGCCCGCTTGCGCTGATTGGGGATGAACTCATTCGTCACAAACTGCTTGAGCGCCGCGACCGCCTGCGGGTCAAACTTCGTTCCAACGCTTTCGTCAATGAGCTCCATGACCTCCTCGATCGGCATCGGCTCGCGGTAGTGCCGCTTGTGGGTGAGGGCGTCAAAGAAGTCAGCGACGGCAATAATGCGCGCGCCGAGCGGGATTTCTTCGCCTTTCAGGCCGAAGGGGTAGCCGCTGCCGTCGAGATTTTCATGATGCCCGGCGGCCACAAGCGGCAGGTCCTGCATGTCGCGCGTGAAGTGAATTTTCGAGAGGATGTCATACGTATTCTTGGCGTGGTCGCGCATGTGGGCGTACTCTTCCGGGGTGAGCTTGCCCGGCTTGCACAGAATGGCCTCGCGCGTGCCAATCTTGCCGTAGTCATGGAGCAGTCCCGCGTAGTAAATCCGCCGCCGCTCGGCTTCCGGCAGGTTCATATACTTGGCAATCGAGCGCGAGTAGCGCGCCACTCGCGCGGAATGCCCGGCCGTCAGGTCGTCGCGGGCGTCAATCGAGGCCGCTAGCGTCGTGACAAAGCTCTGGAAGGTGATTTTCTGCTCTTCCAGCAAGTAGATGTTTTCCAGCGCCAGCCCGGCCTGGCGCGCAACCGCCATCAAAAACTCAAGCTCCTCATCCTCGAAGGTTTTCTTGGTCGTCAGGTTGTCGAGGTAGCACACGCCCCAGACCCGCGAGCCGGAGCTAATCGGCGCGCACATCACCGACCGGATGGACTGAAAAATAACGCTTTGCTGGCTGGCGAAACGAGCATCGTTGCGAGCGTCAAGACACAGCTCGGCGACATTGCCCTCATAAACCCGCCGCACAATCGTCCGACTCGGAGAAACCTGCGCGGCGTCTCCGCTGCGCAGCCGCGCCGCCTGCTGGCGCAGGCTGTTGTCCTTTGGGTCGGCCAGCAAGATGACGCCGCGCTCCGCCGGCAGCAAATCAAAGAGCAGGGTCAGCAGCCTCTCTGCCAACACCTCCCGCGTCGTGACGGCCAAAATCGCGCTCGTGATCTCGTAAAGCGCCTTGAGACGATTGACCGTCGCCGTATTGGTCAGGCTCGCGGCGCGAATGAGCGAGGTGTTGAGATAGCGCGTTTGGGAATGATCAATGACGGACATCACCTGGTGCGCATCGTTCGCTTCGGGCGCGCCCCCCCTCCCCTGGACATACTCAAACGTTATTTCCACTCCCGCTAGCTTGCGCCCTAGCGCGAGCCGGTCGCCGCTGCGCAAGCGAGTCTCGGCCACCCGCTGCTCATTGACGTAGGTCGCCCCCGTGCTGCTCCGATCAATCAGCGTAGCCTGCTCGCCGTCAAAGCTCAGCTCGGCGTGCAGGCGCGACACGTAGGGGTCGTCCAGTTGCAGGTCGTTGTTAGCTAAGCGGCCAATGCTAAAGCGCGGCTTGCTCAGCGTCAAAATGACTTCTTTTCCGCTAGCGTCTTGGTATTTTAGCGTTCCCCAGGTCGTATTCGCCGCTTGCTGATCCATAACGAGGCATCCTGTTTTCTGAAAATTTCTGAAAACCGCTTGGTCGCCAGCGCGCAAGCGCGGACTGGGACGCTGGCTGCGCGCTCAGAACGTTCGAGAGCCACGCGATAGAGAGACTAAGCGAAGCGAACTTTAGCACGTCAACGCGGCGCTTGTCGCCCGGTCGCGCCGCGCAAACGCTGACACTGTGGGCAAAAGTAGGTCGAGCGTTGCCCCTGACGAATGCGGGCGATGGGGGTTTCACAGCGCGCGCACGGCTCGCCCTCGCGGTCATACACGAGCAGCGCCTCAGCAAAAGCTGCGCCAAAGTACTGTCCGGCAATGCTTTCCGGGTTTACGTCAATCGTGCTGCCGGCCTCGATGGCGGCTTCCAGAAGGATGCGAATCACCTGCCAGAGATGCTTGACCTTGGCCTTGGCGATGACGTTGGCCGGCGTCAGCGGGTGAAGGCCAACGGCAAAGAGCGCCTCCGCGGCATAGATATTCCCGAGGCCGGCGACCAGCGTCTGGTCAAGCAACGCCTCCTTGATGGGCCGCCGCGTGGCGGCCAGCGCGCGCTGCAAGTAGTCCGGGGTGAAATCCGGGCCAAGCGGCTCTGGGGCCAGATCGCGGAGCTCCTTGAGCTGGAGCAGCTCGTCCGTCCGCGCCAGTCGCATGATGGCGAAATGTCGCTGATCCTGAAACGCCAGCCGCCGGCCGTTATCGAGGTCAAAAATGGCGTGGACGAACTTCGGCAAAGCGGATTCGGGTACAAGGTAAAGAAACCGTCCGGCCATCCGCAGGTGAACCACTAGCGTGTAGGCATTGTCGAGGTGGAGCAACAAGTGCTTGCCGCGCCGGCCAACGGCGACGAACGCCGCGCCGCGCAGCCTGCCAACAAACGCCTCTGGCGTCATCGGCGCGACGAGCCGCGGGCGGGCGACCTGAGCCTGCATAATGCGCCGGTGGCTGAGGCGTCGCTGCAACTCGCGCGCGACGCCTTCCACTTCGGGAAGTTCCGGCATGGCGACGGCTATCGGGCGGACGCCGTCGGCGCAAGCCCCGGAACGGTCACAATCATCACGCCGGCGGTCACGGAGCCGGCATAGATCCGCCCAGAGGTGAAGGCGTCAAAGGCCGCGGCCCACATCCGGCGCCCCGGCAGCGTCGCCCGCTGATCAAGCCGCTGGAAAAGCTGCCCGCCGTTGATTGAAAGATACAGCCCGCCGCCCTGCGCGTCGCCAATCAGGACTTCGTCAGCGTTGCGCGGGTTGAAGCGAATCACGGCGATGTCGCCAAAGCCAATGCCGCGGGCGAGTCGCTCCCACGATTTGCCGCCATCGCGGCTCAGGTAAGCCGTGCGGCGCGTGCCGACCAATATCGTCTCCGGTCGGCGCGGGTGGATGGCGATTTCCTGAACGCAAGTCGCGTCCCTGGCGGCCTGCATCGGCAGGTCGGCGCGCGCCCAGGTCGCCCCGCCGTCTTGGCTCATCAGCAGCCCGTCGGAAATGCCGGCCAGAATCACGCTCGAGTCGCGCGGCGACACGGCGACCGAAAAGACCCGTCCGCGATAGCCTCCAAGGCTGATCTTTTCCCAGCCCTTGGCTGGGTCGTCCGAGCGGAACAGTCCGTCCCAAGCGGCGGCATACACCCAGCCCTCGCCCGTGGAAGCGAGCTCGACAACATGCCCCTTCAATCGCTGGCGAAGGATTGTTCGGCGGGCGGTCGGCCGCGCCGCCGGGCGTCTCTTGGCGGCTCCCTGAGCGGATGAGCGAGCGGGCGCGGGCCGCGGCGCGGGCGGTTTCCCGCCGGGCGCGACCGGCGTCGGCTTCCAGTTCGCGGGCGGGTTCGCTGGTTGCCAGAGGATGCCGCCATTATCCGTGAGAAATACGCCGTCGCTGGTCGCGGCGTACAGGCGCCGCGAATTGCCAACCGGCGCATGCACCTCATACACATCGCGCGCGCCAAGCCCCTGCGAAGACGAGTGCCAAGTCTGGCCTAAGTCGGGCGAGACATAAACGCCGCCCTCGGCGCCATTGAACATGACGGAAGCGAACAGCCGCCCGCGCTGCATGCTGTCGGACAGCAAGCTGGAGATGCGCCGCGCGACGAACCCATAGTTGTAGGGCTGAAACGCCCCGCCGCCATCCTCGCTAATCAGCACGCCGCGATTTTCCGTGCCGACAATAATCCGATCCGGCGCGGAGGGATGCACGCGAATCTCGTTGATGGTTGTCGTCGAGGGCAAGATCTGCCGCCACGTCTCGCCGCCATCGGCGGTGCGCCACAGCCCCTCGGTGGTGCCAGCGAAGATTTCCTTCTCGCGCGTCGGATGCGGGAAAATGACGTGCGTCCGGCGGGCGCTGAAAGGAATGCCCTTGAACTTCGTCCAGTTACGCCCGCCATCCAGGCTGCGGTAAATGCCGCTACAGGCGCTGCAATACACGCGGTCGGGGTCGAAGGCGTCAATGGCGATGCTGAAAATGTCGGAGTCCTCGATAAGCTTGGAAGTCTCGCCGTGGATGAACGTCCAGCTCTTGCCGCCGTCGCTGGTCTTCCAAGGCAGATACCAGGTGCCGACATAAACGGTATCGGCGTCGCGCGGATCAATAGCCACCGACTCGATATTGCGGATGCCGGCGTGGCCGGCCGGCGACAGCCGCTCCCAGGTTTCGCCGCCATCGGAGGAGCGGAACGCGCCGGCGAGCGTTCCGGCGACCAGAACGCTCGCGTTGCCGGGCGCCAGGGCGAAGGCGCGGACGGACTCATCCTTGAGCAGGACGCGCCACGTCTCGCCGCCATCCGTGGATTTATAAACGCCGCCGTCGCGGTCATTTTCAAGCGCCCAAACGGCGACATAGAGCGTATCGGTCGCCGTTGGGTCAATGACGATGCTCTCGACAATGTACTGCGGGCGGTTGAACGTCGGCAGCCACCGCCAGGTCTGCGCGCCGTCGGTTGTGACGTAAATTTGACCATCCGCCGTGCCGATGAACATTCGCTTGGGATTGGTCGAGTCCTGAGCCAGGGCGCGGACGGTCCCGCCGAAGGGTCCGGCAACTTTCCACTCGGCTTGCTCGGCCGGCGCGACGGTCGGCGCCGGCGCTTCAAAAGCGGCCGCGACTGGATAAACCGCGGCGAAAAATCCGACAAGGCCAGCGCAAAGCGGCAGAACAACGGCTAGTAACTTCATCGTTTTCTCACTTTAGGCAAAAGAATCGAAACTTTTACGCAAAGTCTTGCAAGCCTAGCATGCATGGGTCAGGCTTGACGAGCTACGCGATCGGGCGTCAGTCCCAAGCGGTAGCCGGCATCCACAAACAGCGTCTCGCCGGTAACGGCATCCGCGCCGAGCAAGTAAAGTAGCGCCTGGACAATGTCATCCGGCGTCACGCGCCCGTCCCGGCCGGCGTCAACAGCCTCTGAAAAATCAACCCTGCCGGGCGCGATGGCGTTGACCTGCACCGTCGGCGAAAGAGCTTTCGCCATGCTTTCGGTCAGCATGATGAGGCCGGCCTTGGAAACGTTGTAGTGGACGTACGCCGCCCACGGTCGCGCGCCCCCAACGCAAGCCAAGTTGATAATTTTGCCTTGCCCCTGCGCCACCATCAGCGCGGCGGCGCGCCGCGCGCACCAAAATGGCGCGGTCAGATTGACCGCAAGGGTTCGCTCCCAATCGGCGTCGGTCAGCTCTAGAAATGGTCGGCGCTCGAAAATAGCGGCGTTGTTGACCAGAACGTGCAGCGCGCCGAAGCGGCGCTGAATCGCCTCGAAGAGGGCGTCCGCCTCGGAGGCGCGGCGCAAATCGGCTGAAAAAACCTCAACCGTCCCGCCGCTGGCCCGCAACTCGGCGGCCAGGGTCTCGGCCGCCGCGAGCGAGGTCTGGCAGTGGAGCGCCACGCAGGCGCCGCGCGCCGCCAAGGCGCGCGTCATGGCGGCTCCGAGGCGACGCGCGCCGCCCGTCACCAAAGCGACGCTTCCAGCAAGTTCCACGGCTTTTGCATCCTCGCTGTGGCCGGAGTTGGCTTTGGCCGTCCCGTTAGACTATGGCATGGTGTCGCGGAGGTCTGGCAACCGCTATCGAGAAGTTCACGCTGATGACGCTGGAAAAGAAAACGCGCCCTCCGCTGGCAAGCTATATTTTGCCTTCGGCTTTCGTTCTAGCGGGCGCGTGGTATCTCATTCAGTGGGCGATATCGCCGCCGCCGCGACCTGCGCTTCGCGCCGCCGGCGGGGCGCTGCTCACGCTCTACGGCGCGTGGCGACTCGCCCGCTTGCGGAAAATATCCAGCGGCGGCTAGGCCTTTTTAGGCTCGCAAGGCCGCCATCCGAGGCGACTTGCAAAACGCGAGCGGCGCGCCGCTTGCCGCGCCGAAAAACGGGCTGAAAAAGCCGGCGGACAACTGCGCCCCGCTTGGCCGCGACTGTCCGCCGGCAGGCAAGTCGTCCGGGCAGGGCGATCAGACCTCTTCGAGCGCCCGAACGCGACCCGCCGCCTGCGCTTCCGCGACGACGCGCTGCGCGACCTGCGGCGGCGCTTCATCGTAGCGCGCAAACCGCATCGCATAGCTCCCGCGCCCGCTGGCGAGCGAGTTGAGCGCCGTCGCGTAGCTCAGCATTTCGCCCAGCGGAACGTGGGCCGCGATGATCTGCCGATTGCCCTTGGCGCTGATGCCTAAGATGCGCCCGCGCCGCGTTGAAAGGTCGCTCATCGCATCGCCCGCGACCTCGCTCGGCACGCTGACCTCCACTTGCATAATCGGCTCCAGCAAGACGAGCTTGACCTTTTCCATGGCCGCGCGAAACGCCTTGCGCCCAGCCAGTCGGAACGACAGCTCATCCGAATCCACGGTGTGGTACGAGCCATCCACCAGCTCAACCTGGAAATCCACCACCGGATAGCCAGCCAGCGCCCCCTGCTCGGCGGCCTCCACAATGCCCTTCTCCACCGCCGGGCGAAACTGCTGCGGGATGACGCCGCCAACGATCTTGTCCACGAAGCGGAAGCCCGTCCCAGGCGGCAGCGCCTCGAAGACGCACTTGCAGTCGCCGAACTGCCCGCGCCCGCCGGTCTGCTTCTTGTGCCGCGCATGAACCTCGACGCGCCCCTTGAAGGTCTCAAGGTACGCCACTTTAGGCGCCTGCAGGGCAACCTCTACGCCATACCATTTTTGCAGCCGCTCGACCGTCAGCTCGATGTGCTGCTGGTTACAGCCGGAGAGGATGAACTCCTTGGTCTGCGGATCGCGCGCGTAACGCAGCGTCGCGTCTTGTTCAAGCAGCTTGCCGACCGCCCCGGAAAGCTTGTCTTCGTCGGCCCGCGATTTTGGCTTGATGGCGAAAGCGATTGCCGGTTCCGGCATCGCCACTGGCGCGAACCGCACCGGCGCGGACTTGTCGCACAGCGTGTCGCCCGTATGCGTATCCTTGAGCTTGGTCAAGGCGACAATATCGCCGGCATGAACTTCCGTAATTTTTTCGAGCTGCTTGCCCTGTGGCAGGTACAGGGCCGCGATTTTCTCAAGCGAGCCGCGCCCGCCGTTGACCACCAGCGTATCGGCGCGCAGAACGCCCGACACCACCTTGCACAGCGAAATGCGATTGAACTGGTCGTCGAGCGTCTTGAAGACGTACCCGGCGAAAGGCTCGTCATCGGTCACATGACGCGGCGAAACCAAGTCGGCGTCGAGCGGCGACGTGCCAAGCCAGCCGCCGACATGCGCCGGATCGGGCGCGAAACGCGTCAGCGCATCCAGCAGCGGCGCAATGCCGATATTGAGCGTTGCCGAGCCAACCAAGACCGGCGTCAGCAGGTGCGCGGCAATCGCCTTCGGCAACGCCGCGAAGAGCTCTTCGTCGGTGAGCGTTCCGCGTTCGAAAAAGGCTTCCAGCAAGCGGTCATCGGTTTCGGCCACGCGCTCGATCAGCGTCTCGCGAGCCTTAGCGACCGCTTCCGTCAGCGAGGTTGGGATGTTGTCCTCGGTAAATGTTCCGCTCCCGTCGGGTTGATACAGCAACGCTCGTTGGCGCAGCACATCCGCGACGCCGCGAAAGTGCTTTTCTGTTCCAATAGGCAGCTGGAGCAAAACCGGGCGGAGGTCGCACGCCTCGGCCAGCGCGGTCAGGCAGGCCCCGACATCGGTCTGCTCCTTGTCGAGCTTATTAATAAAAACGAAGCAGGGCAGGTTGAATTCCGCCGCGTATTGCCGCGCCTGCTCGGTCCCGATTTCGACGCCGTTGTGGGCGTCAATGACAAGCAGCGCGGTTTCAGCGGCGCGCAGCGCCGGGCGGCTCTCGAGCATAAAGGCCGGCGCGCCAGGCGTGTCGAGCAAGTTGATTTTGTGGTCGCGCCACACGCCGCGCGCGACGCTCAGATGGGTTGAAAGCTGATGCGCCACGGCGACTTCATCAAAATCAGTGACCGTCGTTCCATCGGCGACCTTGCCCAGGCGCGGCGTCGCGCCCATCGTGTAGAGCATCGCCGCCGTCAGCGAAGTCTTGCCGGCGTGCCCGTGACCGACGAGCGCGACGTTGCGTAGGTGAGGGGTGGCGAAAATGTTCATGCCGCAAAAACTCCTTTCCAGTCCAATGGTTGCAACAGGGAGCGCGCCATGGCGACAATGACGCGCTGCTGGAATCGAGCGATGGCCACGGCATGCCACCACGAACAGCAGGTGGCGAAACGTAGGTATTAAAACGTACTTTGCCGACTCGCTCGCCCGCAAAAAAACTTTCGCTCAGCGTCCCCGGGGCGCAGATTAGGGCCTGCGCCTGACATTTTTCAGAGGCATGGCATTTTTCAGTTGGCGTGATTATTGTCGGTCGGCGCCAAGCTTTCGCTGACAGGAGATCGCCTGCGTCATGCCGTTTTTCCGCCCTGCCCAAACGCCGCAGCCGAAACCGTTTCCGCGCCGCCAGGGGGCGAAGCAAGGGGCCGCGAGCGGTCGCGCCCAGCCCCTTTCCCTCCGGGGCGCGCTCCGCCGGCTGGCCATCATCGCGCTGGCGTTGGCGCTGGTTAGCAGCGCGCCAGCCCAGCGGCGCGCCGTGCCGCCCAAGGTGGCGGCTGCGCTGGCTGAAACCAACGCCATCCTGCGCGACGTAGCGCGCCTGCGCGAGCTGCCCATCAGGCGTCCGGTCAAGTCAGGCTATCGCTCGCGGAAAGAGGTCGAGCAATTTGTCATCCAGGACTTTGAGTCGTCGCAAACGCCGGAAGAGCTTGCGGCCCAGAGCAAGATGCTCGTCGCGCTGGCGCTCATTCCAAAGGATTACAGTCTGCGCGAGGAAATGATTCGACTGTTGACCGAGCAAATCGCCGGCTTTTATCAGCCGAAGACCGGCGAGTTTGTGCTCACGGAAAGCCTCGTCAGCGACGACCCTGACAGCCAGCGCATCGCCATCGCCCACGAGCTAACCCACGCGCTCCAGGATCAGCACTTCGATCTGCGACGCTTTGAGAAGCCCGCGAAAGGCAACAGCGACCGCGACGTCGCCGCCCGCGCCCTGATTGAGGGCGACGCGACCGTAGCGATGCTGGCTTACGCATTCGATGGACGCTTAGACATTCGCAAAATGCCGCTTTCGATTGGCGCGCTGCTGGAAACCTCAGGCGCGCTCAGCGAGGATCCGAAGAAAACGCCCGCGCTCGTCGCCGCCCCGAAGGCGCTCAAGCAACTGTTGTTGTTTCCCTACGCGGGCGGCGCGGATTTCGTCCAGGCGCTGCTGCGCGACGGCGGCTGGGCGCGAGTTTCCCGCGCTTTTACCGACCTGCCGGAAAGCACCGAACAAATTCTGCACCCGGAAAAATACTTCGCCCGCGAGCGGCCCGTGGCCGTCGCGCTGCCGGACCTGACGGACGCGCTCGGCGACGACTGGCGCTTTGTGACCGACGACGTGCAGGGCGAGCTCGGCTACCGGCTCATTCTTGGCAAGTTTATAGATGAAAAGCGGGCGAAGCAGGCGGCGCAGGGGTGGGGCGGCGACCGCTCGGCGCTCTACGAGCGCCGTTCAACCGGACAGCTCTGCCTCATTCAGTCCACGCGCTGGGACGCCGCCGCCGCCGCGCAGGCGTTCTTCAGCGCCTATGCCGAGCGGACGCAGCGGCGCTTTCCGCGGCAAGACTTCGACCGCTCGCAGGCCGACCTCATGGCGGGCGAGGGCGTTTATATTGAGCGGCGCGGCGCGAAGGTCTTCATTTTGGAAGGGCTGCCGTCCGGGGCCGACGCCCGGGCCATCGTCGAGCGACTGTCCAAAAGGGACGACCATCGTCGGAATTTTTAGCGCAAGTCTTGAAAAGACTCCCTGGGGCGCCGCCGTTTCGCCCCGCGCCGAGCGGGCGGGCAGGCGACGGCGGGCAAGGCTAATTTTTGAGCGTATTGGCGCGATGTGCTACAGTTTCCAAAAGTTAGCCCAGTTGTCGGCCAGCCGGCCAGAACGCTTTTGATCGGAAATCTTTTGCAATGCCTTGCCCTGTCGCGGCTCCCTATCGGGATGCGGGCCGCGAGCCATCATAGGAACGATGCCTGAAGCGCCGCCTGTCAGCCCATTGCCAGAGCTTTCGTCATCTGAAGCGGCGGATGACGGCGCGCAAATGATTGTCCGCCGCTCTGACGACAGCGTCGCCGGCTTTGACGCGCGCCGGATTGTCGAGTCGCTGCGGCATGAGATAGGCCTGCGCGCGGAATCTGCCCAGCGCATCGCTCAGGAAATCGAGAACATCGTCCGCCAGTCCTCGCTCCGGCGGGTCACCTCCTCGCTGCTGCGGACGCTGATTGACGCCAAGCTGATCGAATACGGCTTTGACGCCGAATACCGGACGAACTTGCGGCTGGGTCTGCCGGTGGCTGACATTGACCGGATTATTCGGCAATCCGGCCAGCGCGCCACGGCGTTGCCGCTCACGCCGGAAGGCACCGGGCTTGAAATCGCCGCGGCCATCAAGCGCGAATACGCGCTGCTGTCCGTTTTTTCCGCGCCGGTGGCGGAAGCCCATCTGATGGGCGATATTTTCATTCAGGACTTGGGCGCGATTGACCGCCCCTACGCCATCATCCAGTCGCCGGATGTCGTCAAGCGCCACGGCTTCGCCCTGCCGAATCGGTTTGCGGCTTCGCGCCCGGCGCGGCATCCGGAGGTGCTGGTCGCCCACTTGGTCAAGTCGTCCGCCGCGCTTCAGGGCTATGTCAACGGCGCGGTTGAATGGGACGCCGTCAACTTCAGCCTCGCGCCCTATCTGGAGGGGCTAAGCGACCGCGAGCTGCTGCAAGTCGCCGAGGCCTTGATTTTCGAGCTGTCCGCCACGGCGGTCGGGCGCGGCGGCGACCTGCCAACTTGCGTCATCCATCTTGACTGGCGCGCGCCGGACTACCTCGCCTGCCAGCCGGCGCTGGGGACGGGCGGAAGCTCTTCCGGCAAAACGTACCTTGACTACACGCTCACGGCGCGGCGCTTTCTCTGGTCGCTGTTTGCGGCGTATCGGGACGGGAACGGTCAAAAGCTGCCGCTTTCGGGTATTCGCCTAGCGCTGCACGTCACGCCGGAAGATACGGAAGGCGACTGGCAAGCGCTGGCGACCGAGGCTGGCCGCGCCCTGCTTGAGCGCGGCAATGTGTGGTTCGCCTTTGACCACACGCCGGAGCAGGCTTTTGTCAACCGATTTGGCTTGTCTTATGCGGCGGCTTTCGCTGACACCGGAACGGATGAGTGGTGCGCGGCGGCCTTTCAAGCCGTTGCCATCAACCTGCCGCGCGCGGCCTATCGCGCGCGCCCTGGCAAAACGGTCGAGATTTTTGAAGAGCTGACCCGACTCATGGACATCGCGGCGCAGTCGCATCTGGAAAAGCGCGTGTTTCTGGAAAAGCTTCTCGCCCGCGGCGAAGACGGGCCGCTGGCGCTGTTGGCGGCGCGGCGCGGCGGGCGGCCATTTCTGAAGCTGAGCCGGACAACCCACCGGCTCTGTCCGGTGGGCCTTGACGATTTGACGCAGGCCGTGACGGGGCAGAGGATGCACGAATCCGCCGCCGCGCGCGATTTTGGAGCCGACGTCATCGCGCATCTTGCCGCCGAGGCTCGGCGCCTCTCATCGCGTCACAAAACGCGCTTCGTTTTGACCGAGTCGCATAGCGAAGGCATGACCGAGCGCTTCGCCCGCCTGGATGCGCGGCTCTTTCCGCGGGCCGCCGACGGCTATCGATTAGCCGACGAGGGCGACTTTGAGAGTTACGTCAATGGGGCCAAGCTTTCCCCGTTCGCGGCGGTGCCGCTTCAGCAACGCGCGCAGTGGGAAGGCGAGGTTCAGCGCGGCAACTTGCTCAACGCCACCACCGATGTCTGGCTAGGCGACGATCTTCCGACGCCAGAGCGACTGGCTGAGGCGGTGGCCGGCATTCGCGCCAATGGCGTTACCATGGGGCTGATGGTGTCGCCAGAATTTACGGCGTGCAGCGTTTGCGGCCACGTTGCGGCTAGCAGCGCGACCGCCTGCGCGGCCTGCGGCGCGGCGCAGGTGGAAACGCTGGCGATGGCGACCAACCGCTACAGTCGGGTTTCCGGCTGGTCAGCGGCAAGTAAGGGCGAGCGCCGCCGGCGCGCCCGCTATACACCCGACTTACGATAAGCGTGACCTACGCATCGCCCTACTCGTCGCCCTCGGCGCCGGGCAAAGCGCTCACCAAATCGAGCAGGTCCGGCCCCGACCGGGATTCATTTTCCTGAAGCCAAGCGGCCAGTTGCAGCCGCTGCTCGCGGTTGAGTCGGCTGACCAACTGGAGCAATTCAGCGCGCTGGCGCTTCATTCGAGCGTCAAGGGCCAGATTCAGGCGCGTTTCGAGTTCGGCGTCGCGGCGGCCCGACGGCTCGGCGAGGCGCTCCGCGACGAGCTGCGCGGCAATGCGCCGGATGACGGCTTCATCCGGGGCGGTCGCCGGCGCGGACCCGCGCGTCTCAACCGCGGCGGGGACAGGCG
>NKPT01000171.1 GCA_002254845.1 Chloracidobacterium sp. CP2_5A | reverse complement strand
GTATTCGGCCGCAGCCGTTGTGGCGGCGGTGGCTTTGTTGGGTTTGGCGGCGCTCGGACTGCAACGCCGCTTGCGGCATAGCCTTGCCGGGATCCTCCTGTGCGCAACAACCGCTGCGGGAACCGGCGGTGTTTGGTTTGCCAAGAATTTTGCCATGACCGGCAATCCGGTTTATCCTTTGGCGCATAGCCGCTTCGATGGCGGCGAGTGGACGAAGACCAACGCCGAGTTTTATCGCAAGAAAATGGACGAGAAGGGCGCCCCGCGCACGCTCGCCGAGTGGGTTGCGTCGCCGGTGCGCGCTACTTTCGCCTGGACACGATACGAGCATCACTTGCTCGGCGCGACGGTGCTCGTCGCTTTTGCCGCCGGTTTTCTGGGATGCGCTGCGGTCGTCGCGCGCGGTTGGCGCCGGGCGTGGCCGATCGTCTTTACCACCGCCGCTGCGCTAGCGTACCATGCCATCTGG
>NKPT01000129.1 GCA_002254845.1 Chloracidobacterium sp. CP2_5A | reverse complement strand
GGTTGGAAGTGGAGAAGGTCGAGCCGTCCACATCCTCTGGCTTGACCTTGCCCTCGCGGGCGCGGGCCGCCATAGCTTTGACTTCGCTTGAAATCTGGCGCAGCGGCTTTTGGTCGGCGTCCTTGACCACCACGGTCATCAGGCCGCCTTCGACGGTGACGGCCACGCCCACGTTGATGTGCCCGCGCCGCACGATGGAATCGCCGCTGAGGGTGGCGTTGAGGTTGGGGAACTGGCGCAGGGACAACGCTGCGGCTTTGACGATGAAGTCGTTGACCGAGATCTTTTCGCCATCTGGCAGGTAAGCGTTGATTTGCTTGCGCAGATCCATCAGCGCTTCCATTTTGTATTCGTGCGAGACGTAGAAGTGCGGGTAATTTTGCTTGGATTCGACCAGCCGCCGCCCAATGGCCTGACGCAGTTTGGTCAGTTTGACGCTTTCATCTGCCGCCGAAACAGGCTGGAAGACGGGGGCAGGCGCGGGTTGGGCTTTGGGGGCTTCGGCCTGGGGTTTGGCGGCCAGCGCGGCTTCAATAT
>NKPT01000139.1 GCA_002254845.1 Chloracidobacterium sp. CP2_5A | reverse complement strand
CTTATGAATGATCCCGCGCTTCCATAGGCGGGCAATCAGACTCTGGGTGGCCTTGCCCTTTTCGGTCGTGTCGTCGGCGCCCGCGCGGGCCGCCTCAATGGTGGACTTGATGGCGCTCTTCATGGCCGACTTGGCGGCTTTATTGCGCAGTTCATTGCGCTTGTTCTGCAAGACGCGCTTTTTCGCAGATTTTTTGTTTGGCACTTTTGCGGAATCCCGTTTCGATGTGCTGGAGCCGTGACGCGCCGCGCAACCGGATCATCACGCCCGGCAAGCCCCTCCACGCACGGCGCCGCGTACCCTCTACCGCCCGCGGCGCGAAAATGTTCGCGCATGCCGTTGGGCGGCTTCGTAAACGCTTAGGGTCTCGGTCGCGGTGCGTTGCCAAGTCAGGCCAGCCACGGCCTCTCGCGCGCGCCGAACCATGGTCTCAACAGCAGGGCCGCCGTCCAGCGCTCTCTGCAACGCGGTCGCCAGCGCTGCCGCATCGCCCGGCTCCACGAAAAAAGCCGTAT
>NKPT01000325.1 GCA_002254845.1 Chloracidobacterium sp. CP2_5A | reverse complement strand
CCCAATCGAAGCGCTCCGGAGGCGGCACCTTCACGGCGGCGTTCTCCATCGCCTCAGTGTTGAGCAGCTCGGATGCGGATTTCGACGCGATGTCGTAGCGCATCACCTTCTTGCCATCGCGGTAAAGAAAGCTCTTCCCGTCGGGCATCCACGCCGCGGGCATGCCGGGTCCGCCAGCGGGCGGACGGCCGAAGCGTTCGATCGCCTCCAACGTCACTGGCTTTTTTTGCGCCGCGGCGGGCAGGGCAGCCGCCGTCCAAGCCAGGCCGCCCGCAATCAGGAAGGATAAAGCTCGCATCGTATAGTGATTGTATTCCTAT
>NKPT01000181.1 GCA_002254845.1 Chloracidobacterium sp. CP2_5A | reverse complement strand
TCGGCCTTCAGGACCGCGTTGTATTTGGCATTGTCGGCCCAGGCGGCATCGTCGCGCGGGTCAGCGATGGTCGCCGCGAACGTATAGCGCGAGTTGCGGGTCAGCTGTTTTCCGCCTTCGGCCTTGCCGTAGTTGGCCGCCTCCGTCATGGTCCAGTTCTTCTTGTTGTCGCGCTGCTTCAGCACGTCGCGGGCAGCGTCACGCACGGCGTCCGTGTCGCCCCCACACTCGGCCACCAGCAGCGCGTGCATGCCTTCGCAGAGTTTCGGCTCGCCAAGTCCCCCGAGCTTCTCTAGATTGCCTTCGGCGACCAAGCGGCGCAGCGGCGCCACCGAGTCCTTGTTCTTCGCCTGCTTGAGGTCTTCCTCGGCTTGCTTCTTCAGCGCATCGAGCTTGGGCTTGAACTGGTTGAACGTCAGGGCGAGAACGTCGTCCGCATTCGCTGAAACGT
>NKPT01000208.1 GCA_002254845.1 Chloracidobacterium sp. CP2_5A | reverse complement strand
TTGCGGCGCAGCGCGCGCAGTCACGAGGAGCAGCCGCCGCCGCGACGGCGTATCAAGCTTATCTCGACGCTGGAGGAAACGATGGCGCGGCGATCGCTCGCTTCGCGTTCTGGCTCGCGAACCGCAACGACCTCGGGCGCGCTGGTGAGTGGGCGGAGCGCGCCACGCAGCTAGACCCCAATAATCAACTCGCTTGGTACGTGCTCGGCGCGGCGAAGATGGAGGGGCCGAGAAGAGACCCCGCTGCGGCGCGTGCGGCGTTTCGTCGCTGCTCGCAACTTCCGGGGCGCTATCGAGCGGACTGCCAATCGGCGATGTAAGAAGGTGTTTACATAATGGCGATTCGCCTTGCCAGCAGAAGCATGTGGACAAACCAGATCCAAGCTTCGGCAACATCGAGACGGACGTCGAAGTC
>NKPT01000280.1 GCA_002254845.1 Chloracidobacterium sp. CP2_5A | reverse complement strand
CCGTTTTGCCTCGCAAGCGGAAGTGAAACGCTTCTTTGAAAGCCACCCGGCCTTTCCGAAAGACCGTTACGGCGTGGTCCGCAATCAGCATGTCTCCGACATTCTGACCAAGCCGCTCTATGCCGGATATGTGGAAGCGCCCGATTGGGGCGTCTCGCTTCGCAAGGGCCAGCACGAGGGGCTGATTAGCTTCGAGACGTTGGAGCGTATCCAGAAGCGCCTCAAGGACGGCGCGCGCGCTCCGGCGCGGCCTGACCTCAATGCGGACTTTCCGCTGCGCGGCGCGATTGCCTGCGCCTGCTGCGAACGTCCGCTCACCGCGTCATGGTCCCGCAGCAAGACCGGGGAACGGCACCCTT
>NKPT01000082.1 GCA_002254845.1 Chloracidobacterium sp. CP2_5A | reverse complement strand
CGCGAAATCGCGGCCGACTTCCGCGCCGCCCGCTCTCGGAAGCCGTCGGCTCAACCCTAGCTTTTGACCCCGGGGTGGTGAAAGAATGCGCGGGTTTATTGAACTTATATGGCTTAAACTAAAGTTTTTTTACGCGCCAAGGAGATTGTCATGCGTTGTTTTGAAAGCCGCGCCTTCCGGATCGTCCGTTCCTGTTCAGGGCTGGCGCGTTGCTTCGCTTGGTCATTGATGCTGTGTCTGCTGACCAGCTTGGTCGCCGTCCAAGCCGCGTCGGCGCAGTCGCCAGGGGCGCTCGACACGGCCTTTGCGCCGTCCATTTCCGGCGGCGACGGCACCGTATACGCCCTGGCCGTGCAATCCGACGGGCGAATCGTTATTGGCGGCGGCTTTTCCAATGTCAATGGCGTTGGGCGCAGTCGCATCGCCCGCCTCAATGCCGACGGCTCGCTGGACGCTAGCTTCAATCCCGGCAGCGGCGTTGGCGGCGACCTCTTCCCGGTCGTGCTTGCCGTGGCTCTTCAATCAGATGGCAAGATTTTGATTGGCGGCGACTTTTCGACTGTCAACGGCATCGGGCGCAATGGCATCGCCCGCCTCAACGCCGATGGCAGCCTCGATGAGGGCTTCAACCCAGGAACCGGCGTTGGGGGCGGCATTTTTCCCGCCGTTAACTCGCTGGCGGTTCAATCCGACGGCCGGATTATCGTCGGCGGGGATTTCACTAACGTCAACGGGGTCGGGCGCAACAACATCGCCCGGCTCAACGCGAACGGCTCGGTTGACACGAGCTTCGACCCGGGGACTGGCGTCGGCGGCGCGGCGCCCTCGGTGCAAGCCGTGGCGGTTCAGGCGGATGGGCGCGTCCTTGTCGGCGGGCAGTTTTCCAGCGTCAGCGGCGTTGAGCGCAATAACCTTGCGCGCCTCAACAGCAATGGCAGCCTGGACTCCAGCTTCAATCCGAATGTGGGCGATACCGTCCAGGCAATTCTCGCGCAACCGGACGGTCGGACGCTCATCGCGGGTTTCTTTACGAGCGTTGGCGGCGTTGGTCGCAGTCGCGTAGCGCGCCTCAACGCGGACGGGAGCCTGGATGCGAGCTTTGCCGCCGGAAGCGGCGTCGGCGAGGGCGTAGTCCTTAGTCTCGCGTTGCAGCCAGACGGCAAAGCGGTTATTGGCGGCGATTTCACGAACGTTGGCGGGAGCGGGCGGCGTCGCATCGCCCGGCTCAACGCGAACGGCAGCTTGGATACGGGCTTTGATCCAGGGAGCGGCGCGGACGGCGGCTTTGTGCGCCAGCTGGCCCTTCAGGCGAATGGGCGCGTGCTGTTGGGCGGCGATTTCACTGCCGTCAACGGCGTCGCCCGCGCCGCGCTGGCCCGGCTCTTCGGCGGCGACAGCGGCGGCGGAGGGGGCGGGTGTTCCTTCGCCATTGCGCCTACGGCGACTACGGTTGCCGCCGGAAGCGTCACCGGAACCATCGCCGTTACAGCCGGCGCGGGCTGCGCCTGGACAGCGACGAGCAATGTCGAATGGGTCGCGATCACGAGCGGGGCGACTGGAAGCGGGAACGGAACGGTTGGCTACGCCGTCGCCGCCAATGCTGGCGCGCTGCGCGTCGGGACGCTGACTGTCGCCGGTCAGACCTTTACGGTCAACCAAGCGGGTGGCTGCACCTACGGGATTGAGCCGCAAATGGCGAATGTTCCGGCGACCGGCGGCGACGGCTCGGTCGCGGTGACAACCAACGCGGGCTGCGCGTGGGCGGCGACGAGCAATGCGCAATGGATCATCATCGCCAGCGGGGCGAGCGGCAGCGGCAGCGGCAACGTTGGTTACACGGTCGCTCCAAATCCAGGCGCGGCGCGCGCGGGGACGCTGACGATTGCCAACCGAACCTTCACGGTCAATCAGGCGGCTTCCAGCGGCGGCGCATGCGCCTACAGCATTGCGCCCACGGTAGTCAATGTTCCGGCGACCGGCGCGTCCGGAAACGTGAATGTCATCACCGGCGCGGGCTGTCCATGGACGGCGACGAGCAATGCGCCGTGGGTCGCCATCACCGGCGGGACGAGTGGCAGCGGCAGCGGGGCAGCGGTCTATGCCGTCGCCGCCAACGCCGGCGATGCGCGCAGCGGGACACTGACCATTGCCGGGCAGTCCTTCGTGATCAATCAGGCGGCGGCTGTCGGATGCAGCTTCAACGTCGCGCCGCTGACGGCGAATGTCTCGGGGGACGGCGCGTCCGGCGCGACGCTGACGGTGACGACGAGTCCTGGCTGCGGGTGGGAAGCGACGGTGCG
>NKPT01000382.1 GCA_002254845.1 Chloracidobacterium sp. CP2_5A | reverse complement strand
TGGCCCCGGTGCAGGAAATCGCGTGGACCTTGTTCTGCCGAATCATTTCCGCCAACGACAGTCCCAGCTCGGCCGTGCTCATCGCGCCGGCCAGCGTCACGAGCATGTGACCGCCCGCCGCCAAGTGCCGGCGATAAGCTTCGGCGGCCTCGACCAAGGCGGCGGCGTTGAAGTGACGAAAATGATGCTTGATAAAGGTCGTAACCGGCTGCGGGGTCATCGCTTAGCTCCCTCCTTGTCTC
>NKPT01000381.1 GCA_002254845.1 Chloracidobacterium sp. CP2_5A | reverse complement strand
TGGCCCCGGTGCAGGAAATCGCGTGGACCTTGTTCTGCCGAATCATTTCCGCCAACGACAGTCCCAGCTCGGCCGTGCTCATCGCGCCGGCCAGCGTCATGAGGATGTGGCCGCCCGCCGCCAAGTGCCGACGATAAGCTTCCGCGGCCTCGACCAAGGCGGCGGCGTTGAAGTGACGAAAATGATGCTTGATAAAGGTCGTAACCGGCTGCGGGGTCATCGCTTAGCTCCCTCCTTGTCTC
>NKPT01000052.1 GCA_002254845.1 Chloracidobacterium sp. CP2_5A | reverse complement strand
GCGCCGACCGGCAGGGCCAGCGCCGCGCCGGCCGCCGCCGCGCGCGCCGCGCGGGCGGCCTGGTCATCGGCGATTTTTTCCTGCGCAAACAGCGCCGTCGGGACGCCCAGCGCCAGCAGCTCGTACGTGGTGTTGAAACCGGCGGCCGAGATGGCGGCGTCCAATCCGGCGAAATCCTCGACAGCCAACGGCTCGGTCAGCCACGTGACGCGCGGCCCGCGCCGCGGCGCCCCGGCGTAGAGCGGCCCTGCGCCCACCACCAAGTGCGCGTCCGGCGCCGACTCGCAGGCGCCGATCAGCGTCGTCAGGGTCTGTTCCGCTAGGGCGTCGCCGCCGCCGCCGGCGCTCAGCCAAATGGCGAAAGCGTGATCCGGAATGCCCAATCGCCGCCGCGCTGTCGCCCGGTCGCGGCATTCCTCCGGCTCGCGCAGCAGGATGGGCGGCACTCGCCGCGTCCGCGCCGCCGCCGCGCTGTCGCCCAGCGCCAGACGCCAGACGTCCGCGCCCGCGTCATTCGGCCGCCGGTCCTGCCTATCGGCGTCAGTCGCGGCGTCAGTCGCGGGGATGTCATCCGCATAACTTTCATTATCAGTCGCCTGCTCGCCCAGCCCCGGCTCCGCGACGGCCAGAATTCGGTCGTAGCGCGGCAGCCACGCCGCAAAGCCCGCCGGGTCAAATCCCGCTCGCACGCCCCGGTGAATGAACACCTTGCGCGCCGGCAGGTCCAGCGCCGGACCGAGCTCGCCAAACGTCCCGCCGGGAAAGGTATCCGCCAACAGGAGATCGGGATTGAGCAACCCCAGACTGTGCCAGACCCACTGCCGCGCCAGGCGGAGATAATCGTCTTTCGGAAGCCCAGCCGCGCGGACAACCGTTTTGCTTGGCAGCTTGAATGTCGCAAAGCCCTCGCGCAGCGCCAACTGTCCGGCCTCGGACGTCGTCAGCACATAGGCGTCCAGCCGCCTTCCGGCGCATAGCGCCAGCCGCCGCATCCAGCGCAGCGTCGCCAACGCGCGCGTCAGATGCCCGACCCCAGCCCCATTGACGGCGTAAGCCACCACAGTCAGCGCCCGCGTCATGACACGTCCGCCTCGCGCCCAGATTGGTAAAACGCCTCTGGACGCTGATAAGCGTAGCCCGGATGCTGCTGACGATACTGATAGACTTCCGGGATAAAGTCCCCGTCCAGTCGCCCGTCGGTCATCACATCCCACCACAGCAAGTCGGCAGCGAAATCATAGCGGTCATACCGGTCGTAGTAGGCGACGCGGTCATAATCCCGCCAAAACCGCGCCCGTCGCGCCGCCAGCCGCTCGCGCGGATCGCGCAACCAGGCCTGCGCCTGATCCGGGCTCACATGCGTCCCGGCGTGCTTGGGACGCGAAAGCTTCACGATCTTCCGCTCCAATTTGGCGAGTTCATCCGTCAAGTAGCGGCGCTCCTCGTCCAGGCGCCGCCCGGCCATCGCCTTGACGTACTCAAGCTGCTTCTCCACCCCGTCCAGGCGCTTGATGAGCGATTCGCGCGCGCGGTCGCCGCCTGCCCACTGAAACAACTGCTCCCGATCGGCAAAGGCCAGATGCTCGCGCAGCGTCCGGCGGAAATCCTCCAGCGCGAACTTCGGCAGGTCGGCCAGGCGGCGCTGCGCTTCGTTCAGCTCGGCGATGAGCCGCCGAATATCCTGTATCTCGCCTTCAATCCCGTCGAGCGTCTTCCGGCAAGCCTCGCGCCCGCGCAACAGATTTTCATACGCCGCGCGCGCCTCCGCAAACGTCTTGTAACCGAGCTTCTCCGTGATTTCGTCGCCGCGCTTCCAATCCCGGTAGTACTGGAGCGTGAAGACGCTCTGCCGATAGCTGGGCGTCCGGTAGCCGCGCTGGCACAGCCCGACAAAATCCGGCTCCCGCTCGTAGCGCTGGAGACCGCTTTCAATGAGCGCCAGCTCGTCGCGCGCCTGCTTGGCTTTGAGCGTCAGCTCGCCGGCCGTCGGGTCGAGCAGCTCCTGCCGGCGGATGAAGCGCGGATCAGCTTGAATTTGCGCCGAGCGCTGCGTCAGGCGGTCGCGCTCGCGCGCCAAGTGCGCGTCTAGGTCGAGGCCGCGGAAGCGCCCGTACCCGGTATAACGCTCGACGTCCGCCAGCGCCGCCCGATCAAGCGCCGGCAGATTGACCTGCGCCAGCTCGTCGAGCGTCTTTTCGCGCAACTGCTCAAGCTCTTTCGCGCGCGCCGCATGGCGCGCAAACTCAGCGGGAAGCGTCGCCAGCGATCGCCGGAGCTCGGCGCTGAGCTGCCGGGCGAGGGAGAGAAATTGGCTGACGTGCAAAGCGGGCTTCCTTATCAAACTTATCAAAAATGACGAAACGCGCGCCGCAAGCCTAGTCTGGAATCCCGGCGGCGGCAAGGCTTCGCAAGCCGCGGGCGGGCGTCCGGCAAAGCCCCTCTACTCATTGCAAAGAAAAGGGATGACTTACGACGGGTGGTAGGCTTCAACAACTTTTCCCACAATATCTTGTGCCGAAGCCTTGACAACCAGCCGGCCGCCGGACACAATCGCGCCCGCTTGGTCAAACAAGCGAATCCTGAACGTCGAGGGCGACCGTCCTCGACCAAAGCTCTAGCTTCAACCTGAGACCAGGGTCCAACGCGACGAATTTTGATTCGGCGAGGGGCTTTGCCTGGCTCGTCGCGCAGCCGGCCGCGCCGGACTGTCACAAGCGATAGTCGAGACCGCCGCCACCCCCCCCTCGCCGAGGCCCTGGATTGTAGAGAGCACGCGATATGAGCGAATCCGCCGCCACCCGCCACGCCGCCCCCGCGCCATCTTCCATGCGCGTCAGAAAACGCAACGGAACGCTGGAATCCGTCAACCTCGACAAGATTGTCCGCGCCATCAGCCGCTGCTGCGCCGGGCTGCCGAACGTGGATGCCATTCGCGTCGCCACCAAAACCATTGGGGGGCTTTACGACGGCGCGACCACCGCCGAGCTCGACCAGCTCTCGATCAACACCGCGGCCGCGCTCACGGTCGAGGAGCCAGAATACTCGCGCCTCGCGGCGCGGCTGCTGGCAACCTACATTCACAAGGAAGTTCGCAACCAAAACATTCATTCCTTCTCGCAATCGATCGCCGCCGGCCACGCCCTGGGCTTGATCGCCGACCGCCTTCAGGCTTTCGTCAGCGAGCACCAGCGCAAGCTCAACGAAGCCGTCGCCGACGAGCGCGACCACGAGTTTGAATACTTCGGGCTGCGGACAATCTATGACCGCTACCTGCTCAAGCACCCGACGGCGCGCGCGGTCATCGAAACGCCGCAGGGCTTCTTCCTGCGCGTCGCCTGCGGCCTGGCGCGGACAGTCGCCGAGGCGATCGAGCTGTACCGCCTCCTGTCGTCGCTCGAGTACATGGCGAGCACGCCGACGCTCTTCAACGCCGGAACGCAGCGCGAGCAACTCTCGTCCTGCTTCCTGCTGGATTCGCCCGAAGACGACCTGGCGGCGATTTACCAGAAATACGCCGACGTGGCCCTGCTATCGAAATTCTCCGGCGGGATCGGGCTGGCTTACCACCGCGTGCGCGCCAAGGGGTCGCTCATCCGCGGCACGAACGGCCACGCCAACGGCATCGTCCCGTGGCTGAAAACGCTGGATTCCTCGGTCGCCGCGGTTAATCAGGGCGGCAAGCGCAAGGGGGCCTGCTGCGTCTATCTTGAGCCGTGGCACGCCGACATCGAGGACTTCCTCGAACTGCGCGACAACACTGGCGACGAAGCCCGCCGCGCGCATAACCTCAACCTCGCCAACTGGGTGCCCGACCTTTTCATGCGGCGCGTCGAGGAAGACGGCCTGTGGTCGCTGTTTGACCCGAAAATCGTTCCCCGCTTCCCCGACCTTTACGGCGCGGACTTTGAAAAAGCCTACGTCGCCGCCGAGGAAGCGCGGCTCTACACGCGGCAGATGCGCGCGCGCGACCTCTACCAGCGGATGATGCGGACGCTGGCGCAAACCGGCAACGGCTGGATGACCTTCAAGGACGCCAGCAACCGCAAGTGCAACCAGACGGCGCAGCCCGGACGAGTCGTTCACTTGTCAAACCTCTGCACGGAAATTATCGAGGTCACCTCCCCAGCGGAAACCGCCGTGTGCAACCTTGGCTCGCTTAACCTGGCGCGGCACGTCGCCGACGGGCGGTTTGACTTTGACAAGCTGGCGCGCAACGTCCGGGCGGCGGTGCGCCAACTCGACCGCGTCATTGACATCAACTTCTACCCGATTCCCTCAGCCGCCGACTCCAACCGCAAGTGGCGACCGGTCGGGCTGGGCGTCATGGGGCTGCAGGACGCGCTCTTTCAGCTGCGGCTGCCCTTTGACAGCCCCGAGGCGCTGGCGCTTTCGACGCGCATCCAGGAAGAGATTTACTATCGCGCGCTGGCGACATCCTGCGACTTGGCGGAGGAGCTGGGGCCGCATCCGGCGTTTCGCGAAACGCGGGCGGCGGCGGGGGCGCTCCAGTTTGACCTGTGGGGCGTCGCGCCGCCGGACCGAGCGCGCTGGGACGCGCTCAAACAGCGCATCCAGGCCACGGGGCTGCGCAACAGCTTGCTGATCGCCATCGCGCCGACAGCGACCATCGCCTCGATCTGCGGCTGCTATGAGTCCATCGAGCCGCAGGTTTCCAACCTGTTCAAGCGCGAAACGCTGTCGGGCGACTTTCTGCAAATCAACCGCTACTTGGTGGCCGACTTGAAACGGCTCGGGCTGTGGAACGAGGACATCCGCGCCAAAATCAAGCTGGCGGACGGCTCAATTCAGGGCATCGAGGAAATTCCGGCCGACATTCGACGCCTCTACCGAACAGCCTGGGAGCTGCCAATGCGCTCGCTCATTGATATGGCGGCGGCGCGCGGCGCGTACATTGACCAGTCCCAGTCGCTCAATCTGTTCATGGAATCGCCGAGCATCGGGAAGCTCTCCTCGATGTATATGCACGCCTGGAAGCAAGGTCTGAAAACCACCTACTACCTGCGCTCGCGCCCGGCGACGAGCATCGCCAAGGCAACCGTGCCGATGACTTCGGAAACGTCTCGGAAACCCGACGCCAACGCGGAAGCCATCGCGTGCGCCCTGGAAAATCCGGCAGGCTGCGAAGCCTGCCAGTAAAGCCGCCCGGTCCAAAGGCGGATGGAGAGCCGCTCCGCCCAAACAGGTCGCCGTCTCCGGCGGCTGAAACAACGCCTGGCTTGCCAAGGGGAAAACCTCAAGGGGAAAACCGCCGGCGCGCGCGGCCGTCAACGGCGCGAGGAAAGGATGGATCTATGCTGCTGGACCCCGGCTTTAATCTGACATTGCGGCCGATGAAGTATCCGCTGTTTTACGAAATGTACCGCAACGCCGTCAAAAATACCTGGACGGTTGAAGAAGTGGATTTTTCAACCGATGTCGCCGACCTGCACAGTCGCCTGACCGACGCCGAGCGGCATCTCATTCACCGCTTGGTGGCGTTTTTCGCCACGGGCGACTCGATGGTCGGCAACAACCTGGCGCTCAATCTCTACAAGCACATCAACGCGCCGGAAGCGCGCATGTATCTTTCGCGGCAACTCTTTGAAGAAGCCCTGCACGTGCAGTTCTACCTGACGCTGCTGGACACCTACATTCCCGACCTGGTCGAGCGGGAAAAGGCCTTCGCGGCGGTGCACAACATTCCATCCATCGCGCGCAAGGCGCAGTTTTGCCGGCAGTGGATTGACTCCATTTTTCTGCTGGACGAGCTGCGCTCGCCCGAGGACCGGCGACACTTCCTGCTCAATCTGATTTGCTTTGCAAGTTGTATTGAAGGGCTGTTTTTCTTCGCGGCGTTCGCCTACGTGTACTTTCTGCGCTCCAAGGGTCTGCTGCACGGGCTGGCGTCGGGAACGAACTGGGTGTTCCGCGACGAAAGCCTGCACATGAACTTCGCCTTCGCCGTCGTCGAGCAGGCGCGGCGGGAAGAGCCGGCGTTGTTTGACGAAGACCTGGAAAGCGCCGTGACGCGCATGCTCGAGGAAGCCGTGGATTGCGAAATGCAGTTCGCCGAAGACCTGCTTTCCGGGGGCGTCGCGGGGCTGTCGCTCGCGGACATGCGGCGGTATCTGGAGTTTATTGCCGACCAGCGACTGGCGACCCTGGGCTTCGAGCGCCGCTATTACGCTAAGAACCCATTTCCATTTATGGAGCTGCAGGACGTGCAGGAGCTGACGAACTTCTTTGAGCGGCGCGTCGCGGCGTACCAAGTCGGCGTCACTGGCGAGGTCGCCTTTGACGAAGCGTTCTAAGACAAGCGCGACGCCGCGCCGGCGCGCCAATCGCTACGGCTTAAAGCCAAGCACCGTCACGTCGTCGCGCTGCGGCTCGAAGGCGAGCAAGGCGTCCAGGCGGGCTTCGAGCGTGTTGCATTGCATTGCCAACGGCTGCCCGGCCACGGACGCCAGCAGGCGCTTGAAGCGCGGCGTGCCAAGCTTTTCGCCGTTAGCTTCCGGCTGGTCGGCGAAGCCGTCGGTAGCCAGGTAGTAGGTCGCGCCCTTATCAAGGGGAAGCTCAATTTCCTGAAACGCTCGCTCATATTCGCGCTGGCGACCGCCGACCGGAAAGCGGTCGCCGCGAATTTCAGTCAGCGCTCCCTGCTCGCGGATGACGAGCAACGGACGCCGCGCTCCGGCAAAGGTCAGCCGCCCCTTGCGCGGCGACGCGCAACATACGGCAATGTCAATCGAATCCAGGGCGAACTCAAATTCGTCGCCGCGGCGGTCCTGCTTGAGAACGGCGCGAATATGCGCGTGAAGCTGGCCGAGAATTTGCGCCGGGCTAGTGACGCGATTGCTGGCGACGATTTGGCTGAGCCCGTTCATCCCCACAATGGATATCAAGGAGCCGGGCACGCCATGGCCGGTGCAGTCGGCGACGGCGAGGAGGTATTCGTCCTCGAAGCCATGGAACCAGTAGAAATCCCCCGAGACAATGTCCTTGGCGCGATACAGCGTGAAGAGCTGCGTCATGTGGCGCGCCATGTGCTCCATTGACGGGAGCATCGCTTGCTGAATGCGCAAGGCGTACCGAATGCTGTCGAGAATGCGCGTATTAATCGCGGCGAGCGCGTTGCGCTGGGCTTCGACCTCGGCCGTGCGCTCGCGGATTTTCATTTCCAGCACGGCTTCGCGGGCCTTGATTTCGCGGGCCATTTCGCGGAAGACGCGGGCAAGGCGGCCCAGCTCGTCCGGGCGCGCCGCCACGTCCTTGATCATCGCTTCCGAAAACAGATCGGCCTCAACCGCCGCCGCCGCTTCCGTCAGCTTGGCGACTTGACCCAGGTAGGCCTTTTCCTGGTCGCGGAGTCGCTTTTTCTCAAAGCGCGTCCCGACGCGCGCCCGCAGCAGCGGCAGGCTAAAGGGCTTGGGCAGGTAATCCTCCGCGCCCATTTCTATGCAGCGCACCACGCTGTCAATCTCGTCCACGGCCGAGATCATGATGACTGGAATGTCGCGCGACGCCTCGTTCTCCTTGAGCCGCTGCAGGGTCTCAAAGCCATCCATTTCTGGCATCATAATATCCAGCAAAATCAGATCGAACGCGCTGCCCGCGACCAATTCCAGGGCCTCGCGCCCGTTGCTCGCCGTCACAACGGCGTAGCCCTGCTGCGCGAGTCGAACGGTCAGCAGGTCCCGATTGAGCGCGTTGTCGTCAACCACCAGAATTTGCCCGTGAAACTCGCCCGACGCCGACTGATGCTCCGCCACGAAACGCTCAACGGTGGGGGCGTTTTGGCTCTGCGCGATGATGTCGGCGAGTTCCAGCCGGTCGTTGAAGGCCGACAGGCTGAAAAACGTTTGGATGAGCGACGCGAGATATTCCGCCGAGCGTTGGATTTTATCGACATCGGCAACCGCGTCCGCCGCCGCTTCCAGCCGCGCCCGCGCTGACCGCCCCAGCACATCCTGTAGAGGCGCGTAGGTCTCCTGGTACAGCGCCTCGCCAAGGGTCTGCATTTTGAAGCTCTGTCCGGCGGCCTCAAGACGCGTGGGATCAAGCTCCGCGTTGACGATGCGGAGCAAGGCCTGTCCGCCGAGGCGAATGCCATCCATCTCGACGCGCAGCGCGGAAGCGCTTGGAGCGTCCTCAAGCAGCAGCTCGCTGTAGCCGATAATAGCATTGAGCGGCGTTCGCAACTCGTGGCGCAGCTCGCCGATAAACGTCGCGGAGTCCGACGGCTTCCACGTCCCGCCGCGCCGCGTCAATCGGGCATCGTGGTTCATATCGAAAGACATCGCCGTCGCCAACAGGATGAAGGGCTAGGAGAGTTTACCAGCGCGGAAAGTTTCAGTAAACTGCCGTCTCTCCGCACAGGTAAAAGTCGCGCCTCTAAAAGCTGTCGCTCACGAGGTCGGCCATCAATCAACCGTCTCGCGCCGCGATAAGGAGTCCAATGACGAGAATTCTCTTGGTTGAAGATAACGAGCTGAACCGCGACATGCTCATGCGGCGACTCGCCAAGCGCGGCTTTGCGGTCGAGACGGCGGCGGACGGCGCGCAGGGCGTCGAAATGGCGCGCAAAATTTTGCCCGACCTCATTCTCATGGATATGAGCCTGCCCGTGATGAACGGCTGGGAAGCGACGCAGCTTGTCAAATCGCATCCTGAAACGGCGCGCATTCCAGTCATCGCCCTGACCGCGCACGCCATGGCCGGCGATCGCGAGAAAGCCTTGGAAGCTGGATGCGATGATTATGACACAAAGCCGATTGATATTCCTCGCCTCCTCGAAAAAATCAAAGCCATCCTAAACATCGAAGGCTGAAAACTCCCATGCAAAACGCTTTGCTGATTGGGCTTGGCGCATCGCTCGCCGACGCGGTTCGCGCTGAGCTGGAGGCGTGCGGGCGCGCGGTGGCGGTAGCGGACGGCAGCGAAGCCGCCCTGTCCCTCTGCGAGCGGGCGCTGCCGGACCTGGCGGTGATTGCCGCCTCGCTCGCGGACGGCGACGGCGTCGAGCTGTGTCGGCGCATTCGCAGCGTCCCGCAGGGCGCGACCGTTCCAATCATCATCGTCGGGGAAGCTAGCGACGACCGCGAGGTGGATCGCGCCTTCCAAGCGGGCGCGTCCGATTACGCGCGGCATCCGATTCATCTGCGGCTGTTCATTCACCGGTTGGAGGCGCTGTTGCGGGCGCACGCGGCCGAGTTGCGCGTGCAGCATGCCGAAGCCGAATATCGGCACTTGGTCACTTCGATTCCGTGCGTCGTCTACAGCATGCTCTACGAAAACGGCGAATGGTCTTATGACTACTACTCGCCGGTCGTGACGGACGTGATGGGTCACCTGCCGGAGGACTTTTGTCGCCCTGGCGGTCATGCCTACCGGCTCAGCCTCATCCACGAAGAGGATGTGCCGGAGCTTGAACGCGCGCTCAACGCCCTGCTCGAAGGCAAGTACAACGGCAAGCAGGTCGTCGTCGAATATCGCAAGCGCAACAAGTGGGGCGAATATCGCTGGCTCGAAAATCGCATGATTCCGCGCATGAGCTCGGCCGAGGACGCCGTGCACGTCACTGGCGTCATTCTCGAAATCACCGAGCGCAAGCGACTGGAAGCCGAGCTGCGCCAGGCGAAGGAAGCGGCTGAAGCGGCCAGCCTCGCCAAGAGCACCTTCCTGGCGAATATGAGCCACGAGCTGCGCACGCCGCTCAACGCCATCATCGGCTACAGCGAGATTCTCATCGAGGACGCCCAGGATGCGGGCAACGACGAGGCGGTTTCCGACCTGGAGAAAATCCAAGCGTCCGGCAAGCATTTGCTTGAGCTGATCAACGCCGTGCTCGACTTGTCGAAAATCGAAGCCGGCAAGATGGACCTTTACTTTGAGACCATCGACATTGGAAAGCTGACGCGCGACGTATCGTCCATCATCCTGCCGCTTATCGAGAAAAACGGCAATCGCCTCGAGGTCGCTTGCCCGGACGACATTGGCGAAATCCGCGCCGATGTCACCAAGTTGCGGCAGGCTTTGCTCAACCTGCTCTCAAACGCCGCGAAGTTCACGCATCAGGGCGCGATCGCCCTGACTGTCGCGCGTGAGCGACAGCCCGATGCGGAGCGGGTTCACTTTATGGTTGAGGACACCGGCATCGGCATCTCCGAGGAACAGTTGGCGCGCTTATTTCAGGCGTTCACGCAAGCCGATGCCTCGACCACCCGCAAGTACGGCGGCACGGGACTCGGTCTGGCCATCAGCCGGAAGTTTTGCCAGATGATGGGCGGCGACATTCGCGTCGCGAGCGTCCTGGGCAAAGGCTCGACCTTTGTCATTGATTTGCCTGCCGACTGCGCGCCGCGGGCGGAGACGCCCCAGGTGAGAACCTACGAGGCGACGCGCGCGATGGAGCGAGGCACCGTGCTGGTGATTGACGACGACCCAATTACCTGTGACTTGGTGCGACGGTTTTTAGCTCGCGAAGGTTACCGCGTCGAAGTCGCTCACAGCGGAGAAGAAGGCATCCGGCGCGCCCGCGAGCTGCGCCCGGACGCCATCACGCTGGATGTCGTGATGCCGCAGCAGGATGGGTGGACCGTTCTGTCGCAGCTCAAGCTCGACCCGCATTTGGCGAGCGTGCCGGTCGTCATGCTCACCATGGTTGACAACCGACAGCTTGGCTACGCGCTGGGCGTTTCGGATTATCTGACCAAGCCGCTCGACCGCGACCGTCTGGTGGAGACGCTGAAGCGGCACGGTCGCCGCGAGCGCCGGACGGTCTTGCTTGTCGAGGATGACGACCCGACGCGCGACATGACGCGCCGCCTGCTTGAGCGAGAAGGCTGGAGCGTCATCGAGGCCGTCAACGGGCGCCTCGCGCTGGAGTGCCTCGCCAAGGATTTGCCAGCGCTGGTCCTGTTGGATTTGATGATGCCCGAAATGGACGGCTTTGAGTTTGTCGAGCGGGCGCGCGAGCATCCCGAATGGGACGCCCTGCCGATTGTCGTCGTGACGGCGAAAGAGCTGACCGAAGACGACCGGCATCGTCTGAACGGGCGCATCAAGGAGATTCTTCAGAAGGGATCGCAGTCGATTGAGGAAATTCTGGCGCGAGCGCAGTCGCTTATCGCGGCCGGAAGCGCCCGAAACTAGCCAGCGGCCCGAGAAGCTCAGCGCAGGGCTTCGCCCGCCGCGCCGCAAGCGCGGACAGCTCGGCAAAACGCCTGCATCCGCTCCAGGTCCTTCCGTCCGGGCGCAGACTCGACCCCGGAAGCGACATCCACCCCAAACGGCCGCCACCGTTCCACGATCTCGGCGACGTTATCCGGTGAAAGCCCGCCGGCCAGAAAGCTTCGTCGCCCAACCGGCGTCGCCTGCGCCGCCGCCCAGAGTCGCTCAAGGCCCGCCCGCCCGCCCGCGCCCATCACGTCTTTCGGACGGTCAAACAACAGGTGCGCGACGTTATCCGCCGTCGCCCATGCCCGGACCTCAGCCTCGCTCGTTTCCGCCTCCACAATGACCGCGCGAATCGCTGGCCGCGCCAGGCCGCCCGACATCGCTGGCGACTCCCGCCCGTGGAGCTGTACATAATCACAGCCGACCGCCGCGACAACGGCGTTGATGGCGTCAACTGAGGCGTCCTGAAACACGGCGACCGTCAGGCAACGCCCGCGGACAGCGGCAACGACCCGCCGCGCGGTTTCGACGTCCACCTGCCGGGGGCTGGACGGCGCGAAAATCAGCCCAAGCAGATTCGCCCCGGCCGCCGCCGCCGCCTCGGCATCGGCCACGCTCGCGATGCCGCAGATTTTGATCCGCGTCGGCTGAGCCGCCCCGCTCATCAAACCGCCTTCCAAGCGCGCGTCACTCCCCGCGGCGGAGCGCCAGCAGGCGCGGCAAACGCTGCGTCCCGCCATAGCCCGGAATCAGGTTGAGCCGGATTTCGGGCTGCCCAAACACGGCCGTCGGCTCGCTCACCGTGTAGTGGCACGCCATCTGAAACTCATTGCCGCCGCCCAGCGCGACGCCGTTCACCGCCGCAATGACCGGCTTAGGCATGCGCTCGATTTTGCCAAAGGCCAGATGCGCGTTGTTCGGCAGCGGCAGCGCCTCGGCGACCGTCTTGAAATCGAGCAACTGCTTGACATCCGCGCCGGCGACGAACGAGCGCGTGCCCTCGCCCGTGAAGATGACAACCTTCACGTCGTCGCGCCGCTCAAGGTGCTCGACGACGGTGACGAGCTCATCCAGCGCGCGCTCGTTGAGCGCGTTGACGGGCGGGTTGGTAATTGTCGCCAGGGCGATGCGCTGGGCCGCCTGACCTTCCCTTGGCGGCACAACGTCGAAATACTGCACGCGCACGTAACGGTAGGTTTCAAAGACGCGGCTTTTCTCGCGCAGGCGCGTCCTCTCGCGCCAAGCGCTAATCTTAGCCGCCAACTCGTCCAGGACTTCCGGGTTGCGCAGCGTCGTCGCGTCGCCCAGCGGCTCGTCAAATAACAGGTTTTTGAGAAACCGCCGCATGTACTTGCCGCTGCGCGTTTCGGGAAAGGCGCTGACCGGGATGTAATCGGACGGCACGGCCGTCAGCCCCTTTTCCTGCCGGACAAGCTCCGACAGACGGCGCTCGTCGTCCGTCGTCAGCTTGCGCCCTTCAGCCGTCAGAATGAAGGCGACCGGCGTCTGGCCCTTCTCGCGGTGCGGCGCGCCGATGACGATGACGTTCCCGACAACTGAGTTGGGATTGATCTGCTTGTCGCGCAAAATCGCGCCCTCGATTTCCTCCGTTCCGAGCCGGTGGCCGCTGACGTTGATGACGTCGTCCGAGCGCCCGTGCAGGCTGAAGCTCCCGTCGGCGTACTTCCGCGCAAAGTCGCCTTGCGTATAGGCGAGCGTCCCAGCCCATTTCGCCCAGTAAAGCTTCTGGTAACGCTCGAAATCACCGCGCCACCCAGGCGCGACGGACGCGGTTTCAACGCCAGCGCTGACAACGGCGGTCGTCACGGCAAAGCTCGCCGTATCGCCCCACACGGTGCGCGCCAGGTAGGGATATGGCTGCGTGATGACGATTTCGCCTTTTTCCTCGATTTCCGCCGGCCGGTGCCGGATGGCCCGGCCGCTGTCGTCCGTCTCTTCCGCCACCCACACGTCGCCCATCACCCACGGCAACGGGTAGGCGTGAGCGTCGGGCCGCAGCGGAAAGTCGTCGTTGGCGTAAAAGTGCGTCCAGACGATGCCGCCGTGTTCTGTCGCCCAGTACGAGTTGATGTACTGTCGGCACAGCAAATCCATGCCGAACTGCTGCACGGCCGGCGAGGTCGGCTCGGCGCAGAACGTCGCCACGCGCAGCGACGAGACATCATACCGCTCCACGTCGGCGCGATTCTGCGGGTCGGTCATAATCGCCTTGAGGAAGGTTGAGCCGGCCTTGAAGATGTTGACCCGGTAGCGCTCGATGATGGAAGCGAACCGTCCGGCGTTGGGAAACACCGGCGCGCCTTCCGCGACGACGCTGGTGACGCGCGTCGTCAGCGCCGCCGAAATCAAGTAGCTCTGCCCGGTAATCCAGCCCGGATCAGCGATGACGTACATGACATCGCCCGGCCGCGCGTCAAACGACACTTTCATCGTATGGGCGACGCCGGCGACGTAGCCCCCGTGAACGTGGACGACGCCCTTGGGCTTGCCCGTGCTGCCCGACGTGTAAATGAAAAACAGCGGAAACTCGGACGCGACCGGCAGCGGGCGCGAATGCGCGTACAGGACGCCGACGAAATCCGCCGTCGGCAAGTTCAGCAAATCGTCTTCGGTTTCGACGGCCAGCCCCTTGGCGCGCGCCGTCTCAATCAGCCGCCGCGCCGCGTCCGCCAGCAGCTCATGCGCCCAGCGGTCGCGTTCGCCGCGCCAAACGATGTCCTGTCCCGTGTGCTTGACAACCACGACGGCCTCGACGCGCGCCGGCGTGGTCACCAGCGCCTTGGCCACGGCGGTGCGGATCATGGACTTCGCCTTGGCCGACAGCATGCGCAACTCGCTGAGACCGACGCCGACGCCGCGCATAGCGTCGGCGCGCTCCACGGTGATGTCGCCAGCGATGGCGTCGCGCACCGCCCGGCAAATATGCTCAATGACCGCGTCGTGAAAGTGTTCGCCCGCCCACCCGAAGGTGGATTTTTCGGTGAGTGTTTCGAGCGTGTCGCGGACAATCTCCAGCGCGTCGGCGACGGGTACGTAATCGTCCAGCGCCTTGTCGGTGTAGGCTTCCTTGTACGGCACAATCTGCGCGTTGCGGTAGCCGCCGTCCGACGTGATGATGACCTTCGCGCCGGAGTCGTGAATGCGGTCGCTGAGCGTTTTCGCCGAAAACCCGCCGAAAACCGGCGTGTAAATGACGCCGAGCCGCTTGGCGGCTTCGGTAAAGTAGATCTGCTCCATGATGTTGGGCAGGTTGATGGCGATGCGGTCGCCGGCGCGCAGCCCTAGTCGCTGCAAAGCCAGCGCGGCCTTGACCGTTTCCAGCATGAGACGCTTGCGCGTCACCGGAAAGGAAACCACGGGGCCGCCGCGCTCGTCGGCGAGCGACTGATCCCACCGGTCGCCCTCGAAGTAAAACGCGACTTCGTCGCCGTGGCCGGCCAGCACGTGGCGATCCACTTCGTTGAAGCAGGCGTTGGTCAAGCCGCCGACAAACCAGCGGTAGCGCGGCGCTTCCGTATCGTCGAAGGCGCATTCCCAGGGCGTGAAGCCCGCCGCGTCGCGCGACGCGGCCGCCCCGGTCCAGTAGTCATACCCTGTCCACCCCCCGGCGGCTTCGTCATAGGTCAGCCACGCCGCCCGCTCGGGGTCAAGCCAGTGGATTTCGCGCCGCGCAATGGCGCCGTGAAAAGCGCCGGGGTCTTGCAAACAGGCGTCGCGTTGCGCCTGCCAGTCGGCGCGGGCGCGAATCGGGTTGACAACAGGACGAACGGACAGCGTGGGTGCGCTCATGGCGAGACAAAACTCCTGCTTCAGAAACGTTTTCAAAAAACGGCGCAAGCTTGCGCGCCCGACTGACGCCAATCTAGGCGGCTCGGCTAAATGTGTTCGGCGAACGACTCCGACTGCCGGTTAAACGTCGCTTGCCCGCCGTAGAACACGGCGACGGCGAAAACGAATAGCCACAACAGCCGCTGCGGGTCGGGGACTTGGCCATAGTAGAAGATTTGCTGGTAGCCGTAAAAAAGGCCGACCAGCGGATTGTGCTCGACGATCCACCGCGCCCGCTCCGGGATCGCTGTGAGCGGATACATAATCGGCATCATAAAGAACAGAATGGTGACGATGTGGCCCAGCAGGTGTTGGGTGTCCCGGAAGGTGACGCTCAACGCCGCAAGCGCCATGGTCAGCCCGCACAGCAACAGCGTCTGGATCATCGCCAGGACGGGGAAACACAGCGCGCCCCAGCCGACGGGTAGCCTGAAGAGCAACAACAGGACGAGAAGCAGGGGCAGCGACAGCAGGTAGTTGACCAGACCGGCTAAAACCGGCACAAGCGGCAGGACAGGCGTCGGGAAGATGGTTTTGCCGACGTAGGACGCGCCCTCCAGAATTGAGGTCGAGCCTTGCAGCAGAGCCGTCGAAAACCAGATCCATGGCAACAAGCCGCTTAGAATAAACGCCGGATAGGCCGGGGCGTTGACCTGAAGAAAGTACCCAAACACGACGCTGTAGGTCAGCATCAGCAGCAATGGGTTCAGGAACGTCCAAAAAAAGCCGAGAAACGAACCCTTGTAGCGCCCGCGCAAATCGCGCAGGACAAGCGAGTAGAGCAGCCAGCCGTGGTCGCGGAAAATGGTCAAGCGCATCCGCGACATATCTCTCAAGTTTTGCAATCGCCGTCTTTCCTCCAGCTTTTTTGCCTGGCAAGCAGGCTGGCGCGCCCGCCGGCTCAACGACGAGCCGCCACCCCTGCGCTTCATGCTCGGCAGGCGTCCGCTGTGGGGGAAAAATTTAGGGCGGGCGCCGCTTGCCGGTAATAGTCAATCTCCGCCGGCGTGTCCAGCCGGTGTCGGCCGGGCGCGCTCAACGTTGCCGCGCGTCTGCCCGGCCAGCCGCGCCGTCGCACAGCGCGCCTGCCGGGTCGCCGACGGGCGCGGCGAGAATGGCGCTTGCAACCGGCCCGGTTGACAAGGGCTTTGCATATGGGATTTTGTCTGACGCGCTACGCGCTATGGCGTCAGGAACTCGCGGAGCGTCAGGCGGCGCGCCTGGCGCGCGCCCCGAAGCCAAGCCAGCCCGCGCCAGAGCGCCAAGCGCCCCAGCGGAATGAGCATCCGCCGCGAGGCAAGCGCGCCGGCGACAACCGCGGCGAGTCCGACGCGCAGCCCTGCCGCTTGCCAAGCCCTGGCGCGCCGCGACGGCGTCACTGTTCAGCCAACATTTGCCGCAGGACGTAGGGCAAAATGCCGCCGTGCCGGTAATAGTCAATCTCGGCCGGCGTGTCGAGCCGAAGCTGGACTGGTATGCGCTCGACGTTGCCGTTGGCGCGTTCAATGACCAGCGTCAGCCTTTGGCGCGGCGCGACGCCGTCCGCCAGCCCGACCAGCGCAAAGGTTTCCGAGCCATCGAGCGCCAGCGACTGCGCGGTGACGCCGTCGGCGAATTGACACGGCAACACGCCCATGCCGGCCAGGTTGCTGCGGTGAATCCGCTCGAAGCTCTCCGCCACGACGACGCGCGCGCCCAGCAGCGCCGTTCCCTTAGCGGCCCAATCGCGCGAGCTGCCCGTCCCGTACTCCTTCCCGGCGAAGACAAACAGCGGCGTCCGGGTTTCGGCGTAGCGCATCGCGGCGTCATATATCGACATTCGCTCGCCACTTGGCTGGTGAACCGTCAGGCCGCCTTCCGTCCCCGGCAGCATGAGGTTCTTGATGCGGACGTTGGCGAACGTGCCGCGCATCATGACTTCGTGGTTGCCGCGGCGGGCGCCGTAGCTGTTGAAATCCGCGACGGCGACGCCGCGCGCTTGCAGGTACTGCCCGGCTGGCGACGTCGGCTTGATGCTCCCCGCCGGGGAAATGTGGTCGGTGGTGACCGAATCGCCGAAAATCGCCAGCGCCCGCCCGCCCCGGATGTCGGCGAACGTCCCTGTCGCCAGGCTGAAGTCGGCGAAAAACGGCGGCTCCTGAATGTAGGTGGAGTCCGCGCGCCAGGCGTACGCCTGCCCGGCGACCGTCGGAATGGCGTTCCACAGCGGATGATTGTCGGTGAAATCGGCGTACAGCCGCCGGTACGTGTCGCGGTCAAAGGCGGCGTCCATCACGGCGGCCAGCTCGTCGGTCGTCGGCCAGATGTCGCGCAGATACACCGGGCGGCCGGCGTCGTCGTGGCCAAGCGGCTCCTGCGTCAGATCGAGCGTCACGCGCCCGGCCAGCGCGAAGGCGACGACCAGCGGCGGACTCATCAAAAAGTTCGCCTTGACGCTCGGGTGGACGCGCGCCTCGAAATTGCGATTGCCCGACAACACGCTGGCGACGACGAGGCTGCGCGTCGTAATGGCTTCCTCAATGGCTGGCTCGAGCGGCCCGGAGTTGCCGATGCAGGTCGTGCAACCGTAGCCCGCCACGTCAAAGCCAACCTGGCGCAAGTCGGCGAGAAGACCGGTTTTTTCGAGATAAGCCGTGACGGCGCGCGAGCCGGGCGCGAGCGAAGTCTTGACTGTTGGGCGGACGCGCAGCCCGGCCGCCGCCGCTTTGCGCGCCACCAGTCCCGCCGCGAGCATGACGCTTGGGTTGGAAGTATTTGTGCAGGACGTAATGGCTGCAATCGCCACGTCGCCGTGGCCGAGGTCGCCAAAGTAGGCGTCGCTGGTCGCCGCCCGCGCCGTCGCCTGCTCGGCCGCAACGCCGAAGCCGCCGCTGTCAGTCGGTTTCGTCAGCGTTTCGCCGAAGGTTGTCGCCAGCCGGTTGAGCGCAATGCGATCCTGCGGGCGCTTTGGCCCGGCGACGCTCGCCTCGACGGTTGCCAAGTCAAGCTCGAGGACGGTCGAGTACCGGCACGCGCCCGCGGCCGGGATGCCGAATAGCCCCTGCGCCTGGAAGTAGTTGCGGACGGTGGCGACCTGCTCCGGCGCGCGGCCCGTCGCCAGCAGGTAGTCGCAGGTTTTTTCATCCACGGGGAAAAAGCCCATCGTCGCGCCGTATTCGGGAGCCATATTCGCCAGCGTCGCCCGGTCGGGTACGCTCAGCGCGGCCGCGCCGTCGCCGTGAAACTCGACAAACTTGCCGACCACGCCCGCCTTGCGGAGCATTTCGGTGACGGTCAGCACAAGGTCGGTCGCCGTGACGCCTTCGCGCAGGCGGCCGGCGAGCTTGACGCCGACGACATCGGGCGTCAGGAACGAGACCGGCTGCCCCAGCATGGCGGCTTCGGCCTCGATGCCGCCGACGCCCCAGGCGACAATGCCCAGCCCGTTGATCATCGTCGTGTGGGAGTCCGTCCCGACAAGCGTATCCGGGTAGTACATGCCGTCGCGCGCCAGGACGCCCTGCGCCAGATATTCCAGATTGACCTGATGACAGATGCCGACGCCCGGCGGGATGACCCGGAACGTCTTGAACGCTTGCATGCCCCACTTCAGAAACTCGTACCGCTCTCGATTGCGCTCAAACTCCAGTCGCATGTTGAGCGTCAGCGGGTCGGCCGGCGCGCCGTTGTCGCCAAGCGCGGGGAGCGAGCGCTCGCGTCCGGTGAAATCCACCTGTACGGAATGGTCAATGACCAGATCCACCGGCACGAGCGGCTCGATGAGCGCCGGGTCTTTGCCCATCCGGGCGAGCGCCGAGCGCATTGCCGCCAAATCGCACAGGAGCGGCACGCCGGTGAAATCCTGAAGCAGCACGCGCGCGACGACGAAGGGAATCTCAGCCGTCCGTTCAGCGGCGGGTTGCCAGTCGGCCAACCGACGAACGTCGTCCTCCGTAATGCGGCGGCCGTCGCAGTTGCGCAGGACGGATTCCAGGACGATGCGCAGCGAGACTGGCAACGTTGAGACTTCGCCGAAGCCGGCGGCTTCCAGCGCGGGCAACGAAGCGAAGCGGCCTTCGCCACCGTCGCCAAGGGGAAACGCTCGCGTCAAGGTTGTCAGGTCCATAGGCGGGTCTTTTCGCTTTGTATCTTTGAAAACGCTTCCCTATGAGTATCACAGCCCGCTGATGCGCGCGAGCTGATGCGCGCGAGCTGCGGCGGAGGTCGCCTCTTCGCCCGCGCTCGCCTGGCTTTACAAGGCCAGTAACCTGTCAAGCGGCTCGAAGCCGCGCCCGACAATAATCCGCCCTCGCGCAGCGTCTGGATTGTTAACCTTGTAAGGCTTTATTCTCAGGCGACCTGCCGCGCACAACGGCGCGCAAGGGCATTGCGCAGGTGCCTGACTTTAGCAAACACAGCCGAAAACGCTGGATTCCTTATCGAGGGCTCGCTTGGCTCCAAGGCGCGAGCGGTAGTTGAGCGGACGCCTTGAGAAAGCCGAGCGCCTCGAGAAAAGCTTCATCGGGCAAGCCGGCAAGCTCCTCGAGCCGATCATCGCCCCGCTGGGCTTCAACTGGAAGATCGGC
>NKPT01000348.1 GCA_002254845.1 Chloracidobacterium sp. CP2_5A | reverse complement strand
CGCGAAGGGCGAGGCGATCAGCTCGCACGAGTAGAGATTCGCGAGCTCCCGGTTCTCCTTTTGCAGGTATGTCATGCGCACCTGGCTCAGCCGTTCGAGGCCCGCGCCGAACGGCCCCTTCGGTTTCCGGGCCCGCCGCGCGACGCCGCGCAGCTTGCCGCAGTCGCGCGTCAGAAAGCTGACGATGAGGTCGCCTTCCCGGAACGGATAACTGCGGAGCACGAACGATTCGCTGGAGCGCGAGGCCATCTCGCCTTAGGGTACGCGAGCGCGGCGCCCTCAGCGGACCCGCGTGAAGACCACGTTG
>NKPT01000318.1 GCA_002254845.1 Chloracidobacterium sp. CP2_5A | reverse complement strand
CCCACCGCGAGCGTCGTGCCGTCTGCCGGAAGCCCGACCGAGGAACGGAAGCGCGCCCCGCTTGCTGCGCGTCTGAGTGCAATACCGCCTTTTTCCGGTTGACGCCTGGTCTCGGCGGGCGAAGGCGTAGGCCGCGCCGCTTTCCTAGAATGCGCCGCTCGTCGCGCCCGAGGGCTCCCAGTGCCGCTTTCGTCACGGGGAGCGGCCGCCGCCGAGGTGTGGCCGTCGGAAGACGGAGCCAAGGCAGACCCGGAAAATGGCCGGCGCGCCGCTGCACGGCTGCAATTGCGCGATCGGGCGCCAGGCTGCGCCTCAGGATGCAAATT
>NKPT01000330.1 GCA_002254845.1 Chloracidobacterium sp. CP2_5A | reverse complement strand
GGTTCCGACCCAAAACCTGACCGGCCGGTGCTTGCGTCCGCGCGATCGCTCCGCTAGCGTCCGCGCCGATTTTTTAACTGCGCAAACCGCCGTCACTCATCACCGATCACTCCCCGCCCCAATGGCCTACCTCAACGACCACTTCTTCAAACTCAAGGCCGGCTACCTCTTCCCCGAGATTGCCCGCCGCGTGAAGGCGTTCTGCGACGCCAACCCCGCCGCCGCCCAACGCCTCATCCGCTGCGGCATCGGCGACGTCACCGAGCCGCTGCCGCCCGCCGTCATCGCCGCGCTCCACAAGGCCGTGGACGAGATGGC
>NKPT01000055.1 GCA_002254845.1 Chloracidobacterium sp. CP2_5A | reverse complement strand
GCTGGAAAGATAGAGCAGATGCTTTCTCACTTTGTTGCTCCTCACGGAACAGAGGATCAGCGCAGGCGTTACCCTGCGGGCGGGATCGGTCGTTTTAGAAGGCTATTACGATTGTGAGATAAAAGTATTGTCGCGGCGCTAAAAAAACGCTCTTTTAGCCCCTTGAGCCCACCGCCGAACCGAATGGAGCCGCCCTTGATACGCAGCCTTCCAATCGCCGCGACTGGCGGCTCGCCTGCCGCGTCATACCCGTCGCCGCAATCGCCAACTGTCCCAGCTTCCGCTTCGGCAGCGCCTTGGCCCGTTGCGGCGCCTTCTCCGACCCCGGTTCCAGCGCCGCCCGTTGTCTTGGCCGCCGCGCCGCCGCCTGGAGTCAGGCCTAGCGTTTGAGCGCGACTATCTTGGTCAGGCTCGTCATTCGCGGATGCAGGTGACGCGACCGACCCCCATCATTCCGGCGACCGCGAGCAGCGCGCCGCTGGTCAGGCTGTCAATCCGCGGCATGATCTTCATTGCGTTTTGTCTCCTTATTATGTCTCCTTTTTTAGTGTAAGCTGGCTTTCCCTGCGCCCTTGGCAAAGGGCGAGGGGCAGGGCGACAGCGTAAGGGCCCGAAAAAAAACTGAACGGAGCTGAAACTGAGCGCGACTTGCCAGGAGCGCCTGCGAAAAAGCTAAGAAACAAGCAGAATCTTTTGGCTTGCGCGCCCTCCGACCGTCATCCTTGACAAGGGGGGGCTGGCAGCGCCCTCTCCCAGCTGAAGCGCTGCTTGACGACTTGGGCGGCCATTGAGCTTCGCGCGCATCCGCCGCTCTGTCCGTTCCGCCCGCGCAAGACACTCCTTGCGACTTTTGAGACAAGTCATGGCCTTGACCGACCACTTCCGGCTGATGCCCCGGCGCGGGCAGGCGTGGCTGCCGTGGCGCGGCCTTGCGCTTTTCCTGCGCGCCGGCGTCCTGTATGTTGGCGCGCTATGCGCTAGCTCACCGCTAACCCTTCACGGTCAAACGTCGGCTCCCGACGCCGAAGCTTCCCCACCTATGCCCATCAAACTTGAGCCGCTGCCGCCCCGGTCAGGCTACGAAGCGCCAGCCGCCGCGGCCGCGCGCGCGCTGACCGAAAGCGCCGCGGCCGCGCCAAAGCCCTTTCTGACGCGCTGCGAGAAAACCGATTATCGCGAAACCGGCAACTATGCCGAGACGATCGCGCTCTGGAAAAAGATAGCCGCCGCCTCGCCCTTCGCCGAACTGCTCCCGATTGGCGAAACGGCGCAGGGACGGACGCTCTACGTCTTGGTCGCCTCAAAGGATAAAGCCTTCGCGCCAGCCCCCGCGGCCAGGACCAAGAAGCCCATTGTGTTCATCCAAAACGGCATTCATCCGGGCGAGATTTCAGGCAAGGACGCGACCTCGGCGCTCCTGCGCGATATCCTCGTCACGAGGCGCCACGCCGCGCTACTCGATTCGGTCATCGTTCTGGCCATGCCGGTCTTCAATGCCGATGGGCACGAGAACGCGAGTCCCTGGCATCGCGTCAACCAGAACGGCCCGCGCGAAATGGGGTTTCGCGCGACGGCGACGCGCCTGAACCTCAACCGCGACTACGTCAAGGCCGACGCGCCTGAAATGCGCGCCTGGCTGCGGTTTTTCACGGCCTGGAAACCGGACTTTTTCATCGACAACCACGTGACGGACGGGATGGATCACCAGTACGACGCGACGCTTGACATGCCGACCGAGCAGAACGTTTGGCCGACCATCGGCGCCTGGGCGAAGGAGGCGTTTCTGCCGAAGCTCTACGAGCGGCTGGAAGCCGACGGCCACATTGTCGGCCCCTACGCCGAGCCGCGCGATCCAGCCGACTGGTCAAAGGGCTTTGATGTCGGCGTCATTGAGCCGCGTTACTCCACCGGCTATGTGGCGCTATGGCACCGTCCGGCGCTGCTGGTGGAAACGCACAGCCTCAAGTCGCACCGGACGCAAATGTGGGCGCACTACGACATCATGGCGCATGCGCTGGCGCTGGTCGGCGCGGAAGGCGCGCGGTTGCGCGAGGCGATTCGCGCCGCCGAAGCCGGCATGGTCGAGCTCGCCGCCGGCGCGAAGCCGCTGTTTCTGGCTGGGACGCACAGCGACGCCGGGACAGCCTTTACCTACCGGGGCGTCGCCTGGCGCGAGGAAACCAGCGTGATCACGGGGCGTTCAGTCCGCGTTTACGAAAGCCAACCCGTGGACATCCCGACCACGCTCTTTTCCAAGCTCAAAGCGACGGCCGCGCCGACCGTCCCGGCGGGCTACCTCATTCCGGCGGAATGGACGGCGATTGTGGAGACGCTCGCCGTGCACGGCGTCGTGATGAAGCGGCTGAAAAAGGCCGTGACCGTGAGTTGCGAGACCTATCGCCTGCGCGAGCCGAAGTGGGCGACGCGGCCGTTTGAGGGGCGCGTCATGCTGACGAGCTTCGCGGTCCAGCGCGTCCGAGCGACCAAAGCCTTTCCGGCCGGGACGGTCTATGTGCCGATGACGCAGCCGGCGGCGCGCGTCGCGTTCAACTGGCTGGAGCCAGAAGGTCCGGATTCGGCCGCGCGGTGGGGGTTCTTCAACGCGATTTTTGAGCAGAAGGAGTACGCGGCGGACTACGTCTTTGAGCCGATTGCGCGCGAGATGTTGAAGCGAAACCCAAAGCTTCGCGCCGAGTTTGAGCGCAAGCTGACCGAGGACGCCGATTTTGCGGCCAGCCCGCGGGCGCGGTTTCAGTTTCTTTATGAGCGTTCGCCTTACTACGAGCCTGACAAGGACGTCTACCCGATCGCGCGGGTTTTCGCGCCGCTGCCCTGAACTTGCCCGGTGACCCAGCGCCCCGGCAGGACCCTCCCGGCAGGATGCCGCTCGAAGCTGGGTGGCTTCCGCCCCTGGCGGATACGGCGCCGCCTGCGGGGGCTTCAGCGGGCGCCTCGGCCAGTCGTCGCCGCGCCCGTGCGGAAAGTCCGCGAGAAAGCTAAAGCGCGCCTCAACCGGGCGCGCTTCCAAATGGCGAAGTCGCCGAACTGGAGCGCCCGGCGACTTTGGGAGCAAAATTACATTGAAATCTGGGCTTGCCTGATCTTGTCGGCGACCATATCGCGGCCGGTCACGGCGTCCATCAGCGCCTTGAGGGCTTCGTTGAACTTCGTCAGCGCCGACGAGATTTTCTGCAAGCGATCCGCGAAGCCCTGGAGCCGCTGAGCGAACTGGCTCAGGCCATCGGCGGCGCGGCCAATCGCGTTGGACGCCTGGCCGAAGGGTCCAAGCGGCGGGTTCTTGGCAATGTTCGTATTGCCGCCATTGAGCAGGGAAGAGCCAATGCGCTGCACGAGGCTGGAGAGCGCGCCCTTGACGCCATTGCTCAGGAAAGACGTGGCCAAGCCTTTGACCGCGTTCATCGCAACGCCCTTGAGCATCGGAAGGGCGACTTTCGCAAGACCAGCAATAAGCGGGAGTGGCATGACTTGAATACCTCCTAATGAATTTGAGCGGCTTGACTACCGCAGGTTGTTGAGCGCCTGCATCACGGCGTCGTTCATGGCTTTTTGCAGGTTCGACTTCGTCGCGCCTTCCTGGGTGATGGCGTTCATCATCATCTGGAGGGCGAACTGGTATTCCTGCATCTTTTGCTGGTAGCGCAAGCGATCTTCATCAGAGGCGTTCGGGCCCGGCATGGACGGCTTTTCCGGCAATCCAAACTCGCTGCTGTTCGCGCGCGGCGCGACAGCCGTTGACGGCGAGGAGGAAGCGGGCGGCCCTGTCGCGGCCGGTTGCCCCGTCGAAGGCGATGAAACTTGCGCTTGCTTGACTTTGTCTTCCACCGTGGCGCGGCCGGCGATGGCGTCCCGCAGCGCCTGGAGGGCTTCGTTGAATTTGTTCAGCGCGGTCGAGATGTTTTGCATCCGCTGACTGATCTGCTGGAGGCGCTGGGCGAAGTTGCTCAGACCCTGCGCCGCGCGGTCAACGAAGCTGGTCGCCCGCCCGAAAGGCCCGAGCGGCGGGTTCTTGGCAATGTTGAAGGCGCCGCCATTGAGGAACGAGCCGCTGATGCGCTGCACCAAGCTCGTCAGCGCCTTGCCGATGCCGCCGCCCCTCAGAAACGAGGTCGCGATGTTGAGCAGCGGATTGGCGCCGGCAACGGTTCGGAGCAGCGGCGTGGCGATGCGGGCGATGCCCTTGAAAATCTTTCCGATAGGCATGACGAATCTCCCTTAGTAAACCAGGCCTGGACGACCCAGGCCCCGATGCGCTTAGCGCAGATTATTGATCATCGCCATGATGGCGTCGTGGGCGGCCTTTTGAAGATTCGACTTCGTCGCGCCTTCCTGCGTGATGGCGTTCATCGCCTGCTGGAGCGCGAACTGGTAGTTCTGCATGTCCTGCTGATACTTGAGACGGTCGGTGTCCGAAGCGTTAGCGCCGGGCATGGTTGGCTTTGGCGGAAGTCCGAAGTTTGACATGGCGATCGAGGTTCCTTTCTCTGGAAGTTGAGATAGAAGGTCAGGGAATTACTGAATGCTGTCACCGCCCTGCTCGGCGGCTTCCTGCACGATTTGATGGATACCGAGAGCAATCGCCCGCGCGCGGTTCGCGCCGGGATCCTGCTCGTCAGGATCCAGGTCAATGGCGCGCTGCAAGTCGGCGATCGCCTCCTCGTAACGCTCCATGCGCAGAAACACCTCTGCGCGGTTGACATAGGGGGCGATCATTTGCGGGTCGAGCGCAATCGCCTGTTCCAAACTGGCGAGCGCCAGCTCGTCTTCCTGCGTTCGCGTGTAGAGCGCGCCGAGCGCCGCGTGCGCCGCCGCGCTGGTCGGATCAACCTCGACGAGGCCCTCGAAAATCGTCCGGGCGCGCTTGAGGTCGCCCTGCTCATAATACATGGCACCAATCTCGCCCATTTGCTGGAAGTCTTCGTCCGTGATGCCAAGCTGCTGACGCGGCGTTTCGTTTCCGTTGGCGCTCATTGGGGTAGTCTCCTATGACTCGTTCGTATTCATCGGACTCGGACACGGCTGCGAGGCGTTCCCGCTTGCATCCTCGTTATCGGAGGGCGCTGCCGCGTGTTGCGTCCGGGGCGGGGAAAAAATCTGGAATTTCCGACTCGCATTTGTGACGCGAGCGGTGAAAATCCAAGTTACGAACATTGGACATGGCCTAACGCGAAGTTTACATGTGCTGAATAGCATGACTGAACATTGGTTGCCGAGACAAGCCGGCGCCGGCCACGCCCGGCGCCGGCGCTTGTCGCCAACCAGAGGAGCTTTGGATGGAAGTCAAATTGATCGTGCGCGAGGTTGGCGCTCCGCCGGCCGCGAAGCCGTTGCTGGAGGATGTTTGGCGCACGAGCGTGCTGAGCCTTGGGAGCAGCCCCCAGGCGACGCTGCGCCTGACGGGCCTCGGCATCGCGGCTGAACACGTTGTTTTGTTCGAGGAAAACGGCCGCGTCAGCTTTACCAACTATGGCGATGGGACGCGTCTGAACGGGTTGCCGCTGCGCGTCGGCGACCGCCGCGCCATTACCTTCGGCGACCGCCTCCACATTGGCAACTACGTCGTGACGGTTCTTGACGGCAACGCGCCGGCGGTCAGGCTCGACGACCCGCGCGCGACGGGCCTGCTGCAATCCGCGACCCGCGAGCTGTTCACCAGCGGCTTGAAGTTTGATCTCGACAGTCTCCTGCCGGCGGCGTTTCGCTCCTCCGGCAATCAAAAGTCGCTGGAGATTCCCGAAAACGCGAGCTTCGCCCAGATTCTTGACGCGCTGGTTGCGCCGGAAGACAGGTTCCGCTTTGTCATCGAGGGCGGCTACCAGCCCAACGTGTCGCTTTCCCTGCCGACTGGCGACGCCGAAGCGTCGCTGGGGTGGGAAGCGTCAGGGCTGCGCATTACGATGAGCGAGCGGGAGCTGGCGACCTACTGCGCGCTCGTTCGCAAGATAGGCGACCAAGTCACGCTGCACCCGGTGACGGCCGAGCACCGGCTGACGGTCAATGACGAGCCGGTGACGGCCCCGCGCCAGCTGACTGACGGCGATCGCATTCGCTTTGCGTCGCCGCTTTCGCGCCCGCTGGAGCGCCCGCTTCCCACGCTTGTTTTTCGCGCCCCGACGACGCTTTCCATACTCAATGAAGCCGTCGCCGCCGCGCCCTGCCCGGATCCGCTCCCGGAGAGCCGCGCCGAAGCCGCGTCGGAGTCGCCGCCGGAAGCCGGGTCGCCGCTGCGGCAAGTCGTGGAGATGCCGGCGCCGACCGAAGAGGATATGCGCTCCCAGCCGCCGCCCGCCGCGCCCCCGGCCGTTGCGGCCAAGGGTGGAAAGACGTACTACTTAGGGTATTTTACCGGCGTCGAGCTCATCATGATGGTTTTCGGCACGCTGCTTGGCGCGCTGGTTGTCTATGTCATCCTGGAAACGCTGTGACCGCCGCGCCTAGTCGGGCGGGCTAGTCAGGCGGCGCGGCGTTTCCCATCCCGGCGGGCGACCCCCGCCCGCGCCCACGCCCCGCTATGAATGCGCTAACCGATCAGGTGAAAGCCCTCAGCGGCATTGACTTCGCCGCCGCGCTCTCGAAAAACAGCGATCTGCTTATCGCGGCCGGGATGATCGTTCTGATTGGGACGATTATCGTGCCCGTCCCAACCTTCATCATCTCGGTGCTGGTGGTGGTCAACATCACCATCTCGCTGGCCGTGATGATGGTGTCGCTTTACATTTCGAGCCCGCTTCAGCTTTCGACCTACCCGACCATTTTGCTGCTGACGACGCTGTTTCGGCTGGCGCTGAGCATTTCCTGCACGCGCAGCATTCTCACCAAGGGCGACGCGGGCGATGTCATCAAGGCGCTGGGCGAGATCACGGCGCAGGGCAACTTGGTGGTTGGGTTCGTGATGTTCGTCATCCTGCTAGTGGTGCAATTCCTTGTGGTGGCCAAGGGCGCGGAGCGCGTCGCGGAAGTCGCCGCCCGCTTTACGCTCGACGCGTTGCCGGGCAAGCAAATGGCGATTGACGCCGATATGCGGTCGGGCCTCATCACGATGGATGTCGCTAAAAAGCTGCGCTCCAACCTCGCCAAGGAATCGCGGCTGTACGGCGCGATGGACGGCGCGATGAAGTTCGTCAAAGGCGACTCCATCGCCACCATCATCATCGCGGTCGTCAACATTGTTGCCGGGATGACCATCGGCGTGCTCTACAAGGGTCTCGCCCCGGCGGCGGCGGCCAAGAAGTACCTTATTCTCACGATTGGCGACGGCCTGGGCGCGATCTTCGCGTCCATTTTTATCGCCATTTCCGCCGGTTTGGTCGTGACGCGCGTCGCCGGCGACGACGCGGATGAAGCCAGCAACGTCGGCGCGGACATGAGCGCCCAAATGCTGTCCAATCCCAAGCCGCTGCTCGTCGTTTCGGGCCTGCTGGGCTCGATGGCGCTGATTGCCGTGCTGGCCGGAAGCGCCGTCGCGATTCCCGTCCTGATCGTCGCCGCGGTCGCCGCGCCGCTGGCGTTCAGCCTGCGCAAGCGCCAGCGGGAGCTTGCCGCCAAGCAGGCCGAAAAGCGGACCGCCGCCGAGGAAGTCGCCGAGGACGAAGACGTGCAGCCGTCCTACACCGTCCCGATGGCGATTGTCACCAGCGCCGAGCTGGCCCCCTACATCAACCCGGAGTTTCCGGCGGGCGCGAAGTTCCGCGAGGGCCTCACCGCGCTGCGCAACTCGATGTATTACGACACGGGCGTGCTGATGCCGCAGATTTACGTCACCGGCAACGCGCCGCTTGAGCCGTTTCACTATGTCTTCGCCGTCAAGGAAATCCCGGTCGCGCAGGGCGTCGTCAAGCCGTTTCATTTCTATGTCAACGATTCGGTCGAGAACATCAAGGTCTTCGGCATCGAAGGCGAGGAAGTGCGTAATCCGGCCGACCTGCGCCCTGGCGCGTGGGTTCCGGACGACTTTCGCCTGCTGGCGACGGTCGCCGGCCTCAAGGTCTGGGAGCCGAGCGATTTTCTCCTGCTCCACATCTCGAACATTCTGCGCCGTCACGCGCACGAGTATGTCGGCATTCAGGAAGCGCAGTCGCTCCTGGATTTCGTTGGTCGGGGCGCGCCCAAGCTCGTCGAGGAAGTCGTGCCTAAAGTTGTCTCGCTGCACCTTTTCGCCGATGTGTTGCAGCGGCTAGTGCAGGAAGGCGTTTCCATCCGCGACGTGAAGTCCATTTTGGACGCGCTGGCCGAATGGGGGCGCATCGAGAAAGACCCGGCGCAGTTGACCGAATACGTGCGGGCGTCGCTCAAGCGGATCATTTCGTTCAAGGCGTCGGGCGGCAAGGGCACGCTCTTTGTGTACCTGCTTGACCCGGAAATCGAGGACATCATCCGCGGCTCGATTCGGCGCACCTCGACGGCGGCGTTTCTGGCGCTGGACCCCGCCATCAGCAACGACATTCTGGCGGCGCTGCGCGAGGAAATCGGCCTGCTGCCGCCGACGGCCCAGAAGCCGGTCATCGTGACGGATATGGACATTCGGCGGTTCGTCCGCAAGCTCGTGGAAGTCGAGTTCCCGAATGTGTCGGTGCTCTCCTATCAGGAGCTGTCGCCCGACTTGACCATCCAGCCCATCGGGCGCATAGCCTTGCCGCAGGGCGGCGGCCGACTGGCGGCATAGGCTCCAGGCGCCAGCGCGGCCAAGCGGGGCGCCGCCCCTGCGCCGAGGCGCAGCGCGCGCCCAGCCGCGTGACGCCGTTACGAGCCGGGCGCCGCTCTATTGTCGCTGGAAAGGGCGAGTTGCCGGAGCGCGCAAGCGCCGGAACGCGCGCCGTCGGCAGTTCAGGCGTGACCGGCCGCCAAATAGCCGGCAAGCCCGGCGCGCCACCGCCGCTGTCCCGCAAGCGAAGCTCATTCGCTGGCAGCGTCGGCCAAAAAGCGGCGCGTCGCCTCCACGACCATCTCAAACTGGTCGTGGTGAACCCAGTGTCCGGCTGCCGGGATTTCGACGTACTGCATCCGCGCGATCATCTGAAGTTGCGGACTCTGGGCCAGGTTTGCGGCCCAGCTTTCGGACCCTCGAATACACAACACAGGGCGCTTGACGGCGGCGAACAGCTCCCCGGCGAGTTCGGTCGGCAGCCCCAACGGCGGCAGGTTGCGCAAATAGGGATCGAACTTCCAGACGAGGCTGCCGTCGGCCGTCCGGTTCGTGCCGTAGCGCGTGAGATGTTCCGCCATCGCGTCAGTCAGGTGCGGGTTGGCCTCCTTCATCCGCGCGGTCGCTTCCTCGATGGAAGCGTACCGGCGCGGGGTTCGGGTCTCAGCCGCCAAAACGCGCTCGGCCCACGTCCGCAGCCGTTCGGTGTACGTTTTGGCTTTCACCGTCGGCGGCGGACCCCAGCCCTCGATGTTCACGACGGCGGCGACGCGCTCCGGGAAAGCCGCCGCGTAGTGCATCGCCACCACGCCGCCCAGCGAATGCCCGACGACAGCCGCCGGAAACCGCCGCGCGACGCCGCCGAACGCGACCAGATCAAGCATGAACTCTGGAAAGGCGTACATCGCGCCTTCCACCCAGGCGCTATCGCCGTGGCCGCGCAAATCGAGCGCATACACGTGGTACTCGCGATGAAAGGCGCGCGCGAAGTCATCCCAGCTGCGAGCGTGATCCTGCGTGCCATGGACGAGGATCAACGGCGGCCGGTCATCCCCGCCGCCGTAATCCCAGTAGTGCAGCTTAAGCCGGTGCGAGTGGAAGTAGTGTGACGATGGGTTCATGGCGCAGTCGCTTGGCCTCGCCCTTCGCCTTGGCGCGCATCGGGCGCGGCGCTTTCCGCGGCCAACGGCTTGGCGTTTTTGACATGTTCCTCCAGCCACCTATGCGTTTCCCAAAGCATGTGCAGGATGGATTCGCGCGCCCGATAGGCGTGGCGCTCGCGCGGCAGCATGACCAGCCGCGCCGTGCCGCCCAGACCCTTCACCGCTTGAAAGAGCCGCTCGCTCTGAATGGGAAAGGTTCCGGAGTTGTCATCCGCTTCCCCGTGAATCAGCAGCAGCGGCGCTCGAATCTGATCGGCGTAGTTGAAGGGCGACATGCGCTGGTAAATCTCGCGCGCCTGCCAGTAGGGGCGCTCCTCGGCCTGAAAGCCGAACGGCGTCAGCGTCCGGTTGTACGCGCCGCTGCGGGCGACGCCAGCCCGGAACAGGCGCGAGTGCGCCAGCAGGTTGGCCGTCATAAACGCCCCGTAGGAATGCCCGCCGACGGCGACGCGGCTCGGATCGGCCACGCCGCGCCGGACGCATTCATCAATCGCCGCCTGCGCCGATGCGACCAGTTGCTCGATGTAGGTGTCGTTCGGCTCGCGCCCGCCCTCGCCGATGATCGGGAAAGATGGGTCGTCCAGCACGGCGTAGCCTTGCGTCAGCAGAAACAACGGCCCCCAGTAGCTTACGCGGACGAAACGATAGGGCGAGCCCTGCACCTGTCCGGCGGCCGCGGCGCTGACGAACTCCTGCGGATAGGCCCACATCATCAGCGGCAGCGGCCCGTCGCGCTTGGCGTCGTAGCCAGGCGGCAAGTAAAGCGTCGCGGTCAGGTCAACGCCGTCCGCGCGCTTGTAGCGAATCTGCTCCTTCTGGACGCCGATAAGCTGCGGCGTCGGATGCGGAAAGCTCGTCAGCGCCGTCAGCTTGCCCGTCGCCATATCGCGGATGAAGTAGTTCGGCGGCTCGGTTGGCGACTCGCGCGTGAGCAAGAACCGCTTGGCGGCCGGGTCAAGCAGCGCCACGGGGCTTTCGTAATAGGGCGCTTCCGACCGCCAGAGGCGAGCGGCTTGCCCCGTTTCGACATCGAAGCGATCCAAAAACGGGCGGTCGCCTTCCGGCGAAGCGCCTTCGCCGACGAGGTAGAGCGTCTTGCCCCCGTCGGGCGACAGCAGTCGCGGCCCGCCGTTCGCCGCCGGTTGGGTCAGAAAGGCGCCAGGGTCGGCGTAGCGGTCTTCCGCGGAGCGTTCGTGAACCAGCTTCGGCGGAGCGGCGGGCGCGTCAGGCTCAAAGCGCCACGTTCGCTGCGCGCGGGTTTTGCGCCAGCTTTCGTAAGCCAGCGCCAACTGCCCCGTTCCCCACTGGACGCCGCTGAACCGGTAGGCGAAGCCAAGGGAAGGTTGCGGCTCGCCGGTAAACGGCGCGGCCAGGAAAAAGAGCCGGTCGCGGATGTCGGCCTTGACGCTGGGATCGCCGCCGTCCTGCGCCGCGACCCAGGCGAGCGTCGCCGGGGCGTCGCTCCGCCACTGGACGGCGCGCGGCCCCTTGGCCGCGGCATCAAAGCTCGTCGGGATGTCATCGCGCAGCGGAAGGTCGGCAAGCTCGCGGACGACGCGACCGCTGCCGTTCCAGACTTGAATGCGGGTTGGGAAATAAGACGCCGGCAACGCGTAGGAATACGGCCGATGGAGCGCTTGGACCAGCAAATAGCGCCCGTCGGGCGACACCGCGGCGCTTTGGATGACCGCCGGCTCGCCGATGGCTTTGGCGCGGCCGGCGAGGTCAACCTGCGCCAGCTGGGCCGCAAGATAGTAGTCAAACAGCGCCTCGTCATACGGGTTGCGCAACAGGTCCTGAAACGTCCGGGCGGCGGCGGCTCGCCCGCGATTTTCCTGCACAATGGGTCCGTCCGGTACGGCAGGCGGCGGCGGCGGGTCGCCGCGCTTGGTCGGAATGAAGCGGCACAGCAGCGACTGGCTGTCGGGAAACCACTGAAGCGCCCGCCCGGCGACGGCGTTGAGCCGAAGGTCGCCCAGTCGCCGGGCGGCGGCTTTTTCCACCTCCAGCAGCCAGAGCTCAACGCGGTCGCTGGCCGTATGGGTAAACGCCACGTGGCGCTCGTCCGGCGACCAGCTGAGGTCGCCCAGCCGCGGGGGGCTGGGAAGCCCGGCGACGGGGCGCTTCGTTCCATCAGCAAGGCGAAGCAGCGTCAAGCCGGTGACGTAAGCCGGCTGGCTGGGGCCGTTGGTCCGCGGGTTGAGGCGAATGCCGCCCAGCCGCAGCTCAGGCTGGGCGATCTCCGCGATGGGCGGCAGGGCCGGACGCTCCGCCAGCAGCAGCCAGGTCCGCTGGGGGCTGACGAGCGCCGCCGGCGGCAGCGGGGCGTCCACGAGGTCGGCGATGGCCTTGGGCGGCACGCGATAGGGCGTTTGCGCCGGGGTGGTCAGCCACAGACCGCTTCCCAGCCAGCTTGCCAAAAGCGGCAAAAGCAGGACGCCAAGCGATGCGCGATGACGAGCTGATTTGAACAAGGTCATTTGAACAAGGTCATAGGCGAGAAGGCTCGCCCGGACGGCGCGTCAAGCGTCGCCGACAGCGGCCAGCTCGGCGCAGCCAAACACCGCTTCGGCGCGGGCGTAGTGTTTGAATTCGAGCAAGTTGCCCGACGGGTCCTCAAGAAAGAATGTCCGGTGCTCGGTCGGCTCGCCGGGAAAGCGAACGCGCGGACGCTGGCGAAAGGGAAGCCCGCGCGCTTCCGCCCGCGCCGCCAGCGCGGCCCAGGTCGCCTCGTCGTCAAACACCATGCCGAAGTGGCGCGGGTAAATCCCGCTCTGTGGCGGCGGCGGCTCGCTCACGAGGTGGGCGACGAGCTGATGCCCGAAGAAGTTCAGAATCAGCGCCCGGCTCGAAGACCGACCGGCAACGCACCCGAGCCCTTCGACGTAAAACCGCCGCGCGGCTTCAAGGTCGGCGACGGGAAACGCGAGATGAAAGCGAGCTTCGATCATGACGCAGGACGGACCGGGCGCGGGACAAAGCGATTCAAGCCGAAGCAATGTTTGAGCAACGCGCCCGGCCGGTCAAGCCTGCGCTTGCGGCTCCGCCACGGGGCAGCTCGCTATCACAGGGAGCGTGATCGTGAACGCCGTGCCCACGCCCTCGGCGCTCTGCACGCTCGCCTGCCCGCCATGCGCGGCCGCGATGCGCTGCACAATGGCGAGACCCAACCCCGTGCCCAACTGCCGCGCGCGCTGCCGCGCCTGGTAGTAGGGATTGAAAATATACGGCAAGTCCTTAGCGGGAATGCCCGGCCCGGTATCTTCGACGTGGACGGCCACAAAGGTCTTGCCGGCGTTCAGCCCAGCGCCCTCGACCCGCTCGGCGCGCAGCGTCACCGTCCCGCCCTCCGGCGTGAACTTGACGGCGTTCGAGAGCAAGTTGCCGATGGCGCGGAGCATCTTGCCCCGATCCAGCAGCAGCGTGAGCGAATCCAGGGGGCAATCCGCCTGAAGCCTAAGCCCTTTGCGCTCGGCAGTGAGCGAAATTTGCGCGGCGGCCTCGCGGATGAGTTCCGCTATGGGAACCCATTCGAGATCGAGCGTTTCACCGCCAGCTTCAGCCTTTGAAAAATCCAGCACCTCATTGACCAGCTTCATAATGTGATCAAGGGTGCGGTAGCCGTGCTGAATGATGTGGCGCAGGTTGTCGTCCAGCGCGCCCAGCTCGTCGGAGCGGAGTTCCATGAGCTCAAGCGCGCCGTAAACAGTCGTCAGCGGCGAGCGGATGTCGTGCACGAGCACGGCCGTGAACTCCTCGCGCTGGTGCGCCAACTCTTCGAGCTTGGCGACAGTTTCCTGAAGTTGCGTCGCCTTCTCGCGAAGCTGACGCTTGAGCTCGTGGATGCGCATCGCGCTGCGGACGCGCGCCAGCAGCTCCTTGGTCTCGCAGGGCTTGACCAGGTAATCATCCGCGCCGGCGTCCAGCCCCCGCACACGGTCATCCAGCTCGCTCCGCGACGAGAGCATGATGATTTGGCTTTCGCTGAGCTGAGGGTTGGCGCGAATGCGCCGGCAGACCTCCGGGCCGTCAAGTCCCGGCATAACCCAGTCGAGCAAGATCACGCTGGGCAACGCCTCTTCCGCTTGGGCAAGCCCGGCCGCGCCGTCGGGCGCTTCTAAGACAGCAAAGCCGGCTTTCGTCAAAATTTTCCTGAACACCAGGCGAAGCGTCGCCTCATCGTCCACAATAAGTACCTTATTCGACATAGGCTTATGAATCGCGCGGCGCCGTTGAACGCAAACGGGGTCGGCCGAAAGCGGCTTCCGTTCCCTGGCGTAAGCGCTGCACGTTGTCGCTATGGCGGGCGATAATCGCCAGCCCGATAACCAGCGCCCAGGCAAGCGTCGGGAGCCAGGCCTGGCTGGACCGACCCAGCCACCAGCCATCGAGGGCCCAGATCCCAATCGGCAAGACGACCACGCCAAGCAAAGAGCCAAGCGAAACCGTGCGCGTCAGCGCGAAGGTCGCGCTCCACGTCGCCAGCGCCAGCAGCGTGGCGACCGGCGACAGCACCAGAAAGACCCCGACGCCAGTCGCCACGCCCTTGCCGCCGCGAAAGCCAAGATACGCCGGGAACATATGACCCAGCACGGCAGCCAGACCCGCCGCGCCCAGGACCTGGCGCGATTCCGGCCCCGCCAAGGATGCCGCCGCCCACAGCGCCGCGACGCCCTTGGCCATGTCCAGCGCGTAGGTCGCCAGCCCGGCAGCCAAGCCAGCCTTGCGAACGACATTCGTCGCGCCGGTGCTCCCCGACCCGGATGCGCGCACGTCCTCGCCGGTCATCGCCCTGGCTATCAAAAAGCCGAATGGGATGCCGCCAATGAAATAAGCCAATGTCAGCGCGACGAGCCACGATAGCGAGGGCATCGAGGCGTTGTTCCTCCATCCCGCTAAGAGAAAGTCATCGTTTCTGGCCGTCCAAAAGGCTGAACCCTCGGTCTGATGGGGAACGCAAGATCGCGCCGCCACCGGGTTGAGGGGCGGCGCGATCGCCGAGCAGACGGAGCCTTCCGGAATCTTACACGACTTTAGAATGCCATCGCCAGTCGCGCTAAACCCGGCGGCGGCGCGCCGAAACGCGATATCGCGCGCTACTCGCCAAAGCCGAGCCAGCGCCCGCCCTGATAGACGAGCAGGCTGCCGGCATACGCCAGCGCCGTCATGTAGGCAAGCATCGCCGCCGGCCAGCGC
>NKPT01000128.1 GCA_002254845.1 Chloracidobacterium sp. CP2_5A | reverse complement strand
TTTGTTGTAGGGTGTGGCGGAAAGAAGAATGACCTTGCAGCCGTTGCGAGCGAGGTAGTCGCGGATGACCGCCCAACGGCGGCCTTCGCGGTTCCGCAAGTTGTGGCTTTCGTCGATGATGACGACGCGGAAGCGGCGTAGCTCAGGAAGGATGTTTTGAGCCTGCGTAACCGAGACGACTTTCGCGATGAGGCGATGGCGATGGGCGTAATCTTCCCACATGCCGACGAGGTTCTTCGGGCAGAGAATGAGTGTTTCGAGCGAGCGCGGCGGGTCTTGAAACATGCGCGCCAGTGCCGTGGCCATAAGCGTTTTTCCAAGGCCGACGACATCGCCGAGGATGACGCCGCCGCGCTTTTCCAAATGACGCGCAGCAATGCGAACCGCCGCCGACTGAAACTCAAGCAAGACGTCGCGCATGTCCGCCGGAATGGTGAACTCGGACAGACCCGCTCGCGCTTCCTCCGCCAAGTGGTAGGCCATTTTGACGTAAATCTGATACGGCGGCGGGCACTCGGGACGCGCCCAGCTTTCATC
>NKPT01000227.1 GCA_002254845.1 Chloracidobacterium sp. CP2_5A | reverse complement strand
GCAGCAGCTTGAGCGCGGCCGGTCTGGCGGCGGCGCTGGAACGCGGGCGGGATATGGCCGACAACCTCAAAATCCGCCGCCTGACGCTGGATGAGGAACGCTGGCGCACCTTGGCGACGTAGACGAAACCAGCCCGTCGGCTAGACGGGCTGGCGCAGCACAATCTCACGTATTTGATTAACCGACTAGCTAGATCAGCAGGCGCATCGGGTTTTCCAGCAGGGCTTTGAACGCTTGGAGGAACTGCGCGCCCTCAGCCCCATCGCTGACGCGGTGATCGACGCTGATTGTCACTTTCATGCGCGTGCCGACGCCCAGGCTGCCATCCGGCTTGACCACGGGGACTTTTGCCGCCGTGCCGACGGCCAGGATGGCGGCTTCCGGCGGGTTGATGAT
>NKPT01000252.1 GCA_002254845.1 Chloracidobacterium sp. CP2_5A | reverse complement strand
GGAAAAAGGGTTCCGTCCGTTTGACGCGGCGGTTCACGCGACGCGCGAGATCGGCCTCGCCGTCATGTCCATCACGCTGTCGCTCGTGGCTGTGTTCATGCCCATCGCTTTCATGACGGGCATCGTGGGTCGCTACATGAGTTCCTTTGGCGTCACCATGTCTTTCGCCATCTTGGTCAGCCTGTTGGTCAGTTTCACGCTCACGCCGATGCTGTCGGCGCGGTTTCTGCGTGCGTCCAACGGCGGCAGCGATGGCGCGGCTGCGCCGGACAAGCCCGCGCCCGCCCGCCAGCCGGCGTCCAAGGCGCGCGGACTTTACCATCTCATCGAGACGGGCTACATGTGGCTGCTCGAGCGGGCGCTGCGCTGGCGGTGGG
>NKPT01000103.1 GCA_002254845.1 Chloracidobacterium sp. CP2_5A | reverse complement strand
TCGCCGCTGCGGGCGGTCGGCGGCAGAATGCCTTCATTGTAGTGCAGCCCGACGCAGTCCATGTAATTCGCCGCGCCCGCCGCCGCCATGCGCTGGACGAAAGGCGCATCATCGCAGCCAGCGGGAGTGCATCCGCCGAAAAATCCAGTTGGAGCGGGTGCGCCGCTGATCACCAGCGTGCCAGGGTTGGCGGCTTTGATGGCGTTGTAGGCGCGGCGCAGCATCTCGGTGTAGCGCTCCGGGCTGATCTGCCCTGACGCCCATTCGCGGTCGATGTTCGGCTCATTCCAGACTTCAATTGCGTCCGCGCCCTGCGCCGCCATATTAGCGAGCTGAGAGGCATATTCATTTAGGTAATTGTCGTCGCCGACGCGGTTGGCTTCCCCGACCACGCCAAGCAGAATCCGAAAGCCGCGGCTGTGCGCCTCATTGATGGCGGGGGTGGCGTCCTGGTTGGCGAAAAGCTGGCGCTTGACCCAGGTCATGCCGGCGCGCTGCATCTGCTGCGCGGCGTAGTCGCTGAAACCCGCGACATGCCCGCCGATCTCAAACCCGCGAGCCAAGCGCGTTGGGACATTGGCTGGGGGGGCAGCGGCGGGCGGCGCGACTTCAGCGGGCGCCGACTCAGCGGGGGCGC
>NKPT01000145.1 GCA_002254845.1 Chloracidobacterium sp. CP2_5A | reverse complement strand
CCTGGACGCGAGTCGTTTTTCACAGGCGATCATCAACCTCATTATCAACAGCCGCGACGCCATGCCGCGTGGCGGCCGCCTCTCCGTAACGCTGGGACGCCGCCCGATTGGGCAGGACGTTATCACTCGGATGTCCTCCCGCGTCGTGTTCGCTCAGCCGCCACTGCCGGGCGATTACGTCTGGGTCGCCGTGGAGGATACCGGCGTCGGCATGGACGCCAAAACGCAACGCCGCATTTTTGAACCGTTTTTTACAACGAAGCAGGTCGGGCAGGGAACGGGGCTGGGTCTGGCGACGGTCTATGGCTTTGTGGCTGACAGCGATGGCTTCCTCACCGTAGATTCCGCGCCAGGCAAGGGGACAACGATGACCTTGTTTTTCCCGGTCGCCTCGGACGCGGAGGCGCGCGCGGACGAATCCTCTGGGGAGTACAAGCTGATGGCGCTGGCTTTGCCGCCGGATGCCGTGGCGCTGGTGGTTGAAGATGAGCAGGATCTGTG
>NKPT01000339.1 GCA_002254845.1 Chloracidobacterium sp. CP2_5A | reverse complement strand
GCGCCGGAGTCGCGCCTGGCGGAGCTCGCCGAGCAGTTCGCCGACAACGAGCTGTTTGAAGCGGCTTACGTGAAGCCTCCGGCGGAGCCGGCGCGGCTGAACGAGATGTCGCCGAACATGGTCGACGCGCCGCCGGTGACGCCGAACTTCCAGGCGCGACAGCTTTACCTCGGCGCAGCGCCCGGCGGCATCGAGGCGCTTTGGATGCATGGGCAACCGGGCGGCAAGGGCAACGGCATCCGCATCATCGACGTCGAAGGCGCCTGGCGCTTCACGCATGAAGATCTGCTCGCCAACGCGGGCGGGCTGATGC
>NKPT01000206.1 GCA_002254845.1 Chloracidobacterium sp. CP2_5A | reverse complement strand
GCTGGAGATCCTCAACGAGCGGCGCGAGCGCGAAATCCTGTCGGTCAATGCGCAGGGCCGCGCGCGCGAATACACGTTGCGGTTGCGCCTCAGTTTCCGCGTCCACGACGGCAAGGGGCGCGATTTCATCCCGCTCACCGAACTGGCGGTGGTGCGCGACATCTCGTACAACGAGGCGCAGGTGCTGGCCAAGGAAAGCGAGGAGGCGCTGCTTTATCGCGACATGCAGTCCGACATCGTGCAGCAGATCCTGCGCCGGCTGGCGACGGCCAAGGCCGATGCAACTAAAGGTTGAGGCGCTGGCGGCGCATCTTGCGCGCGGGCCGCTGGCGCGCGTCTACACGGTGAGCGGCGACGAGCCGCTCGCAGCGATCGAGGCGGTCGATGCCATCCGCGCCGCCGCGCGCAGGCAGGGAT
>NKPT01000132.1 GCA_002254845.1 Chloracidobacterium sp. CP2_5A | reverse complement strand
GGGAGAATCTGCGCGGCTTGAAATTCGGGTTCGAGCAGCAGGTTCGCCAGGACGAGCGCGGCGGTTTTGTGCGGGGCGTTGGCGGGGATGGCGACGTAGTTGAAGTCGCCAATCATGTACTGGTCGAAGACGAAGGCGCGGGCGGTGGCGGGCATGCGTCCGTCGGCAATCCAGCGTCCTGCGCCCGCGATGTCGTTGGTCATGCTGAAATCCACTTCGTTGTTGGCAAAGAGATTGACGAGTTCGGATTCGTCTTTGGGGTAGGTCTCGCCGCTGCGCCACAGGCAGGGCTTGAGTTCGTTGAGGTAAGCCCACAGCGCGGGCGAGCGCTTGTCCCACAGCGCCTGGTCGAAGGTCAGCCATTGCTGCGCGCCGCCGCTGAGTTCGTAGAGCGCGCCCTTGAGGAAGCGCTTGCCGAGAAAACCGCCCGAAGCGCTGGGGTCAATGTACGTGAAGCGTCCAGGATGGGCGCACGCCCAGTCTTTGAGCGCGGCGTAGGAGCGCGGCAGTTCATCGGCTTTGGT
>NKPT01000248.1 GCA_002254845.1 Chloracidobacterium sp. CP2_5A | reverse complement strand
GAAATGCTCATCCGGGCTGTGAGCGCCGTCATCATTCAGGCCGAAACCCATCAGAATCACCGGCAGATGCAGCTCTTTCTGGAAGTCAGCGACGACCGGAATGCTGCCGCCCTCGCGCATAAAAATCGGCTTGCGTCCCCAGCCTTTTTCGTAAGCCCGAATCGCGGCTTTCATCGCCGGCGTGTTGATGTCCACGAACGCGGGCGGCGCGCCCCGCTTGACCCGGACTTCACAGCGGACAGTGGGCGGCGCGACGCTCAAGATGAAGTCTTCGACCAGCTTGCCGGTGCGCTCCGGGTCCTGATTCGCGACCAATCGGCAGCTTATCTTCGCCCACGCTTTAGCCGGAAGAACGGTCTTGAAGCCGTGTTCGTAGTAT
>NKPT01000053.1 GCA_002254845.1 Chloracidobacterium sp. CP2_5A | reverse complement strand
GGCGAGTTCGAAGACTTGCGTCGCTTGCCGGACAAACTCAAAGAATCGATTGAAGAGATCATCGGCTCTTCTGAAGGCGCGACGGTCTGGGAGAGTATCACTCCCTTCGTTCCGCCACGGTTCCTCAAAGCCAGAGGCAAAGATACCCTTGAGGGCCAAGTACAAGCCGAACTCGCTTCTCGGGAGCTGCCTGCCGCAAAACAGATCGAACTCGTTCCAGAGCGAACGAAATCTCTTCGCCATTTCGTTCGCCGCCGAGTTCACGGCGGCGTTCCACCCAAGGTGGACGCAGGCTATGGACTGCGGCTGCAGTTTGAAGGATCGATCCCCGGGCCGCTGCTACTGGGGTACGCCTCGCACTACGGTCTAGGCCTCTTTCGCGCTTGCGCGGGGCAGGATCGCTCGCGATCACAACCAGTCAGCGCGCCGGAACAACGCGCTGAGCCGCTGGAGCTCGCCACGCCCTAGCGGCTTGTCAAACTCATCCGGAGCGTCAAAAACATTCGGGTGGCCGAGTCGTCGGCCGGGATGTCAAGCTCAGGACAAGGGCAAGGCGCGACATCCGCGCGACATCCGCTCCAGGCTTCCTCTGTCGCCTGCGACGCGGGCGGCTTGCAGGGTTTGTCGCCGTTGAAGTCATTCGCGCGAATTTCATTCGCGCCTGATGACGAAAATGACAGCTACGGCGGCGAGAGCTGGACGTTGAGCTGGTCGCCGCGCGGATTGTCTCGTGACGGCTCGTCCCGCCAGTTGTTCGGCAAGCGTCGTCCAGAGGGCATGTGGCGCGCCGCGCCGGCGCTTCGACGGAAGTCGCCCACCCTAGCCACTTGACAGGCCGGGCGGCTCCTCCGAATGATGCGCGCGGATTCGCGCGCATTTTTCATTCGCTTGATACGGAAGGAACGTCATTGGCATGCACCAGCCCGATCTCAAAACGGATGTTTTCTCGCCCCTCAAGCTCTTCACGCACATGGACGTAATGCACGACTGGTGGCAGGGCAAGAACGTCTATCCGATTACCATGGAACTGAGCCCCTCGACCATCTGCAACCACTTCTGCACGTGGTGCATGCACGGCGGCTACTTCGGCTCGCACAAGGGCGACGACAAATCCAAGAAAGCCAATCCGGACGCGAGCGTCATGCCGCTGCCCTTCTACCGGACCCTGCTGGATGAGCTCGTCACGCTCGGCGTAAAGAGCATGATCTTTTCGGGCAGCGGCGAGCCATTCGTCAACCCAAGCCTCATGGAGTTTGTCGAATACACCGCGCACAAGGGCGTGGACTCGGCGATCATTACGCATGGGGGCTTGCTCACGCCGGAAAAAGCCAAGGTCGTCGCCCGGCACTGCACGTGGATTCGCGTCTCGCTCAACGCCGGAACGCCCGAAACCCGCGCGAAGATTCACAAGGTCAACGATTTCGAGAAAACGCTCGGCAACCTGGCCAACCTGGCGGAGGAAAAGCGTCGCCAGGGGGCGAAAGTCCAGATTGGCGCGCAGATTTCCGTAGAGCCAACGAACATTGCCGAGGTTGAGGAAGCCGCCCGCCGCGTCAAGGAAACCGGCATTGACTATTTCCAGATCAAGCCGGTCATCCTGCACCCGAAATCGTCGAGCGAGTTTTACGACCGCGACTTTTACCTTGACGCGCTCTATCGCGCCCGCGCCGCCAAGCAAATGCACGAGACCGAGACGTTTCGCGTCTTCGTCAAGGAAGACCAGTTCGCCGGCGTCCTGTCGCCCGATTTGGAGCGCAGCGCCTACCGGAAGTGCTATGCCACGTTCTTCCCGGTCATCGAGGCGAATAAGAAGGTTTATTACTGCTCGCAGACGCGCGGACAGGAAGACTTCTGCCTAGGAGACCTTGGCGAGCAAACGTTCAGGGAAATTTGGGAAAGCGAGCGGCGGCGGCAGGTCATCGCCTCCATCAACGTGGACGAGTGCCAGCCGATTTGCCGGTGTCATCCCATCAACAAGACGCTCTGGATGCTGCGCCATCCGAGGAACAATCCCAACTTCGTGTGACGGTCCGTGACAGCGCTCGCTGCCCGCCGCATCGCCAATGAGTCAGACGCAGCCGACCGCGATTGGGCGGGGCGGCTGTTTTGGCTTGGCGTCCTGCCGCTGGCGCTGGGGCTGCGGCTGTGGGGGATTGAGACGCAAAACCTTTGGCTGGACGAGCTTTATTCCATTGACGTAGCTCGCAAGCCGCTCATCGAGATTGTCCAGTGCGCGGCGGCGGATGTGCATCCGCCGCTGTTTTACTTTGTCCTCAAGGCCTGGATGCGGCTGTTTGGCGATAGCGCGCTGGCGACTCGGTCGCTTTCCGCCGTCGCCAGCGTCGCGGCGCTTGTTTCCGCGTTTCGCCTAATTGCGCAGCGCTACGGCGGCGGCGTGGCGCTGACGGCCGCGCTGCTTATGTCGGTTTCAGCGCACCAGATTTTCTTCGCGCAGGAAGCGCGGATGTACGCCTTGGTCATGGCGCTGGTTTTGGGCGCGGCGCGCGGCTACGCGCGCTGGCGCGAGACAGGCGCCGAGCGGGGGCTGGCCATATACTTCTGGTGCTCGCTGGCGGCGCTGTATTGCCACTACTTCGCGGCGCTGGCCGTTTTGGCGTTCAACGCGCACTTCCTGCTCTCGGCGCTGGGTCCGCGCCGCGCCGGGACGCGCCGTCAAGCCCGGCGCTGGCTGGGCGCGCAGGGCGCGATGGCGCTGCTTTACGCGCCGTGGGTTGAGGTCATCATCGCGCAGATGCAGCGGGGGCAAGCCTGGCGCAAGCCGCTGACGCTGACCGACGCGGCTTGGCAGACGCTAGGGTACGTCCAGGAGACAACGCTCGGCTATGCCGTGTATCTCGATCACGTCCGCGAGTGGCTGACCCGGCTGGCGGCTGAAAGCGGCGCGCTCCCCCAGGGCTTTTTTTGGCAGCCATTGGCGCTGAACATCCTGCTGATTCTCTTTTTCGCCGGGCTGGCCCTGTGGGAGCTGTGCCGTTGTCTATGGCTGGCGCGAACCGACGCGCAGGCGGCGTTGCCGGTACTGTTGCTGGTTTTGCCGCTTGGGCTGGCGAGCGCGTTGTCCCTCCGCAAAGGCGGCATGGAGCTGGCGCGCTACCTGATCTTCACCACGCCCGCCGTATGGTTTTTTATCGCCGCGGCGCTCCACAGCATCAGCCAGCGGCGGCTGCGCGGCGCATTGATTGCCTTTTGCGTCGGCGGACTGTTTTGGCAAGGCGCGCGCGTCCACTACGCGACGACGGCGCGGGACAGCGACCTGCGCCCGGCGCTGGCTTTTATTCAGCGGCAGGCGCAACCGGGCGACCGAGTGGTGATTGATCCCGATGCGGCGGACGTATGCCTGACTTACTACGCGCCGCGCTACGGGCTTGGGGAAATGATCTATCCGACGCAGCGGGCGCCGACGGGCGAGCCAACCGGCCACAACCAACTTGACCGCTTGCCACACGAAACCGGCGTTTGGCGGGCGTGGGTAATTCTCGATTACCGGTCGGAGCGGTTTGACTCCCTCGCCGTGGCCGGCTTCCAAATCGAGCGGGTCACGGATTTCCCCAGCGACTACCCGAAGACGCGAGTCGTCGAGATCAGGCGGCGACGATAACCGTGGCAAGACGATAACCGTGGCAATACGAATAACCAGTCGGGGCGGCGCGCAACGCGAACACGACTTGCGAGCGGCGCTGGCAGTCCTGATGGCTGAAACCCCTTGACTTCCGCAAGCCAAGAAATTTCGCTAACAATATCACGCCAAAAAAGCCAGGTTATGGGCCGCAGCTGAGGAAACGGCAGCCATGAGTGACATCGCTATTCGCGTGACGGGCTTAGGCAAGCAGTACCGCATCGGCAGCGGCAATCGCAGCCCCTATCGGTCGCTGCGCGAGTCCATCAGCAAGGGATTCCGGTCGCTGTTTCGCCGCCAGGAAACCGCCGCGCCCCCGGATGGAGAGACTTTGTTCTGGGCGCTGCGCGATGTGTCGTTTGAAGTCAGGCGCGGCGAGGCCGTCGGCGTTATCGGGCGCAACGGCGCGGGAAAAAGCACGCTGCTCAAAATTCTCTCGCGGATTACCGAGCCGACAACCGGACGCGTGGAGCTTCATGGACGGGTCGGCTCGCTGCTCGAAGTCGGCACGGGCTTCCACCCGGAGCTTACCGGCCGCGAAAACATTTTTCTCAATGGCGCGATTTTGGGCATGCGCCGCGCTGAAATCGCCCGCAAGTTTGATGAAATCGTCGCCTTTGCCGAGATCGAGCGGTTTCTCGACACGCCGGTGCGGTTTTATTCCAGCGGCATGTACATGCGACTGGCCTTTGCCATTGCCGCGCATCTGGAGCCGGAAATTCTCATCGTGGATGAAGTGCTGGCCGTAGGCGATTCCGGGTTTCAAAAGAAATGCCTTGGCAAAACGGAAAACATCGTGCAGCGCGGACGGACGGTCTTGTTTGTCAGCCATAGCATGCAGGCTGTGCGACGGTTGACGACAAGCTGTCTCGTGCTGTCTGACGGCAACGTCGTTTATAACGGCCATACGGCAGGCGCGATTCGGGAGTATGAGCAGCTCCAGCGTCTCGCGACCGATACGTCGCCAGGCTACATCGCCAGCCCGCCGCCGCGCCACAGCCATGTCGCGCAGGCAAGCGTCATCACCTCCGCCCCCTATGGACGGCATGACTGGGGGCGTCCTCTGGTCTTTCGCTTTACGCTGCGCCTTGACGAGCCAAGCCGGCACTTCGCTTTCAGCTTTCAGATCCTGGACGACCAGGAGCGCCCGGTTGTCCACTGCCACTATGTCAACCCGGTCACGAAAGCCGACTACGACTTTGGGCCGCTAGAGCGCGGCGCATACCAGATTGAATGCCGGCTGCCGCAGCCGCGGCTTTACCTGGGAAGCTACACGGTGACGACCTGGCTGGCGAATCGGCGCTCGAATCAGCTGGTCGAAAAGCTTTCCGGGATTCTCGCGTTTGAGGTCTCAATGCTTGAACAGCCCCGCGCAGAGTATGAGCGGCAGGTTGGCGATGCAGCTTATGTCGAAGACTTTATCTGGTCGTTGACGACGCCGGCCGAGGCGGCAATATGAGCAACGAAGCGGTGATGAGTCCGGTTGTCCCCGGCGCCCCGGCTCGATTTGTCGAATCGCTTGAAGCAGCGCCAATTATTGAAGGCTACCAACGCGATTATGGCGTTGACGTGGCGGACTACTTTACGGGACTGTCGAGCGTCAGCGTTTACGCCTGCCCCGTCACAGGCTACCGCTTTTACCACCCTTTCACCCTAGCCGGGCGCGAAGAGCTTTACGCCCAACTGTCCCGCTTTGAATGGTATTATGTCGACCGCCCGGAACACGCGCTCGCGGAGCGATACATTCGGCCCGGAAACAGAGTTCTTGAAGTTGGCTGCGGTCGCGGGCTATTTCTGAAGCGCCTGGCGGCGCGCGGCATTGCCGCGACTGGCCTGGACCTCAACGCGGCGGAGGTTGCGCAGTGTCGCGCAGACGGCCTCGATGTCCGGCTGGAAACCGTCGAGTCCCACGCGGCAGCCCATCCTCAAGCGTACGATGTCGCCTGCGCCTTCCATGTTATTGAGCACATTGTTGACGTTCGGGCGTTTCTCGCGGCGATGCTGGATTGCCTGCGTCCGGGCGGACGGCTGGCGCTGGCTGTCCCTTGCAGCGACGCTTACTACGTCCATTGCTTAGGGCGGCACTTTCCCCTCAATGCCCCGCCCCACCACATGGGCTTGTGGGACCGGCAATCGCTCAGGGCGCTGACCAAGCCCTTTCCTCTCATTGTAGAGGCGCTGCTTGGCGTCGCCGAGCCGGAGCCGGACTTGGAGAGCCATTTGGAGAGATATATGGCGTTTTCAGCGCTTCATCATCCGCAGCTCGCTCGGAAGCGCGATTGGCTGCTGTGGCGACTGTATCGGCAAGCGAGGACTAGCTCCGTCCGAAGCTGGATAGGGAGACTTCTGGCTAGAAGCGTCCCGAGTCTTGCCGTAATTGTTGTTTATCGGCGACGGTAGCCTTTGACGATGTCAAGCGCGCGCATTCTCGCTTGCACTTTTGACGCGCCCCATTTCACCGGCGGGCCAAACATTTGGCTGCGGCGGCTGAGCAACTTCCTCATATCTCGCGGGTGCGAAATACGCGCCCTGGTTTTTGTCCTCGAAGCGCCTTCCTATCGCCTGCCCGAGGACTATCCCCTGCTTGCCTGGCTCCGTCGGCAGGGCATCGGCTTCGACGTTTTTCCAAACTGGGAAACCGTCGAGAAGAAAATTCACTGGATACTGGCGCGGGTTGAAGACTTCCGGCCAACGGTCTTCATGCCGAACTTCGTCATACCGGCAATGTACGCCTCGCGCTGGCTGCGCCCAACACGGCTGGCGACTATCGGCGTCATTCACTCCGACGATACTTATCATCGCGCCCTGCTGGAACGTTTCGTGGCAGGGGCTCCAGCCTATCGCCTCACTGACGTCGTGGCGGTTTCGCCCTACCTAATGACCGCAGTCGAGCGACTCGCGACGCCTGAAACCAAGACGCTCTATATCCCATATGGCGTGCCCATCCCTGACGCGACAGCGCGCTGGCCGAAAGGCGAGCCGCTGCGGCTGCTCTACGCCGGGCGGCTAGAAGAAGAGCAGAAGCGCATTTCAGAAGTCGCGCGCGCGCTGTGCCGGGCGGCTCAGCTTCCGAACGTCACGGCGACCATCGCGGGCGACGGGCGCGCTCGCGCCGAGGTTGAGCGCATCCTCGCGGAGGAAGGGCGCGGGCGCGTGACTTACGTCGGGATGGTGGATAACGCCCGGATTCAAGACTTGATGGCCGAACACCATGTTTTTGTATTGCTTTCGGATTACGAAGGCCTGCCCATTTCGCTGATGGAGGCCATGGCGGTCGGGCTGACGCCAATTTGCACGCCAACGCGAAGCGGCGTCATAGAGCTCATTGACGACGGTCAGACCGGCATCATCGTCCCAGACCGCGCCGAGGGCTTTCTCGCCGCCGTCAAGCGGCTGGCGGCGTCGCCGGACGAGTGGCGGCGCCTATCCCAAAACGCGCGCCAGCACATCCTAACGGCCGGCTACGGACTGGAGGCGTGCCACAAGCAGTGGCTCGATTTGCTGACGCAGCGCAGCCTGACGGCAAAGTATCCCGGTCAGTCTCTGATGCCGCGTCGGACGCGGCTTTTGGGTCTCCCGCCGCCGCATCCAGACGTTGAAGAAGACCAGTGGCGGGAGCCGCCGCCGCTGGTCTATTACAGCCGTGTCGGACGCGCCAAGCTGCGGTCGGCTGTAAAACGACTCTTCGGCAAACGCAACGGTGACGGCGATGCTTGAGCGCAAAAGCTACGTCCAACGCCCTGACTATACCCCCAGCGCGGACCATGAGGCGTTTATAGTTCCTCTGCTGCGCCGGGAAATCGAGCAGGCGCTCGAAGCCTACGCCCGACCTGCCGCCCAGCCGCCTGGCAAGGCGCTTGATGTTGGCTGCGGCCGGCAGCCCTTCCGCTCGTGGCTTGAAGGGCGGGGATATCAGTACCGAAGCCTCGACGTCGAGCAAAATCCCGAGGGCGCGGTGGATTTCATTTGCGAGATAGACAAGCCGCTGCCAGAAGCCTTGCTGGTCGAGGCTCCGTTTAGCTTTCTCATCTGCCTCGAGGTCCTAGAACATGTTGCCGACTGGGAAGCGTCCTTTGCGAACTTTGCGCGACTTGCCGGCCCTGGCGCGCGGATCCTCATCACCTGCCCGCACTTTTACATGCTGCATTTGGAGCCGCATGACTTCTGGCGGCCAACGCCCTATGCCTTTCAGCGCTTTGCCGCCAAGCACGGCTTTACGGTGAAATTTCAGAAAGCGGCCGGCGATGGGTGGGACATTCTCGGCACGCTTCTGGCCAGTAGCTATCCGCAGCCCATTGGACGCTCGCTCACAAACCGGATTGTCAATCGCGCCTATTGGCTTACGCACCGCTGGTTGCTGCGGGGCTTGCGCTCGGGGTGGCTGCAAGCGCGGGTGAGCTGGAACAGCCAGTTCACGTTTTACTTGTCGAATGTCGTGGTTTTGGAAAAGCCATGAAGTGGGCGTTTGTCTCCACGATGGAAGGCGCGCCCTGGGGAGGAAGCGAAGAGCTATGGAGCCGGGCGGCGCGGCGGTTGCTCCGCGCAGGTCACGAAGTCCACGCCAGCGTGAGGTTTTGGCCTGTGCCGGCGCGTCAAATCGCCGATTTGCAAGCCGCCGGGGCGCGGCTCGTCTTGCGTCGCCTTGACCGGCGTAAAAAACTCAACAGCCTAGCCTATCGGCTGGCCGGCGGCGGCTATGTCCCGCCGGTTCATCTTGACTGTCGGCGGTGGCTGGAACGACTTAGTCCAGAAGGCGTTGTCATCTCGCAGGGCGCCAACTTCGATGAGTGGTCACTGTTTTTCGCCGAGGAGTGTCGGCGGCTGGGTCTTCCCTACGCGGTGATTACGCAGGCCAACAGCTTGCTCTGGACGCCATCGGATGCGCTGCTCGAGCGCGTCGCTCAGATGTTTCTGAGCGCGCGCCGCGCCTATTTCGTCTCGCAGGGCAATTGGCGACTGCTGGAAAAGCAGATCGGAGAGCCGCTCCCCAACGCCGAGGTCGTCTTCAATCCCTTCAACGTCGCTTTCGAGGCGCGCCCGCCCTGGCCGGCGGAAGATCGCCCGCTCCGACTGGGCTGCGTAGCGCGACTGGAGCCGGCGGCGAAAGGGCAAGACCTCCTGCTCGAAGTGTTGGCTTTGCCGAAGTGGCGCGGGCGGGATATTGTCGTTTCGTTTGCCGGCACAGGTCCCTGGGAAGGTTGGTTACGACGCTACGCGGCTGACTTGCAGCTTGAAAACGCGCTTTTCGTCGGCTTTGTGGAAGATGTGGAAGCGTTTTGGCGCGACCGCCATGCGCTCATTCTCCCATCGCGGCACGAAGGCATGCCGCTGGCGCTCATTGAGGCGATGCTGTGCGGGCGGGCGGCGATTGTCACCGACGTGCCCGGCAACGCCGAGTTGCTGGAAGAAGGGATGACCGGTTTTATTGCGCGCGCGCCGGATGCGACTTCGCTGGATGAAGCTCTCGAACGCGCCTACGCCCGCCGCGCCGCGTTGCAGGCGATGGGCGAACGCGCCGCCGAGGCGATTCGCCGCCGAATTTCGCCCGACCCGGCCGGCGTCTTTGCCGATAAGCTGCTGGAGGCGTTTGCATGACGAAGCCGTTAGTCTCGGTTGTGCTGTGCGTCTACAACCGCGCGGACTACCTGGGGGAAGCCATCGCGAGCATCCTCAATCAAACGCTTGACGACTTCGAGCTGATCGTCGTGGACGACGCCTCAACCGACGCTTCGCCGGAAGTCGCGCGCGGCTTTGGCGACCCCCGTCTGCGCTATTTTCGGAATGAAACCAACTGTGGTCATGCCCCATCGCTCAACAGGGGCATCGTCGAAGCGCAAGGTCGGCACGTAGCGTTGATGGACAGCGACGATATTAGTCTGCCGGAGCGCCTCGAACGACAGGTCGCTTTTCTAGAAGCCAACCCGGAGGTTGCGCTCTGCGGCGGGTGGGTTGAGACCTTCGGCGCGCGCGAAGAGCTGCGCCGCTTCCCGCGCGAGCCAGAAGAGGTCAACGCGCGACTCCTTACCGAATGTCCGTTCTCGACGCCAACCATCCTCATGCGGCGTCAAGCGACCGCTGGTCGGCGCTTTGACTTTGAGCGGTTTGGGCTGGCGTTCGACTATGCGTACTGGGTGGAGGTCGCCGCCGCCGCCGCCGTAGCGAACTTGCCTCAGACCCTCCTGAAGTACCGGATTCACGAGGGGCAAACGACCGTCGCCCGCCGCGCCGGGCAACTCGCCGGAACGCGCATCGTCCTGCAGCGACAACTTGAGCGGCTGCTGGGCTATGGGGATGACGCCGATGTGGCGGCGCTGGAGTACGTTTTTGTCAACGAGACTAAGCCCGACCCGCCTTTGGCGCAAATTGGCGACCTGTTTGAACGGATGCGCGTCGCCAACCGGAGCCGGCGACTTTACGACCCAGCGCGACTTGACCGCATGCTGGACGAGAAATGGACGCACCTTCTCAGTCGCCACGCTCCAAGCCTGACGCGGATGTGGACCGCGTTTTTGCGGCGGCCGGGGCTGTGGTCTCTCCAGCTCGGCGAAGCTTGCGCGCGGCGAACGCTGCGCCCGCTCAAGCCTCGACGACGAAAAGCGCAAACGACCTGAACAGGGTCGCGCCTGGCGCGCCGCCCTACAGGCGTTACGGCTTGTTCGGGCCTCTGATAAAGCCGCCGGCGACGCCGCGCTGCGGATCGCGCAGGCGAAAGCCGGTCTTGTGGTAGGGCGGCGAGCAAGGCAGCGGCAGATCCCAACACATGGCGTGAGGCTCGACTACTTCGACATCGTTGATCCGCCGCCGAGCGACCGTTGTGTCTCTGGGCAGGTCGCCGGCTACGTACTCGATACGCCTCACGCGCGGGGGGCGCAGCCAGCCGGGAGCATGATCGGGGCCGTCCGTGACGCGCCCGGCGGCGATGGCCTGGCGAATGAGTCGCTCAGTATTTGAGGACACGAGGGACAGCGTCAGGATTGCCGCCGCCAGCAACCCGGCCGGCGCCGCGACGCTGAACCGCGCGTATCCGTCCTGACAAACAGCCGGCAGGGAGCGCCGCCAACGCTGCGCAAGCTGTCCGGCGGCGTCGGTCAGCAGGACGCCAAGCGCAATGACCGCATAGCCCAGCAAAAAGCGCAGCGCCGGCGCGGCGGCCATAACGTAGAGCGCGCCCAGCCCCGCCAGCGCGAACGCCCAGCGCATCGCGGGCGTCCAGCGTCGCCAGCGACGCCAGGCCCAAGCTAACGCGCCAAGCTGAAGAAACATGAGTCCGGCCGCGAGCGGCTCATGCGCAATCCAGTGCGGTAGCCAGCGCAGCGGATAGTCAGGGCCGTCCGGGGCCGGCTTGCCGGACCACTGCGCGAAAGCGCGTATGCCAGCGCTTGTGAATTCAGGGCGGTCGCTTGCATATTCCCAGGGCAGCCCGAGCCCCAGCGCGCGGGCGGGAAAGAATGGATAGCCGGACATCACCACGCGCGTTGCAAGGCTTGGCGCAAGGAGCAGGACGCCCCCAAGGGTAGCGCGAGCGAGGCAGGATGCGCGCCGACTTGCCGCAATGAGAAAAAGCCCGCACAGCGCGGCGGCCGGCAAGGCGTTGAGCTTGACGCCGGACAGTCCCAACGCCATCAGCTGGGCTGCCAGGCGCGGCTCCGGCAAGTCGCCACGAGTCGCGCCCTCGGCGTTTTCAGACAGAAAAAACGCCCAGGCTACAGTCGGCAAGCCTAGCGCCACCGGAATATCGGGCGACGGCGAAGGCAGAATGGCGCCCATAAAGCGCGTCGCCAGCAGCCACATCAGAACGGAAGTTGTTAGGAGAAACCAGTCGGCGGGTTGCGCCGCTCGTCGCCAAGCCCGACTTCCGGCCAGAACGATTTGCAACCCTAAGAGCAGATAGACAAAGCCATTCGCCGCGTTGTAGGCGCGACCGGCAAACGCGCCGGCGTTGAGCGGCGCGACCAGCGCAAACCAGGCCGAGCCATAGCCCAGCGTACAGTTGAGCAGCGCCAACCCCGGCACGGCGCCGTGCCGCGAGAGCCATTCGACACTGCCGATGTGATAGGCGCCGGCGTCAACCACAAAGCTCGGTCGGTTGAGAAATGCGCCCACCGCAACAGCGATGAGGCCGCCCGCCATCAGCCAAGACTTCCGTTTCCAGAGCGCCTGCCGCAGGGCCGGCCACCGTAAGCGGCGTTTTCCGATCGTGAGCGCCGGAAGGCATAGGACAAGCGCGAGCAGCGCCCCATTCAGCGGGGTGAGCGGAACCAGCAGCGATAGCGCAAGCAGCGCGTTGCCGAGCGTGAGCAGCCCTAGCCAGGTCGCGGCCAGCCAGTAATCGCCAAGGCGATAGCCCAGCGGAAGCGCCCGAAAGAGGTAGCCGACGCTGACGCCGGCCGCGTAGCTGATCGCGCCAAGCAACGTAAAGGCGAAAAGAAAAAATAACATTTGATGATGAAAATGCCTTTACATCAGCTCTGTCCGGTGAAAAGCCGCCGGTGATGAAAGCAAGCCTGCGGTAGCCCCGCGCCAAGCGCAAGTCGCCGCCGGCCAACGGTCTTCGCCCCGCGCCAGGCCGTCTCCGCTTATGAGCCGCCTAGCCGCCGCTCCATTTTCTTTCCATTTTCTTTTCGTGACTCGTCTGTTACTCAAAGCCAAAGTGTTACTCAAAGCCAAAGCCTCGCCGCCGGCGCAGCGGCTTCGTCGGGATATGGCGCTCATCTCCGACGCCCCGCTTGCCGGCGAAGCGATCCGTCAGGAGGCGGTCCTTCTCCGTTCGAACGGCAATGAATGTGCTGCATATCAACGAATTTGACCAGTTGGGTGGCGCGGCGACCGCCATGTGGCGACTGCACGCGGGGCTGCGTCGGCTTGGCGTGAACTCGCGCATCATGGCGGCCCGCGTCAGCGGCGGCGGCGCGGAGGTCTGCCGGCTCCCGCCGTGGCGCTGGCGCGACTACCAACTGGCGCGGCTAGGACGGCGACTGCGATTCCCCGATGTGTTCATTACGAGCACGCTCGATCTCGCCCGCGACCCCGTTTTTCAGGCGGCGGATGTCATTCACCTGCACAACCTTCATCATGGCTATTTCAACTACTTGGCGCTGCCGAAGCTCTTACGGGGCAAGCGGGCGTTTCTGACGCTGCACGACATGTGGGCCGTGACTGGACACTGCACCTACAGCGCCGACTGCGCGCGGTGGAAAGCCGGCTGCGGCCGGTGTCCGTATCCAGAGGCTTATCCGGCGATGCGGTTTGACACCTCGGCGCTTGAGTGGCGGCTGAAACGGCGGGCGCTGGCGGAGCGGGTCGCTGGCGTCTTTGTCCTCAGCCGGTGGATGGAAGCCGTCGCCAAAGAGAGCTTTCTGAGCCATCTGCCGGTGTATTGCATTCCATCGGGACTCGACGCCGAGGTGTATCGCCCATACGACAAGGCGGATTGTCGCCGTCTGCTGGGCATACCGAATGACCAATTTGTTCTGATGTTTGCGGCGATGAACGTCAATGACCCGCGCAAGGGCGGCGACCTGCTGACGGCGGCGCTCGAGCGACTGGCCATCGAGCGCCGCCGCCGCCTAACCCTGCTCGTGCTAGGCGACGCCCTGCCCGCTGGCTGCGCGACGCTCGGTTGCCAGATTGCCTTGGCGGGCCGCGTGATGAATGACCATCTCAAGGCCCGCGTCTATTCGGCAGCGGATGTCTTCGTCAGCCCGGCGCGCGAGGAAGCCTTTGGGCTTGTGTTACAAGAAGCCATGGCCTGCGGCGTCCCTTGCATTAGCTTTCGCGTCGGCGGCATGCCCGATCTCGTCCGCGAGGGCGAAACTGGACTCACGGTGACGCCGGAGAATGTCGCCGAACTGGCCGCAGCCCTCGTGTCCGTTATGGACAACGCGGACGAGCGAGCGACGATGGGACGCCAAGCGCGCCGCCTCGTCGTCACGGAGTATGATATTCAATCCCAAGCGCGGCAGTCGCTCGCCGCCTATGAAGGTCGGGCGGAGCCAAGCGCGCCGTCGCCGTCAGTCTGTCCATCGCCAATGCGCACATGAACATCACGCTGGTCACACGCGAGTTCCTTCCGCTCACCGGCGGCTTACAGGTCCTAGCCGCCCAGCTTGGGCGCCACCTCAAAAAGCGCGGTCATGATTTTGAGGTCGTTACTCGCTTTACCCGGAGGAGACTTGATCTGAGACTTCATCTTGTGAAGTCGCAGGCGGAGGAGACCCTCGAAGTCGGCGGCGTCAAGACTCATGTTGTCGGCCATCGCAGGTCGCTTGGTCTGGCGATGGACGTTTTTTACAAGACGCTCTTCAAGCCTGGAATTGACGACTTCCCGATACGACTCTTTGCTTACGCTTATCAAAATAAAATTAGCAATTTAACTGAAAGATTCGACGTCATTCACTTCCTCGGCCAAGGGCTTGAGCTGCTGGGCTTCGCGGCTTTGGCAAGCGCCAGGAGACAAGGCAAGCCATTTATCGTCGAGCCTTGCGTTCATCCCGGACAGTGGGGCGACCATCCGATTGACCTCAAGCTGTATCGCCAGGCCGACGCTTTAATTGCGCACTCGCGCTTCGAGAAGCGCTTTCTTGAATCTCAAGGCGTTGATCCGGAAAAGATAGCAATTCTCCACGGGTTTGAGGATCGGGCCGATGGCGACGGCGCGCGATTCAGAAAAAAGCATAACATCACGAATTTCATGGCGCTTTTCCTTGGCAGGCGCTCAAAAGATAAAGGCTATCCCGTCGTTACTGAAGCGTTCCTCAGCTTTCTCAAGCGAGATAACCCCGACGCGAAGCTGGTCATTGCGGGTCCACCGGATGGCGAGCGAATTCAAGCGCCAGAGCCATATGCCAGCCGCATCCTGGAGCTAGGACAGCTCGAAGAAAGCGAAAAGCACGATGCCTTGGCGGCTTGCGATGTCTTATGCGTTCCATCCGAAGGCGAGTCGTTCGGGATCGTTTACATGGAAGCATGGCGTTATAAAAAACCTATCATAGCGAGAAAAATTCCTGTCCTAGAGGAAATCAATGGCAGCAGGCCAGGTGGCATCCTTGTCGAAAATGATAGCGCCGTTACAGAAAATATCTCCGATGCTCTATCCAGGCTTTTTCGAGATCAGCGACTTCGCCGCGAGCTTGGCGAGCGAGGCTTTCAAATATCTTCCGAATTCGTTTGGGAGAACGTCGTTGAGCGATACCTTGAGGTTTACCGCGACGCGCGCTCCCGAAAAAGCGGGACTTCGTGAGCTGCGTCAGGCCTTGCTTACCCGACGAGCGCAATAAAAGCGCCGAGTAACCTGCCTTGTTTTCCGTTTCAATCATTGCGCCTCTTTACAACAAAGCCAGTTATGTAGCGGAGACCATCCGCAGCGTCCTGGCGCAAACCCGCGCCGACTGGGAAATGCTCGTCGTGGACAACGGCTCGACCGACGGCGGCGCGGACATCGCCCGGGCGTTTGACGACGCGCGCCTGCGCGTTGTCGTCTCGCCTCGCCAGGGACCCGGCGCGGCGCGCAACTACGGGGTTGGGCTGGCGCAGGGCGAATGGATTCAGTTTCTTGACGCCGACGACTGGCTCGCGCCCGATCAGCTTGAACAACAACTCGCCACGGCCGCGCAGCATCCCGACGCGATGATCATCGCTGGCGGATGGCGCGAAATGCGCGACAAACAGCCTGGGCGCGTTGTCGTCCAGCGACCGGTCGGGCGCGATGAGGGGTTGGACGGGTTACGGGACGCCGCTTTCGCGTTTCCGCCCTGGGCTGTTCATGCGGCGCTTGTCAAGCGGGCGGCGCTTACGCCCGACTATCTTTGGCCGGAGGAGCTTGACCGCTTCTCAAATGAGGACGCAGTGTTTTGGTTCCGACTGGTGATGACCCACCGCGTCGCCTTTAGTCCGGCGACCGGAGCGTTTTATCGCATGCAAACCCCAACGGCCCGCAACCAGCTTGACGATCCGGCGAAGCGCCTACAGGAGTTTGATTTGGCAGCCGAATACAACCAGCGCTGGCTGACTGAGCAGCGGCAAGCGCCGACGCCAGGACAAGCCGCCGCCTTGATGCAGGCTTATTCAAGCGTGTACGAAGCGGCCTGCCGCGCTAACGACCTGACCACGGCCGAGGCCGCGATGGCCCGCGCTGAGCAGTGGCTGAAGCGCTACTTTGCCCTTGCCCGTCGTCCGACTTGGCCAATGCGTCTGCGGCGCTGGCTTGGGCTGCCACGCTTCCTGCGCTATCGGCGACTGTGGACTGCATAAGCCATGACACCGCCGACACAAGCGTCAACCCTGAAACCCGCCCCTTGGCGACCAGCCCTCTGGGGTCTGTTGCTGGCGTGGGCCATCGCCATCGCGCCATCCGCGCTGCCGCGTCCCTGGGCCGTCCTTGACGACTGGCGCGGGTGGGACATGGCAACCAGCCACGGCTTGATAGACATGCTCTTCAGCCGCAACGACAGCGAGCGGTACCGCCCCGCGTTCTGGCTGTATTATGCCGCTATCGCTCACGGGCTGGGCGCATCGCGCGCGGCCCACCATCTGGTTCAGGCGCTGATGCTGCTGGGGGCGGGCGGCGGGTGCCTGTTGCTGCTGGCCCAGCAGTCTGGCGCGCGCTCCTGGCTTGCCTGGAGCCTACCGGCGCTCTTATTCGTTCAGTCCACCGTCGCGGAAAACGCCTACACGCTTCACAAGGCCGACTGGATGGTGGCGCTCGGATTGCTGGGAACGCTTGCCTCTGGCCTGATGGCGCTCCGGCAATCGCAGCGGATGCCGCTCTGGCTTGGAGCGGCCAGCCTGTGCGCCGGCGTGGCCATGTTGGTCAAGGAAAGCGGGCTGGTCGCGCTCGGCGCGCTGTGCCTCGCCGGACTATCCGGTTACGCCGCGCGGAGTTGGCGTTGGCGCGGACTTCTGGCGTGGCACGTCGCAGCCATCATCCTGTTTTTAGGCGCGTATTGGCTGCCGTCGAAATCCCTCATTCAGCCGACGGTGTATCGCCTAAGCCTCGCCGACCTTTCGCTGCGCGGGATGGCTTTCAACGGCTACACGTACCTGACGAAGTACCCCGAACTCTTTATGCTTGGCGCGGCGGCGGTTCTTGGCCTGGCGCTGGACTGGGACAAAGCCCGGCGGCGCGACGCTGGCTGGCTGCTTGCGGCGACGGCGCTCTTGTCCGGGACGGCGGCGCTGGCGCTGCTCATCGTCTGGAAATGGCCGTGCGGCTACTTCCTGATTCCGGTCAACGCCTGCTGGCTGGCGGCGCTCGTTTTGGTCGCCGACGCCTTGACGCGCCTTTCCGGCCCGTGGCGCGCGGCGGTTGCCGGCGTTGGCGCTCTATGGCTTCTGCTCAATGTCGCCAGCTTCGCCCAAACGGCGCGCCTCCAGCGCGCCTGCTGGCATGGCTTTGGGATGTCTGTGGAAACCTACGCCCGCCAGGGTAATCCAGGCTCGCGGCTGTGGTTTCCCGAACAAGTGGCGGCAGCCGAAGTTCCAATCGAGGCCAACCACCAGGTCAAGATGCTAGGCGGCCCGCAGCTTGGCGCGCTTGCCGGCGCGGGCGCGTTTGCGCTGGGCGACGACCCGGACAGCCGCGACCTGCGCCTGCCAACCCAGGGCGACTACCTGTTCCTGCGGCGCTATGAACACGCTTTCGGGAAGCACGTTCGGCTGTTTGAGGACTGCGCGACGGCGCGGCTGCTGCCCCGCTTACAAGCCCTTGGCTGGCGCTTGACGCCCGTGGGCGAATACACCTTCCAGACGCTCAACCTTGTCCTGGGGCGCGACCTTGGGCGGACGGTCGCGATGGAACACGCGCTTTATCGGCTAGACGCCGCCCCGCCCGCGCGCTTCGCCCTCAACGGCGGCCTGTGGCGAACGGACGACTGGGCCGGCCCCAAACTGACGCTGCTGGTTCATCAGCCCGGCCGCCTGCGCATCGCGGGCGAACTCCCGCCGGAAGCGCCCGCGCCGGTAACGGTTCGCTGTGTAGCCGATGGGCAGACGCTCTACGAACAGACCCTGCGGCCGGGCGAAACGCTCCGGCG
>NKPT01000356.1 GCA_002254845.1 Chloracidobacterium sp. CP2_5A | reverse complement strand
TCGCCTGGATGCGTCGCTCGCCGTAGTCCCGCCGCACGTCGTCCCATTCGAGCGTGGGGCCGTCGAAGATCAAGGCGGCATAGGCGAAGTCGAAACCGCGCTCGCGGAGGTTCGCCTCGCTCTTCGCATCGTCCCACTCGAACACGGCAGGTCTCTAGGCCAATGACTTGGCTAAGTCAATGGCGTAGTGCCATGCCCATCTCCTGCCCCGAGGTCCCATGACATCCTCGCAGACGGCGCTCCTCCGGCTTTCAAGCCGGCCGCTGGCGATCGCGCCGCGCGCGCTCGAAACGCTGCTCGCGGC
>NKPT01000092.1 GCA_002254845.1 Chloracidobacterium sp. CP2_5A | reverse complement strand
GCCCATGCCCAGGCATAGCGCGGGTCGAGTTCGAGCGCGCGCTCATAGCTGCGCAGCGCGTCGAGGTTGCGGTCAAGCCGGCGCAGGACTTGTCCCCGGCGCGCCCAGGCGCGGGCGCTGCGCGGATCGAGCCGGAGCGCCTGATCGAGCAGCGCGAGCGCCTCATGGACCGCGCCGCGATTGAAAAGCGCGTCCGCGTGCTGAGTCAGATAGATTGCGTGATCGGGCTTGCTTTCGGCGGCGCGGCGCTGCGCCTCTTCAGCTTCGGCGGCGCGACCGAGCGCGGACAGGGTCTTGCTGAGTTCGCTCCACGCCCAGGCGTTGGCGGGATCGAGAGTGGTCGCCGTGCCAAGCGCCGCGACCGCCTCCTCATACCGCCCCAGATTGCGCAGCGCGCCGCCCAGCCGCGCCCATGCACGCGAGAAATCCGGCTTGAGTTCGACGGCGCGCTTCAAAAGCGGCAGCGCCTCCGCCATCCGTCCAAGCAGCGCCAGCGCGTTGCCCTGGTTATACCAGTGGGAGGCATCGAGTTGGTCATGCTGGGCGGCAAGCTGATAGGACGCCAGGGCATCTTCATAGCGCCCCATCTGCTCATAGATGATGCCCATGCCGTTGTGCGCCCAGGCGAAATTCGGCTGAAGGGCGACGGCGCGCTCGTAGGCGATCAGCGCCTCCTCATAGCGTTTGAGGTAGCGCAGCACCTGACCGAGCTTCGCCCATGCCTGGACGTGACTGGGGTTGACGCGCACCGCTTCGCGCGCCGGCGGCAGTGCCTCCTCATACTGACCGAGTTCAACCAGCATCTCGGTGACGTTATACCAATGCCAGACCACGTGCGGCTCATAGCGGGCAGCCCGGCGGAAGCTGAG
>NKPT01000114.1 GCA_002254845.1 Chloracidobacterium sp. CP2_5A | reverse complement strand
GGGCGAAACCGGACAGTCGGCCATTGCCGCCGCCAAGCTAGAAGAGGCAAAGGCGATCGCCACGGGCCGCGTGGTCAAAAAAGCGGCTGAAAAGGTAGTTGAACCCGTCGTCGAAGCCGTCCCCCAAGTCGCTGATGATGCCGCCATAGCCGAGCGGCGCGGGCTTCCGGGCTGGCTGTGGCTGCTGCTGCCTCTGGCGCTGCTGGCGCTAGCGGCCCGCTGGCTAGGCGGCTGGCTGGCCAAGCGCGGCCCGGTCGTCAAAGACGTGCAGCAGTCGGCGATAGTGCCGCCTCCCGCGCCAAAAGTAGAACCGAAGGCAGAGCCAAAAGTAGAGCCGAAGGCAGAGCCAGTCTCCGAGCCTATCGTCTCAGAACCCGTTGTCACGCCGCAGCCCATTGCGGAGCCGATTGTTCCCGTGGAGCCAGTGGTCACGCCCCGCGTGGTGGATGTGCCCACGCTCTTTGTCCAGGCCTCCAAGCTGGTGGAAGGCGGCCGCTACGCCGAAGCACTGCCCTACCTGGATGAAGTCGTCGAGGCAGAACCCAATAACGCGCAGATCTGGCTGAATCGGGGGCTGGCGCTGGCC
>NKPT01000361.1 GCA_002254845.1 Chloracidobacterium sp. CP2_5A | reverse complement strand
CGCGATCTCGCTGGCTTCGAGCGTTAGGCGGCGGCCAGCGACGCGGCGGCGCGGCGGGCGCAGGCTGCCAGCACTGCGGCGCCGACGAAGAGGCTTTCTTCGGCCGGGAGAAAGCGCGGGGAGTGGGCGGGCCACCACTCGCGATTCGGATCGCGCGCCCCGATGCGCAGAAAGGCCCCCGGGATGCGCTCTAGGTAGCAGGCGAAGTCTTCGCCAGCGAGATTGATCGTACCGTACGGGCGCAGCGCTTCGGCGCCCAGGAGTTCTAGGACGGCCTCGCGCGCCCAAAGAGTCGCCTCGGG
>NKPT01000335.1 GCA_002254845.1 Chloracidobacterium sp. CP2_5A | reverse complement strand
GCTGGCGAGAATTTCGTCGCGCTGGGTGCGCCACTGGGCGATCGCCGCTTGGGCTTCGGCATAGAGGGGGCGATCGCGGGCGATCTGAGCGGCGGTGTCAATGGCTTGCGACAGGCGGACGCGGGCCGCCAGGGCGCGGGCTGCGTCGAGGTGCTTGCGGTCTTCGGCAATGCGGACTTCTTCTAGCTTGGCGTTCCAGGTCTGGATGGCGGCTTGCGCTTCGGCGTGGAGGGCGCGATCGCGACCAATTTTTTCCGCCGTGCGGATGGCACGGGCGAGGTCGCCAGCCTGGGCAATGCGGGCAGCGTCGTCCAGG
>NKPT01000040.1 GCA_002254845.1 Chloracidobacterium sp. CP2_5A | reverse complement strand
TCGTCGAGCAGCGTTGGCTCGACGTAGGGCATGACCGAAATCACGTCCTCCTGCGCGGCCAGCGTCGTTAGCGCGTCAGTCGGCAGCTCGACGATGAAGTTGACAAAGTTGGCGATCTGGTAACGCTGAACGGCTTTCGAGCCGGCCAAGCTTTCCGCCAAGCTGATGGTCGCGTCGTTTTGCGATGGATCGGCGACGAGCTGAACGGCGTAGCGCGCCTTCCCGCGGGTCGGCGCGTTGGCCGTCGCCGGGTCGAGCTTGAACGCCCCAAGGTAAGGGCCATCCCACTGCTTGAAGCCGCTGCCGCCGACCGTATCCGCCGGCGTCCTTTGCCCTTCGCCAAGGCGCGTGACGCGCTCGATGCTCGCCGCGTCGCCATAGACCAGATAGGCGTTGTGCGGCAGGTAGTTGACAAGCTCGACGCCCGCGCGCAACAGCTCATCGAGCCATTCGCGCCGGGTCGGGCCAGCAAACTGAACGACATGAAGATGCTTGCCGCCACCGCGCAGCCGTTGCCGCGAAAGCTCCTGCGCGCCGCGCGACGTGGTGTCGATGGGGACGTTGAGATGGACGATGTTGAAATCGTGCGCGATTTCGACGCCGTCCAGCTTTCCAAAGGGCGTCGCATCGCTGCGGTAGCTGCTATACACCTGAAATGAGCCGTAATCAGCGACCAACGTCGCCCCCAGACGCTCAACTTCCATCCGAGCGCCGGCAGTGCGGGTAATCAGCTTTTGGCTACGACCCTCGGCCGCGAAATCATAGGGAACTGGAGGACGGAAGCGTTGTTCCGCGCCAGTTTGAGCTGGGGGGGCGCTGCTGACCCGCGCAAGAGGCAGCGCCGTGAGACCGGCCAGCGCCGTGACGGCAATCAGTCCGGACGTCCAAGGTAGGCGACCTCGCCGGCGAGCGGGAGGCAAGGCGGGCGGATTCAAAGGCGTCTTTAACATCCTGAAACTCCTGGAGAAGGATAGATAGCCTGCCTTCCAACTTTTCTGGACAGGCGTGTTGAGGCTAAAAAACCCAGCAAAGGCTGTATCCCCTGTTGAAGGTCAAGCGACCGCCAGGCGGCAGAAGCCCAACTCTTGGAAAGCGGCTTTTTTGTAATCTTCCTCACTAAAACATGGTCTTGTCTATTTTGCAAATATGCATTGCAAGTCTGGAAGCGGAAATGGCGAACGAGCCAGACGCGGAAGCGCGTCGCGCGGCCTCGCTTGGGAGGTCCGCCGTCTTCGGCGACTGCAGGCAATTGAGTTCAGGTTGACAAGACGCTTTCCCCGCCGACGCCCGCCGCGCCGCCGCGCCCGGGGCGAACCAGCTCAAGCGAGCTTCGCCCTTCAAACTTCGCGCCGCTTTGGTATAGAGTCGCCGCACCTTGACGTCTGTGCGACCGACGCCATGTCATTTCTTCGCTTTGTTGGTCGGGCTTGCCTGTTCTTGGTCAACTGCGCCATTCCGGTTACTGCGCAGAACATTCCGACGCTCCCGCCACCGCCCAGGACGGCGGCGATTGTTGTCGGGCCGCCCGGCGCGCCCTCCGCGCCTCAGTCGCCGCCGCCTGGACAGACCCGTCCTGGCGCTGCCGTCCAGATTGACGCCGATGAACAGCGGCGAGCGGGGGATACGCTTTACGCCGACGGCTATGTGGTCATCGAGTATGACGGCGCGCGCCTCCAGGCTGACCACGTCGCTTATGATGAAAAAAGCGGCGCAGCCCGCGCCGAAGGCAACGTCATCTATGATCCGCAGCCTAACCAGCGCCTGACGGCCCGTCGCGCCGAACTCGACATCCGCCGGAAAACCGGCGTTTTTTACGACGTGACGGGCTACACCGACCAAACCGCCGACGGCGGACTACTGGAATTCGCCGCGGCGCGGGTGGAGCGCGTCGCGCGCGACACCTACATTCTCTATGACGCCAAGCTTACCTCCTGTTGCGAGGACGCCGTGCCGCTCTGGACGGTGACGGCCCGGCAAGCGCGCATTCGCGTCAACGATTACGCTTCGGCGCGCAATGCGGCTTTTCGCGTCAAGGGCGCGCCCATCGTGCCGTTGCCCTACATCGCCTTGCCACTTGACCGGCGCGAGCGGAAGTCCGGCTTCCTGCCGCCAACCACCGGCAACAACACGCTGCAGGGGCGAGTCCTCGGCGTCGGGTATTACCAAACTTTGGGCGACAGCGCCGACCTGACCGTGCAGGGCGACATTTACAGCGCGCGGGGACTAGGCTTCGGCGCGACGCTGCGCGTGGCGCTGGCGGAGGATTCGTACCTCCGGCTCGGCTCCTACAGCGTGGCCGACCGATTGTTCGGCCAGCCAGGCGTCAATCAGAGCGGAACGCTCTTTTTCGCCAAGGCGATCAACCGCTTCGCCAATGGCTTTGTCGGCGCGGCCGACATCAACTACACGTCCAGCTTCGACTTTCGAGCCATTTTCGGCAACACGATCGAGGATGCCTTCAACCCCGAATCGAAGATCATCCTGCATTTGACAAAGCAAACGCCAACCTTTGACTTCCGCGCCCTGTATGAAAACCGGACGACGCGGGTCAACATTCCGCAGGGCGAGCTCGGCTCAACGCTGGTGGAATTCTCCATTCGCAAAAGCCCGTCGCTCAACTTTGACTGGCTGCCGACGCGGTTGGGGCGCTTTGCCGGAGCGACGTGGTACGCCGGCGGCGAAGCCAGCCTGGCTGGGCTGCGGCGGACGGAAACGCGCGCCGACGCGAGTCAGCAAACCTTTGCGACGCCAGAGTTCGTGCAGCGCCTCGACGCCGCGCCGCGCCTGACGGCGCGGCTGCGCGACTTTGGCGGATGGAGCGTCACGCCAATGCTCGGCTTCCGGGCGACCTACTATGGCGCAACCTTCGACCCGGAAACGACGCTCACGCCGCGCCCGCCGCTGGCGTTTGGCCTTGCGCCGCCGCCAACCGTTTTGCCCATCGGCGCGCGGCTGGGAACGGCTGGCGAATCCCTGTTCCGGCGCTTTGCGGACTTCTCGCTCGAAGTCAGACCGCCGGCGCTGGGACGAGCTTTTCACGCCAAGGATGGATCGCCGCGCTTCAAGCACATTATCGAGTCATCCGTCATTTACCGGCGCGTCGCCGGCATTGACGACTTTCCGCGCATCCTGCGCTTTGACGCGCTGGATGTCTTCGCCAACACAAATGAGCTCGAATACTCCGTCGTCAACCGCCTCCTGACGCCTGTTCGGGACGAGACTGGGCAAACGCGCCAGGCCCGCGAGGCGCTGAGCCTCACCATCAGTCAGAAATACTTTTTCGACCCGACATTTGGCGGCGCGCTCACGCCGGGGCAGCGCAATCAGATTGCGCCTTTGTTGACCTTTAGCGGCTTCGCCTATGGCGGCATTGGGCGGCGCTTCTCGCCCATCAACGTCAAGCTGCGCCTCACGCCGCAACAGTCATTCGCGGCTGACGCGCGCATTGACTTCGACCCATCGCTGGGCGGCGTGCGGAGCTTTGGCTTTACCGGGGGAATCTATCGGCGACGCTTTCAACTGAGTCAGACCTGGTACTACAGCCAGCCCCGCCGCTTGGCTGACGGGCAGCCCGAGCCGGGGACATTCACCGGCAGTCAGTCATTTACGAATGTGGCGCTGGGCGACCCAACGCGGGGGGTATTCGGAAGCGCTGCCGTGGCCTATGATTTCTCCCGATCCCCTAATCCAGCCACCAGCCGACTCCAACGAAAGGGGCTAATTTTTACCTCGTTTTCGCTTGGTTACGCTTTTCGCTGCGCGACAGTGCAGGTCAATTATGCGAGCGTCAACTTGGGCGTCGCCAGCGCCGGCCGGCTGACCTTTAGCTTCGCCCTGCGCGGGCTAGGCACCTTCGGCGCGCAGCAAGATCAGGCATCTGGCAACCGTATCCGTAATTTGTGATCTCCCAGCCCAGCTTGCGGGCGCGAATATGTGAAATCCGCAATGTAGAGCGCCAGCCCTTTCCCGACGACCTCGACGCAGAGGGCGACTATGATCGAGCCGCTCCTAACAGCTATCGCGCAAATCGTCCCCGGCGCGTTGTGTTATCACGCCGCCGACCTGCGACTACGGTTTTTCAACGAGACTTACGCCAAGCTATACGAGCGCCTGGCAGGTCGTCGCCCGCAGCTCGGCGAGCTGACCGCCGACTCGCTAAACGACCCCGACTTACGGACGCAGGTCGCCGAAGACCGGCGGCGCGCCGCCGCCGGAGAGCCGGTCAAGGCGCGCTACACCCTGTGCTTCGGCGAAACGGCTGAAATCTGGGAGGTTTGCCACCAACCCGTTTGGGATGCCGACGGGCGCGTGATCGGCACGCTGGCCTTGGGGCAGAACATCACGGCGCAAAAGCGCGAGCAGGGGTTTCTGCAGTGTCTGGAGCTCATTCTGTCCCAACTGCACGACATGGCGCTCGTGATGGAAGCCTGTCCGATTGACGCGGCGGCCGCCGGCCCGCGCATCATCTACGCTAATGAAATGCTTGAGCGGGCGACCGGCTACTCGCGCAGCGAGGTCATCGAGCAGACGCCGCGCATCCTGCAGGGGCCGCGCGCGCAGCGCGACCAGCTCGACAAGCTCCGCGTGGCGCTGGAGCGGCGGGAGCCAACGCGGGTTGAGCTGGTCAACTACCGCAAGGACGGCCAGGAGCTCATCGTTGACCTGAGCCTTTCGCTGATCACTAACTCTTCCGGAAAAGCGGGCTATTGGGTGGGCATTCAGCGGGATGTCACGAAGGAAAGAAATCTGGTGGCGACTCTCAGGCGGGCGCTCGAAGAGCGGCAAATCCTTCTGCAAGAAATCCACCATCGGGTCAAGAACAACTTGCAAACGGTTATCAGCCTGCTTGAGCTGCATGCAGCGGGGCGCGACAACTATCCGTTGGAGGAGCTCCTCGGCGACGCCCGGGCGCGCATCCTGGCCATAGCGCTCATTCATGAGCAGCTTTGTCAGCAAAGCGATTTCAGTCGCGTTTCACTTGACAGCTTGGCGCGCTTGTTGGTTGAGTCCATCCAGCTTGTCTTCGCCGGCGCTCCTCTGAACGTGAGGCTTGTTACCGCCCCTTTGACAATTTCGCTCAACCAGGCCGTACCGGTCGCGCTCATTGCCCATAAGTTGATCACCAATAGCTTCAGGCACGGCGTCGCGGCGGGCGCGCAAAACTTGGTCGTCCAGCTCCATCAATCGGCCGGCGTTGTCACCCTGGAAGTCATTGACGACGGCGTTCGCCATCCACCCGACCTTGCGATGCGGCTGGCCAACAGGAAGCGCCTCGGACTCAATCTGGCGCGCTTGCTCGCCCGCCAGATTGATGGAGAAATTAGTTTTGACGTACAACCCGGCCGCTTCCGCGCGGCCGTGTCGTTTCCCTTCAGGAAGTTCAAACAATGATGCGGGACGCTTTGGCTTTTCGGCGCGGCGCGTTTCAAGTCGAGTTTCAAGATGGCTATGTTCTCAGACAAGAAGCGCATTCTGATTGTTGAGGATGAAGTCATTGTCGCCGAGGGGCTGCGGCTGCGGCTTGAGCGACTGGGCTACCTGGTCGTCGGCGTCACGGGGCGCGGCGAAGAAGCGGTGGAACTGGCCGGGGCGATGTCCCCCGATCTCGTGCTGATGGATGTTCGCCTGGCGGGAGACCTGGACGGCGTCGCGGCTGGGGAGCAGATTTGGACGCGCTTTGGCCTGCCCGTTGTCTATCTGACTGCCAAAACTGACCAGGAAACCCTGGAGCGCCTCTTAGCCACCCAGCCTGCCGGTTACGTGTCTAAGCCGATCAACGACGCGGCGTTTCAGTCGGCGATTAGCATCGCCCTTCAGAGGGATACAACGGAGCGCGCCTACCGGCGGAAGGAGCGGTATTACGCCTCCCTGCTGGCTAAGCTTGAAGACGCCGTTTTTGCGGTGGACGCCGACCAGCGGCTCGTCTTTCTCAACCAATCCGCAATGGCGCTGACCGGCTGCGAGCCTGGCGTCAAGGTCCTGCCCCATCTCGCCAATGTTTTGGTCTTTATCACCGAGGCCGGCGAGGCGATTGACCCGATCGCGCAGTGCGTGGCCTGCGGGCAAGAGGTCAGCATTGAGAAGGTCTGGTGCCAGACCAGCGCTGGAGCGCGCATTCTCGCGAATGTGGAAATCATTCCGTTCGCGGGCGCCAGCTTATCCAGCGCCGCCGAGGAGACAGCGGTTGACGCGGTCGTGTTGCTGCACCGCGTCCAGCCGACGCCGCAGGGGGCATTGCCGGAATATATTCGCGTCTGCGCCTATTGCCGCGACATCATGGAGCGCGATGCGCAGGGGCGCGTCGTCACCAAGCGTTTCGAGACCTATTTCGAGCATCTGTGCGGCTATCAATTCACCCATGGGATTTGCTCCAACTGTCGGGATGAGCTTATGCGCCCGCGATAGGCGGCGCTTTAGCGAGCTTTCCAAGTCAGCGCAGCGACTTGCGAATTTAGCGAAGCTGCCAATCTAAGCGACGCTATCGCCACGACTCGATGGGAGCGGGCGAACCCGGCTCGCGCATCATCAAGCGACAACAGCAGGGAAAGGAGAGACGATAATGCCTGGCGCCTTTCGGCATCCCTGACCGAAAGGAAGCGGCGCGTTACTTCGGCATCACATAGCCACGGCGCGTCCGCGCCACCGCCCCTTCGCGGCGCGTCTTGACCTGAATGCGCCGAAAGCGGCCGTCCCGACGAGCGTCCTTCGGGTAGTAGCCAAGGCTGTAGACCGAGCGCAGCTCCGCCGCCACCGCCGCATAGCAATCCTCCAGGTCTTCGACTGTCTTGGCGTAAAACAATCGTCCGCCGGTCAGCGTCGCCAACTCGCGCAACTGGTTGCGCGCTATGGCATAGCCGGCGCGGGCGCGCGGGCCGTGCCGCTCGACGACCTCCGCTTCCGTGTCAAGGTAAATCGGCAGCAGCATCGCGTCGCACTCCTGCGCCAACTCGCGCAGCTCCTCATAGGTCGTCACCGAGCCGTAGTCGGGACCGCCCGGCGGCAGGACGTTGTCCATGCCATCCGTGACCATGACCACGGCGTTCCGCTCGCCGCGCGCATCGCGCAGCACGGAGTTAATCGTTCCTGCCAGCGCGTCATAGAAATTCGTTCCGCCTTCAGGACGGCGAATGTCGTCAATGCGCTCCCGCAGCTTGCGCCGGTCATTGGTCAGCGGGCAAATCAAGCGGGCCGTATCGGAGAATGTCACCACAGCCATCCGGTCTTCGGCGCGGAGCGCGCCCAAAAAGCCCAGCGCGGCCCGGCGAATCACCTGGAGCTTTTCGCGCGTGCTGCCGCTCAGGTCGAGCAGCAGCACCAGATTGAACGGCGTATCGAGCGTCCCGAAATAGGTCACTTCCTGCGGCTCGCCATCTTCGAGCACGACGAAGTCGGCGGGCTGCAAGCCGCGGATGGGCGTTCCATTCGGCGTCGTAATCACCGCGTTGAGCATCACCAGCGTGGACTCCAGCACGACATCGCTGCCTTCCGCCGCGCTAAACGGCTCGTCCGCCGCCGCGCCGGGCGGACGTTGCAATGTCGGGCGCGCGCGGCTTTCAGCCTCCGGCGGGAGCGGCATCGCCACAATGTCGCCCCGATCCGCCTGCGCGACCAGAATCGCCCCGCCGCGCCCCACTTGCCCGTGGAGCGAGCGGTCGTCTGGCGTCCCGAAGCGCTTGAGCGGCAGCTCAGCGCGGACGCTGCCATGAACGCTTGTCCAAGCGACGTCGGCGTCGGCGTCGGGCGGCAGGCACAGCTCAATGTTGCCCTGATAAGCCGTGGCGATCAGGCCGGCCGGCAGCCCTTCCACGCGCACCGTTCCAACTTCGCTGAACAAGCGCAGGTACGCGCTTTCCGGCACAGCGACGTCTAAGTCCACGCCGGTGACGGTTTCCGGCGGATCAGTCGCGAGGTTGAGCTGATTGGGAAGCTCTTCAAGGATAACTTCCTCGGCGCGGACCGGCGGCCCAGGCGCGGCATGGCGCGTCGCCGAGATGACCACGTCCGGTCGGGCGACAATGCGCACCCGGATGCTCCCGCGCGGATTCCGAATGCGAATCGTGCTTTTGGGCGGCAGCAGCGCGCGAGTGTCGTCAAAGTAGCGCTTTACGGGCATGCGCGGCTCAAACGCCGGGGCGGGCGGCGGCTGCTGCGCGCGCGCGACAGCGCCGCCGAGGAGACACCAGATGCCCAAGCCTGCCAGGAGGTGAAGCGCCTGTTTCATGGCCTGTAAGCCCTTGGCTTGCGCCTCATGGACCGCAAGCGTCGTCCGCCGCGGACAGGTCGTCCGTCGCGGACAGGATGATCTCCGCGATGGAGCGCCGCTCGCTTTCCGCGTCGAAAGCCAAGCTCGCGGCGACTAGACGGGCGTTGACGATCGTCATGTCAAACACGTCCCGATGGGTAATGGTCGCCGCGTCGTCCGCGAAGTTCAGCGGGCAAACGTCAAGCAGCCCGCTTTCCTCGTCATCGTCGACATAGAGCAGCGGAAAGCCATGGGTGCGGCACAGCGCCGGCCGCGCCGGATAGACGGCGCACGCGCCATCCACCAGCGCCGGACAGGGAACGCTCTGCTCTGGCTCCGGCGGGAAGGTCGTCGGACGCGGCGGCCCGTCCCGAAACAGGGCGTCCTCGCGGCGGCGCGTCGCTTGCGCCTGCTGGCGCAGACGCGCCTGGGTCGGCGCATCCAGCGCGGCGACGTAATCGCCTAGGCGCGCAGCCTCGATGGGCAATATCGTCAGATGCTGTTGACAACAGCCGGCGCAGCCCAGCCGACAGGCGATAGCGGTCGGAAAGCGCGCGCGCAGCGTTTCGCCAAAACGCTCGATGTCGGCAATGAGCTGGCTGTAGGCCGCGCGGGCGGCTTCCGCGCGGGAGACGTCCGGCTTGGGCGGCGGAGCGGACATAGCCGAGCGACCTTTCTTGGTTATGCCTCCGCCAGTCGGCGATAGGCTTCCCAGTAACGCGCGCGCGTCTCCTCGACAATCGCTTCAGGGAGCGCTGGCGCGGGCGGGCGCTTATCCCAGTCGAGCGTCTCGAGGTAGTCGCGCACAAACTGCTTGTCAAATGAAGCCTGGCTTCGCCCCGGCGCGTAAAGGGCGGCGTCCCAGTAACGGGATGAATCCGGCGTGAGCGCCTCGTCAATCCAGACCAGTCGCCCATCGGCGTCGAGCCCGAACTCGAACTTCGTATCGCAGAGAATCAGGCCGCGACTCTGAGCGTACTCAGCCGCCGCGGCGTAGAGCGTCAGCGTCAAATCGCGCAGCCGCTCGGTCAGCTCGCGCCCAATCCGGTCGGCCATCTGTTCGAGCGAAATGTTTTCATCGTGGCCCTTTGCAGCTTTCGCGGCGGGCGTAAACAGAGGTTCGGGCAGTCGGTCAGCTTCGCGCAGTCCTGGCGGCAACGCCAATCCGCACACGCGGCCCGTCCGCTGGTAATCCCTCCACCCAGAGCCGGCCAAATAGCCCCGCGCGACGCACTCGACCGGCAGCGGCGCGGTCTTGCGGACAAGCATCGTTCGCCCGGCCAGTCGGTCGGCATAGGGCTGCGCTTCGGGCGGGAAGTCGGCCGCGTCGCAGGATAGGACATGATGCGGCGCAAGGCGCTCAAGCCGGTTGAACCAGAAGGCGGAAAGCGCTGTCAGAACGCGGCCCTTGTCGGGGATTGGCGTCGGCAGGATGCAGTCGAAGGCTGAAATGCGGTCGGTGGCAACCACGAGCAGCGCGTCGCCCAGGTCATACGCCTCGCGCACCTTGCCAGAGCGAAAGCGCGGCAGCGAAAGAAAGTCGGCTTGGGCCAGCGGCGGCGAAACAGTCGGCGTCATGGGGCTTCCGGCGCGCTTGGGGCTGGCTTCCGCCCCCGGGCTTTCGTAAACAGCGGCCGCCGCCAGCGCAGACGCGACCGCGCGCGCCACCGCTCGCGTAGCGGCACGCGCGGCGGCGTTTCAATCCGGTGGCGGACGGCGCCGTAAAAATCCTTGAAATAGTTCCACATCGACCACAAGGCCGAGAAAACCACGATCCACAGCATCAGCCGTCCAGCGCCGTAGGCGATAATACGCAACGACTCGATGCCGAATGCGCCATGCCAAAGCGCGACCAGCGCTTGTCGCACGGCCGTCGCCGAGGAGGTGCCAACCGGAAGCGGCGGCTTGCCTTCATGGCTGCCAAGCATCAGGCAGGTGATGGCGACCACCTGCGACAGCATCTTGAACTTGGCCATTTTGGAGGCGGCAATCGCCACGCCCTGCTGCGCGGCGATGCCGCGCAACCCAGAGACGGCAAACTCGCGCCCGATGATAATGACCACGGCCCAGCCCGGTGCCAGCTTATTTTCAACCAGTGAAATCAGCGCCGCCGAAATCAGCAGCTTATCGGCAATGGGGTCGAGCAGCGTGCCCAGCGTCGTGACCTGGCCGCGCCGCCGCGCCAGATAGCCGTCGAGCAAATCCGTCAGCGACGCGCCCAGGAAAAGCGCCACGGCCAGCAACTGGCGCGGCAGCCCAAAGACCGACTCCGATACGCTCGTCATCAACACGACCACCATGACCGGAACGACGAAAATGCGCGAAACCGTCAATGTATTTGGCAGATTCACGGTAGCGTCACCCGGGCCGCGGCGGCGTGGCAATGCGGAAGAATCAGATTTGGCGGCGTCAACGACGGAACGCGCTCAAGCCAGCGCTCAAAAGAGCTTGAGGCGGATGGTCAGATACTTTTTCGGATCCTGCCGAAAATCAATGAGCAGTTGGTTGGCCTGGGCGGAAGTCGCCGTCAGATTATCGTAAAGTTGCGGATCGCGCAGGAGCTTGCCGGCCGAGCCGTCGCCGCGCTCCAGCCCGGCCAGCAGGTTATTGAGGCTCGCCAGCGTTTGCTCGGCGTCGCGGTAGAGCTTATCCTCGCGCAGCAGGCGACCGACCGTCCCCTCGCCGCGCTCCAGGCGCGTCATGGCGTCTTCCAGCTTCGCCGAAGTTCGGTCGAGGCGCTCCAGCACGGCGACCATCTCGGTGTAAGCCCGGTCGTCCATGGCGAGCTTGCCGAGCGTCCCCCGCCCGTCGCTGATGTCGGCCACGAGCTTTTCCACACGGCGCACCGTGGCGTCGAGGTCATCGTAAAGTCGCGGATCATTGATGAGCTTGGCGGCGGTGCCTGGTCCGGCGCGCACCTCCTGAACGAGCCGCGCCGCTTCGGCCACGGCGCGGGTGAGGTTATCATACAGCTCAGCGTCTGACACGAGCCGCCCCACCGTGCCCTCGCCGCGGTTGATTTTGTCGGCAATTTGCTTGAGCGAGTCGGAAAGCGTCGTGAAGTTGGCCAGAATGTCGTCCGCCCCGGAGATAATCTGGCGAATTGTGGTTTCTGACGCGCCCCCGATAAGGTCGCCATTGCTGACGGGCGCGGCGTTCAGCGTGCCGGGCGTGATGTCCACCACCTTGTCGCCGAGCAGCCCCACCGACCCCAGGATGACCTGTGAGTCCTGGCGCACGCGCTCGCCCGCCGGGCGGCCGTCAATGACGGGATCAAGCGCCAGCTCTAGCTCAACCGTCTGGGTGGCTCCCTGGTCTTTTGGCACTGGCAGCAGGCTGACCCGCTGCACCTTGCCCACCTTGACGCCGGCCAGTCGCACGTCGGCGCCGGGGCGCAGACCGTCCACGCTCGCCAGGCGCGTTCGGACAATAAGCTCCCGGCGAAACGGATTGAGGTCGCCGCTGATGGTCAGAATCGTCGCGATCAGGATGCCAATGGAGACCAGCGTCATGAGTCCGACCCGCAAGTCGAGAATGGAGAGCTTTTTCTTGGCCATAGGTTGCGTCCCCGCGCTTAGTCCAGCTCTAAAAACGTCCGAATGTAGGGGTCTGACGAATTCCAGAAAACATCCGCCTCGCCTTCCAGCATGACCTTGCCGTGGCGCAGCATGACAAACTTCGTCGAGCTTCCCGTCCCGCCGCGCGGATTTTTCACAATCGCCACCTCGCCGTCGTCCCCAATTGTCGCATGATAGTCAGCCAGCGTGACAGCGTCCTGAATCCGGTGCGTCACGAACAGCGAGCTGACGCCCTCCAAGTCGCGCAGCTTGATTGCCAGCTCGCAGATGGCGCGCGCCGTCGGCGGATCAAGCCCGGCGGTCGGCTCATCATAAAGAATGATTTTCGGATTCCCCACCAGCGCCCGGGCAATCCCGACCCGCCGGCGCATGCCGCCCGACAACTCGGCCGGCATCTTGTTGATCGCGTCCTCAAGGTTGACGAAACGCAGCATGCGGCGCACGGCTTCCTCGATTTCCTCCTCCTCCGCCCCTTGCTCAAAAAGCCGGTAGCCGACATTTTCATACACCGACAGACTGTCGAACAGGGCCCCTTCCTGAAAGATCATGCCAATCTTCTGGCGTCTGGCGATCAACTGCGACTCGCTGAAATCGGTAATGTCCTCGTTATCCACGATGATGCGACCGCTGTCCGGCTTGAGCAGCCCCAGAACCAGCTTGAGCACAGTGGACTTCCCTGTTCCCGACCCGCCCATGAGGATTTTGGTTTCCCCCGGATAGACGCCAAAGCTCACGCCGTCGAGCACTTTCTGCGCCCCAAACGCCAAGTGGACATCCTGAAACTCGATGGCGTATTCGCTCACCGTGACCTCGAAAAGCGGAGACCGACGCCATTGTTCAGGCTGTTCCGCTCAGCGTTAGAATCAGCCGAGTCAGAAAGAAGTCCGACACCAGGATCAGCACGATGGACACCACGACCGAGGTGGTCGTGGAATGCCCGACGCCCACCGTTCCGCCACGAGTGCGCAGCCCGCACCGACAGCCCACTACCGCGACAATCAACCCAAACACGCCCGTCTTGAGAAACGTTCCCCAAATGTCATCGTAGTTTAGGGCTTCGCGCGCCGACGACAAATATACCGACGACGGGATTTGCAACAGCGTGATGGACACGATCAGCCCGCCGATGATCCCCACGACATTGGCAAACACCGTGAGAATGGGCGCCATCGTCAGGAGGGCCAGCAGGCGCGGGCGCACCAGCTTGCGGAAAGGGTCCGTGCCCAGCGCCCGCATGGCGTCCACCTGCTCGCTGACGCACATCGCGCCCAACTCGGCGGCAATGCCCGATCCGGCGCGTCCAGCCAGCAAAATACACGTCAGCACCGGACCTAGCTCGCGCAGCAGCGAGGTGGCCACCAATCGTCCCGTGTAGTTCTGAGCGCCGAATGACCGGAGCGTGCCGGCGGTCTGGAGGGCGAGCACCGCGCCAATGAAAAAGCCAGCCAGCAGCACAATTGGCAATGTCCCAAAGCCAATCGAGTCCATCTGGGTGACGGTCTCGCGCCAATAAACCGGACGCCGAAACGGATGCCGCACAGCGCGCCACACGAGTAGCGCGCTTTCCTGAAGCTCAATTAATAAGTCGAGAAAGAAATTCACAAACGGCGGAACGCAAACCAAAAATCGTCAGCTGGCGACGGTTTTTGCGCGGAGACACCGCCGACAGCCGCACTTTTACGGAGCAGGACCGACAGGTGTCAAGCTCCACGCCTGACAAGTCTTTGGACATCATAAGCTTTCGCAGGGCAAGCGCCTGGGCGCGCTAAGCCGAGGCTGCCGGCGAGGGGCGCGCCAGCTCCGCTTTCCCGGCATGATAGTCCTGTAGCCGCCCCACGACGAACTGTTCATGCTGCAACGCCTGGATGGCGCTCGTCACGGCAATCGCGCCCGTGATGGTGGTGATGCAGGGGACGTTGTACTGAATGGCCGCCGCGCGGATCGCTTTCTCGTCAAAGTGCGAAGCCTTGCCGAGCGGCGTGTTCACAATCAAGTCAATCCGGCGGCTGCGGACTAAGTCCACGATGTTGGGCCGTCCTTCGTTCACCTTGAAGACCATCTCAACTGGCAGCCCGGCCGCGGCCAGCATTTCCTGCGTGCCGCGCGTCGCCACGAGTTGAAAACCCAACCGGTGCAGCCGTTGCGCGACCTTCACCGCCGCCGGCTTGTCGCGGTTGTTGACGCTCAGAAAGGCCGTCCCGGCGCGCGGCAGGGGCGTGCCGGCCCCAAGCTGCGCCTTCCAGTAGGCCATCCCAAAGCTGTCGGCGACGCCCATGACCTCGCCAATCGAGCGCATTTCCGGCCCTAGCACCGGGTCCACGCCCGGAAACTTGATGAAGGGAAACACCGGCGCCTTGATGAAGAAGCGCCCCACAGGGAGCATTGGCGGCAGATTGAAATCCGCAAGCCGCCGGCCGATCATCAGCCACGCGGCGATTTTGGCAATCGGAACGCCCGTCGCCTTGCTCACGAACGGCACGGTGCGCGAAGCGCGCGGGTTGACTTCCAAGACGTACACAATGTCGTCCTTGACCGCGAACTGAATGTTCATCAAGCCGATCACCCGCAGGGCGCGGGCGAGTTGGCGCGTGTAACGCCGCATCACGTCCAGATGCCACGGCTCGATCAGGTAGGTCGGCAGGACGCTCGAGCTGTCCCCGGAGTGAACGCCTGCCTCCTCGATGTGCTCCTGAATGCCGGCGATGCACACGTCCTCGCCGTCGGACAGGGCGTCCACATCCACCTCGACGGCGGATTCCAGAAAATGGTCAATGAGCACCGATCGGCCGGAGGACGCGCCAATCGCTTCGACCACGTAGCTCGCCAAGCTCGCCTCATCGTAGGCGATCATCATCGCCCGACCGCCTAAAACGTAGCTCGGCCGCACCAGCGCCGGATAGCCGACCGCGCGCGCCACGGCGCAGGCTTCTTCCACGGTGGCGGCGACGCCCGCCGGCGGCTGCGGAATGTCCAACTCGCGCAACAGCGCGCCAAATCGCTCGCGGTCTTCGGCTAGGTCAATGCTTTCGGGCGACGTGCCGAGGATGGGGACGCCGGCCTGCCGCAGCCCGTAGGACAGATTGAGCGGCGTTTGGCCGCCAAACTGCACGATGACGCCCTCGGGCCGCTCGCGCTCGATGATGTGCATGACATCCTCGAACGTCACCGGCTCGAAATACAGCCGATCCGAGGTGTCGTAATCAGTCGAGACCGTCTCCGGGTTGCAGTTGACCATAATGGTCTCGTAGCCCGCCTCCCGCAGCGCGAAGCTGGCGTGACAGCAGCAGTAGTCGAACTCAATGCCCTGCCCGATACGGTTCGGCCCGCTGCCTAAAATAACGATTTTGCGCCGGTCGCTCGGATCGGCTTCGCATTCCTCCTCGTAGGTTGAGTACAGATACGGCGTGTAGGACGCAAACTCCGCGGCGCAGGTGTCAATGCGCTTGAAGACCGGGCGAATGCCGCTGCGCAGGCGCCGGGCGCGGACTTCAGCCTCCGTGCAGCCGATGGTGCGCGCCACGCGCCGGTCGGAAAACCCCATCCGCTTGACGCGGCGCAGCTCGGCGTCGGGGATGTCGTCCAAGGCGCGTCCGCGCAGCGCGTTCTGGGCGTCGGCGATTTCCTTGAGCTGGTGCAAAAACCACGGGTCAATCGCCGTCAGCTCGTGCAGCTCGGCGCAGGTCCAGCCGCGCTCGAGCGCCATTTGCAGATAGCGCACGCGCTCCGGGTTCGGCGTGATGAGGCGTCGGCGCAGGTCGTCGTCGGTGGTGTAGGTCGGCAACTTCGCCGCGCTCGCCTCCAGCGACCGGAGCGCCTTCATGAAGGCTTCCTTGAAGGTGCGGCCAATTGCCATCGCCTCGCCCACCGACTTCATCTGCGTGCCAAGCACCGGCTCGGCCGCTTGGAACTTCTCAAACGCCCACTTCGGAATCTTGACGACGACGTAATCCAGCGTCGGCTCGAAGCTGGCCGGCGTTTTGCGCGTGATGTCGTTGGGGATTTCATCCAGCGTGTAGCCAACGGCGAGCTTGGCCGCGATTTTAGCAATCGGAAAGCCGGTGGCTTTTGACGCCAGCGCCGACGAGCGCGACACCCGCGGATTCATCTCGATGACCCGCACCCGCCCGTCGCGCGGATTGACGGCGAACTGAATGTTTGAGCCGCCGGTTTCAACGCCGATGCGGCGGATGATCTTTAGGCTGGCGTCGCGCAGCGCCTGGTATTCGCGGTCGGTGAGCGTTTGCGCCGGCGCGACGGTAATCGAGTCGCCGGTGTGGACGCCCATCGGATCGAAGTTCTCAATCGAGCAGACAATCACGATGTTGTCGGCGCGGTCGCGCATGACCTCAAGCTCGTATTCCTTCCAGCCCAGGACGGATTCCTCGACGACGACTTCACGAACCGGGCTCAGCGCTAGCCCCCGCTCGACAATTTGGCAGAACTCCTCGTCGTTGTAGGCGATGCCGCCGCCGGCCCCGCCGAGCGTAAAGCTCGGTCGCACAATCGCCGGATAGCCAATCGCGGCCTTGACCGCTTCCAGGTCGGTTTCCGGCGTGACAAAAACCGCCTTGGTCATTTCAAGGCCAATGTCTTCCATGGCGGACTTGAACTGTTTGCGCGACTCGGCCAGCTCGATGGCGGCGATGTTAGCGCCAATCAGTTGGACGCCCAGCCGCTCCAACGCGCCGGCTCGCGAAAGCTGCATGGCCAGGTTGAGCGCCGTCTGGCCGCCAACAGTCGGCAGGAGCGCGTCCGGGCGCTCCCGTTCCAGCACGGCCGTGACCGCTTCCGCGGTCAGCGGCTCGATGTAGGTGCCGTCGGCCAGCTCCGGGTCGGTCATAATCGTCGCCGGATTGGAGTTGATGAGAATCACTTCGTAGCCCTCGGCCCGCAGCGCCTTGCAGGCTTGCGTCCCGGAATAATCGAACTCACACGCCTGTCCTATGACGATAGGGCCGGAACCGATGACCAGAATCTTGCGGAGGTCGGCGCGCTTGGGCATGGGGCAAAGGGCCGGAAAGGGCTAGAGCCACTTCTTGCGGCGGAAGAACCGGATCATCACGATGACGACGCTGCCCATAACGACCCAGAGGAAGGGATAAAACCACCAGATTTTGATTTCCGGCAGGTAGTCAAAGTTCATCCCGTAGACGCCGACAATGAACGTCAGCGGCATCCAGATGGTCGAAAACATCGTGAGGAACTTCATTACCTCATTGATGCGACGCGAAGCGACAGCCAGGTGCGCCTCCGCGACGTTGGTCGCCAGCTCGATGAGAATAGCGCAGTTTTCCTCCAGCCGCACGGCATGGTCATAGACATCCCGGAAATAGATCGCCGTTTTCGGCTCAATGAAGGGTAAGTCCTCGCGCCGACTCAGCCGCAGGAGCATTTCGCGCTGAAGGCCCATAAGTCGCCGGAGGGTCATCAGCTCGCGCTTGGTTTTGAGAACGGTGGGCAGCACGTCCTCGTCGGATTCAGTGAAAATCCGCGCTTCGATTTCCTGAATTCGGTCTTCCACATCGGCCAGCACCGGAAAGACCTGATCGATCATCCGATCCACAATGGCGTGGAGAACAAGGTCAGGTTGCCGATCCATCGTGGTGTCGCGAGCATCCACAATATCGGCGACCTCTTCGACGGGCGCGAACCCGCGGTCATGGACGGTGACAAGAAACCCAACGCCTAGATAGGCGGCCAGCCGATTAGTTCGGCAGTGGCCGACGCCGGCTGTCGGCAGCACGGTTTCGTCGCTAATCCCGGCCACGCTCTGAAACACCATGAAGAGGTATTCCTCGTGCTCGTCTATTTTGGGACGGTGCTCGGGGCTGAGCGCGTCTTCCACGGTGAGCGGGTGAAAGCTGAACGTGTTTGCCACGGACTGAAGCGTCGCCGGCGGCGGCGCCGTCAGATCGAGCCAGAATGAGCGCTGATGCCGCGCCTGCCAGCATTCGCGCAAATCGGCTTCCGATAGCTTGTCCACGGGGCGAAGCCCGACGCCGTTGTGGACGCGCAGGGCGGCGAACCGCTCAATCTCAGCCGGCGGGGATGGCGTCAGCTGGACGGAAGCGCTGTCAATGAGCGTGAGCCGCCCCGCCAGCGGCTTTTCGGTCATGTTTTCGGCCATGCTTTATCCTTCGTCGCTACTCACTCGTCGCGATGCCAGCGTTGGGCCAGATTCGTTGTCCGCCAGCGTGGATACTAATCGCGGTCACCGCCGCTTCAATAGCCAAAATAGCCAATCGAGCGGTAATGTCTTCCAGCCGGACGGCGTTGGAACGAAGTAACTCCACGCTGCGGAGCGGATTGCAGCTGGAACCGGCTGCGGGCGATTTCCTGAATGAGCAGTGGGCGAATGCGCGCTTCGTCAGACTGCCCGCGCTCGCTTCCAAGCGGCACGCGGTTTCCACGTCTGTCGCGTCGAGCGGCTGGCTCGATCCGGCCAGAACGCCAATCGCCGACGAGCGCCAGAGCGTCGCCAGCAGGAGGCGCCCGCTAAACGTCAGCCACGTCACGGCGCGCCGCCCTCGCTCTCGCGCAGCTTGGCCATCACTTGCTTCATATCTTCCCAAACTTCGCGTTTTTTGTCAGGCGACCGCAGCAGGTACGCTGGATGAAAAGTCGGCATCAGGGGAACGCCCCGGTAGTCGTGGAAGCGTCCCCGAATCCTGGAGATGCTCGCCAGCTTAGGGTCGTCAAGCAAGGCGGCGGCGGCTGACGCGCCAAGCGCGACGATGACCTGCGGGCGGATGACGGCCAACTGACGGTGCAGAAAGCCAACGCAAGCGGCGACTTCGTCCCGCTCCGGCGCCCGGTTTTCCGGCGGCCGACATTTGACGACGTTGCAGATATAAACTTCCTCGCGCGCGAGGCTCATCGCGGCGATGATTTTGTCAAGCAACTGTCCGGCGCGGCCGACAAAGGGGCGTCCCGTTGCATCCTCTTCGGCGCCCGGCCCTTCGCCGACAAAGACCAGCCGCGCCTGCGGCGAACCTTCCCCAAAGACAATGCGCGCGCGATAGCGCGCCAGCTTGCAGCGTTGACAATCGCCCAAATCATCCCGGATGGCTTCCAGCGTGGCGTCCGCCGCCGGCTCAGTCAGCGCCGCCGCCAACTCGCTGAACAGCGAGCTTTGCCGCGGCGCCGACAAATCGGGCGCGGCTTGGTTGCAGTCGGACGATGTTCTGAATAAAGTCACGTCTTCAGCCTCCGGGTTGGCTTGACCGGCAGTCGCTTCAAACCGCGGAGCCCCCGCGGGCGGCTTGTCCTCAGGATAGCGCGTCGGTGCCGTTAGGTGGTCAGCTGCGGCGCCTGACCGCTCGGATGCCAGCGGCGCATGGGGAGCGACAGGAACGACAACCAGACTCGAGGCTTCTGGCGCTGGCGGCTGCGGGTCACGGGACGACCCAACCGACGTCAGTCCTATGTCCGCAAGGAACCGAACATGGCGGATGACATCCTCAACGAGGACGCGCAGCTCAAGCTCGGCGGCATTCTTCGGACCCATGGCTGGCGCGGAAGCGATGCGAGCGTCGCCTTTGCGAGGCAAGCGCGCCGCTCGCCTGGAAAAGTTTGGGATAGCACGGCACAGGTTAGCCCAGTTGGGCATAGTTCGCCAAACGCTGCGGCGCTTTACACTTTTTTTTCTATGGTTTTTTGCTTGGCAACTTGATATACAAGCGGCCTACCCGTTCACTGGCTTCATTGACAAGCGCCATGATTGATTAAGCGCCATACGCTTTGTCGTTAGAGACAAACGCCATCGCTCTATGGCGACTGCGCTGCGCGTTCACAGTGAGGGCGTCGGAAAGCCGCGGCGCTGACTGGCGCGCGCGTCCGCGATTCAGCGCTGACTGTCGAGGGCAAGACCAAGGGTACGACTATGGGTTTTTTCGATCGCTTTTTTGGCAAGAAAAAAGAGGAACCGCCCCCTACATCAGCTCCCGCCTACGTTCCGCCGGACCCGCCGCCGTTGCCGACGGCGAGTCCGGCCCCTTGGTCGCCGCCAGTAGAGTCGGATCCAGAGCCGCCGCCCATCGCGCCGCCAGTTGCAACGCAGCCGCCCGCCTCCGCGCTGGTGCCCGAAACGCCAAGCGTTGACGAGGCAGAGGAAGATGCGCCTGAGCCGAGCGCTGGCGCGCTGACCAACGAAGCCGACTTTTTGATGCCCGGCTTGGCTGAGCCGCCGGGCGCGGCGGACGCCCTGGCCGCATCATCGCGGATGCCGGCGGATGTGGCGAGCGAGGCGGCGACCGCTGGCCTCGTCGAGGAAGTCGGCCTGGGCGTCGGGGCGCGGCTTGAGGCGTCGCCCGGACGAGCCGGACTGGATGTAAGCGATCCAAGCGCTGACCTGGATGCGGCCGATTTCGACATTCCCATGGCTCAGAGCGATCGCCCTGAAGCGACGGGCGCGGCGGCGACCGACGGAACGCGGCTCGGTCTTGACGATGACGACGATCTGGAAGGCTTTGACGACGCCTTTGAGAGCATCCTGTCGCGCGGCGATTCCGATGACTTTGAAGAGGACGCCGCGCCGGCGGTGGCGACCGATCAGACAGAGGTTCGGACGCTTTTCTCTGAAATCGCGGCGAACTACATTCGTCCGGTCAAGGCCTTCATGATCGAGTTGCGGGCCGGGGCCGCCCGCAAGGAGTGGCTGGAAATGTGCCAGCCGGCCATTAGCAGTCTCGGCAAGTCAGCCCTGGGGATGAGCATGGAGGATGTCAGCGACGCCGTTCATGACTTTGAAGGGCTGTTGTCGGAGGCGCGGGCGTCGCGCGAGGGCCTGGTTGGCGGAGAGCTGCGGGAGCGCATTTTGCACAGCTACCAGACGCTGACGGAGTTGCTCCCGGCCACCTTCGTCATTGACGACAGCACGCTTCAGTCCGAGGGAATGATCGTCAACTCCTTGCTCAAGCAGATTCCTGAAGTCGGCAAAGTAACCATTGACAAGCTCTATCGCGCCGGGCTGATCACCATCGAGAGCTTCCTGGTGGGGGCGAAGGAAGACCTCGCCGTGGCTACCGGGCTGCCCATCTGGCTAGCTGAAAAAATTGTCGAAAAATTTAAGTCCTATCAACAGCAGCTGGAAAGCGGCGCGGTGCAGAGCGGGCGGGACGGCTTGCTGGCGCGACTGGAACAGCTGACGCGGGACTTGCAGGACGCGCACGAGGCCTATGAGATTGCCACGACAGAAGAGTCCAGCAATCCCTCGGCTGCCGAGGATCGCCGCTTTTACCGTCAAGCGCGCCAGGAAACGCAGCTTCAGATTAACGTCCTTCTGGCGGAGCTGGGCGCGATTGAGTTGGCTAACGAAATTCAGCGACTGTCGTTTGAGAAGCGTATTGAGCGACTGCGCCGCTATGTGGCGGATGAGCGTCGTTCCTGAACAACGCCCAACGGCGACGCCTGCATGAAAACTGGGCGGCACGGCCCACCACATTTGAGAAAACGGCGAAAGGGGTTTCTCCATGCCTGAGTTCACCTTTGAAGAAGTGATTGAGCGAGTGGCGCGCGGCGAATCGCTGGAGCGAGCGGACCTGCGCGAGCTCGACTTGGCAAAAGCTAACTTAGACAACGCCAACCTGCGTCGTGCCGACCTTGAGGGGGCGAACCTGGAGGAAGCCTCTCTCCGACGCGCCAACCTAGCCAGCGTCAGCTTGCGCGATGCCTTTTTGGTTCGCGCCAACCTGGAAGGCGCCAACTTGCGCGGAGCCGATTTGGAAAGCGCCAACCTGGAAGGCGCCAACTTGCGCGGAGCCGATTTGTCGCGGGCGAATCTCGAAGGGGCCAACCTCGAAGGCGCGGACCTCACCGGCGCGCGCCTCCCATCCGCCCAGCTTGTTGATGCCAAGCTGGGCGTCGCCACGCTTGAAAACGCCAACTTCGCCAATGCCGATTTGCGCAACGCCTATCTGGGCGGCGCCAATCTCACGGCCGTGGACTTTCAAAACGCTATCCTTGAATCAGCGAACTTCGAGGAAGCGTTGCTAACCGGCGCTAACCTGCGGGACGCTGTGCTGCGCCGCGCGGCCCTGCCCGGCGCGGACCTCTCCGGCGCAAAGCTGGAACGAGCCGTCCTGGAGGGCGCCGACCTCTCGCAAGTCAGCCTGCAAGACGCTGATTGTCGCCACGCCACCTTTCAGGGCGCCCGCCTCAAAGGGGCTAAGTTCAGTCGCACGCATCTTTACGGCAGCGACTTTTCCATCGAGGCGGCGGATGGCGCGGAAGTGGATGAGGTGGATTTTAGCGTTGCCGGCGACGGCTCTCAGCTTATCCCGGCGGCGGGACTGGCCGCTTTTCTCAACGGCAAGACGGACGGCGGCACGGCATCGCCGCAAGCCGTGGCGGTCGCCCCGGCGCCAACCAACCGGCGCTACTTCGGCCATGGCGACGTGCTGCGCGACGCCTCGCTCGAATTCGACGCCGATTCGATCGTCGAAGTGGACGGTCGCTTCCTGAAGTGCAACATTACCCTCGGACAGGGCGCCCAGCTTATCATCGGCCGCGAGGGACTGCTTGACGGCTGCCAAGTCCATGGCAGCGGCATCCTGGTCGTTCACGGACGATTCGCCTCCGACGCCTCGCCGGGGATCAGCGGCGCGCGCCGGATCATTGTCGGCTCAACCGGATCAGTTCGCGCGACAGTCAAGCAACCGGCCGGTCACACCCACTTCGCGTTTGAGCCGGGCTGCGTGCTGCGGCTCAAAACCGAAACGGCGTGACCCCAATCGACTCGGCTTTTGCCTTTTCGCATCTTACCCCCTTATCGCGAGGACACGTCATGGCGGAGAAACTGACCACCGTTGAAGAAGGCAGCGAAGTGACCGGCACACTGAAGTCAACGTGCGGAGTCACCGTCAGCGGCAAAGTGAGCGGCGAGCTTCATGCGCCAACCCTGATGATCGCCGCGACTGGCGCCGTCCACGGCACTGTCAAAGTGGAAAAGCTCCACTCCCAAGGCGAGATTTCCGGGCGGATAGACGCCGATACCATCGAGCTGTCAGGGCGCATCAGCGACCAAACAACCATCACCGGACGCTCTATCGAGGTCAAAGGCTCGAACGGCGACCAGCCAACCGCCATTTTTGGCAACTGCGTCATCGAGGTCGGCGTTGACCCCAATGAGCCGCCGGCGCCAGCCCCGGTCAAGGAAGGCAAGGGCAAGAAAGGGCAACCCGCGCCGGAAGCCGCGACGGGAGCGACCACTTAGAAAAATCGCCTGCGGAAAAGCGCTGGCGCGACAAGCGGTCGCTCCGGCGCTTCCATCGCTAAGCCGCCACATCGCTGTCGGAAGCGGACGCCGCCGCTCCAATCTCAGAGAAAAGCCCGTTCGCCCGCCGCCGCGCCTAGCTCGAATCGCTCGTGGATAGCTTTGACAGCCGTGGCCGCCTCGGCCTCGGCCACAACAAACGAAACGTTGATTTCCGACGAGCCTTGGGCGATGGCGATGACGTTGACATTGGCGGTCGCCACCGCCGAGAAAATTCGGGCGGCAATCCCCGGTCGCCCGCGCATCCCCGCGCCGACTACCGCCACGATCGCCGCCGGCTGAAACGCATCCACGCGCTCGACGCAGGCAAGATGGAACTCCATCGCCAGCGCCTTGACAAGCGCCGCGCGCGTTTTTTCGGCGTCCGCAGCCTCAATCATCAGGCACAGGTTGTTTTCCGATGACGATTGCGAAATGAGCAGCACGTTGACGCCGGCCGCGGCGACGGCGGCGAAAGTTTTGGCGGCAATGCCCGGCACGCCCAGCATGCCGCGCCCGGCAACCGTGATAAGCGCCAAGCCCTTGATGGATGTGACCGACTTCACGTCGGCGCGCCACGCGCCGGCGGTCGCTGAAACGCGCGTTCCCGGCGACTCCGGGCGAAAGCTGTTCTTGACGTAAAGCGGTATCCCTTTCGGGATCAGCGGAAGCAATGTTTTGGGATGCAAAACTTTCGCGCCGTAATAGGCCAGCTCGCCGGCCTCGGCGTAACTGATCTCCGAAAGAACTTGCGCCGTTGGCACAAGGCGCGGGTCGGCTGTCATGAAGCCGTCGGCATCTGTCCAGATGACGACGGCATCGGCTTCGAGCGCCGCGCCCAGAATGCCGGCCGAATAATCCGAGCCGCCACGCCCCAGCGTGGTCGGGACGCCCTCTGGCGTCGCGCCGATGAAGCCGGTCACGACCGGCGTCTGCCCGGACTCCAGAGCGGGCAGCAGGGCCGCGCGCGTCGCTAGCGCCGTAGCGGCCAGGTCCGGCGCGGCCGCGCCAAAGGTGTCATCGGTGACAATCAGCCGGTCGGCGTCAAAGGCTGCGGAAGGAATGCCCGCCTCGCGCAGGGCGGCGGACACGAGCCGCGCCGACAGCCGCTCGCCCAGCCCGGCGATGAAATCCTGCGCGCGCGGCGGCAGCTCTCCGACCAGCGCGATGCCTTCGCCAATTCGGGCGAAGCGATCCAGCAGCGCGTCGAGCTCGGCCGTCAGAGACCGGACTTCAGCCTCGCCCGCGACCAGCCGCGCTAACGCTTCAAGGTGACGGCGGCGCAGCTCAGTCTGCGCGTCCGCGATGGCGCCGACATTGCCGCCGACAGCGGCGCGAATGGCGTCAAGCAGCCGATTTGTCACCCCAGCCATGGCGGATACGACGATAACCAGCCGCTCATCCTGCGCGCGGGCGGCGCTGACAATCGAAACCAGTTGGCGAATGCGGTCGGCATCGCCGACCGACGTGCCTCCGAATTTCAGAACTTGCATTTAGCGAATCTCAACCGTCTGCGAGCGCTTGACGGGGGCTTTGAGCGGACGGCCTCCAATGCCTGAAACGCCAATAAAATAACCGCCAGTCGCCACCGACGCCAGCGTCGCCGCTCGTAGCGGACGCTGCCTCGCGAGCCCTGTCTCTAGGCGGGCAGCCCAAGCGCCCAGGAGCGTCGCCGCCAACGATACGCCCAACTCAATCAAAGCCTGTCGCCGCCTGACGAGCGCCCGAAGCCCGCGAACTCGGCATAAAAAAAGCGTCAAGCATGCGTCGCGGCTGCGCGCGGCTCTGCATTGACTGCGCAACCTTCCTTGAACGGCGAGCGCGGATGCAGCCCTAACATTGCCAGAAGCCGCGCGTCCTCGTCGTAATCATTCGTCGGTGACACTTTGGTGAGCATCATCTTAGCGTCGCTCGAAAAAATCGAGTTTGCGCCGGCCAAGAAGCACAACGCCTGCGCTTCCTCGGAAAGCTGCGTCCGGCCGGCCGAAAGCCGAATGACCGAACGCGGCATGATAATTCGCGCCGTAGCGATGACGCGCAGCGTCTCCCACAGGGAAACGTCCGCCTGGCTCGCCAGCGGCGTTCCCGGCACGCGGGTCAGGATGTTGACCGGGACGGACTCCGGGTGTGGTTGCATCGTCGCCAGCGTATGCAGCAGCCCAATCCGGTCGTCCACGCTTTCCCCAAGGCCGAGAATGCCGCCGGCGCACAGCGTGACGCCGGTTTTACGGACATTCGCTAGCGTTTCCAGCCGGTCGTCGTACGAGCGCGTTGTCGTGACTTGACGGTAATACTCGCGCGAGGTGTCGAGATTGTGGTTGTAAGCGTACAGCCCGGCTTCTTCCAATCGTCGCGCCTGCGCTTCGGTCAGCATGCCGAGCGTGCAGCAGACCTCGACGCCCAGGGCGTTGACGCTGCGCACCAGGTCGAGCACCGCCTCGAACTGGGCGTCGTCGCGGACGCTGCGCCACGCCGCGCCCATGCAGACGCGACTAACGCCGTTGGACTTGGCGCGCTCGGCAATCGCGATGACTTCCGCTTTGTCCATCAGCGGCTGCGCGGCGACGCCAGTTGCATAGCGCGCCGACTGCGAACAGTAGCCACAATCTTCTGGGCAGCCGCCGGTTTTGATGGAAATGAGCCGGCAGACTTGCACTTCCCGCGGGTCATGATGCGCGCGGTGAATGGTCGCCGCGCGATAGACCAACTCCAGCGCGGACGCGTCGTGGATGGCGCGAATTTCCTCGCGCGTCCAGTCGTAACGAAGAGACGATGCAGACATGGGCAAAACGCTGACCAAACGTGAACATAACTCAAAAATAGCTCAGACCCTGACCACAACGGTTGGATAGAGCGGAGCCGTCCAGACGGGACTGACGTAGTACGGACTCAGGTAGGGCGTATAGTACACATACGGATCGGCAATCACAAAGTCGTAGTCATAGACGGTCTCCGTCGTGGTCGCCGCCGGTTGGAGCGCCTGCTGCTCGGCTTCGATTTCCTTTCCGCGCCGCACTAGCTCCAGCGTAATTTGCCCGCCGCGCGCGAGGATGTCGCCCATCACGTCGTCCGGCGTGACTTCAAGCGTCCGGCTGGGGTCGTTGGGATCGGTTGTCGCGTAGCCCAGCTCGCAGGGGTGCAGATTGGAATTCACAATGGCGAGAATCTCGTTCCACAGCTCGCCCGATAGGATACCCAGCTCCCACTTGCCGTCGGCGTAGTCGTCAAACCGCCCTTCCATCACAAACGACATAAAGACGATTTCAACCGGGTCAAGCTTTTTGTGAATGGCGACGGCTACGCGCAAGTCTTCCCATCGCTCTTGCTGGAGATAGAGCCGCCAGGCATCGTCGTCGAAGTCGTAATACCGTTCGAAGGCGAACTCGCCGGCGGCCAAGTCCACGGCGCAGTAGATGTCATAGACGGCGAGGTATTCCTCGTAGCGCTGGCGGAACCGACGGACGCGCTCCTTGCCGGCTTCAGTGAGAGCGTAGTACGCGCCCTGAATCTCGATGAGACGCTCGTTGAAAAGCGTCTGGATCACATCCCTGAGCGCCATTTCGTCCGGATCGGTCGGCGCGACGGCGAACTTCCGTCCTTTGCGCGCCATCTTGTCGAGTACAAAGATGCTGGCGAAGCCGATGCGCTGGGCGTCGGTCAGCGTGTAGACCTGCTTTTCCATCGCTTTTTCCTTCCTTGTAGGGACTCTGTCGCCGCAGCCCTTGCGGGACAGCCGCAAGACCATCCCGCCCAGTCAGCGCGCTTTTTTTGGGGAAAGGGGTCGTCGCCCTTGACAACCCCAAAGCGCCCGGGCGCGCCGCGCGAAAAGCGCTAGTTGCGCCGCCCGCGGCTGTTGAAGTTACGCAGCGGCGGCGACGGGCGGCTAGCGGCTGGCGGCGGCGTTGGACGGGCCGCTGGCGGGGGCGCGGGACGCGGCGTGGCCGTCGGCGGCAGGGCGCTGCGCTGCGCGGCCGGACCCTGCCCAAAGCCGCCCGAAGCGACCGGACGGTTGCCGTCGCGCTGCTGGAACTGGCGCTGCGTCTGCGTCGGCTGCGCGAGCGGCTGACGGACGCTTGACGCGACCTTGCCGGCGTTTGGCGAGACAGCCGTCGAGCGAATCAGCGGCTGCGCCGCCCGCCGAACCGGAACATCGCGCGTGTAGTTCGTCACGGTCGTCCGGTAGGTAGCCACCGGCACAGGGGCATAAGGACGGTAGTAGGCTGGAAACGCGCCAAACCCGTAGGGCGAAACATAGAACGCCGGGCGCGGCGCAAGCGCCCACGCAAGGAAAAGCGCCGTCGCCATCGGCAGCGCGGCGGAGTAATAGACATTCGGGCCGTAAACCGTCGGGTGGCCCTGCACCTGCACGACGGCCTCTTGCTGGCCCGGCGTTTGCTCGATGCGGAGGTCGGCGACTTCTTGCTCCTGGCCATCCTTCAGCAGCGCCACAAAGGAAAAATTCTTCGTGGCGCCGCCGCCGTACTCCTGAACGCGGATGTAATCCACGTTCCCATCTTCGTCGAGGTCAAGGTTATTGATGGAGCCGGGCTGGTTGAGCAGGCGCTCCAGCTCCTCGGCGCTTTTCGCCTGCTTGGTCAGCCCGATAAGAGCCTGCAGATCAAGCCCTTGCCCCGGGACATTGGTGGTCGCCGTGACCGTCGAGGGCTTGGCTGGCGGGGCGCTCACCGGCTGCGGCTGATACGGGCGCGAGGAAGAGCAGGCGAAACACCCGCTGGTCAAAAGCGCCGCTAAGCTCAGCGCGACGCTGCGCGTCCAAAAGCCAGACGGGAAAATCGTCGGCAAGGTCATGAAGCCAGCTCCTTTCCATCTTTCTTGGCACGATGCGAGCCCGCGCAAAGATTTTTATGAGACGCCGGGCGCGGAACGCGCCGCGACTACGTAACGCCGAAAACGGCGGAATGTTCCGCGGGGGTCGGCGCGTTGCGCGCTAACGGATGACATTGGCACCTTACGGGCTGAGGGCGCGACGTCAAGACCTGCTGGAGCGCGGGCGAGCAAGACCGGACTAGATTTGCCAATCTTGCGCGCCGGCTCGCCGCCGCAGCCGGGCCGTCGGCTTATGCAAGCTGCGTCTGCCAGCTGGAGGACAAAGGGCTTGGGCGGAGGTCATCGGCGGCTTTCCGCCGCGGCCAAGTCAAAAAACGGAAGACGCTTCGCCTCATTGGCTCGCCAGTCGCCACGGCAAGCGAAACCAGATTTCCAGAGCTTTATCCAAAAATCTGGACCTGGGCGCTTACCGCCGACAGCCTGCGCCAAAAGCGGCGGCGCGCGCTTGGCCCGTCGGTTGACTTTAAATAACTCCGCCGCGATTTCCCCCGCCGCGGAGCGGCGCAGGCTTTGCGGCATAAAACTTGCTTTATTTGGCGTCAAAACGTCAAAACCTAGCGCCACGCGCTTGCTACAGCAAAACGCTTGCTACAGCAAAACACTTAGGAGGAACTGCCCCATGCTCATATCTCGGCGGGCGCGCCCACAGCTCTGGGCGGCGAGCGTCGCTTTGCTTTTGAGTCTGCTCGTCGCTCCGCTTGACGCCTTCGGGCAAACCACCAACGGCCGCTTTGTGATCACGGTTACAGATCAAAGCGGCGCGGTTATCGCCGGCGCAACTGTTTCGGTTACCAACGAAGGCACGAAGCAAACGATTACCGGCGCGACGACCGACAGCGGCACCTTCACCACCTCGCTGCTTCCGGTTGGCAGCTACAGCATTGTCGTCGAGGCCGACGGTTTCGCCAAAAAAGTGATTGAAAACCTCAACCTCAATGTGGGACAGGAATACGGCGTCACGACGACGCTCCAGGCCGGCGGCGCGAGCGATGTCATCACTGTTTCCGGCGGGGAGGCGCTGCTTCAGACGACCAACGCCGAGGTCCGTAACACGGTCAACGCGCGACAAACGCAGGAGTTACCGCTTATCACCCGGAGCCCGCTGGCGCTGGTTCAGCTCCAGGCCGGCGTGAACGGTCGACTGGCCAATACCAACACGGTCATTAATGGGCAGCGCGCCTCCACCACAGTCGTCACCCAGGACGGCATCAACATTCAGGATAATTTCATTCGCGCCAACGCCATTGACTTCTCGCCCAACAACCCGACTGTGGCGGGCGTTGGAGAGGCGACCATTATCACGTCCAACGCGGCGGCGGATGTCGCTGGCTCATCGGCGGTGCGCTTTGTGACGCCGGCCGGCACGGAAGAATTTCACGGCGAAGTTTTCTGGTTTCACCGCAACAAGGCGCTCAACGCCAACAGCTTCTTCAACAACGCCGCCGGCATCGCTCGGCCGGCGTTTATTCGCAACCAGTTTGGCTTTCAGTTGGGCGGGCCGGTCGGCATTCCTGGCGGGCCGCGGATCAAGAACCTCTTCTTCTTTGCAACCTTCGAGGGCATTCGGCAGCGCCAGCAAGCCAGCTTGACGACGACGGTGCTTACGCCGGACGCGCGTCAGGGCATTTTCACCTATATTGATAACGCTGGCGTTCGTCGCTCGATCAACCTGCTCGCCCTGCGCAACATCTCGATAGACCCAACGATCGCCTCGTTTATCGCGCGCGTGCCCAATCGGTCAAACCTCACGACGGTGGGCGACGGTCTCAACACGACAGGTCTCCAGGTCGTCCGCTCCGCCCCATTTGACCGCGACACCTCGGCGTATCGCGTGGACTACAACCCGACGGAGAAGCATCACCTTGAGTTCATCTACCGCCGCGCGGGCGAGACCATCGGGCGCACCGACATCGACACAACATTCAACAACCCAGTCATTGTCAACAACATCGGGCCAACCGACTTTGGGGCGGCGGCCTGGGTATGGAATGTCTCGCCCCGCTTCAGCAATGAGATCCGCTTTGGGGCGAACTTCACGGCGCCGTTTTTCAACGTGAACCGGCCGGAGAATCCGCCTTTCTTCCTGGGCGGGCTTCCCTTCACCAACCCCGACGTGACGTTCCTGCCCCAGGGACGGGACACGCAAATCATCACCATTATTGACAACGCTTCGCTTCAGCTTGGCAACCATAGCCTCCGCTTCGGGGCGCAGTTCGATTGGCTGAAGGTGCGCCCCGTGAACGATGCCGGCATCGTGCCGACGCTCAGCCTTAGCCAGCAGGCGCTTGGCTCGGGCGGCAACCCAGCGGCGCTCACCGCGACGCTGTTTCCAGGCGGCATCAACGCCACTCAGCTCCAAACCGCCAACAGCTTTTTGACGCTCTACAGCGGAGCGATTGGCGGGCTGTCGCGGACGTTCAACGTCAACGCCGCGCGCCCCGCGGCCGGGTTTGACCCGACCGCCACGCAGACCCGCGATCTGCGCCTCAATCAGTTGGGCGCGTACATCAACGACCAGTGGCGGATTCACCCCAACGTCACCGTCAATATCGGACTGCGCTATGACTATGTCACGCCACTGTCCGAGGCAAACGCCTTCGCCCTGCTGCCGGTGCTCGGCGCCGGTCAGACAACGGCTCAAACCCTGCTCAACCCTGGCGGCATCGTTAACTTTGCCGGCCGCTTCTGGCGGCCCGACCGCAATAACTTCGCGCCCAACGTCAGCGTGGCGTGGGACATCAAGGGACTCGGTCAACCCACCGTGCTGCGCGGCGGCTATTCGCTTGCCTACGTCAACGACGAGGCGATTCGCGCCGCGGACAACTCCATCCTGACCAACCCTGGCCTCAGCACGACCCTTGCCCCAACCTTGGGTCAGATTCAAGCGGCCGGCCCGCGGTTGAGCAATGCGGCGGGGCTCATCAACACGCTGCTGACGCCGCCGCCGTTCAATGTCCCCTACAGCTACGCCAGTCAGTTCGCCGTGACGACCAACACAGCTTTCGGCAGCCCCGACCGGAACTTGCAGACGCCGTTTTACCAGCAGTGGAACGTCTCGCTTGAGCGCGAGGTCCTGCGGGATACGGTCGTGACGGTACGCTATGTCGGCAACCGCAGCACGAACCTGATTCGCGCCGTGGACCTCAACCAGCTAGATGTCATCAACAACGGCTTCGCGGCTGACGTCGCGCGCGCGCGGAGCAATGGCTTTCTCGCGCTGGCGGCAACGGGCGTCTTCAACCCGGCCTTCAACCCCAACATCCCCGGCAGCCAGCAGCTCACGGTCTTCCCCAACTTGGTCGGCGGGGGCCTGCTGACCAACCAAACGATTCGCAACGCCATTCAAACGGGCGAGGCCGGCACGCTGGCCGGGCTTTACATCACGAACCGCCTGACCGGCACGGTTGTGTTTCAGCCGAACCCGAACGCCTTGGCCGCCAATATCCTCAACAACTCCGGGTTTTCTAACTATCATGGGCTCCAGGTCGAGTTCCGGCGGCGCTTCTCCAGAAGCATCGCGGGCGATTTCCTCGTCCAAGCGAATTACACTTACAGCAAAACCCTGACCAACACGGCTGGGACTGGGCAGACCCGCTTCGAGGCGCTACTCGACAACGCTCAGCCGTCCCTTGAAAACTCGCGGGCGCCGTTTGACATTCCGCATATCTTCAAGATCAACGGCATCTACGAGCTGCCTTTTGGCCAGGGCAAGACGCTCGATCCCGGCAACGGCTTCCTGCGCCGCCTCGTGGGCGGCTTCCAGGCTGGCTTCTTCCTTGAAGTGGGCAGCGGGCCGCCCTTTGGCATCTATTCGCGGCGCGGCACAATCAACCGCGTCACGGGCGGCACGCGTGGCGACCTCAATACGGTGGATACCACCCTCTCGCGGCGGGAACTCCAGAGACTGGTGGGCATCTATCGCACGCCGCAGGGACTGTTCTTCATTGACCCGCGCGTCATCAACTTTGACGGCCGGGCTGTCCAGCCGGACGGGCAAGCGCCGTTCAACGGGCAGGTGTTTTTCAACCCTCCGCCTGGTCGGGCTGGCTCGTTGCAGCGATTCATCCTCAATGGGCCGCGCCGTTACAACCTGGACCTCAACATCGTCAAGCGCACGCCCATCAACGAGCGCGTCAACACGGAGCTGCGCTTCGAGTTCTTCAACGCGTTCAATTCCCCGATCTTTAACATCGGCGACCAGAACGTCAACGCGACAAACTTCGGGCGCGTCACGAGCACGTTCAACGGGCCGCGCAACGTTCAGGTGGCGTTCAAGATCATCTTCTGACGCGAGCGCCGCTCAAACAGCGAGCCCGTCGGCCAAGCTTGGTCGGCGGGCTTTTTTGCGCTTGCCAGCCGAGGCGCAACCGCCGGGCCGCAACCGCGCGCCGCGCGCGTTGTAGCCTTTATTTGGCTTATGTCCTGAAGAACAAGGCGGGCGAGGTCGCCCTCCCGTCACAGAGCCTCCAATGAAAGGGCCAGTGTTCGGGTGGGTGAAAATATTCTTGAGCGTGGCTTCAAGGTCCTGGCCGTTTGTCCTGGCAGCAAGGTGACGCCGTTGAGCAGCGGCTTAGCCGCCGTCCCCTGGCGCATCTCCCAGGCTTCCATTGGCAAACCCCAGGCATGGCGCCAGG
>NKPT01000249.1 GCA_002254845.1 Chloracidobacterium sp. CP2_5A | reverse complement strand
TCCCAAAGCCGGCAAACGCTGGAGCAAACGGTAGGCGAGGCGTCCTTTGATGGCGAGCAATTCAGAACGCAGCGCGTCGCGCTCCTCGCGCAGTGCCTCGGCTTCGCGCCGGCGGGCCTCGGCAGCCAGCGCGATGGCCAAGCGACCTTCACGCTGGCGCGGATTGGCACAGAAGTCAGCCAGCGGGCCGATGGTCTTGTCCCAACTGTAATCCGAGGCGGTTGCCAAGGCGGCCCGGCGTAGGGACTCAAGGGGTGCCGAGGCATCGAGAACGGAACGGACAGCGCGACGGAAACCAATCTCGTCGTCTGGGTCAAGGGCCCAGCCGCAGCCGCGCTCGCGCACCAGCCGACCGACTTCGCTGTAGTTGTTATGGAT
>NKPT01000322.1 GCA_002254845.1 Chloracidobacterium sp. CP2_5A | reverse complement strand
CGCTTGCCCGCCTGCTTCTCGACTTCCGCCAGGGCCTCTTTGACCTGATCGAACATCCCCTCCGGGAATTTGCCGCCCGCCGCCAGATAGGCGTTGCAGGCTTCCGTCGTCACCGTCAGCCCGGGCGGGACGGGGACGCCGGCGCGCGTCATATCGCCCAGCCCTGCGCCCTTGCCGCCCAGCAGCGCGCGCACCTTATCCCACGAGCCGCCCAGCATCTCCTGAACGGTATCGATTTCGTCGAAGCGGTACACCCAGCGTTTGGCAACTTTCGTTTGAGACTCACGCTTCTTCGGAGGCGTGACAGCAACAGCCATGATT
>NKPT01000376.1 GCA_002254845.1 Chloracidobacterium sp. CP2_5A | reverse complement strand
GGATTCGCGCGGGCGGGGCCGACGGCGTTGGCGCGGCAAGGCGCTTTACGCGGGAAAAGCGCCCGGCCCTACCGCTTGACATTGGGCTTGGATCTTGGGGCCGGATCTTGGGACTGGATGACGGGAGTCACGCCGCCTTACGCGCTCGAAGGACGCGCCGCCCGAAGCGCGTCACGCGCTGCCCGAAGCCGCTGCCCGAAGCGCGTCAGGCAAAGCGCGTCACGCCTCGTCAGTCAGCTTGATGCCGAAGCGCTCCGCCATGCGATACAGCGTCCGGCGGTCAATGCCCAGG
>NKPT01000379.1 GCA_002254845.1 Chloracidobacterium sp. CP2_5A | reverse complement strand
GGATTCGCGCGGGCGGGGCCGACGGCGTTGGCGCGGCAAGGCGCTTTACGCGGGAAAAGCGCCCGGCCCTACCGCTTGACATTGGGCTTGGATCTTGGGACCGGATCTTGGGCCTGGATGACGGGAGTCACGCCGCCTTACGAAGGACGCGCCGCCCGAAGCGCGTCAGGCAAAGCGCGTCACGCCTCGTCAGTCAGCTTGATGCCGAAGCGCTCCGCCATGCGATACAGCGTCCGGCGGTCAATGCCCAGG
>NKPT01000122.1 GCA_002254845.1 Chloracidobacterium sp. CP2_5A | reverse complement strand
CAAGCGCCGGGGTTTTAAGCGTCGGTCTTAAGGCGGAGAGGATAGCCCTGCCTTGGGCTGAGCGCGCCCCGCAGGGTTCAACCGTTCGGAACGGTGACCGTGATCACCGTCCCCGCGCCGGGCCGGCTTTCGATGTGGAAAGCGCCGCCGATGTGCGCGGCGCGCTCAGGCATGGATTTGAGTCCCAGATGACCAGGGTATGGCTGCGCGGGGTCGAAGCCTTTGCCGTTATCGCGGATTTCCAGCGTCAGCGCCCCGTCTGCGTTCAGCAGCGAGAGTTCCACCCGCGTGGCGTGGGCGTGCCTGGCGACGTTGTGCATGGCTTCCTGCGCGATGCGGTAAAGGGCTTCCTTCGCTTCGAGCGAAATCTCAGGTTCGGGGTCGAAGCGCGTGACCACGTCCAGTTTGTGGCGGGCGCGCAGGGCGTCCGATTGTTTCGTCAGCGCGGCGACCAGCCCTTCGGTCTGGAGCGATTCGGGGCGCAGTTCAAAGATAAGGGCGCGCATTTCGGAGAGTCCCGCTTCGGCGAGCAAGAGAATGTACTCAAGCGGCTCGCCCAGT
>NKPT01000192.1 GCA_002254845.1 Chloracidobacterium sp. CP2_5A | reverse complement strand
CAACCAGGCTGATCGTCTCGCCAGGGTTGACCAGATACGACGGGATATTCAGCCGGCGGCCGTTTACCATCACATGGCCGTGGCTGACCAACTGGCGAGCCGCCCAGATCGTCGGGGCGAAGCCCGCGCGGTAGACCAGGTTATCCAGGCGGCGTTCCAACAGCGCAATCAAGTTAGCGCCGGTGTTGCCGGGCATGCGGCGGGCGCGCATGAAGTAGCGGCGAAGCTGGCCTTCACGGACGTTATGAATGAAGGCGACCTTCTGCTTTTCGTTGAGCTGCAGGCCGTAGTCGCTGCGGCGGCCAGAACGGAACTGCTTTTCCTTGCCGTGGTCGCCGGGGGGATAAGGCCGCTTTTCCAGGATGCGCGCGTATTTGGGGCGGGGGCTGAGAACCTCGCCGAACCGCCGCTGAATTTTGGCCTTAGGCCCATGAT
>NKPT01000214.1 GCA_002254845.1 Chloracidobacterium sp. CP2_5A | reverse complement strand
GTACCAAACTGGCCAAAGCCGTATCGCGGGTGCCCGCCCGGGGAAGCGGCGCTGTGGCCATCGGCGCCGCGGCTTGCGGCGCCTTCGCGATCGGCGCCTGCACGGTGGGTGCGATCGCCATTGGAGCGCTGGCCATCGGACGGCTGTTTGTGAAGAGGGCGCGTTGGGAGGATGTCGAGATCGGCTCGCTGACCGTCGGTCGGCTGCGCGTCAAAGAGCTGGTCGTCGAGCGTGACGCAAGTTGACGGAACAGCGCGGAGGGCGCTCGAAGGCGAGACGTTCCGAGCGCCGCTAAAACGGCAAGCACTCCGGCCGCGCGGTTCAAGTCTTCCCGCGCTAGACTCGGTCCATGCGCGCCGTCGTTCTCCTGTTCTGGATCGCTTGCCTGGCGACTGCCGAAATCCGGGTTG
>NKPT01000099.1 GCA_002254845.1 Chloracidobacterium sp. CP2_5A | reverse complement strand
GTCGACGGCGGCGCCCAGCCCAACTTCGCCCGACCACCAGGGATAGCCGGCGTCGCGCGCGCGGTCGTCGGGCGTTGAGCCGTCCGAGCCGATGTGACCGCCTGTGCCGCGCGCGGCGAGGTCGTAGGCCAGGCGGCGCGCGGCTTGGGTCAGGCGCGGCTCTTCGCGCAGGGCGCGGCGTCCGAGGGCGGCGCGCTCCAGGTTGATCAGGCGAATAAACTCAAGTTCGATGTCGCGGCGCGCCGGGGGATAGCGTTCCGGCTCCGGGCGCGCGATGAGCGGCAGATAGACGGTGAGCGGCGCGCTCTGCGGCGCGGCGAGCGGATCGTCCGACGGAGTCGGAAACGTCGGCGGCGCGGCGGGCGGCGTCGCCGGCGCCGGGAGCGACGGAACGGCGATGTCGGCGGACGCGGGACGGACGCGCGCTGCGGCGCCGAGCGAGAGGCTCAGAAAGGCGGCGAGCCCTAGGATGACCATGATGCGAACCGGCAATGCGGGCATGATGCGACGCCTCCAAGAATCAACCTGCTCCATGATATGGTTTCATTATAGCGCACGACAGTTTCCATTCTGCAACCAGACGCCGTATGCGCCGGTCACGCACAACACAACGGCGTTCGCGCTGGCGAAGCCGTGGCGTAACGATCCAGGTCACGGAGAAGAGCGCAGCCGTTCCAGACGCCGCAGCAT
>NKPT01000220.1 GCA_002254845.1 Chloracidobacterium sp. CP2_5A | reverse complement strand
TGGCGCGGGCGGACGGCTACGCTGGGTTTTGCGCGGCATACGGCTTTCGCTTCGAGTCGCCGCGCGAAATCTATCGCTGACGTGCCGGGCGCTAGCGGCCGGCGAACTCGACATCATCGCCGGCAACGCCACCGACGGCCTCATCGCCGCGCTTGACTTGGTCGCGCTTGAGGACAACTGCCAGTATTTCCCGCCCTGCCAGGCGGTCTATGTATGTCGCTCGACAGGCGACCTTGGCTGCCGCGCCGCCGTTGGCAGGAGCCATCCGCTCGCTTGACAACGCGATTGACACCGCCGCCAGTCGCCGAATGAGCGCCGCCGCGGATCAGGAGAAACGCTCGCCGCGCGAAATCGCGGCCGACTTCCGCGCCGCCCGCTCTCGGAAGCCGTCGGCTCAACCC
>NKPT01000131.1 GCA_002254845.1 Chloracidobacterium sp. CP2_5A | reverse complement strand
GCCGAGTCCCGCGCGAAGTTTCAGACAGTTTACGAAGCCTACAAATTCATCCGCGAGACCGTCGACTGCGGCTGAAGCCAGGGCGCGGTCAGCTCTTCGCTGATCGTCCACAGCCGCCGCGCCGCGTCCATATCCTGCGCCGCCGCTGACGGCGCGACTGCTTTGCATTTGACGAAGTATTTGCCCGAAACGCCCTCAACCTCCGGTGACGACGCCAGATAGATAGAAGTTTGCGCGCCTTTTTCCGGCGTCAGCGCGACAGGGGTGAACAGGGTCATGACGGCTTTCATCATCATCCCGCTGAAGCCGCTGCCGCCGCGCCCGAATCCGGTGGCGACAAAGCCGGGATGGAGCGCATTGGAGGTGACAGGCTGCCCTGCGAGCTGGCGCGCCAGCTCGTTACTGAACAGGATGTTGGCGAGCTTCGACTGGGCGTAAGCTGTGAAGCCGAAGTAGCCCTGACGGAACTGCAAGTCGTCGAATTTGATTTTGCCGCCGCGATGCGCGTCGGACGCGACATTGACGATGCGCG
>NKPT01000112.1 GCA_002254845.1 Chloracidobacterium sp. CP2_5A | reverse complement strand
GCCCCGATCGCGCACACGCTCGACTGGCTGATGTTCGCCAGCGACAGGAGCAAGGCCGTTACGCTCGGCGTAGCCACTGTGCTCGGCACGGTGGCGGGCTCGGCGGCTTCCGCGCTTCTCAGCGGCCGCTTTCGCTGGGAAGGCTTCGCGGGCACCGAGGACACCGCGAATCACGTCGTCGGCGGGGCGCTGATGGGCTTCGGCGGCGTCACCGCCATGGGCTGCACGATCGGCCAGGGGTTGAGCGGTCTGTCCACGCTCGCGCTCGGATCCTTCCTCGTCTTCGGCGCCATCGTCGCCGGCGCGGTGCTGGGAGTGAAATATCAGGCGTGGCGCGTCGAACGTACGAGCGTCTAGAACACCGCCGGAGAATCGCCGCACGCCGCGCTGCGCCGGCTTCGGTTTGACGCCCGCGCGGCCGATGCGGATAATCCGCGCCTCTCTGACGCGCCGCTCGTTGTCCCGCAGCGCGTTGCCGGAACGGGTCGTTAGCTCAGCCGGTAGAGCAGCGGACTTTTAATCCGTTGGTCGAAGGTTCGAATCCTTCACGACCCACCAATTCGAAGTGCCTGATTTTCCAAGCGTCTTCGACGCGCGCGGCGCGGTTT
>NKPT01000198.1 GCA_002254845.1 Chloracidobacterium sp. CP2_5A | reverse complement strand
GCAGTTATCCGGCCTGCCAGGACATCGGCCGCGTATTGCGTGGTGCGGTCGCGGGCCGGCTCGACGATCAGGCGATGCCGACGGGTCCGGCGGTCGGAGTTTTCGGCGGTTTCCGCTTTCCGCCGCGCTTCCGCGGGCTTACCATCAGCTCTCCCTCGAGGGTTGCGACCAGCCGCGCCGCTTTTTCGCTTATCAACAGCCATTTGGAAACCTCACCCGCGCGCGTGACAGGGCCCTCGGCGGCAATCATGTCCTCGGCCGCGCGCCATCGGCCGTAACAAACGCAGAGCAGCTCGAGCAGGCCCGCCGTGTCGGCCTCGGTGTCGCCGCGCTCCGCGAACAGCGCCGCAAGTTCGCGCCAGCGACGGCGAGCGCTTTTGACTACCGCCTTGGCATATGGCGTGTCGCCAGTAGGCCAGTCAGGTTC
>NKPT01000292.1 GCA_002254845.1 Chloracidobacterium sp. CP2_5A | reverse complement strand
TCATGGGGGATGCGCCTTTCGAGCATCACGATGAGGCGCGCCGCCACTGGGAGCGCACTGCGTCCGAGCGATTTGACGCCTTGCAGCCCTACGAGAGGCGCGCCGCGGACGCCTACATGAAGCGAGCCGCCGCGCAAACGGAGACGGGGGCTGGCAGCCTGTCGCTCGCCGGCGGGCGCGAGGCCCTCGCCGACGGTCTTTACGACCGCGCAGCCGCCTATTTCCTTGCCGCGATGTACGAGACACCCCAATTCAGCCCTCAGCGCTCTGAGGCCACTTATTACTATTTCCTCTGCCGCCGGCTCGGCGGCGTGCCGCCTAAGGCTGATGCGCGCGGCATCGCCG
>NKPT01000324.1 GCA_002254845.1 Chloracidobacterium sp. CP2_5A | reverse complement strand
GTCTGGGGCACCAAGATCGACGGCGTACAAGCATTGCTAGCGGCAATGGCTGAGGACGATCTGCGGGCCGTGGTGCTGTTTTCGTCATCTACCGCGCGATTTGGCCGCACCGGTCAGGTTGATTACGCGATGGCCAACGAGGCGCTGAACAAGATTGCGGCGCAGGTGGCGGCGGAGCGGAAACAACTCGCGCCGGAAGGCCGGGAGTGGAGAAGCGTGCTCGCCGCGACGGGCCAGCCGCCGCTCCGTCAGACCACCACGCCGCGCTTGACCGTGACTTCAAGCGAGTAACGGCCGCGCGCGCGGCGCAGGCGCAACCG
>NKPT01000021.1 GCA_002254845.1 Chloracidobacterium sp. CP2_5A | reverse complement strand
GGCTTTTCTTCCTTGTTTGGCTTTTCTTCCTTGGGCGGCGGCGCGTCTTTAATGCCGGAAGCTACCGAGCGCGGCGACAGGATGCCGGGGATGGAAAACAAAAACGCCAGCGCCATGAAGAGGCCGGCCATAACGAAGGTTACGCGCTCCAGCGGCTTTTGAGCGCCGCGCGGCCCAAAAGCCGTCTGGCTTCCGCCGCCAAAGAGCGCGATGTCCCCCTTGCCAGGCTGGAGCAGCACCACGCCGATGAGCAACAAGCAAACAATGACAAAGAGCGCGTAGAGCGCGTAAGCGTACCAAGGCATTTATGAAACGTCTCTCCGCAACCGCATCGTTACCATCCGCCGTCCGGCCGTCGCCGCTTACTCCCGGGAGCGACGGATGAGCTGGGCAAAGCCCGCCGGCGATAGGCTAGCGCCGCCAACTAGCGCGCCATCCACATCTGGAAGGGAGGTAAAATCCGCGACGTTTTCCGCCGTCACGCTTCCGCCATACAGAATGCGCAGCTCGGCGGCGGCAGTTGCGCCAAAGGCCGCCTCCCAGATGGAGCGTATGTGCCGGTGCATGGCCTGGGCCACATCGGGCGTCGCGGCGCGACCCGTGCCGATCGCCCAAACCGGTTCATAAGCGAGGACTATACGTCGCGCGTCCGCTTCTGTCAACGCGCCGGCTATCGCCCCAAGCTGGCGCTCAACCACCTCCAGCGCCGCGCCCGACTCGCGCTCCGCCAGCGTCTCGCCCAGGCAAGCGATCGGCAGCAAGCCGGCGTCGAGCGCCCGGCGCGCCTTGGCGGCCACGATGGCATCCGTCTCGCCATAGTTGCGGCGACGCTCGGAGTGTCCGACAATTGCGCCGCGACAGCCTGCCTCCTTGAGCATCTCGGCCGCGACCTCTCCGGTAAACGCCCCAGACGGGCCCTCGGCCGCAACGTCCTGGGCGAACACCTGCAACGCCGTGCCGCTCGCCGCGGCCGCCACGCTCGCAAGGGCGGTGAAGACTGGCGCGACGGCAATATCGCAGTCGCGCATTTCAGCTATCTGTGGCAAAAACGCCGTCACGTAGTCCAAGGACTCGGTGACGGTCTTGTGCATTTTCCAGTTTCCGACGATGAAGGGAGCGCGCATCGGCAGTCTTCCCGGCAGTAGGCGAGTTAAGTTTCAGCCACTTTAACGCGCCGCTTCGGGAGCCGCCAAGCTAAACCCAAGCGGCCAAGCGGAAAGATCAAGCCGGCGGGCGCTCCGAGCGGCGCGTTTTCGGCGCCCAAGCCGCGGCTAGGCAACTTTTCGCACCCCCTGGGCGTAAGACGGGCGGCTTGGGGCGCGCTTGGGGCGCAAGGGCCGCAGCAGCCAGGCTCTGGGCTGATTCGCCCACTGAGGCTGACCGGAGGTTTCGCTATGATTCGCTACACGTTCTGGCTCATCACGACCACGCTTTGGATCATTGCCTTGGCTGACGCCATTCGCGGCGGCGGAACGCTGGGGCGAAAAATCATTTCGGTGGCGCTCATCATCGCCTTTCCAGTTATTGGCCCGTTGCTTTACTTGTTCTTGATGCGAGACTGGGCGCATAGCCGAAGCTGAGCCGGCGGCGGTGCCGAAGCTGAATCGGCGGCGCGGACCGGGTGCAACCTGCTGGATAAGGCCGACCTCGAAACGCGCCGGCCGCGCTTGGAAAGCGGCTTGCCCCTGACATGGTTTTGGCTATAATCGCTTATCGCTTCGGCTTCTCAGCATTACACGCAATTCAGGATGAGGATAAGCGCGATGATACGCTGCCCGCAGTGCGGCACAGACAATCTCGATGGATCGGAGTACTGCGATGAGTGTGGCTATCAACTGCTCGCCGTCCGTAGCGCCCCAGCGCCAGTCGCAGCCCCGTCCGGCATTGACCTAGCTCCGCCGCCGCGAACGCCGCCGCCCGCGACGAGCTTGCCGCCGCGCGAGGCATCCTTTGGCGTCGCGCCGGCCGGCGGCGGGCAAAGCCCGCTGGCCCGCGGCGCGGCCAGGGCGGAAAGCTTCCCGCCGCCCGCGCCCGACCTCCCATCGATTCCGATGGCGCCCCCCCCGCGCCCGGCGCCGCCGGGCGATGTGTTTGCGTTAGCCTCGATGCCCGCCCCGCCGCCGGTTGCGCCGCTGGCCAGCGATCCGAATCGAGATCCCCCGGTTGCCGCGCCTTCCGTGCCGCGCGCCAAGCTGGTCATTCAACGCGGAGGGACGATCGGCAAAGAGTTCCCGCTCACGGAAACGGAATCGAATATCGGCCGCTGGGACGCTGATGGCGGAATTTTCCCAGACGTTGACCTTGATCAGGACGACCCGGAAGCGAAGGTCTCGCGTCGCCATGCGCGCATTGTCTGCCAAGACGGGCAGTACGTTCTTGAGGACCTCGGCAGCACGAACGGGACGTTTGTCAACCGCGGGCGGCGGCTCCTGCCCGGCAATCGTCATCCGCTCAACGATGGCGACGAGATCATCGTCGGCAAGACCTTTTTGAAGTTTCACTATATTCGCTGAGGGCGTTTTCGCGGTTGGCGAAATTTCGAGCGAAGCGCCTTCCCTCATATCATGGTGAACCAAAAACAACTCGCGCCGGAAACGCTGCTCGAAGGGCGCTATCGGATTGTCAAGCGCATCGGCGGCGGCGGCATGGGCAGCGTTTACTTGGCTTACGATCAAAAATTCGGGCCGGCCAACGACAAAACCCGCCGCGCGGTCAAGGAGATGTTCGATGTCTTCACGGATGCCGCCCAGCGCCAGAAGGCCATTGAGGACTTTCAACGCGAAGGGCAGCTTTTGGCCAGCCTCGAACACCCATCGATCCCGACGGTGTATGACTACTTCGTCAACGAGGGCAAATACTACCTCGTGATGAAGTATGTTCCCGGCGGCGACCTTGCCAAAAAGCTCAAGGAAAGCGCGTCCGGCTACATTGACGAGCGAACCGTGACCGAGTGGGCCATTCAGGTCTGCGATGTGCTCGACTACATCCACAACCAAAACCCGCCGGTCATCTACCGCGACCTCAAGCCGGCCAACCTCATGCTTGACGACACCCGAACCCCGGCGCGCGTCATGCTGATTGACTTCGGGATCGCGCGCTTTGTCTCGCCGACCCAGAAGGGCGTGACGGCCATTGGCACGATGGGCTACGCCCCGCCGGAACTCTTTTCGGGTCAGGTTGAGCCGCGCTCCGACCTCTATTCGCTCGGCGCGACGATGTTTCACCTGCTGACCGGGTCGGATCCGCAGGACAACCCGCTGCTGATTTTCGACTTTGACCGCTACCCGCGCCCGCGCGACATCAATCCCAAGCTAAGCAAAGGCATTGAAACCATCGTGATCAAGGCCGTCGCCCACAAGGCGCAGGATCGCCCGGCTTCGGCGGCTGAAATGAAGCGCATGCTTGAGGAGCATCTCCGGCGGCTCGACAACCCGCCAATGCCAAGCCTTGATTTAGCTTTCTGCGTCGCCTGCGGCGGAAGCATCGCGCCGGATGACGCTTTCTGCCCGCACTGCGGCGCCGCCCAACCTGGCGCCGGGGCGCGCGGGGCCGGCCCGCGCCCCGCGGCTCGTCTCCAGGTGCTTGGCGCTCAAGGGCAGGTCACGGCGGCTTACGAGCTGACCAAGGAGAGCATGCTTCTCGGCCGGATGGACCCGCACACGGGCAACTTCCCTGAAATTGACCTGACGCCGCACGACTTCGAGACCAAGGTTTCGCGCCGTCATGCGCGGCTGTTTCAGGAGGACGGGCGGTTTTTCATCGAGGACTTATCGAGCGTCAACGGAACCTTCCTGAATGGCGCGATGCGGCTGACGCCCAAAACGCCCCATCCCCTGCAAGAGGGCGACGAACTCAAGCTCGGCGAAACGCGCGTTCGTTTCACAGCTCGCTAACTTGACACGGCGCTGCGCTGTGGTTTCCGCAGGGTAGCCTCGGCTGAAGTCCCATGATTTCACGCAAGTTACCCCCGGCGATTCATGTTCGCCCGCCGTCGGGGGCTTCATTCGAGGTGTTGCTCAAAGGCGTCCGGCTGACCATTGGGCGCTCCTCGCGTAACGACCTGTGCCTCAATGATCCCTTCGTCTCGCGGCTTCACGCTGAAATTCGCCGGGACGGAGCGGGCTTTATCCTTCATGATAGCGGCAGCGCCAACGGCACCTATCACAATGGGCAGCGGATCGAATCCAGCGCGCCGCTCCAGTTTGGCGACGTGATTCGAATCGGCGAAACGGAGCTTTACCTCGCCGATGTCACGACGAGCGCTTCCGGCTCGTATATTTCGCCCCCCGCGTTTCGCTTCCTGGAAGGGGGACAAACAGCCCCGACGGAAATTCTGACGGATCGCCACACGCCGGCCCAGCTCCCTTTGCTCGCGCCGCGCCGCGAGCAAGCGACGGCCGCCCTGCCGCCGCGCTCGGCGGCCGAGCGCTCAGCGCTCCGCTCGCAGGACTGGCTTAGCCTGTTGAGCAAGGTGGTGGAAACGCTGCTGGTGGATCAATCGCTCGAGGAAACGCTGAATACCATCCTTGGACTGACCTTCGAGGCGATCCCGGCGGAGCGCGCTTACCTGTTGCTGGCGGACGCCCACGGCTCGCTTCAGCCCCAAGCGCACCGCGCCACTGACCGCGCCGCGCGCTGGGAAGTGACGCTGCCGTGGTCCATCTATGCCTGCGTCATCCGCGATCGGCAGCCGATTCTGGTGTCCAACGCGCCGGCGGACGAGCGCATAAGCTGCGATACCTCAGCGGTTTCGCTGATAGCGGCGCCGCTTATCGGGAGCGGCGAAGCGCTTGGCATGCTTTACATGGATAGCCCCTTCACGGTCGGCTGCTTTGGCCCGGACGATCTCAACCTGCTGACCACCATCGCCCGTGTCGCCGCCATCAAGATCGAAAACGCCCGCCTGCTCGAAGCGCGCCTGGAAACGCGCCGCTTCGAAGAGGAGCTCAAAGTCGCCAGCGAAATTCAGCTCAGCCTGCACCCGACGCGCCCGCCGCGCCTCGCCGGCTACGACATTGCCGGACTGAGCTTTCCCTGCCGCGAGATTGGCGGCGACTACTATGACTTCATCCCGCGCGCCAATGGCAAGCTGCTCATTGCCGTCGGCGATGTCGCCGGCAAGGGCATGGGCGCGGCGCTGATGATGTCGAGCGTGCATGCAGCGCTGCGCGCCCAGGCGCAAACCGAGCGGTCTCTGACCGACATCATGTCCGCGGTCAACGCTTACGTGGTTGAAAACTCGCCGGAGAATAAGTTTCTCACCCTTTTTTGCGCCGAGCTGGACGCGGCGACTGGGATTCTTCGCTACGCGAGCGCTGGCCACGACCCGGCCCTGCTGGCGCGCGCCAACGGAGATTGCCTAGAGCTTCCCGCCCAGAGCATTCCCATCGGAATTGCCCCAGGCTTCGCGCCGGGCATCGCCGAGGTTCAGCTGATGCCGGGCGACGCGCTGGCGATCTACACCGACGGCCTCACTGAAAGTCTGAACGAGCAGGGCGAAACCTTTGGCATCGAGCGTCTCGCGCAGACCGTGATCAAGCACCGCGGACTCAGCGCCTCCCGCCTGCGCGACCGCGTGGACGAAGCGGTGAGCCGATTCGTCGGTCGAGCGCCGGCCGCGGATGACCTGACGCTGGTGCTGCTGCGCCGCCTTCCAGCGTGAAAGCTACGGGCGATAGGCGGGAAGCGACTCGGTACGGAAAAAGTTCATCAGCAATTCGGCGCATTCCTCAGGATATTCAAGGGTCGGCAAGTGGCCGGCGCCGCGCACCGTCGCCGCCTGTCCCCGCTGAATGCGATCAAACATCGCGCGCTGCGCGGCCGCTGAAAGCACGTCGTCGGCCGCGCCCCGGGCGAGCAAAATGGGAAGCGGCACCTGTCCGAGCGCATCCCAGAAGCGAGCGCGCACAACGACATCCCGCACCGACTGCGCCAAGCCATAGGCGGCGCGCGGGTTGGCGGCGGCGAAATCCTCGTAAAGCCTCGTGCGATAGGGTTCCGGCGCGCGCCGATAGCGCCACAGCAGCAACTGGCGGGCATAGGGCAGCGTCGCGGCCTCCTGGAGCAAAACCCGCGCCTGATTCAGCAACAACTCGGTCTCGACTTCGCGGTCGAGCCCCGTCGGCGGGGGCGGGCACTCGGCGCCGATGAGCGTGAGCGAGGAAAAGTTCTGCGGGCGCTCACGCGCGGCCAGTAAGCCCGCCACGGCTCCCGTGCCCTGCCCCACCACATGGGCGTCCCAGCCGCTGACGTAGCGCAGCACGGCGTGCAGGTCTGCAATTGCGTCCTCGATCTCGAAGCTTGCGCCAAGCGCCGTGGACAACGACCGCCCCGTTCCGCGCGGGTCATACAGCACGCACCGGTATGACTTAGAGAGGCGCTTGACCAACGGCGCCCACATCTGACAGGTTGCCGTCCAGCCGTTGACAAAAAGGACAGGCAGTCCTCGGTCGCCCACCACCTGCACATAGAGACGGACGCGATCGGTATCGAGAAACGGCATCGTCGTCGTTGAGCGAGGACAAAAAGCGATAACGAGTCAACTCGCCGCCGATTAGGCGCGAGTTATTCACGCGAGTTATTCACGCGAGTTATTCAGCAGAGGAAGTCGTAAGCCATGGCGGAGCGAAAATTCGAGATCCGCGTTCCGGCGTCAACCGCCAATCTGGGCCCCGGCTTTGACACCATGGGTCTCGCCGTGGGCATTTATCTTGAGGTTCGGGGACAAATTCAGCCGGATGCCAGCCCGTGGAACATCTCTGTCGCGGGGTCGCGTCCCGATGGGATTCCGCTTGACCCGGCGGAAAACCTTATCTGCCGCGTGGCGCGCCACACGGCGGCGCGCGCCTATGTTAACCTACCCCCGCTCGACCTGCATATCATCAACGACATCCCGCTTGGCAGCGGCCTTGGCAGCAGCGCCGCAGCCATCATCGCCGGCGTCTCGCTCGTCGAGGCCGTGACCGGCATGGAGTTCGCCCAAAGCGAGCTGCTGCGGCACGCGATGGCGTTTGAGGATTACACCGACAACCTGGCGCCGGCGCGCTACGGCGGCTGGATTACCTCCTGCGGACGCGCCAATGGCGCGCCCATTTTATTTCATCGCGCCTTTCCGACCGACATTCGCCTGATTTTCGTCACGCCGGACTTCGCGCTGCCCACGGAGCGAATGCGGGAAATCTTGCCCGCCTCCATTCCGCGCGCCGAAGCCATCTTCCAAATGCAGCACGTCATGATGTTTGTGGGCGCGCTGGAGCACCAGCGCTACGAGCTGCTGCGCGAAGCGATGCGCGATCACCTGCATCAGCCCTTTCGCGCCCCATTCGTGCCGGGTCTCATGGAAATCCTTGATTTGGAACACGACGGGTTGTGGGCGACGGCGCTCAGCGGGGCCGGGCCTTCAGCGCTGGCGCTGGCGTCGCGCAACCTTGAGGCGATTGCCGTCGCTATGCAGGAGCGCTTCGCCGCTCACGGGCATCGGTCGGTCGTCTATCTTCCCGACATTGACGTCGTCGGACGAACCATCCGCTACCTGCGCCCGAGCGAGGAGCTGCGCCCCGCCTAGCGCGCGCTTGGAGACGGCGCAGCGCGTTGTGAGGACGGCGAGGAGACAGCTCTCAGGTCGGCGCGCTGCGGGCAGCAGCCGCCTTCCTCGGCGGTCTCAAAAGGTCTCCGCTGGTTCTTGAAAAGCTGGTTCTTGAAAAGCTGGTTCTTGAAAAGCTGTCCGGCGGAGAGGCGGCGGGAAACTCGCCCAACGCTATGGCAACCGCGAGAGCGCCTCTTGCGCCTGATTCCGCCAGAAGGAGTCATCGCCTTCTTCACTTAACCGCAGCACGGCTTCGTAGCTCCGGCGAGCCTCGGCATACTTGCGCAGCGCCGCCTGAGTTCTCGCCAAGTTCCACTGCAACCCGGTTTCCAGGGTTCGGTCCGGCGACTGGCGAAGGGCGTCAAGCGCCTCGCGCTGAAGCTCGACCGCCTTATCCAGGTCCCCAGCTTCGCCGCACACCACGCCCATCCAAGCCAGAAAGGCGATTTGCAGGCGAGACGAGCGGGCTGCGGAAAGCAGGCTGCGTCCCGCCCGGATGGCCCGCTCGGCATCCGCGGCGCGCCCCGAGCGCAAGGCCGCCTGTTGCAGCCAAACGGCATTTTCAATCGCGCCGCGCGCGCCGTCATCGAGCGCCAGGTAAGCATCAAAGCCCATTTCAAAAGCCTGGCAGGCGGCTTCCAGGTCGCCAAGCCGAAAGAACATGCGGCCGGCTAGCGTGATGAGCAAGGCGTCCAACTCCCGATCCATCAGCGACCGCCCGCTGAGCTTGGTGCGGGCAGTCGCGCTTCGCACAAAGTCAAAGCCGCTTTTGGCGGCGCTCGCCGCCGCGTCGGGTTGCCCGTCCAGCAGGTCTAGGTAAGCCAGACTAGCTTCCGACAACAAGGATGCGCGCTGATTGCCGGCATTGCGACCAAAGTCCCGCGCAAAGGCGAAAGCCTCGCGCGCTCGACCCGGCTGGCCAAGGTCCAGGAAAGAGGCGCCAAGCATATACAGCGCTGACGCCTCGCGCCCGGCGTATTCAATCTCGTCAAAAATGCGCGTCGCCCAACCGAAGCGCGCGAGGGCGACCCGCGAATCGTCGGGGTTGGCCAGCCTGAAATACCCGAGGCCTTCCTTGAAGAACCGCTCGGCTTCGATGGCGCGCGAGGACTGGCTAAGCGTCGCGACCGCCGGCGGAACGGGCGGCAGTCCCGTTAGAAGCTGACCGAGTTTCCCCGGGCCAGCGGCAACCGGCGTCATCCGGCGCGCGATAACCAGCCGCCCGACTTCTGACCACGTCGCCTGAAGCTCGTGACGATTGAGAACCTTGTCCAGCGCTTCATTCCAGGGCTCATCCGTCACCGCCACGGTATCGGAGACCCGTTGCCACAGCCCAGCTTCAGGAAACTCAAACCGGATGCCCGCCTTGGCCAAAATGCCTTGGATCACGTCGGATAGGGAGCAGCCGTCACATCTGAAGGTGATGCGCCTGCCAACATAGCCGGGATCGCCATAACGCGGCCTCGGCTTGAGGTCGGGCGCTGTCTGGGCCACAGGGAAGGCCGTCAAAAGACAAAGCCAAGCGACGATGAAGCGTAGGTAAGCCATGGGCAAACTCATCCTTTTTGCCTTGCGCGAGTATGCAGGCGCTCGCTCACAAGACTCGCTTACGAGAACAGATACAACAGAAAGCCGATGAGCGCGACCACGACCACGACGGCGGCCGCAATGATCCAGCGCAGCCCGGACGCCCCATCGGCTGAAGCTTGCCCGTAGGTGGCGAGACTGCCGCCTGTCCAGACGCCGCCGCTGACCGGCGGCGGCGCGCTCGGCGCGGGCTGGGCGGCGGAAGCGGCTTTGGGCGAGGCGCTTTCGGCGGGGCGAGCTGTTACCGGCGGTAACGCGGGGGGACGCGGCGGAACTGGCGGCGGCCCGCCATTCGGCGGGGGCGCTGAAGCGTCCAGAATTTTCTCCACCAGCGGCGTCACAGGGTCAAACGAGGGGCTAACCAAGCGCGCCACGCGCCCCAGTTCCTCGGCAAACTCGCGGGCGCTCGGCGGGCGGTCATTTTTGGACTTCGCCAGCGCCCGCATCACAAGCCGATCCAGGGACTCCGGGATTTCAGGGTTGATGCTGCGCAGGCTGGGCGGCGGCTCGTTCGCATGCAGCAGGGCGACCGCCACCGGCGTCACCGCCGTGAACGGCACCCGGCCCGTCAAGCACTCGAACAGCACAATGCCAAGCGAATAAATATCCGAGCGCGCATCGAGGTCCTGGCCGGTGCACTGCTCCGGCGACAAGTAGTTCGGCGAGCCAATGATCATCCCCTGGCGCGTGAGCGGAGGGCCTCCCTTGGAGGCGTCCGTCACGATTTTGGCAATGCCGAAGTCGATCACCTTGACAAAGTACGACCCGTCCGGCTGAGGCGAGACAAAAATGTTTTCCGGCTTGATGTCGCGGTGAATCACGCCGCTCCGGTGGGCGGCCTCCAGCGCGCCGCACACCTGCCGAGCAATGGCGATGGACGCCGCGTACGGGAGCTTTTTCTCGCGCTCCAGCGTTTTTCGCAGCGACTCGCCCTCAAACAGCTCCATCACGATGTAGTTGATTTGGTCTTCGGTCACGCCGAAGTCGCTGACCGCGATGGCGTTCGAGTGCCGAATCCGGGCCATCGCCTGCGCCTCGCGCTGAAAGCGGGCGACCGAGGTGGCGTCGGAGACCAGCGACGGATGGAGGATTTTAATAGCCAGGGGAGCGTCCATCAGAACATGCCGCGCTCGATAAACCGCGCCCATGCCGCCTTCGCCGATTTTGGCCTCGATGTGGTACTTTCCTTCCAGCTTCCGCCCAATGAACGCGTCGCTCTCGACCGTCTCCAACCCGCCCCCGTCAAACGGGCAAAACCGCATGTTGTCATCAAACTCCTTGCCACAGATGACGCAGCGTTTCATAGCTTTATTCGATGAGAGACGGAGCGGAGGGTCGAGACGAGAGTCGCGCGACAAAATCAACCATCTGATTGACGGAACGTGTCAGACTGTACAGAAGCCGTCTTTCGATTGTCAAACAGACTCTCGGAAGGCTGAACGACGGAACGCGGCGGACGCGAGATCTCTTTTCAGCGATGTGGCAGTGGTTGCGGAGCGCCTGGGAGCGCAGCGAAAGCGCGCTCGACATTTTGGCCAGACTTCACGAGGATAACACGCTGGCGCGGCTGGCGGCTGGGGAAATCCGCGTGTCTGAAGCTCATCTCAATGCGGTCATGGCGGCGACGCCGATGCGCGGCATTTGCGAAGTCTCGCTTGTCAGCCACGAGGGAAGCTTCACGATTTCGGCGCGGAGCGAGCGGTTTTTTCTGGCGCGGGTCAGCGTTCCCCTGCGCATTGAAAGCGTCGCGTTCACGCGCTACCGGCGGCGCGTCCGCCTCGTCCCGGCCGGTCGCGTCTCGGTTCACGGCACAACGCTCTGGCAGCGCGCCGCCGCGCAGGCGCTGAGCCTGCTCTTTCGCCATGTGTTGGGCGACGCTCATGCCTTGCGCGAAGCCAGCGATCCGGCGGCTGGCCTCCGCTATGACGGACGCGGACTGGAAATTGACCTCAATCAAATGCCGGAAGTTCGGGCGGCGCTCAATCTGGAGTATGCAGTCGCCGGCCGCCGCCTGCGGCCATTGCATTTTGTCACGATTGATTCGATAACCCCTGTAACGGGGCATTTTGTCGTCCGTTCATCCGTCAACTGGAGCGAGTTGTCCGACGCCCTGCGCCATCCAGCCTAACCCGCTCGCGGCCCCGCGCATCGCTCCCGGCGAACGGCGCGGCAGCCGCGCTGATGAAGATCCATGCTTGTTGAAACCATTGCCAGCCGGAGCAATCCATTCGTCAAACGCTTTGTCGCCGCTCGCGCGGGCCGCGAGCGGCAGGTCATCTTCATTGAGGGCGCGCGCTTAGTCGAGGAAGCCCTGCGGAGCCGAGTCAAGCTGGAAGCCGTCGCTTACAGCCCGCGCTTTCGCGACGCGCCGCGGGGCGCGGCGCTGTTAGACAACTTGCAGCGCCAGCCGTGCCGGGGCGCGATGCTCGCCGAGGAGGTCATGGCGCACATCAGCGACGTTGAAACCGCGCCCGGCGTCGTCGCCCTCGGACGCCGCCCGACCATCGCCCTGCCCGCGGCGCTCGATCAGCATCCGCCGCTGCTGGTTCTGGCTGACGGGTGGCAGTCCCCGGGCAACCTCGGCGCGCTGATTCGAGCCGCCGAAGCTGCCGGAGCGACCGGCGTCCTGGTCACGGTCGGCACGGCCGATCCGTTCCAGCCCAAAGCGCTGCGGGCCTCAGCCGGGTCAGCCTTTCGCCTGCCGATTGTCACCGGCGAATCGGCTGGCGACCTGTGCCGGCAGTTACGGCAACAAGGCGTTGCCATTGTGGCGGCCGACAGCCGGGGCGACACCCCCTATGACGCCTTCGACTGGCGCGCTCCGGTGGCGATCTGGCTTGGCTCGGAAGGTCACGGGCTGGCGGCGGCAACCAGCCAAGCCGCGGGTCAGCTCGATGCCCGGCTGGCCATTCCCATGGCCGGGCAGGTCGAATCCCTCAATGTCGCCGTCGCCGGCGCGCTCTTGCTCTACGAAGCGCGCCGGCAACGGGCGACGGGGCAGGCCCGGAGAGTCGCGGATGCGCCGTAAGCTCATTGTCAACGCGGACGACTTTGGGATGTGCGTCGGCGTCAACACCGGCATCATTCGCGCTTGCCAGACCGGCATTGTCACGAGCGCGACCATCATGGCCAACGGTCTGGCCTTTGACGACGCCGTGGCGCGCGCCCGCGACTGCCCCAAGCTGGGCGTCGGCATTCACCTCGTGTTGCTCGGCGGGGCGCCGGTCGCGCCGCCCCGCGCGGTGCGCAGCTTGCTCGGGCCCGACGGCGCAATGCCAAATGACTTTGGCGTTTTTTTGCGGCGGCTTCTGCGGCGCGAGCTCCGCCCGGCCGAAATTGAAACGGAGCTGCGGGCGCAGATTGAAAAGGCGCTGGCGGCGGGACTGCGGCCGACGCACCTCGACAGCCACAAGCATGCCCACGCGCATCCATCCGTGCTGGAAGTCATGCTGCGCTTGGCGGAGGACTATGGCATCGCGCATATCCGTCGCCCCCACGAGCGGCTGACCTTTATTTCGACGGCGGGTCTTGCTTCCGCCGACGTCGTGACGTTCCTCAAGCAAAAAGCCAGCGCGCTGGCGCTTGCCCGCTACGAGGCGGCTTTTCGAGCGCGGTTGCGCGCCGCGCGGGCGCGGGCGCCGGAGGCTTTTTTTGGCTTCGCGCACACCGGATTGCTCAACCCGTCCCTCATTTGTTATATCATTCGCCATTTGCCTGCCGGGACGAGCGAGCTGATGTGCCACCCTTCCGACATGGATGATACGCTGCGGCATTACCCGACGCGCTTGAAGGCGTCCCGCGTCCAGGAGCGCGCCGCGCTGACGGATCCGAGCGTTCTGGAGGAAGTCAAGCGGCAGGGGGTTGAGCTTGTGAACTTTGCCGACCTGACTGAGACAATTGATCATGCTTGACGAGGCTGAACATCTCCCACCGACGCCGGAAGTATCGGTCGTCATCCCGATGCACAACGAAGAAGGCAGCGTCAAAAAGCTCTATGAGCGACTGCGCGCCGTTCTGGAAGCGCATTATCTATCATTCGAGATTATTTTCGTGGATGACGCCAGCCGCGACCAAACCTATCCGTTGCTGTCCGACATTGCCGCCAGCGACCCGCGGGTGACGGTCATCAAGCTCAAGCGGAACTTTGGGCAAACGCCGGCCCTGGCGGCCGGGTTTGACTATGCGCGCGGCGAGATTATCGTTTCGATGGATGGCGACCTCCAGCACGACCCGGATGATTTGCCGGCGCTCGTCGCGCCGATTCAGGCAGGCTATGACTTGGCCAGCGGCTGGCGCCACAAGCGGATTGACAACCTGGTGATGCGGCGCATTCCGTCGCGCGCGGCGAACTGGCTGATGGCCAAGCTTTCAGGGGTTGAGCTCCACGATTTCGGCACCACCTTCAAAGCCTATCGGCGCGACACGATCAAGCGCATTCGGCTCTACGGCGAGCTACACCGCTTTATTCCGGCCCTCGCAAGCTGGAACGGCGCGCGGATCGTCGAGGTCCCCATCAAAAACATCAACCGCGAAGACGGGCGGTCGCACTACGGCCTCTCGCGGACGTTTCGCGTGCTCTTTGACCTCGTCACGGTGCGCTTCCTGCTCAAGTATGTCACTCGCCCGCTGCACTTTTTTGGCATGCCGGGACTCCTGGCGCTCTTCGCCGGCATCAGCGTTTGGGTGGCTCTCGTCGCCAAGAAGCTTCTGGTCGGCGGCGACGTCTTTACGGCTCATGCGCCCTGGATGATGATCGGCGTGCTCCTTATTCTAGCCGGGATTCAGCTTTTCTCGACTGGGCTGGTGGCAGAGCTTCTCGCGCGCACCTACTTTGAGTCGCAGGGACAGCCGATTTACACGGTCGAGAGAGTCGAGCGCCGCTTGCCGGAGCGCCCGCCAGCTTCCGCCACGGCTTTTCATCGCTAGCCGGCGCGAGCAGCCGTGACGACGTCGCCGGATCATTGCCAATCACTCCAGCCTTATGTTCGACAAACTGACCGCGCTCGAAGAAAAATATGACGCGCTCACCACGCAGTTGAGCGACCCTGAAACGGTCTCCGACGCCGCGCGCTACGCCAAGCTGGCCAAGCAGCACAGCGAGTTGGCGGAGATTGTCGAGAAGTTTCGCGAATACAAGGCCGTTGACGCCGGCCTCGCCGGCGCGCGCGAGCTGCTGTCTGAAACCGACGACGCCGAGCTGGCGGCTCTCGCCCGCGAGGAAATCGGGCTTCTCGAAGCGCAACGCGAGACCTGCCGGCTGGAGCTGGAGCGGCTCCTGACCCCCAAGGACCCTAACGACGGGAAGAATGTTCTCCTTGAAATTCGCGCCGGGACGGGCGGCAACGAGGCTTCGCTCTTTGCCGGCGAGCTGTTGCGGATGTATCTGCGCTATGCCGAGCGGCATGGCTGGCGGACGCAGGTGCTGGACGAGTCCCTTTCCGAAGTCGGCGGGCTGAAGGAAGGGATTGTCCTCATCGAAGGCTCGCGGGTGTATTCGCGGCTCAAGCACGAGTCAGGCGTCCATCGCGTGCAGCGCGTGCCGGCGACCGAGTCCGCCGGACGCATTCACACCTCGACCGTCACAGTCGCCGTGCTGCCCGAAGCCGAAGAGGTGGATATTGAAATTGACGCGAAAGACGTTCGGATTGACACCTTCTGCTCTTCGGGCCCGGGCGGGCAGTCGGTCAACACGACCTACTCCGCCGTGCGACTCACCCACCTCCCAAGCGGCGTCGTGGTTTCGATGCAGGACGAGAAGTCGCAGATCAAGAACCGCGAAAAGGCGTTTCGGATTCTGCGCGCCCGGCTGCTTGATCTGGAGCGCCAAAAACAGCATGAAGCGATTGCCGGCGAGCGGCGCTCGCAGGTAGGCACCGGCGAGCGCAGCGAAAAGATTCGCACGTACAACTTCAAGGAAAATCGCATTACGGATCACCGGATCGGCTTGACGCTGCACCAGCTCGACACCGTGATGGAGGGCGACCTGGACGGGCTGCTTGACCCGCTCACGGCGCACTTTCAGGCGCTCAAGATGCAGGCCGAGGCTGAGGCCGCAGCGTGACACGGCGACGATGAGCAAGTCTGTCCAGCCGACGACAACCCTGGTGGCGGCGGCCGTGTGCGTGGAGGGTCCGCGCATCCTCCTCACGCAGCGAATGCCGACGGGGCGGTTCGCCAATCAGTGGGAATTTCCAGGCGGCAAGCTCCTGTGGAATGAACCCCCGGAGCAGGGGCTGCGCCGCGAGCTGGACGAGGAGCTGGGCGTCGAGATTGACGTCGGGCAGCCGCTCCATGTCATCCACTACGCGCTGGATGCGCGCCGCGCCTTCGCCGTCCTGTTTTACTGGGCGCGCATCGCGGGCGGGACGCTGACCCTGCGCGGCGTTCAGGCGGCGCGCTGGGTTCGCCCGGCGGAAATGGCGGACTTGGCGATTTTGGCCCCAAACGCGCCGGTGGTGGCGCGCTTGCGTCGCCTGGCGGCGCGGCCCGACGGGCTGAGTCCGCAATTTGACTAAATTGCGTTGACTAATCGCGGACTCGACTTAGGCCAGCGATGGATTGGGAGACTCGGCTTCTGGCGGGCTAGGCACTTTCCAAAACCCGCTTGGGCGCGGTTGCCCGGCGGCGTCGGTTTCCACGACGCAGACGCGGTTGCGTCCGCTTTGCTTGGCGCGATAGAGGGCGCGGTCGGCCAGTTCCAACAGTTGCTTGGCGTCGTTGGCGTCGGACGGCAGGGAGGCGACGCCAAGACTGATGGTGAGCCGACCGCCGGGCTGAGATTCACGACCGACAAACGGATATTCCGCCACCCGTCGCCGCAGTCGCTCGGCTAAGATCGCCGCTTGGCTCTTCGGCGTATTGGAAAGCAGCACCACGAATTCCTCGCCGCCATAGCGCGCCAGCAAGTCGCTGCGCCGGAAGCAGCGCTCCATGAGCCGGGCTAAGTCTCTAAGCAACTCATTGCCGGCCTCGTGGCCATTGGTGTCGTTGAAATGCTTGAACCGATCCACATCGAGCATGATGATGGAGAGCGCTTGCCCGCCACGCTCGACCAGCTCGGCTTTCCGGGCGAGCTTCTCCATGAAGTAGGCATGATTGAAAAGCCCCGTCAGCCCATCGGTGATGGCGCGGTGCTTGGCGCTGTGATACGCCCGCAGCATGGCCTCAAACTCGCGCTTCTGAGCAATCAGCGCCCGGACGCGCATTAGCAGCTCCTTGCGATTGATTGGCTTAGCCAAGACATCCGTCGCGCCCGCCTCCAAGCCATGCAGCTTTTCCGTAGTTTCGGGGGAAGCGGTGAGCACCAGCACCGGCAGATACCGGGTCGCCTCAGCCTGCTTGATGAGACGGCACAGCTCATAGCCATCCGACGCCGGCAGCGCGGCGTCAATGATGACGACATCCGGGAGTTGCGACGACGAGCCAAAGCAGTTGGCGTACAGCGCGGCGGACGTATCGCTGCTTGACGCCACGATGAGCTGCGCCTTGAGGTTTTCGCTTTCAAGAATCGCCCGCAGAAGATTGCCGCTTTCCACGCTGGCATCCACGATGAGCAACTGAGGCGCATTCGCTAACGAGGGCGTCAGGCGATGCGGCAAGGAAAAAGCGAGGCGACAGCCGCGGGCTGCATCGCCGTCAACGCTCAGCGTCGCCCCGTGCAACTGCAAAATGCGGCGCATCACGCCCAAGCTCAAGGCGATGCCCCGCTCAGGAAGGCCCGCCGCGCCATTTTGCGTCAGTTTGCGGTAGGTCGCCAGCCGCTGCTCGGCCACAATGCCCGTCGCGCTGTCCTGGAGCGTTATCTCAAGGCTCTGCACATTATGGGATATCTGGCGAAGCTCGCCGGTCAGGCGAATCGCGCCGCCCTGCGGCACATACCGCAGGGCATCGTCCAGAAGCTGAGAAAAAGCCTCGTGGAGCCGGCTCTCGTCCCCGACCAGCATCTCGCAGGCCGGGTCCAGCGTCACCGTCAGCTTCACTCGGCGACGCTCGGCAATCGGCGCGAACGATGACTGGAGCGACTGAAACAAGCTTGCCGCCGAGAATTCGCGCACGTCGAGCACGTCGCCGCCGCGCTCAAGCCGCGCCAACCGCATCAGATCGTCCACGATATGCAGCAGGGCATGACCGCCCGATTCAATGTGGCGAACGAACTCGCGCTGCGTATCGCTCAGCGCGCCATACGCAGCGTCCTGAATCATTTCGCAGTAGCCAAGCACCGCCGTAAGCGGCGCGCGCAGCTCGTAGTCCACATTGGCAATGAACTTCTCGCGGTCGCGGATCGCCTGCTCGCCCAGCTCGGTCAGGCGCTCGACCGCGTGGCGCGTCGCTTCCAGTTGTCGGCCTAATTCGGCAATTTGCGCTTCCGCCTCGGTCAAGCGGGCGCGCCACCCGCTCTCGCGCACAAGAAACGACCAAGCCACGAGACGCCCCTCGATCGCGGCCGACAGCTTCGCCGCCGGCGCTCCCTCGACCAGCAGCGCGCCGCATAGCAAGTGATCCAGCGCTAGACGCTGGAGCAAAACGCTCGCGCTGCCGGCCGCCGCAAAGGGAAAGCCGGGCAAGGTTTCGCGCGTCGCTTCCGTCAGCTGATTCGACTGAATGGCGGCGAGGCGCTCGGTCAGCATCGCTTCCAGGGTCTCGCGGGCAAAGTCCGCGTAGCCGATCGAGGCCAGCGCGCGAAACCGTTCGTCGTCGAAAAAAGCGACGGCCAGCGGAGCGTCGCCCACCTGACGCGACAGGTTGAGAACCAACTGCTGAAGCTGGTAGATCAACTCTGGCGTGAGCGATTTAGAAACCCACATCCGCAGGGACACAGCGGGGCTCCCTCCCAGTACGGAACATTCCGAGCCGCAAGCGGTTGGAAACGATTGCGCGGCGCATTATGCCGACGGCGACGACGTGGCCGCAAGCATCCCGCAGGCAGCGAAAATATCCCGCCCGCGCGGCCGACGAATGTAGGTCGGCAGGCCCTTCGCTCGCAATCGGGCTTGAAAGCGGGCGATGCGCTCTGGCGGCGAGGGGCGAAATGGAATGCCAGGCGCGGGATTGTGCGGAATAAGGTTGACCTTGGCCGCTTCGCGGGCGCGCAGCGGCGCAAGCCACTGGAGCAACGCCCGCGCTTCCGCCTCGCCGTCGTTCACGCCGTCGAGCAGAACATACTCGAACGTGATGCGCTCGCCGCTGCGCCGGGGAAAGTCCAGGCAGGCCTGCCGGAGGGTCGCCAGCGGGTAGGTCAGGCTGACCGGCATCAGTCGCGCGCGCAGCTCATCCGTGGGCGCAGTCAGCGAAACCGCCAGGTTGGGACGACCCGGCTCGCGCCCCAGCGCCGCGATTTTGGGAACGATGCCAACGGTTGACAGCGTCACGCGGCGCGGGACGATATGCAGGCCTTCAGGATCGGCCAGAATGCGCAGCGCCTGGAGAACGTGGTCGTAGTTGAGCAACGGCTCGCCCATGCCCATCAGCACCAGGTTAAGCGCTGCCGGCCGCGGCTGTCCCGTCCGGCGACCAGCGTCGCGCAGGACAGACAAAACCTGGGCCACGATCTCGCCGGCCGTCAGGTTGCGCTGCAGCCCCAGCGTCGCCGTGGCGCAAAAGGCGCACATCATCGGGCAGCCGGCCTGTGACGAGAGGCACAACGTGACGCGCTCGCCGTCGGGAATCCAGACGGTCTCGATGGCGTGTCCGCCGCGCACTGAAAACAAGTAGCGTCGCGTGCCGTCCGCGGCTTCAAAAACTTGGTCGAGCCGCAACGGCGAAAGATCGGCCTCTTCGGCAAGCCCGGCGCGCGCAGCCTTCGGCAGTTCATGGACGGCATCGAGCGTTTGAACGAGTCGTTGATGAAGCGCCCGGAAAATTTGCCGTCCGCGATAGGCCGGAAGCCCGCGCTCCGCAAGACGCGCGCAGAGTTGTTGGCGCGTCAGCCCCAACAACTCCATTCCCGACGATGCGACCGGCGCGGCTGCCATGCGCTCATAGCTCCCGTGATTTGCGGACGCGCTACAAAGGCTGACTAATTAAAGCGCGTCTCCCGCGCGCGGCAAAGCCGAGCCGACGAACGCGAGCCGGGACAGCTCGCGCAGCCATCCGCGCCGCGCCGCTTATGGGCTCGGCGTTGGCAAGCCCGCCCTTTTCCAAGCTATCCTTTTTCCAGGTTATCCCGCGCTTCCTTGGCCATTTTTTTGATCCTTTATGAACGCCCTTGCGCAAATCGTCGCGTCCGCGCAGATCCATTTGCTGACCGCTATTTCGCTTGCCGCTGGGAAGGAAACGAGCGTTCTCGCGATGGGCTGTATCGCTCGCGCCGTCAAAGCGCCCGCCGCGCGCCGGAGCGACCCGCGACAGGGCGCTGAGCCTAAGCCGCCTTCAGAAGCCGGGCAATTACCAAGCGGGAGCAAGGTGCGTTACGCTACGCACAATGTTTCGCATTTTGGCGTAGATTATTACTGCCGCCTGTCATTCTAGCCGGCGGCCTACCACGGATACGTAGCTCCATCTCGGCTTTCAGCCTTAGTTGACCGCCCGGCGGACGCTTCGGCCGCCTCCCTTATCCAGGACGAACGACGATGCCTACGCGAGCTTTCTGCGACTGCTGCGACGAACCCGCCCGGCAGCTTTTTGACATTACGCGCATTCCAGAACTCGCCGAGGTCGTTCGCCAGTTTGGCTATCGGTCAGTGTGCCAGTCCTGCTACGACAACCTTTTCGAGGAGCTTGAGCGCGAGAAAGAGGATGTGGACGCCTAGCGAGCGGCGCGCGAAACGCCCAGGCAGAGGAAATCAGGCATGAAAAATTTTGGCCGCGAACTCTTTGATTTATGAATAAGCAAGCTGAAGTTGTCATCATCGGCGGCGGCGTGATTGGATGCAGCGTCGCCTATTTTCTCACCCGCCATGGCTGCCGCGACGTTCTCATTCTCGAGCGCGAGAACTTCCAGGGCAAGCACTCGACTGGACGTAGCGCGGGCGGCGTCCGACAGCAGTTCGCCACCCCGGTCAACATCCGCATGTCGCGGTTTTCGATCGACTTTTTCAACGACTTTGAGGAACTCACCGGACAGGATCCGGAATATCGGCGCTACGGCTATCTCTTCCTGGCGACCGAGCCGGCGCATGTGGATTACCTGCGCCACAACCTTAGCGTGCAGCAGGCGGAGGGCGTCCCGGCGGAATTTCTCTCGCGGGAGGACATCGCCAAGCTTGTCCCGCAGCTTTACGTCGAGGACATTCTTGGGGGAACCTACTGTCCGACGGACGGCTTCGTTGACCCCTACAGCATCATGCAGGGCTTCAACCGAAAAGCCCGCGAGCAGGGCGCGCGCATCGAGCTGGAAACGGAAGTCTTAGACTTTGTCGTTGAGCGCGGTCGCGTCACGGGCGTTGTCACCAATCACGGACCTATCGCCGCCCGCGCGGTCGTCAACGCCGCCGGCGCGTGGGCGCATCTGGTCGGACGCAAGCTGGGCGTGGACATTCCGATCCGCCCCACGAAGCGGCAAATCGTGACGACGGAGCGATTTGACGAGCTGCCCCGCGAGCTGCCGATGCTGGTTGACCTGAGCACTGGCTGCTACCTGCGCAAGGAAGGCGACGGCGTCATGCTCGGCTGGGCCGACCCGAGCGAGCCGGAAGGCTTCGATACGACCTTCAATCCCGATTTTATTGACGCCATCATTGAGCGCGCCCTGCCGCGCGTCCCCTGTCTTGAAAACGCCTCGATCAACCTGCGGCGCTGCTGGGGCGGTCTCTACGACATTTCGCCTGATCACCACGCCATTGTCGGACCCGTTCCGGGCGTCGAAGGCTTTTACGTGTGCGCCGGCTTCAGCGGACACGGCATCATGCACTCGCCGGCCATGGGGACGGCCATCGCGGAAATGATCCTGTTTGGCGAATCCCGCTCGCTTGACGTCGCGCCGCTTTCCATCGAGCGGTTCGCCAAAGGCGAGCTGCTGCACGAAACAGCCGTCATCTGAAGCTGCATGGCGCAAGCTTACGCCATTTTTGGCGCGACTTCGGGCATCGCTCGCGCCGTCATCGCTGAACTGGCGAAACGCGGCGCGACGCTGATTCTCGCCGGCCGCAACCTTTCCGAAGTCGAGCGCATCGTAGCCGACGCCCGGTTGCGGCATGGCGTTCAAGCCTTTGGCATTGCCTTCGACGCCTGCGATCTCGCCAGCCATGCCGCCGTTTTTGCCTTGGCGGTCGAGCGCGCCGGACGCCTGGACGGGATCCTCGTCGCCTTCGGCACGCTGACCGACCAAATCGAGGCGGAACGCAATGTTTCCGCCGCCGAAGCGATGATCGCTTCCAACTACACCGGCGTGGTTTCCATCGTGACGCATGCGGCGAACTATTTTGAAAGTCAGGGAAAGGGCGTCATTGGCGTCATTTCCTCCGTCGCCGGCGACCGCGGACGCCAAAGCAACTACGTTTACGGATCAGCCAAGGCCGGCGTGACGGTTTTTTGTCAGGGACTGCGGCAGCGACTGTTCAAGAAAGGGGTGCGGGTTGTGACCATTAAGCCGGGCATTGTGGACACCCCGATGACCTACGGACTGAAGCTCCCGCCCATCGCGGCCAAGCCCGAACGGGTGGCGCGCGACATCGCCCGGGCGCTGGAGCGCGCCGACGGCGACGTCTATACGCCGTTTTTCTGGCGCTTCATTATGTTGGCCATTCGGCTCATGCCCGAACCCATCTTCAAACGGATTTCGCTATGACGGATGCTCAGCGTCGCGGGCAGTGGCTGTTGCTGCCCGTCGGCTGGATGGCGGCTATTTTTGTTTTTTCAAGCGACTGGCTGGCCTGGGGCAACACGGCGCCGCTGGCGCGGGGCTGGCTGCGGTGGTGGCTGCCGAGTCTGGATTCCCAATCCATCGAGACCTTTCACCTTATCGTCCGCAAGCTGGGTCACGTCACGGAATACGCCTTGCTGGCGCTGTTTTGGCATGTCGCCCTGCGGCGCGCGAGCCAGTGGTCGCCGTGGCAGGCCGGACTCGGCGCGGCCACCGTTTCCATCCTGTACGCCGGACTGGATGAATGGCGGCAAACGTTCACGGCGGAGCGCAGCGGCTCGCTGGCCGATGTCGGGATTGACAGCTTGGGCGTTTTGCTGGGCGTCGCCGGCATCGGGGCGCTATATCTCGCGCGCGCCTGGGCGGCGCCGCGCCGCGCCTATTGCCTGCGCCACCGCAGCCGGCCCAGATATTCATACGCCGCGCGCTCCGATTGATGGAGCGCCGCGCCGCTGGGGTAGATATCGCCCGGCGTCCAGACGCCATCGCCCCCCGTCGTCAGGAAGTCGGTCGGGGCCGGCAGCGGCATCAGCCCTTGCGCCCGACAAGCGTCGAGCGCCCGCGGCATGTGGGCGGCGGAAGTCACGAGCAAAAATGGCTCCATCCCGACAATCGCCGCCAGCGCCGCGACTTCCTCAACCGTGTTCCGCCCTGTCGGCTGGACGGTCACTCGCTCCGGGGGCGCGCCCAGCGCGCAGGCCGCCTCGCGCATGACCTCGCCGGACGATGGCGACGCGAAAACCGCGCCGCCCGAAGTCACGAGCCGCGCCGCCGGCAGCAGGCGCTGCAAGCGAATGCCCTCTGCGAGTCGCTGTAGCGAGGCATTCGATAAACGCTGCGTCGGCGGCAGGCTTTCATCCGCGCTCACGCCGCCCCCAAGGACGACGATCCAGCGCAGGCCTTGCCATTCGGGCGGGATCGCCCCGGTCGGGGCAAACACGGACTGCTCGCGCTCCAGCGGACGCAGCAGCGCGTTAGACGTCCAGCCATGGCTGACGACCGCGAGAAAGGCGACGGACGCCGTGACCAGCGCCTTGCCGGCGCGTTGCCAGCGCGAAAGCCATAGCAGCCCCAGGCCCGCGCCAAGGCCGAGCAGCGCCAGCGACAAGGGAAAAAAGAGCGGGGCAAGAAACTTCTCAACGTGGAACACGCCTTATTCAACCGTCACGCTCTTGGCGAGATTGCGCGGCTGATCCACGTCGCATCCGCGCCGCACGGCGATGTGGTACGCCAGCAACTGCAACGGCACCACCGCCAGCGCCGCTGACAGCGCATCGCTCGCGGCCGGGATGGGAATGACGTGCTCGGCCAGCGCCGCCGCCGCCGTGTCGCCCTCCGTCACGATGGCGATGACGCGCCCATCGCGCGCCTTGACTTCTTGCAAGTTCGACAGCGTTTTTTCATAGCGCGCTTCCGAAGCCGGATTGCCGGCTTCGCGGGGCATAACCATGACGACCGGCAGGCGCTCGTCAATCAGGGCGTTCGGCCCGTGCTTCATTTCTCCGGCGGGGAAGCCTTCGGCGTGAATGTAGCTGATTTCCTTGAGCTTGAGCGCGCCCTCAAGCGCGATGGGGAAGTGCGCGCCGCGGCCCAGATAGAGAAAATCCGACGCGCGAAAAAACTCCTTCGACAGCTCCGCCACGGCAGCGTCCTGTCCCAAAGCCGCTTCCATTTTGGTTGGCAGCGCCAGCAGTTGCTCCACGCGCGTCCTGACGGCTGTCGGCGTCAGCGCGGCGCGGACTTGCCCAAGATGAAGCGCCAACAGGTAGATCGCGACAAGCTGGGCGGTAAACGCCTTAGTCGAGGCCACCGAGATTTCTGGCCCGGCATGCGTAAGCAAAACGCCGTGGGCTTCGCGCGCCGCCATCGAGCCGGGCACGTTGCAAATGGCAAAGGTCAGGCAGCCGCGCTGCTTGGCCTCGCGCAGCGCCGCGACGGTGTCGGCCGTTTCACCGGACTGCGTCATCACGACCGCCAATGTTCGCTCATCCAGCAGCGGGTTGCGGTAGCGAAACTCGCTGGCGTAATCCACCTCAACCGGGATGCGCGCCAGCTCTTCAATCACGGATTTCCCGAACAGCGCGGCATGCCGACTCGTGCCGCAGGCGGCGATCATCACTCGGTCGAACCCTTTCCAGACGGCTTCGGGAATGGCCGTCGGATCAAGATAAACCCGACCTTCGTCCAGGCTGACCCGTCCGGCCAGGGTGTCGCGGATGGCGCGCGGCTGCTCGTGGATTTCCTTAAGCATGAAGTGCTTGAAGCCGCCCTTCTCCGCCGTGATCGGGTCCCACGTCACGCGCTGAACCAGAGGCGCGACGGCGCGCCCGGCAAAGTCGGTGAACGCCACCCCGTCGGCGCGCGCGACGGCCATCTGACCGTCATCGAGGAAGGCGACATCCCGCGTGTGATGCAGAATCGCCGTGACATCCGACGCCACGAAACTTTCATCCGACCCAAGCCCGACGACAACCGGCGGGCCGAAGCGCGCCGCCACAATGGTGTTCGGCTCGTCGGATGCAATGACCGCGATGGCGAACATCCCAGCCAGTTCCGCCAGGGCGCGGCGAACGGCGTCGGCAAGCGCAAGGCCCAATTGCCGGTATTTGCCGACGAGATGCGCGATCACTTCCGTGTCAGTTTGCGTCGCGAAGGCGTGGCCCTGTCGCTCCAGCGCCCGCTTGAGCGACAGGTAGTTCTCGATGATGCCGTTGTGGACGACCACGACTTGCCCGGCCGCGTCGCGGTGCGGATGGGCGTTTTCCTCGGTCGGTCGCCCGTGCGTCGCCCACCGGGTATGCCCGATGCCGTAGCTTCCCTCCAGCGGCGCGCGCTGAATCGCGGCTTCCAAGTTGAAAAGCTTGCCCGAAGCGCGCCGCAGCTCAAGCCGCCCATCGGCGACCACGGCGATGCCGGCCGAGTCATAGCCTCGGTATTCCAGGCGCTTGAGGCCGTCCAGCAACACCGAAACGACCGGCTTCGCGCCGACATAGCCAACAATCCCGCACATAGATGGCGTCCCTTTTCCAAAACAGGTTACAACTCCGGCGGCTGATCGGGCGCCGCCTTCTCGGCGTCAATCGCCTGCCCGTAGCGTTTTTCGACCAGCTGCCGCTTTGTTCGAAAAAGAATCCGCCCCGGCTCGATGCGCTCAATCACGCCATCGTAAAACCGCATGCCGGCGCGCACGACCAGCGTCGTTCCATCCTCGACGCGAATAAAAGCCGTATAGCCGCGCGCCGTCTCGGAAATGCCAAGCACCTCGACGCTGGCGACGAGATAAGGCTGCGTGTCTTCGCGCTTGATTTTTTTGGCCTCAAGCTGCTCGCGGTAGGCGGCCACGCGCGCCTCGACCGGCGGATACTTATCCTTCGAGACGCGCGGCGCGGCCTCAACCGGCCCTGGCGGACGGCCCTCCGGCGCGGCCGGTCGCGCCGCCTTGCGCTTGGCGGCCGGACGAGTAGTCTGCCCAAAGCCGCTGGACTCCCCTAGGACGAGCAGAGCCCAGCCGACAGCGGCAGACCGCAGGACGGCGAAGCCAAGCCAACGAAACGGATGTAACGAGCAAGCCTTCATGGGGGGCGATCACTCACTGGGATTAGCGTAGTAGCCGGCGCGGTGGCGCGTCTTCCAGTCGGGATGGCGCGGCACTTCAATGCGAATGGCGCGAAACGCGGCGGATTCGCTCGTCGGCGTGTACGCCAGGACGAAGCACTGCCGCAAATCCGTGTCAATTTGATCAAAGGCCGTAAAAAACTCGCGGTCAAGCCGCGGGAAAAACGCCTGCCCGCCGGTTGACGCGCACAGGCGCTCAAGCTCCGTCCGATTGACCGTTTGGCTGGCATCGGCGGCCGTCAGGTCGGGCTGCCCAATCCCCAGCGCGTAGATGCTCGCGCCGCTGCGCCAAGCGCGCTCAATCACCTCGCCCGCCCGGATAATCCCCTCGCTATCAAACCCATCGCTGACGACCACCACGATGCGCCTTCGGCCATCCTCGCCGCCCCCGGTCGCCAGCAGGTCAATTGCGGCGTAGATAGCTGCATACAGGGCGGTTCCGGGCGGCGCGGCTTTCGCTGGCTCAAAGGGCGACACCCGCCCAAGGGGCGTTGGCAATCGCTCGTCCAGCGTCGCCAGCGATTGCCGAAACGCCGCCAGCTCGCCGGTCAGCGGCTGCGCCAGCAGGAGGTCCTGCTGACAGGCGATGAGCGCCGCTCGATCCTGCGGCAAGCGCAGGAGGCGCTCCAGAAACGCCAGCGTGGCCCGCTTCGCCAACGGCAGACGGCGCGCCATGCTGCCGCTACAGTCAAGCGCGATCACGACCGTGACGGGCAAGCTGGGCGCGCGCCGGAGCGCGACGATCTCCTGCTCGATGTTGTCTTCAAAGAGCTTGACATCATCCGCGGCAAGCTCGGTGACAGGGCGGTTCAGGCGATCCGTCACCGTGAAGGGGACTAGCACCTGCTGCGCGCGCAGGGTCACGAGCGTATCTTCAGGGATGGCCGGGCGCTCCTGGGCGCAGGGGCTTGGCGCCCATGCGCCAAGCCCCCACCAAGCCGTCGCCCACAGCGCGCGCGCCGCCGCGCGACGGGCAAGGCGGGATAATCGCCTCAGCAAGGCGTCACGGGTCAAGGCGCTCAAGCGTCCCGCGAGGCCCATGCCCGTTCGTTTTGGCAAGCTCGTTGACCGCCGCGCGCAACTCATACTTCTCGACCGCCGGGATCAACAGCCGACGCAACCGCTCCAGCCGCTCGCCCGTGTCAGTTAGCTCTAGGAGCGTCATCTTTTGCTCGTCGCTCATCTGCAACAGCGAAGCCACCAGGAAAGATAAAGCTTGCGGATCGTCGGGCAACTCATCAGGAAAGTTGTCGTCCTCGCGGCTCACGGCGCGAATCGCCTTGATGGTGCGCCGGAAGGTCGAGCGCACGGCGTTGGCGACTTCCGTGAGGTCCGCGCGCGCCGGCTGGTCGGCAAAGAAGGTCACCAGCCCTTCTAGATATGGCTCTTCTTGGAAGTATTCCAGCGCATGGTAGCGCGTAAGCCCGGTGGTGAGAATGTTCATTCGCCCCCCTTCCAGCGGGACGGTGGCGACAATGAAAGCGGCGCAGCCAACCCGCCCAACCGGCGGCGGAAACCCTTCGCGCCCCATGACAAAGGTCACTCCGAAAATCCTTTCCCCAGCCAGGCAGTCGCGCATCATGGCTTTGTACCGCTCCTCGAAGATATGCAGCGGCAGCATCGTTCCCGGGAACAGCGCCACCGGAAGCGGAAAGATCGGAATCCGCTTCGTGCCTTCAAGGATGGGCAGTGATTGACTCATAGACAGTGATCACCATCCGCAAGGTTGACGGGGGTATAATTCCACAGCCGACGCGGTTTTGTCGAAGCTGCGCGCCAGTTTCAAGCGCGGCGCAGGCGCGGGAGCGGGGAAAGCTAGAACCGCACCGTGTAGCGGACGGTCAGATTGCGCCCCGGCGCGTCGATGCCCGATGAAATTGCTCGGTAGTTTTGATCCAAGAGGTTATCGAGCGCGACCAACAGGTCATGCCGCTCGCCGAACCGATACCCGCCGCGCAGGCTGAGCGTCATCCAGCCCGGCAACGCCGGAAACATCGGGGCGCTCGTCGCCATCCCTAAAACGCGCGCTTGGATTTGCGCCAGCGTTTCCCCGGTCAGCCGCAGGCGGTCATCCGCCGTGCCAAAGCGCCCGTCGAGACCCGCCTCAACGAAACCCCGGACGGTCGCGCCGCGCCGGAAAAAGTTCTGAATCTGCGTCCGCGTCCGCGCCGCGCCAATTCGTCGGTCATCCAGGTTGAGCGACGACAACCGGGTTTGCCGATGCGCGGCGGCGGCGACGCCTTCCGCCCACCACCTCCGGCCCGGCAGCTGATAGCGCAGGCGAAGCGCGCCCTGCGGCGGCGGCGTCCCGCCCTCAACATCCGGGGGCAGCCCCGTCGCGCGGTCTTCCGCCTGCAACCACGTGAAATTGCCGCCGAGCGACCAGCTTTCCGTCAGCTTGACGCCCGCTGAGCTTTCCACGCCGTAGATCCGCGCGTCCGTGAAGTTCGCCCGGACCCGCGCCGGACTCGCGGCCGACGCGACGAACACCGCGCCGGTCGGCAACTGCGCCGTGATGATTTCCGTTCCAAGGCGCGTCCCGACCGCGCCCGGCGGCAAAATCAGCGTCTGCGTCGTCAGCAGGTCGTTGACGTTGGTGACAAAGACCGTAACGTCGGCGTCCACCCAGCCGTTCCGATAGCGCAGACTCCCCTCGTAGCTCAGGCTGCTTTCGGGAATAACCTGCTTGACGGGCAGCCCTGTCGAGACGGCCGTGGCGTCGGCGGTCGTGCCGATGAAGGCGTTCCGCCCGGCGACGGCCGGGGCGGCGACCTCATAAACGCCGTTGCCCTGCAAGCCGAGCGAGCCTAAATCCGTCATATTCGGCGGGCGAAAGCCGCGCGCCGCGTTGCCAGCCAGGACGAATCCGCGTCCCAGCTGCCAGGCTCCGCTGACGCGGAAAGTCCAAGCGGAGACGCGAACGGCGTCGTCTTCAACGACGGCCCGGCCGCCGACAAGGGCGTTGTCGCGCGCCCGCGCGCGGTACGCTGCCACGCCGTACCGCAGGCTCGCCGACAGACGCAACCGATTGGGCGCGGCATCCCATGCATCCTGCAGGAAAAAGCCGTAGTTGTTGAAATACGCCCCGTTGGGGACGCGAGGGCGGGCGGCGGCGGCGCCCGTCGTCGGGTTGGCGTCAAAGGCGCGCGCCCGCAGGGCGTCGCGGTAGAAATCCGCGCCGCCCAGCAGCGTATGCCCGCCCGGCAGCGACTTCGAGCCCCAGAGCGAGACGCCGACCGACCGCGCCCGCTCGTACTGCGCGCCAATCAGCGCCGTCGGATTGCCCTGCCCGCCCTGATTGACGCGCTCCTCGCGCTGGACGTTGAAGCTGCCCGTGACCGTGAGGCTGTCCAGCCAGCCGACGCGCTGCCCATCGTAGCGCAGATAACCAAAGTCGAGCATCAAATTGCCGAGCTTGGCGACGAGGTTGCCGTCGCCGCCTAGCAGTTGATCCGACCGCTTGCCGCCGTCTTGTTGCCCGCGCTGGTAATGAAAGACCAACTGGCGGCCCGCGGCCAGCGTCGCCACGGCTTTGAGGCTGCCGGCGTATGCCGTGAACGCTGTGTCCGGCTGGCGCTCGCCGTAAAAACGGCTGGACGGCAAATCGAAAAAGCGCGCCACGGCCGCCCGCGAGTCAATCCCGCCGCCGGCGCGCAGCGTGTTGATGCGCCGTCCAGCCAGGTTGATGACCGACCCGAAGCGCGGCGTCCCGACGGCAAGGCGGACGGCGTTCCCGAAGCCGGCGAAGGCGCTCGACCCAAATGCCGAGCTTTCGCCGTGAAATTCAAGACCGGATGCCGTCAGCGGCGCGGTCGCCGTGAGCAACTGAACGCTCCCGCCGAGGCTGTCGCTGCCGTACTGCGCCCCTTGCGGCCCATGCAAGACTTCGACGCCGCGCAAGCCGCTCGGCTCCAGCAGGTTGAAAAACGTGCTGATGCCGCCGCGCTGCGCGCCGGTCGTGTAGCGGACGCCGTCCACGAAAACCGACACCCGACTGGCGACGAGCCCACGGATAAACACGCCGCCCAGCGTCGGGCTGGTCTGCTGGACAGAGAGCCCGACTTCCTCGGCAAAAGCTTCTGAAAGCCCGCTTATGGCGCGCTCGCGCAGGCGCGCCCGCGGGATGACCGTCACGATTTGCCCAAGCTCATCCTTATCCTGAACCAGGCCGACTTCGGCCGTCACCGTCACGGTTTCGGCGACCGGCGACATCGCGACGACGACATCGCGGCTTGTCTCGACGCCCGCGACCAGCGACACCGCCAGCCGCGCCGCCAACCCGTCGGCGGCCGTAACGGCAAGCTCATAAGCGCCCGGCGCGAGGTCGTCAAAGCGATAGCCGCCGTCGGCCGCGCTGGTCGCGACGGCAGCGACCGTTTGGCGCGCCGTGAGCAGCGCCAGCCGCGCGTCGGCGACGGGCGCGCCCGACACATTCCGCACTCGACCGGTCAAAATGGCTGACTCTGTCGCCCCGGCCGTGGCAAGCCACAGGCTGCTAAAGAGGAAAAGCGAAAATAGGCTGAAAGGCTTCATTGCGTTGTCAAGGCGAGCAATTGGGACGAGCGAGACCGAGGGTTGGCGAAAGCGGATGCGCAGCGCTTTGCCCGCCTGACCTCAGGGCGATTTCACTCGAATGGCAATTTCAAGCGCGAAGGCGGCGTTGGATCGCCCGTCTTCCGGGTACGCGATGATCTCGTAATCGCCCGTCGCCGGCAGCCGCCCGCTCCAGGCCGTCACTTGCTGCGCGCCTTCAATGAGTTCCATGCCTGGCGCATAGACGCCGAAGACGGCACTCTTGCAGGATGAAGTCCGTCGCAAGGTCATCGTCTGTCACTGCCGGGCGCGCAAGCCGTAAGCGACCGGATTTATCCCGCCGCTTTCGCTCGGACCGCCGGTTGTCCGCCCTTTCAGGGTGACCGATGTTCGTCCGGGCGGAAACTTGACCCGCTTCTGCCCCCAACCGGGAGAAGCCATCAGAAAAATCAAGGCAGGCGCAAGGAGGCTGGCGTTTTTCATCGGCAGGCGTCTTGCCCTGGGAAGCCAAGCGGATTAAATCCCCGGCGGAGAACCTTGGCGCGAGGAGGAAATCAATCAAAGGGACGGGCAAGGGCGAAATGGCGGAGAAGGAGGGATTCGAACCCTCGGTACGCTTTCGCGTACACTGGTTTAGCAAACCAGCGCACTAGGCCACTATGCGACTTCTCCACGCGACCGGTAACTTGCGCCAGTATTGGGCGCTTGGTCGCGGACTGTCAAGAGACTTGCAAGCGCGCCGGCGGTGGGGGAACCACGCTACTGCCAACTCAGCGCTACGGAGGGCGCGCCGCCCAGGCCGCCGGCTCGCTCGTCTTCAATCCGCTGATTGGCGCGCTCCCGACCGGCGGCGTCATCGCCTATGGAGACGCGAGCTTGGCTTCGTTTCTGACGGCGTTAGCTATCCTGACGGCGATGGCCGCGGTGGCGCGGGTCCGCTAGCTTCGCTTGGCTCGCGCGGACGCTTGACGCGGCTGCCAGCGATCCAATCCTGGGCGTGGCGCATCGTTATGATGCTTCTTAAAATCCCTTTGCTCGAATCCCCATTGTCGGCGTCTCCTCTGCTATGAACGCGCAAAGCGAGCTTACATTCGAGGTTGTCCCATCCGGTAGCCTTGCCGCGTCTTCGCGTCAGGAGATCATAGACTTGTGTTCGGCTGCCTATGAAGAGGATTTTCTCTACTACTTGGACCTTTTACCGAACCCCGTGCACCTGTTGGCGCGACACTCCGGCACACTCGTCAGCCACGCTGCATGGGTAACGCGCTGGCTGCAAATCGAGGAAGACAGAATCTTACGAACCGCCTACGTGGAAGCGGTGGCAACCGCGCCAAAGCATCAGCGGCGGGGGTATGCCTCGGCGGTGATGCAGCGACTGACGAGATGCCTTGACGGGTTCGAGATCGGGGCATTGTCGCCGTCTGATGTCAGGTTCTACGAGCGACTCGGGTGGGAGCTGTGGCGCGGGCCGCTGGCCGCGCGCGCTAAGGAAGGGCTGTTGCCGACGCCGGGGGAGGAAGTGATGATCTACCGGCTGTCGGGTACGCCAGCGCTCGACCTCAACGCTTTGCTAACGGTCGAGTGGCGGGAAGGAGAGGTGTGGTAGGCGACGGGCAACATAAGGCGCTAGCCGGACTCCCCTCCAGATAGCCTTTTATCATCCACGCCCGGGCTGCGCCGAGCGCGGCTTTGTTTATTTTCACACAAGTTATTTGCACAAAGGGAGAGGCGATGCTCACATACGCTGTGCCAAAATTTCCCGCTGCCGAGGTAGTGGCTTCGCTTGAGTTTTATAAGAAAAAGCTGGGATTTACAGAGCTTTTCAATATGGCGATTACGCCGCCATTCGGCGCGATGCGGTAGAAATCCGCCTATGAGCCTGCCCGGACAAGAACATAGCCGGGAATACCGCTTGCAGAGTGGCGGTGGATAACATTGAAGCTCTCTATGAGGAATGTCGCCACGCGGGCGTTATCCATCCAAAAGGAACGCTGGAGGAAAAACCCTGGGGCGCGAGAGCGTTTGCTGCGCTTGACAGGGACGGGAGCGGGATTTTTTTCTTTGAACGAGGCGGGAGCGATGAGAAAAGGTAGCGGCGAGGCAAAGCCGGCGGACGACGATCCGGCGGCCGTTGTTCGGGACTTCATAGCCGCCATGCACGCTTGGGAGCTGTCCGCAGCGGCAGCGATGGATGAGGCCAAGCGGGCGGGCGAGAATGGCTTTCTTGAGAAGTACGGCATCCAAGCCGGACAGGACGCCGTGTTCGCTCAATTTTGCACGCCCAAGGCGAGGCCCTACGGCCGCCGCGGCTCGTTTAGCCGGCCGCCAGAGTATCAGCCTGACCAGGAGACCATTCTGGGCGTCGCTATCGAGTCATCCCGCCGGGCCGTGGTAGAGACGCAACGGAATACGGGATTTCAAAGCCGCCGGCGGTACGTCTTGCTCCGCCAGGGCGGACGGTGGCGGCTCGACTCGGTCAAGTGGCGGCAGGTCGATGGCGACTGGCGAAACGGCGCGCTGTAGCCGCCGGTGGAGGCGTCGCCCGGGAGCTTGGCGCGACGCCAGCCACCCTCGCAAAGGCAAGAAAGCGCAAAGGCAAGAAAGTAAGAAGGTAAAAAGCGTGAGCTTGTCTGACGACTTCCAGTCGCGGCTTCAATCGCCTGCGCTGACCACAGCGCGGCTGATTCTTCGTCCGCCGGCGCTGAGCGACTTTCCCCGCTGGGCCGAAATGATGGCTGATGCGGAGGTCGCTCGGCACATCGGCGGCGCGCAGCCTCCGGCTGTCGCCTGGCGCGCGCTCATGAGCATGGCCGGCGCGTGGGCTCTGACTGGCGTCGCTATGTTCTCCGCGCTGGAGCGGGCGACCGGCCGCTGGGTGGGACGGATTGGACCGTGGCATCCCTACGGCTGGCCCGGGGCGGAGGTCGGCTGGGCGCTGCACCGCGATGCGTGGGGACGGGGCTACGCTACCGAAGCCGCCGCCGCCTGCCTTGATTACGCCTTTGACACGCTTGGCTGGGATGAGGTCATCCACTGCATCGCGCCGGATAACCTTGCCTCGCAACGAGTCGCTGAGCGTCTCGGCGCGCGCCGCCGCGGGATGGGACGCCTGCCGGAGCCATATCACCAGGAGCCAGTCGAAATCTGGGGTCAGTCGCGCGCCGAGTGGCGCCTTCATCGGCAACGCTTCAGCCCGAGCGACAGCGCATAACCAACGCCGCGGCCTTCATCCGCCGCGGAGCGCCCCCGCCCGCGCGCCTTGGCGACGGGCTGATGCAATCCTTCGCTCGCTTCTTCACTCTCGCTCACGAAGGAAAAATCGAACCTTCTGGCGGTAGCGATCGTTACCCGCTCCGCCGCGTCGCCTGCGGCTTTTCCGCTTTCGGCGCGAATCTCGTTGAAAGGCCCGGGAATGAAATATGAAAAAACTGGCTTTGCTCGCCCTTACCTTTTTGTCTTTTAGCGCAATGTCTCAAGCGCAATCCGCGCCAAGCGGACGGGTCGATGTTTACGGCGCCTACGCTTTTCAAAACAATCGCTCCAATGGCGATAGCTTGAAGGCTAACGGCTTTAGCGTGGGAACCAACCTTTGGCTCGCCAAAAACTTTGGCGTCAATGGGGAGTACGCCTTTGGCGCGGGCAACCGCGATACCAGCGTCACCGTCGGGACGCCGCCCTCCAGAGTCACAGCCGACCTGCGGGCGCGGTATAACACGTTTGTCGCCGGGCCGATTTACCGCTTCAACCCAGATGGGCGAGTTGATCCCTTTGTCCGCGCCTTGTTTGGCGCAACGCGCGTCAGCACCCGGCTTTCCACCAACGCGCCAGGCATACCGCGCATTGAGGATAATGCAACCTCGTTTACTTTTATTGGCGGCGGCGGCGTGGATGTCAGCCTGACGCAGAGCAAGCGAGTGGCGCTTCGATTGGTTTCAGTGGACTACCAGTTCATCCGCGACAGCCGGATTGCCGACACCCAGAATGGCGTCCGGGTCAGCGCGGGCATCGTGTTTCGGTTCTAGTTGACCGCTTTAGCTAAAGCTAACTGCCGCGCAAGCGAGCGAATCAGGGACGGCCGCAGGGCCGTCTCTTCCAGGACGCAAGGGTTTGAAAGATATTGGCGGCGGCCTGAAATTGGCGGCGGACTGAAAGCGGTAATGAAAAACGCTATGCCAGGGCGAAACGCGGGCTGAAGGCTTTTGAAACGCCCGCCCGGCATGGTTGACTTAACGAGTCAATCCCAGCGTCCCCGGCAGCGCTCGCATGAGGTTTCCTTTGCCGCGCCCGCTCGTTCTCGTCGCTTTTGCGAGCGTCGCGCTGACCGCCCTTCTTTTCAACAGCGGACGCCTCGCCGCCGACCGCGTCGCCCAGCCGCAACCGGAGTTTCGCCTGACGCCGGCCGGGACGCTCATCAGAGACGCCCTCACCAATCAGCCGGCCGTCGGCGCGTTGCCGGTCAAAATGGTTTCCTCGCCGGACGGGCGTTACATAATTGTCGTCAACAGCGGTTTCGGCATTCAGCTCAACTCGACGCATCGCCTTCACCAATCGCTGGCTGTGATTGACGTGGCGGCGCGCCCCGCGCCGGCAGTCGTTCAAAATGTTTATTTCCCTGTTCCGCAGAGCGTTTGCGTCGGGGCGGCCTTTGCGCCGCGGCCGGCGGCGGCCGGCGCGTACGCGCTCTATGTCTCCGGCGGTCATGAAAATAAAATCTGGCGTTTTCAGCTCACGCCTGGCGCGGAGCCGCCACTGACGCCCGGCTCCGGCGAACTCAATACGCCGGTGGAAGCGCCGTTTCTTGACGTGACCTCTTTTGCCGACGAGCCGGCCTCGCCGCGCTACAACAACAACCTGGCCCCGGTTTTCCCGCTGGGGCTGGCAGTTGGTCAGGACGGCGAAACGCTCTACAGCGCCAACAATCTCGGCGATAGCTTGGGCATTATTCGCCAAGGCAACGGCGCGCCGCTTCTGGAAACCGTCAAGCTGCAAAACCCGAAGCGCCCGACGCAGGCGACCTACCCTTACGAAGCCGTCGCGCTGCCGACTGGGCAGGGCGAAAAAGTCTATGTGTCCTGCTGGGGCGATGACTCGCTGGCGGTTGTCAACCCGGCGACAAAGGCGGTCAAGTTTCTCGACCTTGACCGCCACCCAACGGCGATGACGCTCAACCGCGCCGGGACGCGGCTCTACGTCGTCAATTCGGATGGCGACGCCGTCAGCGTCATCGACACTGCCCGCGATCTTGAAATCGAGCGAATTTTCATTCGCCTCGATGAGAAGCGGCGCGGGGGAACGAGCCCGCAAAGCCTTGCGCTTGATGAAAGCGAAACCGCGCTTTATGTCGCGGGCGCGCGGGCTAACTGCCTTGCCGTCGTCGCGCTGAGCGCGCAAGCGCGCTCGGAAGCGTCCGCGCATGACGTGAAAGCTCTGCGTCACGCATCGGCGTCAAAAGGCAAGCCGACATCGAAAGCGCGTCAGGCGCCGGAGAGCGAGGCCAAGCGCCAACCTTCTTTCGTCAAAGGCTTCATTCCGACCGGGCTCTATCCCTCGGCCGTCGCCGTCGTCGGCAACGCGCTGTTTGTCGGCAACGGCAAGGGAAGCGGCTTTGAAAACTCGTCGGTCGTGGCCAATGCCTCAGGACGGTTTCCCAACGCGCCCAATGACCGCTTTCCAGTCGGCACGGGGCAAAACCGGCAGGGCGGGCAATACAGCGTGGCGCTGGTCGCCGGGACGCTGAGCCGCATCGCGCTGCCCAACGACCGCGAGCTAGCCGGTTACACGCGCCAAGCGATGCAAAACGCCGGGCTGCTCGGCCCGCGTAAAACGCGACTCTTCGCCGGCCCTTCGCCTATCAAGCACATTATCTACGTTATTAAGGAAAACCGGACGTACGATTCCATCTTTGGGGATGTGGAAAAGTCCGGCGACGGTCACCCGGCGGACGGCGACCCGTATCTCGCCATCTTTGGCGCGGGCGACGCAGCGACCGCGCGCGATGGGACGCCCCAAGACATCACGCCGAATCATCGCGCGCTTGCGCTGCGCTTCGGCCTGTTTGACCGCTTCTTCGTCAACTCCGAAGCCAGCCCGGACGGCCACAACTGGGCGACGGCGGCGCTGTCGAGCGACTACACGGACAAGGCGTTTCGCTGGGAGTATTCGCGGCGGTCGCGCGCGTACGATTACGAAGGCTTTAATCGGCTGCCCAACTTTGCGCCGCGCCCCGGCGTCGCGCCCGCATTTGACCTGCCGGTAAGCGCGGACGACATCGAGCGGTACTTGTCGCGGTTCATCCCCTATCGACAGGGCGCGCGCGATGTCGCCGAGCCGGAAACGCTTTATCTCTGGGACGCCGCCGCGCGGGCCGGGCTGACCTATCGCAACTACGGCGAGTTTGTTGGCACGATCTCGCAGGGCGAGCTGGACGCCATCAACGCGAATCAGCGCCGGACGTACCCCGACCTGACGCCGAACGCGACGGCGACGCCGACGAAAAAGACGCTGGAAGGCCATGTCTGCCCGACCTTTCGGAACTTCGACACGCATACGCCCGACGCGATGACGACGGCATCTTATGCGGCGGCGCTGGAAAGCGGCGGCGCGCTGGACGCCGCAGTTTCAACCGGTCATCGAGACGAGCGTTTTCGCGGCGTGTCGCGGCTTGGGGCTTGGCTGGACGAGTTCGCCGAGCATGTTGAAACGCGCCGGAAGACGGGCCGCGCCACGCTGCCGAATCTTTCCATTGTACGCCTGCCAAATGATCACACGAGCGGGCTGACGCCGGGGCTGCCGACGCCGCAGTTTCACGTCGCCGACAACGACTACGCGCTTGGGCGGTTGGTTGAAGCCGTCTCGACCTCGCCCTACTGGAAGGATACGGCGATTTTTGTGGTGGAAGACGACGCGCAGAACGGCCCTGATCATGTGGATTGTCACCGCTCGGTCGCGCTGGTGATCAGCGCTTACAATCGCCCCGGGCAACTCGTTCATGAGTATCACACGACCGTGAGCCTGATTCGCGCGATGGAGCTACTGCTGGGGCTGCCGCCGATGAACGCGCTGGATGCCAACGCCACGCCGATGGACATCTTTCAGGACAAGGCGGACTTGCGCCCATACCGAGCGATCTTGCCGACAGTGGCGACCAGCAACCTCATCGTCCCGCCGCCTCGGACCGCGCCAGAAGCGGCGATGGCCCGCTGGTGTCTGGCAATGAATTTAGCTCATGCCGACCTTGAGGATGCCGACAAACTCAACGAAATCATCTGGTATGCCGCCTGCGGGTCGCGCCGCCCGTTGCCGCCGCCGAGTCCGAATTTGCCGGCGTTCGCCGCCCTGGCCTACGGCGTGGCCAGGGATGACGACTAAGGGCATCATCCGGCTTCCGCTGATAAAAAACTTGACAGGGTTTTCCGCGACGGGATAGAGAGCGCCCTGGTTACTTCATCATCCCAGCGTTTCGAGAGTGAATTGACATGGCGCTTCGCCTAGGGAAGCGGCTTGGTCGTCTTTTTTTGACGACAGTCGCGACATTCGCTTTAGCCACGGCGGCTTCAGCGCAAGTTGAGGACAACCTTCACCAACCCTACAAAGGCTTCACTTGGGGCTATTGCACCTACTATGCGGCGCAGGTCTTTGACCGCTTTGCAGCTGATGAAGGCGGCATTGACTGGCGCGGCGACGGCGGGAGATGGCTGCGCGCAGCGCAGGAAAAAGGCTGGCAGACCAGCGCTAACCCGCGCGACGCGCGCATCGGCGCGATTATCGTCTGGCAGAACGCCGGGCGCGGGCACGTCGCCATCGTGGACGATGTTTACGAGGACGGCATTCTTATCAGCGAGATGAACTGGCGCGTTAATAGCGACGGGGACGCGACAGGCGGCTTCAATCGCATCAGCCAGTCCTTTCTGCCTTTTTCAACTAATTTGAGTCGCGGGGCGCGGCGGCGCTACTGGTTTGCCGGCTATGTTTTCCCGAAGAAAGTCATAGACGTCGCCAAGGCGAAGCCGATGGCGAATCCGCCACTGGGCGCGATTGAAGCCGCCTCGCGTCCGCGGATAGTTGTGGAAACTTCGCGCGCAACCGCGCCGTCAAACAACTAGCGCCCCGTTTCTTTTGCTCCTTAGCCGGCGCGCTTGCAGGAGGGGCGCCGCCTTAGGCGGAGTTCGCCCGCTTTCCGTGACGAAAAACCGCGCGGCGACAACCCCCTCATTTGGAGAAGGCGGTCTGCGCTATGTTAACTCGGAAAGCGGGCTAATAAAACCTTGGCTATATCTGGCGGCGGTTTGCTAGGATGGCTCAGCGCGGCTCAAAACCACTTGGCCGCCTTTCCGGTCCAACGCCCATGAACTCGCTTCTGAAGTGCCCTCTGGCCTTTGGCTCAGAGCCTGCGATGGCTTTACCAAAGCAAGAGCGCAGCCGCCGCACCCGCGAAAAGCTAATTCAGGCAGCCGCCCAGCTTTTCGAGGAGCGCGGTTTCGAGAAAACGACATCCAATGACATTGCCGCCACTGCCGGCGTTAGCATCGGGTCATTCTATACTTACTTTTCGGACAAGCGACAGTTGCTCTTGCTGCTGCTTGAGCAACGCATCGCGGAACGGCTTGACGCCGTGTTTAGCAACTTTACGGAAGATGATCTAACTGGCGGCGACCTGCGCGGCTGCATTGAGCGGTGCATTCAGCGAACATTTATCAACAAGGCGGATAGCCCAGGGCTGACGCGCCTCATTTACGACCTAGCGCCTAAGGATAAAGCCGTTAGAGCGCTCTGTTGCAGCTTGATGGACATTTCAGTGCAAAACTTGGAAAGTCTTCTCCGCCGAGCCGTCGCCATAGGATTGACGCGACTTGCCGACCCGCGAATCACAGCCACGGCCATTGTTTACGCCGTTGAGGCTGTCGCCCGCAAGTGCGTTTTTGAAGACGAGTTACCAGAATCGGACTGGCAGCCCTACATTACCTGCCTGACGGATATGACCTACGGCTTTGTATTTGGCGCGGAGCAGCCATCGGCTTCCAAAGCTTCCCTGCCAGCGCCCACAAGTTCCCAAGCCAAGGCGACTTAGTCACTTTTTCCACAATTTTTCCACAGGGCCGCCAATTTTTTTTCACAGTCGAGCAAACTTTGAGTCCCAAGCCAAATATCTTTAAAATCAGATACTTACATTACGCGCTCAAGACTTGCTAAAACAAATTAGGCTGTAGCGACCTAGTCAGGCTAGACTTTTCCACAACTTTTCCACAGGAATGGCAATTATTTATCCACAGCTTCCAGCTCAATCGCCCTTGCGTGGCGTGTAACCGGAGCGGGTTCGCGCCACAAGCTTTCGCTTTCCATCCTCAACCCGAACGGTGATGCGCCGAAAGCCCGCGTCTCGCTTATCCTGGCTTGGGCTAAACTCCTGGCTTGGGCTAAAGCCAATCGAGTACTGCGTTCGCAGGTCGGCATTGATGATACGCGCAATGTCCTGAAGCTCATTGACAGAGTTTGGAAAAAAAGCTCGACCGCCGGTTTCATTGGCAATTTCGTTGATGAGGCTGACGGCCCGCTTGCGGGCGGAGCGATTGAAAACGCCGCCGTTGTCGTCTTCATCGGGAAAGCCAATGACATAGACCTGCACTTGATACTCCTGAAGCAGCTTGATCATTTGGCGGCGGTCATAGTAGCTGTCGCGATCATCGCCGTCCGAGATGACGATGATCGCCTTGCGGCGGTTCTTGCCCTCCTTGTCGGCATACTCAGCCGAGAGCTGAATGGCGTCGAGCAATGCCGTGCCGCCGCCCCAGACAATGTTGTCCACGGCATCCTCGATGTCGGTCGGCCGTGGCGTAAACTCTTCTGCCAACTCGGCTTTGTTTTTGAAGTCCACAAGGAAGAACTCGTCGCCGGGCTTGGCGGATCGGGCCAGAAACTTCACGGCCTCGGTGACTTTCGCTCGCCGGGGACGCATCGAGCCGCTGGTGTCAAGGACAAATCCCAGGCTTATCGGCGCTTCGTCGCGACTGAAGTACTCGATTTCCTGCTGGACCTGCTCGTCGTAGACGCGAAAGTTTTCCTTTTTCAAATCGCCAACGAAGCGGTTATATTGGTCGAACACAGCCACATCGAGAACAACCAAGTTGGCGTTGATGGTAAACGCCTCGTCTTGCGCAGCGGGCTTCTCCGCCTTGGGCGGGCGGCGGGGCGGGCGCTCCTGCGCCCCCAACCGCGACGAAACTCCTTCGAGAACATTGATGATTGTAAGGCAAGCTACAAAAAGTCTAAGTCCCGTCATTTCGCGCAAACCTCCTGGAATCTCGCAAGCGCGCGTTTAGGCGGCGCGCATCGCCTGTGGATTTTTCTTGTCGCTACTCGCCTGCTGTGCTACGTTGAACCCCTTGCAAAGCTTTACTAAAAAAATAAATAACTGTAAAAAAAGACTTTAGAGGTTGCACCAAAGATTTCCACAACGGCCCGCCAGTCTGTGGAAAAACTGTGGAAATCTCTTTTCTCGCCAGCTGCGAAGCCGATCGCCTGCCGCGCCCAGTGTTCATCGTCAAGGGTTGAAGTCATGATAGATGACGATAAGTGGACCTCCTTCCTGGGGGAAATTGAAAAGCGTATCAACCACGAAAGCTTTAGCACGTGGTTTAAGCCCGCCGCCCTGCACGCCTGCCAGGAAGACACTATCTATCTTCGCGTTCCCAACCGAAGCTATGAAGACTGGATCACGGAAACTTACCACGATGTCGTGGAGGAGGCGCTCAAAGCCGTTGGATGCGATAACGCGCGACTGGCGTTCGTTTATGCCGAATCAAGCGATGCCCGGGGCGCCAACGGACTGACAGACAGCGACCTTTCAAAAGCGAGCCAAGACCCGGTCGCCTTTGGGGGGCTTGAAAACAACCTTCCCGATGGACTGGCGGGGGCGCGCATTGTCGATCTTGAGCCGCTCGAGCTGCCGCTCAATCCAAAGTACACCTTTGAAACCTTCGTCGTCGGCTCCTGCAATCAGTTCGCCCGCGCCGCCGCCATGGCGGTTGCCGATACCCCGACCAAGACATACAACCCGCTGTTCATCTACGGCGGCGTTGGATTAGGCAAAACGCATCTGATGCACGCCATTGGTCACGCCATTCGCAGCCGTGACCGGCACATGCGACTGGTTTACATTTCCTCCGAAAAGTTCATGAACGAGCTTATCAACGCCATCCGCTACGATAAGGCGCAGACGTTTCGGGAGAAATATCGTAGCATCGATGTCTTGCTCATTGACGATATTCAGTTTATCGCCGGCAAAGAGCGCACGCAGGAGGAGTTTTTCCATACCTTCAACGCGCTCTACGACGCCCAGAAGCAAATTGTCATTTCCAGCGATTGCCCGCCGCGCGAGATTCCTACGCTGGAAGAGCGCCTCCACTCGCGCTTTGAGTGGGGTCTCATCGCCGACCTCCAGCCGCCCGACCTTGAAACCAAGGTCGCCATCCTCAAGCGCAAGGCTGACATCGAGAAAATCGACCTCAGCGACAACGTCGCGCTCTTCATTGCCGGGAAGATCAAGTCAAATATCCGCGAGCTGGAAGGATCGCTCATCCGGCTGGTCGCCTACGCCTCGCTCAAGCACCGCCCGATTGACATCGAGCTGTGTAAGGAAGTCCTCAATATCGAGGAAGAGGAGCGTCCCGTCACCATCGAGATGATCCAGCGCGTGGTCAGCGACCACTATGGGCTGCGCGTGGCCGACCTGAAGTCCAAGAACAACTCGCGCAACATCGCGGTTCCGCGCCAAGTCGCCATGTATCTCTGCAAACAGCTCACGAACCATAGCTTGCCTGAGATTGGGCGACATTTCGGCAATAAGCACCATACGACCGTGTTGCATAGCTGCGAGAAGATCGCTCGCCTCTATCAAACGCAAAGCGATTTCCACAGGCTCATCAACAATCTAATTAGTTCATTCAAATAGATTTACACAGGTTTTCCACAGATCTGTGGAAAACTTCCTGTGGATGATCTGTGGAACCTGTGGAACCATCGTCCGGGGCGCGTTTTTTTTCCACAGGTTCCACAGGCGGCGGCTCTTTTTCCACAGGTTCTTCCACAGGCATATTTAGCTATAATGTCTTTTAGATCATAAGTTTATATTTTTTTTCCACATTTCCACAGGCCCTACTACTACTACTAGGAACCATGACTAAGGAATATCCATGATGATTCGTAAAAGCAGCCCCTAAGCCTTGATCCCAAGCTTCAGTGGCGGTGAGCGGCTTTTGCGACCGCCTCCGCCTCGATTTTGGGATTCAGGCCGGGATAGGCGCTTGCCCAGAGCGGCAAGACTTGGCTGGCGCACCAGATTTCCAAATCTATGTCGGCCTGCGCTCTAGGAATGGCAAACAGGCGCAGGTCGGGCCATTGCAGGTCAATCCTAACATCCTGAACCTGGCCGGCATGCCGCCGGTCAAGGGCGTCGGCAAGCCGCAGGATTGGAATCAGCTTGGTTACGACTTCCTGGTGCGCCGGCGATAGGCGGGTGAATTCCTCGTGTTTTCGCTTGGGCAGCGAGCCGCGATGGTAGCGAGCCAGATTGGCGAGGATAGCAATTTCGTGCGCATGAAAGCCGGGCAGCTCCGCATGGCGGATGAGGTACATCGCATGCTTGTGGTGACTCGTGTGCGCGATGTGATAGCCAATATCGTGCAGTATCGCGCCATAGCGCAGCCACTCCCGCTCGCTCGCGCCAAGCCCATGCAGCGTCGCGGTTTGATCAAAAATGCGCTCGGCAAGCGTTGCCGCGTGATGGGCATGGGCGGCTTCGTAGGCGTAGCGGCGGGCGACCGAAAGAACGCTGCGCCAGCGAATATCCTCGGCGCTCGCCGGCGCATCGGGCGGAGCCCAGCCTTGCTCGCGCAGGTAGTTGAGGACAACCCCCTCGCGCAGCGACCATTCGCACGCCGTCAGTTGCGCAATGCCGAGTTCCTGGAAGATGGTCTCGAGCAGGATGCCGCCCGCGACAATAATATCGGCGCGGCGACCGTCAATGCCCGGCAACTTGCGACGTTCCTTATGCGGTAGTCGCTGCAGGCGGCGGTTGAGCGTTTGAAGCGCCGCGTAAGTTAGCTCCGGCGCGAAAGGCTCAAACCGGGATTTCCGGGCGGCGGGTTTTTTTTTATCAAAAACAGAGACATCAGGCTTAGCCGTCGCGAGCGCCAAGATGGTGCCGGAAGTGCCGACCACGCGCTGGAAGCCGCCCGCTTCCTGGATTTCGCGCACCGTGCGCGCTAGTCCGCTCCGAGCGTACGTGGCAAGCGCCGCGACATCCGCCCGCGTTGGCGGGTCTTGGCGGTTCAGGAATTGCTCATGCAGACGGACAGCCCCCAGCTTGACCGAGGCAAGGTAGCGCGGCGTCTGTCCAGCGGTCAGAATGAACTCCGTGCTGCCGCCGCCGATATCCACAATAAGCGCCCGCTCGCCTTGGAAATCCGTGACCTCAGCCACCGCCAAGGCAATCAGCCGCGCCTCTTCGATGCCAGGTAATACTTCGACTTTGAGGCCTGCCTCGCGCTCTACCCGCTGGAGGAAGACGTCGCGATTCCAAGCCTCTCGAATGGCGCTCGTAGCGACCGCCAGCAACGCCGTGACGCTGTGCGAGCGCGCCAGTTCGCTAAACCGACGGATTGTCGCGACCGCCGCATTGATTTTTTCTTCTGTCAGGTGATGTGTCTCGACTAGGCCCGCCGCCAGCCGCACCGCGTCTTTTTCGCGCTCAATGATGCGTAGCCGCTCGCCAGGACGCGCCTCGGCGATGATGAGGTGAATGGAGTTGGAACCAATATCTATCGCGGCGACGCGGTGAATCGCTGCGCCCGGGCTAGAGGAAACGCTTTGACGGGCAGCCGCAGACAATGATGAAGATCCAGAAAAAAAGAGATCCCTCAGCCGCGCTTCGGCATAGTCCATAGGCCAAGCTACGACGAACAACGTTGGCGAGGCTAGCAGAAAGCTCGCTGTGCCTCAAGCGACTGATACGGGTGAAAAGCCATGCGAAAGTGGGCGGCGTAATCGCTTCAGGTCCAGCTAGGATGCCGCCTCCAAATTGGGGGCGTTCCAGCGACCACTTTCGCATAGATGGAGGAATGCTATTGATGTTGTCCCCGAAACGCTATCTTGGGCAGTTCTTGACAAGCGCCCTGTTTGCGCCGGTCATGGCGCTCTCGTTTGTTTGCCCAGCGGCTATCGCTCAGTCCGACAAATCGGCTAAGCCGGCTGAAAGCCAACCCATCGTCACGCCGGCTGAAAAGCCGTCTCTGACCAATGAGGAGCTTCAGTTGGACCCGGAAATGGCGCTCAAGGTCTTGATGGAAGGCAATCGCCGTTTTGCCGCTGGCAAAACCATTCATCCGCGCCAGGACATCGCCCGCATCCGTGAAACCGCCAAGGGGCAAAAGCCGTTTGCCATCATCATTGGCTGCTCCGACTCGCGCGTGCCAAATGAAATCATCTTTGATCAAGGGCTGGGCGACTTGTTCATTGTTCGCACGGCCGGACAGGTTTCCACCTATTCATCCTGGGGCAGCATTGAGTTTGCCGAGGAAATCCTTGGCGCTAAGCTGATCTTTGTGCTCGGACACACCAGATGCGGCGCGGTGCAGGCCGCTGTGCAGTTGCCGGAAGTTCCCGGTCACATCGTGACACTTATCAACGACATCAAGCCGGCCGTCCAGCGCGTCAAGGGGAAGCCGGGCGACCAAGTTCAGAACGCCATTCAAGAAAATGTCCGAATGCAAGTCGAGAAGCTCAAGAACCTTGAGCCAGTGCTTGCCAAGCGCGTCCGCGAAGGCAAGCTGAAAATCGTCGGCGGCGTGTACGACATTGAAAACGGCGTCATCACTATGGTCGAGTGATTCCCTGGCAAGCTGTCCATTTGCAGACTGGCGCGGCCGCCGCGCCAGTCTCGCTTCATTCCAAGTAACAACTACATACAGAGGAGTGATATGAACGCTACGCAAGCAATGTTTCTGAGCTTGTTGTCGCCAATGGTGCTCGCCTTCATTCTTGGCGTGATCGCCACCCGCGTCAAAAGCGACTTGAAGTTCCCTGAGGAGCTTTACACGGCGCTGACGATTTACCTGCTGGTCGCTATCGGCTTGAAGGGTGGCTACAAGCTTTCCATTAGCAACCTGAGCGATTTTTGGCGACCCGGGCTCGCCGCTATCGCCCTCGGCATTGTGATCCCAATTGTTAGCTACTATGCGTTGCGGCAACTTGGAAAGTTCAATGTCTGGAACGCGGCCGCCATCGCCGCCCATTACGGCTCGGTTTCAGCCGTGACTTTCGGCGAAGCCATCGCTTTCCACGATACGCTCAAGGAAGAAGCTTTGCGCGCCGCCATTGAGGCGGGCAAGGTGGCGGCTGGCACGGCCGCCGACGCCGCGGCCGCCGTGGCGCTCTACCGGGAACAGGGCCTGAACTATGAGGGTTTTATGCCCTCGCTGCTCACCATTATGGAAGTGCCGGCGATTGTAGTGGCTATCATCATTGCGCGTCTCCGGGCGGAGGAAGCCTCCTTCAGCGATGACGAAGGCAGTAGCTTTGGAGAAATTCTGCGCGAATTGCTGGCCGGCAAAAGCACCCTGTTGCTCATTGGCTTTCTCCTGATCGGCTACGTATCGGGCAAGCGCGGCTGGGAGCAAGTGTCGCCTTGGTTTGATGCGCCGTTTCGCGGCGTCTTGACGCTTTTTCTGCTCGAGGCTGGGCTGGTCACTGGACGGCGCTTGGAAGACCTCAAGAAAGTTGGGCCGTTCCTTGTCGGATTTGGAATCCTCATGCCGGTCGCCAGTGCGTTTCTCGGCATCGCGATTGGAAAGGCGGCGGGAATGACAATGGCTGGCGCGACGATTCTTGGCGTCCTCGCGGCCAGCGCGTCATACATTGCCGCCCCGGCCGCCTGCCGCGTGGCGCTGCCGAAGGCCAGCCCGACCTACTACCTAACGGCTTCGCTGGCCGTGACCTTTCCCTTCAACATTATCGTCGGACTCCCGCTATACCACTTCATAGCAGTCAAGGTGTACGGGTTGTCATAAGTCGCCATTGACCGCGCGAGGAGCAAAGCCATGCAAACATCTGAAATGAAACTTGTGGTGGTGATCGCCGAGGATGATCTTGAGCAGCGTCTAACAAAAGAAATCCTAGCCCTTGGAGCGCGCGGCTATACGGTCAGCCGCGTGCGCGGCGAAGGATGGCACGGCGCGCGCAAGAGCGAGTGGGAAGGCGAGAATGTCCGTATTGAGACGATTGTCCCGGAATCAGTCGCCAACAGCATCCTGGCGCGCGTCGCCGAGCGTTACATACCGCACTTTGCCGTTGTGGTGTACGTCCAGAACGTGGGCATTTTGCGGGTGGAAAAATTCGCCTAGCCCGCCTCTCGGCGCGACAGGCAGAAGCTCCCGCCTCTGGAAAAGCTGAAAAAGGCCCTTCAGCGCGACTTCCGATGAATGCGCCTTTTGACTTGCTTTGCAGCCGAAACTAGAATGATGGCAAGCCAACACAAAACGGCTTTTTACATCCTCCCAAACGCTTCGGTTCAAAGAAAGCTATTCCATGAGTTCAAACGATCCACGGGGAAGCTCCTCCGGGTCTCACCTTATCCATGCGCCGTCAAACCGAGGCCGTATCGCCATCTTCATTGACGGCAACAACTTGTTCCATGCCGCTCGCTCAGCCGGCGTCGAGATAGACTACGCCAAGCTGCTTGCGCAACTGCGGGGCGAGGACCCGCTGCTGCGGGCGTTTTTCTACACTGGCGTTGATCAGCAGGCTGAGCGCCAGCAGGGCTTTCTGCTGTGGATGCGCCGCAACGGCTACCGCGTCGTGCAGAAGGAACTTAAAACCTTCCCAGACGGCACGAAGAAAGCGAACCTCGATGTTGAAATCGCTGTGGATATGCTGTCCTTGGCCGACAAGTATGACACGGCGATTCTCGTCAGCGGCGACGAGGACTTCACCTACGCGCTGAATGTCATCGCCTACAAGGGCGTGCGCGTGGAGGTTGCCGGCTTTCGGGCTAATACCTCGCCGCGGCTGATTGATGTCGCTGACCGCTTTCATGAACTGGACAGCATTGTTGCCGACATCAGCAAGTCGCCGAGCAAGCGTGACTCCCAACAAACAGAGGCGCTGCGTCTGAGCGGCGAATGGTCAAGCTCGCCGGAGCAGGCTGTATCCGAGACAAGCGGCGAGCAGCGCGAGACCTCGGCTGTCATGACAGCCGAGGTCTCGCTGCTGACTGAGCAGCCAACTCAACCTCCTATTCAGGGAGATCTGCCAGAACGCTTTGAAGGGGCGCTCGATTCCCAAGATGACCGGAATGCCCCAGAAGCGGGCGCGCCGGTGATTACCGAGAACAATGTCATCGTGGGAACGCTTCAATCGGGCGACTATCCGGCGGTTGCGCCGGTTGACTGGGAAGCGTCTGAGCCGCCTCGCCCACAGGACAAAGAAGCGGCTCAGGCAAGCGCGAACGGCAAGCGCGATCCAGTCGCCCGCGAGACATCCGAAGCGGAGCGTCTATAACCGCTTTGATGGTTGGGGATGACCTTCTTTAGGCGGCCCCTTCTTTCGCTGGCTTTCCTGCCGGATGGCGAGCAGCGCGAGCCAGATCGCCGGCAGTCCGAGTAGCGCCGTGCCAACGAAAAATTTCGGGTAGCCGACCGCTGCCACGGCCGCGCCCGAAAAGCCCGCCGCCCATTTTGGCAAAAGCTGCATGACGGAACTAAGCAGAGCGTACTGTGTCGCCGAATAGCCAATGTTCGTCAGCGACGATAAATAGGCGACAAAGGCTGCCGAGGCGATGCCTGTGGCGAGGTATTCCGCTGAAACAACCGCCGCCAGCGCCGCCACTTGCGGGCCGATAAGACTAAGCGCGGCAAAGAGCAGATTGGTGCCCGCGCTTAGCAGCGCGCCGAGCAGCAGCGTCGGCAGCCCTCCCCGCTGCGCGACAAGGATGCCGCCCAAAAAAGTTCCGACCAGCGTCATCGCGACGCCGTATGCGTTGCTGACGACCGCCACCTGCTCTTTCTTGTACCCCATATCCACATAAAACGGGTTGACCATCGCGGCCATAGTCGTGTCACTGAGGCGGTACGTGGCAATGAGCGCCAGCGTCAGCGCCGCCTGCCGCCGGTGACGGCGCAGGAAATCGGCAAGCGGCTCCGCCAGCGCCGCCCGCAGCCACGGGAGCCAGCGCCGCTCTGTCGGCGGATGGGCGACCGTCGGCTCGCTTGAAAAAAAGACCGCCAGGATGCCGACCGCCATGGAAGCCGCCATCGCCAGATACGCCGCCCGCCAGCCCGCATGTCGGTAGCCTTCGCTGCCGCCGATGCGCGCCGCGATCCAAAGCGTCCCGGCGCCGCTCCACAGCATCGCCAGTCGGTAGCCGGCTTGGTAGGTGGCCGCCAGCGCGCCCTGACGCGCCGCGTCCGCCGATTCAATGCGGTAGGCGTCGAGAGCGATGTCCTGTGTCGCCGAAGCGAAAGCGACAAAGAGCGCGAACCCGACCGCTCGGACGAGCGACTGTTGGGGATCAGTCAGCGCCAGCCCGACGAGCCCGCCCGCGACGGCCAGTTGCGACAACAAAATCCAGCCCCGCCGCTGTCCGAGCGCGGTTGTGAGAACTGGCAGCGGCAGTCGGTCGACCAGCGGCGACCAGCACCACTTGAAGCTGTAGACTAGCCCGACCCAACCGGCGTACCCGATGGCGGACAGGTCAATGCCGGCCTCGCGCAGCCGAAAGCTCAGCGTGCTGAGCGTAAGCAGCAATGGCAGCCCGGCGGCAAAGCCGAGTAGGAGCATGCGCAAGCTGGGCGGCTCAAGGTACAGCCGCAGCGCCGCGCGCCACGTTGAAAGCGCAGCAGGGGAGGCGTGATCAGGCAAGGCTGTTGCGGGCGATGAGCGCGAAGGCAAGACGGCTGACAATGGTATCGTTGGCGCGCTTGGGGCGGGACGCCGTCCTCGGCGATCTCAGCCAGTCCGCCGCTAGGCCTTTGTGGAAAGAGACCTTTGCGGAAAGCGGACCCAAGGCGCGCCGCCGGCCTGTTGCTAACTTTAGCGGCTGATCAAGCTGGCGTCTCGCGCGGGTCATCTGCAAGGTCTCTTCGCCTACGCCGCCCGCGGGTAATCCGCCGATTGGATCGTCAGCTTCGGCGCGCGCCACGCCGCCGGCGCGATGAAGCTCCGCAGCACGCGCCCCTTGAGCGTTACATAATCCACGTCGCCCGCTAACGCCTGCCGCATGATGTTTACGACGCCCCCGTGAAATGTTGAAAGCTGGAGCACGCGATCAATGACCGACGCGCCCAGCATCGTCCCCCGGTAAAACTTCGGCAAGCGCCGCGAAGCCTCGGCCAAATCCGCCTCAAACGAGGCCCGCCAAGCGCGGTCATAAGCCCGGAGGTCTCCCGCCGTCAACGCCTGCGCCAGCAGCGCAGCCGAATGCAGCGCGTAGAAAATGCCTTCGCCGGTGATTGGATCGACAAAGCCGGCGGCGTCTCCGACCAGCGCCCAGCCGTCGCCCGCCACTTGGTTTGTTTTCCACGAAGCCCGCCGCAGCATCGGCACGCGCGCGGCGTATTTCACCCGGTCGCGCGGCAAGTCGCCCTGGCGATGCCAGCGCACAAAGGCGTCTAGCTCTTCCCAGAGCTTCGCCGCCGGATACTCGCCGCACTGATTGATGACGCCGTAGGAAATATGATCCGGGCGCGGAAACGCCCAGACGTAACCCGTAAACCGCTTCGGAAACGCCACCACCGCGCGCGTCGCGCCCGCCGCCGGGACGTAATACCCGCAGCACATGGCTTGGTCAGCGTCGGGCAGCCGTTGCCCGGTCGTTCGCCGTACAAAGCTTGTACAGCCGTCCGCGCCCACGACCACATCGGCCGACCAGCGATCGCGGTCGGCAGCGATGCGCCAGCGATGAGCCTCGCGCGCCAGTCCCGTCACGCGCCGGGGAATAAAATCCGCGCCCGCTTCCGTGGCGCGCTCCAGCAGCAGGCCGTTCAGGTTGCGGCGCGAAAAAATCTGAAACGGCGCGTCGCCCAGCGGAAACACGACGCTCCGCCCGCCGGATGAAATTAACTCGATTTCGCGGATGTCCTGACGCGGAAAACGCTCGGACTTGTTCCGCAGAAAGTCAAACTGACGGAGCGCCTTCGCCGTAAGGCCGCCTCCGCAGGGCTTTTCCCAGGCGCCTTTCTGAAGGTCATACAGCCGCACTTGCGCGCCTGCCGCCGCCAGCGCGGCCGCCAACGCCGACCCGGCGGGGCCAGCTCCAACAATCGCGACATTGAAACTCATGGATTGAAACTCATGGATTGAAACTCATGGATTGAAACTCATGGATT
>NKPT01000219.1 GCA_002254845.1 Chloracidobacterium sp. CP2_5A | reverse complement strand
TGGGCCGGGGCAAGAACTGGCTGGGCAATGCGGGGCGCGCGCTGGACCTGCTGATCGGAGGCTGGAGCTTCTCCGGCCTGTATACGTATCAGTCCGGCGAACCCTTCACCGTCCGCTCCGGCGCGCTGACGCACAACGCGTCGGCGCAGTCGCGCGCGGCGCTGGCGCCGGGCGCATCGCTGCCCAAAGCGCAGCTCCAGGAAAAGCCGGGCGTCATCGGTCCGGTGCTGTTCCCTGACGCCAGCGCCTTCACGTTCCCGGAGCCTGGCGAGCTTGGCATTGGCCGCAATATTTTCCAGGGGCCCAGCTTCCACAACCTGGACGCTTCGGTGTCCAAGCTCTTCGCCGCCACCGAGCGCATCAAGGTCGCGTTCCGCGCCGAGTTCTTCAACGCGCTAAAC
>NKPT01000384.1 GCA_002254845.1 Chloracidobacterium sp. CP2_5A | reverse complement strand
GAAAGCGGCGAGGACCTGGAGAAGAAACTCGTGACGGTGCCGGCCGCCGCGCTTGAGCGGTACGCCCGCGAGATGGCCCCGAGCGCCGCCCACGCCTGAGTTCCGCCTTTTAGCGGCTTGTCATTGCCGCCGCCGCCGTTGCAAGATGGGGCGTCGGGCTTCTGACGGGGTGCAGGCACCCGTGTGCTAACCTGACTTTCCTGGAGGAATGCGACATGGTCAATTGCCCGTTG
>NKPT01000057.1 GCA_002254845.1 Chloracidobacterium sp. CP2_5A | reverse complement strand
TCTAGGTCCAGGTACATATCGGGGCAGTCGGCAGCGCGGCGGACCGGGACGGTTGTCCCTTGGCTTGCCAGGCGATCCGGTCATTGACGGTATCAGCGGCGGCACGTCGTATGACGCCGTCTCGCTCACGGTGACATTCATTCCCGCCACCACTCGCGCGTTCAACTTGCGGTTTGTCTTCGCCACTGATGAATTCGTTCCGGCTGGCTCGTTTAACGACGCCGCAGCTATCCTGATTTCCGGCCCCGGCATCAGCGGCGCGCCCAACATCGCGCTCCTGCCGGAAAACGTTCCAGTCACAGCGAACAACCTCGATGGCTCGGCGGCGCATATTCCGAGCGCTTTTAACGCCGGCTTTGCAAACATCACCACGCCGCTCCTGACGCAGCCCATCACAGTGCTGGGCGGGGCAACGTACACGCTGCGCATCGTCGTGGCGGATGTGGGGGACCAAATCGTGCAGTCGGCCATCTTCGTTGCTCCGGGGCAGAAGCTTGTCAACGACCGCGTGAATGTCACGGTCACCAGCAGCGCGCTGGATTTCTCCTCTCCCTGCGGCAGCTATGCAGGGGATTTGGTCATCACCAGCGTCATTACCAACCTGACGTCGTCGCCAGTCCTGCTATCTGACCTGTTCTTCCAAGTCGCCGTTCTCGGCGCATCGGGCCCCAATGGTCCGTTCGACTTTATTGAAGTCTCGCCCAATCCGCATCGCCTGCGAACGGCTGACCAGGCAACCTGTAGCTCCGGGGGTCAAGCTGCGGCCGTCCAAAGCGTTGACCTCAGCGATCAGTCGCCATCCGGCTTCCTTGAGCCAGGCGACTCCAAGAGCGTGACGTTCCGCATCGCCATTCCGGCGCTTTCACGCTTCCGGTTTTACGTCAACGTCTATGCCAACGAAGACCCCGTTCCGCTGCGCATAGCTGACGCGAGAACCGAAGGCATCCGCGATGCCGCGAAAGCCTTGCCCATCGAGCTTGACCTGACGAAGGCTTTCAACGACCTGTCCAAGCCGGGACGCCAAGGGCCGCCCTCTCGCAAGGGAGAGGCAGCCACCCGGCGCTGAAGAGCGTCCTCCCGTAACCTAGCGGCAAGAAACGGCAGACGGGCTCCTCCGTCTGCCGTTTCTCTTGCGGCAAAGCGCCAGCGCGGGAACCATCGGGCGACTCAAGCGTCGAAAGGTCGCGACAGTTGACTCGATTCCTTCGCTCGACGCGTTTCTTTATGAGTTGCCATCATGATTTGCGCGGATGTCTTGCCAGCGGCTTGCTCTGCCTCGCCGCCTGGCTGTTTTTCTTGAGCCCGCCGTTTCGGCCGGCAAGCGCCCAAGCCCTGAGCTACCAAGCTGTCAAGGCCGAAGCGGAACGCCTTTACGCCGAAGGCTCTTACGAGCTGGCGCGGCAACGCTACGCTCAACTCGACTTGTCAAGGCTCGACCCAGCCGACCAGCGGTGGGTCAAGCTCCGACTCGCCGATTGCGATTGGCGCTCCCGCGCTGCGACAACGCAGAGCGACTGGCAGGCGCTTGAAGCCGCCCGCGTTGCGCTTGAAGCCCTCGTCAACGAGGCGCCCAAGCCCGAAGATCGTGACGCGGCTTGGGCGGAAGCGCAGGAGTCGCTGGGCGATTTCTGGCAGACGCGCCGCGACCGGCGTAATTGGCATCAGGGCTGGCAGCATTACGCGGCGGCGCTCGACTGGTGGGCGCATTCAAAAGACCTAGCCATGGCGCGCGAGCGTTACCTGCGGCTGCTGTTCAAGGCCGCCTACGCGCCGGATGACGGCTGGGGGCGACGCGGCGAGCGCGTCCAGCCGATCCCCATCGCGACCTTGGAGGAAGCCCTGACGCTGGCGCAAAGCGAGGATGAGCGCGCCCATCTGCGCTATCTGACGGCGATGAGCCTGCGCCGCCAGGGGGGCGATTACGAGTCGATCGCCCGAGTGGCGGAAGAATTCGCCGCAGCCGTCGCTGTCGAGCGGCAGGCCCCCTGGTATGACGACGCGCTGTTCCACTATGGCCAGTGGCTCGAATTGTCGGGACGCCCCGCGCAGCAACCCGATGGAACGTTCCAAATGCAGCCGGACTACGCCGGAGCGCTGGAGCAATACCGACGACTGGTCGCGGCGCGGCGCGCCGGCGGATCGCGTTATCTTGACGAGGCGCGCGCCCGGATTGCATCCATAGCTGAGCCGGGGCTGACGCTCGCCGTCGGCAACGTCTTCCTGCCGGGTTCGGAAATTCGCTTCGGGCTAAGCTGGCGCAACGTCAAGCGCATCGAGTTGGCGCTGTATCCAATCGACCTGACGCGCGACGCTCGGCCGACTGCGGCGGACAGCCAGGGTCTGAAGAGCATTGACCTTGCCGGACGGCAACCGGTCAAGACGCTCGCCCGCGACGGCGAAGACCGGGGCGATTACCGCCCGCGGCAGGCGCTCGTCACGCTTGACGGGACGCTTCCCGCGGGGGCGTACCTGCTTGAAGCCCGCGCCGGCAAGCTTACGGCCCGCGAGCTAGCCTTAGTGACGGATGCCGCGCTCATCACGAAAGCTGACCGTCGCCGGCTGGTTGTCTTCGCTTGCTCGGCGCTCGACGGCGCGCCCATCCCCAATATGCGCGTCATGGCCTGGCTCAACAGCTATGACGCGCAGCGGCAGACGCCCGCTTGGCGATCCCTCGCGGCAACGACCGACCGCGACGGCGTGGCGACATTCGACGCATTGCCCGAGGGCGGCTGCGCCGCGGTCGTCCTGGCGTCCGCCGGGGCGCGGCAGGCGCTGTGCGTCAACAGCGGCGGCCTGACCGTCACCCCTGGAAGCTCCTGGAAGCTCTACGCTTTCACGGACCGCGCGGCATATCGGCCTGGCGATACCGTCCAGTGGAAGCTCATCGCGCGCCAGATGGACGGCAAACGGTATCAGACGCCGGCTGGCGCCGCGCTTGACTATGAGCTTTTCGACCCTCGTGGCGAGAAAGTCGCGGAAGGGAGGGTGACGCTCAGCCAGTTTGGCGGCGCGTGGGGCGAGTTCAAGCTGGCGGCGACGCTGCCGCTGGGCGAGTATCGAATTCGCTTTGGCGAACGGCGTCAAAACGGCGATCTCGGCGAGGCGCGCGGCGAGGCGACCCTGTTTCGCCTCGAGGAATACAGGCTTCCGGAGTTCCGCGTAACGATCTCCACGCCGGAGGAGAACGGACGGCGCAGGGCTTTCCGCGCGGGCGATCGCGTTGAGGCGACGATCTCGGCGGAGCGTTACTTCGGCGGCGCGGTGGCGGGCGGACGCGCCGAAGTGATGGTCAGCGAGCAGCCGCTATACCGCGCCCTGTTTCGCAAGCCGGACGACGCTTGGGAAGCTGCGGAGCGCTTTGCCGGCTACGCCCAGGGCGGGCGCGTCGTCAAGCGCGAAACGCTTACGCTGGACGCCGACGGGCGGGCGCGGCTGGTTATTCCGACGCCGCGCTTCGCGCCGCGAGATCTCGAATATCGCATCGAGGCGCGCGTCGTTGACGCTTCGCGCCGCGAGGTTGTCGAGCAGGCTGTCTTGCGCGTCGGGCGGCAGCGGTTTGCCGTCGAGGCGCGGCCCGAGCGCAACCTGCTTCGCCCCGGCGAGAGGATTGCGGTGACGTTCCGCGCGCGCGACGTCAACGACCAGCCGGTCGCGGCCGAAGGACAAGTGACAGTGACGCGCGAAGCCTGGCGCGAGATTTTCCTTGACGCGCGCGGGCGGGAAGCGACGGCTGCCGAAGCTGGGCGGAGACCTGAAAGCGGGCCATACCGCCTCAAGCAGCGCGGCTACGAGCGCGAGGAAATCCTCACGCGGACGGTTCAAGCCGATCCCAAAAGCGGCGACGGGCGACTCGAATTTGTCGCGCCCAAGGAAGGCTTCTACCGCGTCGCGTGGATGACGCCCGAACCCGACCGCAACCCCATCGTCGCCGAAGCGACCCTTTGGGTCTCGACGACGGCGACGACCGACACCGGCTATTTCGCCAACGACTTGGAAATCATCGCCGACCGCGACGCTTTAGCCGTTGGCCAGTCAATGCCGTTGATGCTCGCGGCGGCGACGAGCGGTCGGACAGTGCTGCTTTCGACCATTCGCGACGGACTGGAGGAAACGCGCGTCATCCGCATGACCGGCACATCCAAGCTCGTCGAGCTCGACATTGCCGAGCGCGACGCGCCCAACTTCCAGCTTGAAGCGGACTCGCTGCTCGATTTGCGCTTGTCCAGCGTCAAGCGCGACTTCATTGTGCCGCTGACGGCGCGGCTTCTCAACGTCGAGGTCACAGCCGACCGCGCCGAGATCAAGCCGCGAGAGACGGCGACGCTAACCATCGTGACGCGCTCGGCCGACGGCAGCCCCCTTCCGGCGGAAGTCGCCTTGGCCGTGACCGATGACGCCGTCGGCGCCATCCAGACCGATTACGCGCCGGATCCGCGCGAGTTCTTCCACGGGGAAAGGCGGCAGGCCGTCATCGTGACGGCGAGCTCGCCGCAATGCCTGCCATATGCTCGCCTGAAGCCGAAGCGGCCCGCGCCGGACGAGCCAAGCCATCCCGTCGCGATAGGCGACCTTGAGAGCCGCCCGGAAGGCCACGGACAGCTCGATCTGGCAGCGCACGGCGAAAGCGGCGCGGCGCCGGCTGCGTCAGCGGTCAGGCGGGAAGCCAAAGCGGAAAGGGCAAAGTCGGACAACGCGGCCGGCAAGGCAGCCGAAGGCGGTCAGCTGGTCGTCAGGAGCGATTTTCGCGCCACGGCTTTCTGGCAGCCCGATATCAGGACTGGCCCTGACGGGCGGGCGACCGTGAAGGTGACGTTTCCCGACTCGCTGACGACGTGGAAGGCGATAGCCTGGGGCGTCAGCCTGGGGAGCGAAGTCGGACAGGCGCAGATGCAAGTCGTCACGAATCAGCCGCTCATTGTCCGGTTGCAGACGCCGCGATTTCTCATCGCCGGCGACCGCGCCACGCTTTCGGCCGTGGTCAACAACCGCGCCGACCAGCCGGCGACCGTCGCCGTGACGCTCGACGCCGAGGGAATCGCCTTGGACGCCGACAAAACCCGCCAAATCGCCGTGCCGCCGCGCGGCGAAGGGCGCGTCGACTGGCCCGTATCCGTCGTCGAGGCCGGCCGCGCGGCGATGACGGTCACCGCCGTCAGCGACCGCCACCGCGACGCGATGGCGCGGACGCTGCCGGTCTATGCGCGGGGCGTCGAGAAGTTTCTGGCGAAGTCGGTCCAAATCCGCGCCGCCGAGGCCACGTTGCGGCTCGATCTGCCGCCCGAGCGGGACGGCGCGCGCCTCGCAGTGCAGGCGACGCCCAGCCTAGCCGCGACAATGCTCGACGCCCTGCCTTACCTATTGGACTACCCTTACGGCTGCACGGAGCAAACCATGAGCCGCTTCCTGCCAGCCGTCGTCGTGGCGAAAACGCTCCGCGAGCAAGGACTCAAGCCGGAAGACGTCGCGGGACGGATGTTCGGCGGCATCGAGCCGGCGACCGCCGATAAGACGCATGCCAAAGGCAAGCGAGACTTGTCCGAACTCGACCGCATTGTCCGCGAGGGTCTTGACCGCCTCTACGACTTTCAAAAGCCCGACGGCGGCTGGGGCTGGTGGAAGGAGACCGAAACCGACCGCTTTATGACGGCCTACGTCGCGTGGGGGCTGGCGCTCGCCAAGCAGGCTGGGCTGCCAGTCAAAAGCGACGCGCTCGGGCGGGGCGTCGCTTTTCTCGAAAGCCAGCTCCGCGCCGAGGAGGATGACCCCGATCGACAGGCCTGGCTGTTGCATGCGATGGCCGAGGCGCGCCGCGCCAACAAGCGTTCAACGATGACGCCAGCCGAGCGTCTGGCGCTGGACAATCTCTGGGCGAAACGCGACCGCCTGACAGCTTACGGCCGGGCGCTCCTGGCGCTAGCCGCCCAGGCCTATGGCGACGCCGAGCGCGCGCGCGTTCTGGCGCGCAATTTAGAAAACGGGGTCGTCCGCGACACAGCCGGCGATGTCCCGAGCGCGCGCTGGGGCGCGGTCGGCCCCTGGCATCGCTGGGCGGATAGCCCCGTGGAAACCACGGCCTTCGTCCTCAAGGCGCTGGTTGCCATCGAGCCAAGCAACCCGCTGGCAGCGCCTGCAATGACGTGGCTGGTCAATAACCGGCGCGGCGCGCAGTGGAGCAACACCCGCGACACGGCCATCAGCGTGCTGGCGCTCAACGACTACCTGCGCGCCACGGGCGAGGCGGCCGAGCCGGCCGAGTATGAAATCGTCGTCAACGGAGCGACCATCGCCCGGCAAAGCCTCGCGCCGGCGGACATTCTCGCCGCGCCAGGGCGGTTTGTCGTTCCGGCGGAGAGCGTCCGCGATGGAGCCAACGACATTCGCATCATCAAGCGGCGCGGGCGGGCGCTTTACGTCGCCGCGCAGGCGACCTTCCTCAGCCGCGAGTCGCCTATTCCGGCGGCAGGCCATGAGCTCTCCGTCAAGCGTCAGTACTGGCGGCTCGTCCCGCGCCCGACCCTCCTGCGGGGCGTCGTCTATGAGCGCGCGCCGCTGCGCGACGGGGAAGCCATCCACAGCGGCGACCGACTGCTGTGCGCGATAACGATCGAGGCCAAAAACGACTACGAGTATCTCGTCTTCGAGGATCTGAAGCCGGCGGGCTTCGAGCCGGTCCAGACGCGGTCGGGCACGGGGCTTGCAATGCAAGAAATTCGGACGGGAACGACCGAACGGACAGGTCGCGCGCTCGCCGTTTATCAGGAGTTGCGCGACCGGCAGGCGGCGCTGTTCGTTGACCGCTTGCCGCAGGGCGTCTGGCAGGTGGAATATGAGTTGCGCGCCGAGACGCCGGGAAGGTTTTCCGCCCTGCCGACGCTCGGTCACGCCATGTACGTCCCTGAAATTCGCGCCAACGGCGCTGAGACGCGCGTGGTGATCGGCGCCGAGGGCGAAGCGCCGCCCCCCGCGCGGGCGAGGAGTAAATGACGAAGTTTATCTTTGTGACGGGCGGGGTGGTCTCGTCGCTAGGCAAGGGCATTGCGGCGGCCTCGATGGGCTGCCTGTTGGAAGCGCGCGGGCTGCGCGTGACGCAGCAGAAGTTCGACCCCTACATCAACGTCGACCCGGGCACGATGTCACCCTTCCAGCACGGCGAAGTCTTTGTCACCGACGACGGCGCCGAAACCGATATGGACCTCGGCCATTACGAGCGCTTCACGCGGGCGACGATGACCCGCGCCAACAACTTCACGACCGGACGGATTTACCTGTCGGTCATCGAGAAAGAGCGGCGCGGCGACTATCTGGGGCAAACCGTGCAAGTCATCCCCCACATTACAACCGAGATCAAGGACGCCATCCGGTCAGTCGCCAAGGGCGTGGATGTCGTGATCGTCGAAATCGGCGGGACGGTCGGCGACATCGAGTCGCTGCCCTTTCTGGAGGCGATTCGGCAGATGAGGCATGAGGTCGGCCGCGCCAACGTCATGTTCGTCCACGTGACGCTCGTGCCGTTTATCCAGGCGGCGGGCGAGCTCAAAAGCAAGCCGACGCAGCACTCGGTCAAGGACCTGCTTAGCATCGGCATCCAGCCCGACCTGCTGATTTGCCGCTCGGACCGCGAAATTCCGCGAGGGATGAGGGAAAAGATCGCGCTCTTCTGCAATGTCGCCGAGGAAGCGGTCATCGCGGCCGAGGATGTCTCGACGGTTTACGAAGTGCCGCTCAAGTTCGCGGAGCAGCGCCTTGACGACCTGATCCTGCAGCGACTCGGATTGAGCGCCAGCGAGGCCGATTTGCGCGCCTGGCGGCGCATGGTGGACATCATTCGACATCCCGACGGCGAAGTGACGGTCGGCATCGTGGGCAAATACGTCGGCTCGCAGGAGTCTTACAAGAGCCTGACCGAGGCGCTGCTGCACGGCGGCATCGCGAACCGGCTGCGCGTCAACGTCCGATGGATCGAAGCGGAGGAGCTGACGGTGGACGAGCGCTGGGAAAGCCGTCTCCATGACTTGGACGCCCTGCTCGTGCCAGGCGGCTTCGGCAAGCGCGGCATCGACGGCATGCTGCGCGCCATCGGCTACGCGCGGCGACAAAAGCTGCCTTTCCTCGGCATTTGCCTTGGGATGCAGTGCGCCTGCATCGAGCTGGCGCGAACGTCGCCGGAGCTGGCGGATGCCGACAGCGCCGAATTCGCGCCAGGCGCCAGCCATCTGATTTTCTTTCTGCTGCGCGACCTCATCGGCGTCGAGGACATGGGCGGCACGATGCGACTGGGCGCGTATCCGTGCCGGCTAGAGCCGGGCAGCCAGGTGGCGAGGATTTACCAGGCGACCGAAATTGCCGAGCGGCATCGGCATCGCTACGAGTTCAACACCGAGTATGAGACGCCCCTGGCCCGGCTTGGGCTGCGCGTCGTCGGGCGCTCGCCCGACGGGCGGTTTGTCGAAATGGTTGAGCGGACAGATCACCCCTGGTTTATCGGCTGTCAGTTTCACCCGGAATACAAGTCGCGCCCGCACACGCCGCATCCGCTGTTCGTGTCATTCGTGGCGGCGGCGCAGCGCTATCGCCTCGAGAGCGAAGTGAAGCAGCAAACGACGACCGGCAAGCATCCAGTGACGCTGCCCGCGCCCGGCAACAGCGAGCGGGTCGGCGTCGCCGGGCAGGCGGCCGGCGGCGGCTAGCGCGCGCAGGCATCCCGCGCGGAGCGCGAGGCAGGGCTTGACTCCGGGCGCGGCATAAAAAGCGGCATCCAAACGCGCAACCTGTCGAGCTGGCTGCGGCCGCTCGCCGCGCGACGCCCCCCGCAGGCTGGCGCGCCCCGCCGCTGGCGCGAGCCGCGCCGGCTTCGCAGGCTGTCGCCGGCTCGCGTCAGGCCGGCGAAACGCTGGCGCGGGGCGTCAATAGGTTTCCACGTGCCAGCGCTGGGCTTTTTCAAGATGCTCGCGGCGCTCCGCCCACGCCACGCCAAACCGCGCCGCATGCTCGGCAAAGGCCGCGTCAATGCCGTCTTCCATGCCGCGCAGCCCGCAGATGAACACATGCGTGTTGTCGCGCTGAAGCAGCTCCCATAGCTCGGCAACGTGTTCGGCGACGCGATCCTGGATGTACATCCGCCCGCCCCTGAGGTTTTTCTGCTCGCGGCTGATGGCGTAGGTCAGCCGGAAGTTCGCCTGCCGCTGGAAGGCTTCCAGCTCGTCGCGGTAGAGGATGTTCGCCGTCGTCGGAATGCCAAAAATCAGCCAGGCTGAGCCGCGAAATTCGTAGTCGGGGTTGCGTTCCCGAAACATCCGCCACAGGTGGGCGCGGAACGGCGCAATGCCCGTGCCAGTCGCCAGCATGATGATGGTCGCCGTCGGGTCGTCCGGCAGGAGCATCGCCTTGCCGGTCGGCCCGGTCAGCTTGACCTCCGCGCCGACCTCCAGCCCGCACAGATAGGTGGAACACACGCCGTAAACCGTCTCGCCGGTGTCGGGATGGGCGTACTCCAACCGCCGCACGCAAAGCGAGAGCGTCTTGCCGTCGCCGCGGTCGCCGTGGCGCGTGGAGGCGATGGAGTACAGCCGGAGCTTGTAGGGCTTGCCGTTGGCATCCTGGCCGGGCGGGAGGATGCCGGCGCTTTGACCTTCCCAAAAAGGGTAGGGCCCGGCCGAGGTGTCAAGCACCAAGTGCCGAACGGTTCCAATGCCGCCCGGCCCGACGAGCTCGCGGTTTTCAAGACAGATGGCCGTCAGCGGGGCGCTCTGCCGAAAGACGTTCATCGGGACGGCGCGCTTGACGGCCGGTTCGGTTCTGGAACTGTAGGTTGCAATGGTCATCGAGTTTTCCAAAAGAAGTGTGCGATTTCAAACGAAACGCACTCTAGCACGACTGCGGAGCGCTTGGGCAGTGGTTTTCACGTCGGGCTCGCGTCGGGCGCCCTCGTAAAGAATCGTCAAACGTCGCCCCCGACACAGATCTGAGCGGAACTCCGCGTCACAAGCGGCGTACAAGTCGCGCAAAGGCGACAGACTTCCCGCGTTTTTGGCGCGGCGCGTTTTCCACCAGAGGAAGCCTCTATGCGAACCCTTATCATTGCAGGATTCATCATCATTGCAGGATTCATCGCCGGAAGCCTTGGCGCGCTGGCCGCCGCTGCGGCGCAGGACGCGCCGACGCAAGCGCCGGCCAGCGTGACGGTCGTCGGCACCGTCACCGACCTCGACATTGAAATGTCGGCCATTACGGTCAAGAGCGACACCGGCGAAGTTGTGACGTTTCCCTACAACAATCAATCGCAGTTCAAGCGCCTGCCGCTGGGCAAAACGTCCATAAGCGACGCGGTGCCCATCACGCTTGTGGAAATCGAGATGGGCGACCGCGTCACGGCCAAGAAGCGCCTGACGCCCGACGGCAAGGTGGCGCCCATCACGCTGATGATCGTGATGAATAAAGGCGATGTCGCCAAAAAGCAGGAGATCGAGCGGGCGGCCTGGCGCGAGCGCGGCACGTTCGGGAAGGTCACGGCCGTGGACGCCGAAAAGCGGACGATTACGGTCAGCCAGCGGTCGCGCGAAGGCGTAAAGGAACTGACCATTGTCACCGGCGACAAGACCGCTTTCCGGCGCTATGCGCCCGATTCGGTCAAGTTTAGCGATGCTCAGCCAAGCGACTTTGGCGCGGTGCGCATCGGCGACCAGTTGCGCGCCCTCGGCAAGCGCAGCGAGGACGGCGCGAGCTACGCGGCGGAACAGGTGGTTTTCGGCACGTTCAAAACCATGTCGGTCACGGTCGTTTCCGTGGACGCCGAGCAAAAGCGAATCGTCGCCAAGGACGATGGCGGCGCGACGCTCACGCTCGTCATCACCCCGGACTCCAACCTCAAGCAAGTGCCGGAAGGCGGCTTTTTCGGCGGCCCGGGCGGCGGACAGCGTCCTGGCGGGCCGCCGGTTAGCGAAGCCGGCCGCCCGGCTGGGCCGCCAGCGGGCGGCGCGCCGGGCAGCGGACCTGGACGCTTCATCGCCGGGGGTTTTGACCCGGCGGCGCTGATTGAGTTTTTGCCGCCGCTTCAACTGAGCGAGCTCAAGCCTGAAACCAAGCTGCTCGTGTTGACCACCGAGGGCGCGACGCCCAACCGAATGACCGCCATCACAATCGTCAAGGGCCTCGACGCCATATTCGCCCGCTTTGCGCGCCAGGCCGGCGGCGCAGCCGGGGGCGCGGGCTTTGGCGCGGGCGGGCTTGAGCTCGGCATCGGCCTGCCCTAGCCGATGCGCGCCGGCGCGGAACGGCCCGCGTCAACCACAGCCGCCCCAAGTTGAAGGAAACAACCGGCAGACCACGTCAGCCGAAACAAAGCGCAACAACGCGCGAAAAGGAAAGAGTGAAGACGCGATGAAAACCATCAAGACCTGGCAGTTGGCAGGCTACGCCTGGACGCTTGGCGTGAGCTGGGCAGTGGCGATTGACGCCATCGCCCTCGCGCAGGAGCGGAGGCCGCTGGCGGCGGCGGAAGCGGCGCAAACCACCGGCGCCATCCGCGGGCAAGTCGCGGATGAAACTGGCGCCGTCATCGGCGGCGCCGCCGTGACCCTCGCCGACAAAAATGGCAAGACCTTGACGACCGTGAGCGATGACCTCGGCAACTTTGCCTTCTCCAACCTCGCGCCGGGCGAATACGCCCTGCGCGTCGAAATGGAAGGCTTCAAACGGCAGGAAGACCTCGTCGTGACCGTGACGGCGGGACGGCGGGAAGCCGTCTCGGTCAGGCTGGCGGTTGAGGTCGCCGAGCAGGTGCAGGTCAATTCCGAAGCGCCGGTTTCCACCGCGCCCGACAACAACGCCGGGGCAATCGTCCTGCGCGGCAAGGACCTCGAAGCCCTGCCGGATGACCCTGACGACCTGCAAAGCGCGTTGCAGGCGCTGGCCGGGCCGTCCGCTGGGCCGAACGGCGGGCAAATCTTCGTGGACGGCTTTTCCGGCGGGCGACTCCCGTCCAAAAACGCCATTCGGGAAATTCGAATCAACTCCAATCCCTTCGCGGCCGAGTTCGACCAAATCGGCTTCGGACGAATTGAAATCCTGACCAAGCCGGGCAGCGACGACTTTCGCGGCTCGGCGTTTTTCAACGCCGGCGACGCCATTTTCAACTCGCGAAATCCGTTTACGCCCCAGCGGGCGTCGTTCCAGCAGCGGCAGTACGGGCTCAACCTCAGCGGCCCGGTCAAGAAGGGCAAGGCCTCGTTCGCCTTTGACTTCGAGCGCCGCGAAACCGACGACAACGCCAACCTCAACGCGACGATTCTCGACGCCAATCTCAACCCGGCGGCTTTCGCCCGCGCCGTCGTCGTGCCGCGTCGCCAGTGGGAGCTCACGCCGCGCTTTGACGTGCAGCTCAATGAAAGTCACACCCTGGTCGGACGCTACAGCTTCAACAGCAGCCGCGTCAGCAACGGCGGGCTGTCGTCGTTTACGCTGCCGGAGCAGGCGCTGGAAAACGAGCTGCGCGACCACCGGCTGCAACTTACCGAAACGGCCGTGCTGTCGCCCTCGATCGTCAACGAGACGCGCTTCCAGTTCGTTCGCGCCACGGTCGCCACGACGCCGGCGCTGGACGCCCCGGCGCTCAGCGTCCAGGGCGCGTTCACGGGCGGCGGCGCGCAGACGGGCAACGCGCGCTCGACGACGAATCGCTTCGAGGTCAACAACTTCACGACTTGGACGACTGGCAATCACACCGTCAAGTTCGGCGGCCGCTACCGCTACGTTAGCAACGAGGACATCTCGCCCAATAACTTTGGCGGGACATATGTTTTCGCCGGCGGCGTCGCGCCGGAACTCGACGCGAACAACCAGCCGATTCCCGGCTCGCTTGTCCAGATTACCAGTCTTGAACGCTACCGGCGGACGCTGCTTGGCCAGCGGCTGGGGCTGACGCCGGCGCAGATTCGCGCCATTGGAGGCGGGGCGAATCAGCTCACGCTGGCGGCCGGCGATCCGCGCGCGACCGTCGGGCAGCAGGATGTCGGGCTGTTTGCGCAGGATGATTGGAAGGTTCGCCCCAACCTCACGCTGAGTTACGGTCTGCGCTACGAAAACCAGACTAACATTGCAGACAGCCTCAACTTTGCGCCGCGCGTCGGGCTGGCCTGGGGGCTGGACGGACGCAACGGCGAGCCGACCAAAACGGTGCTGCGCGCCGGGGCCGGGATTTTTTACGACCGGGTGGGCGAATCGCTGACGCTCCAGGCCCGGCGCTTCGACGGGCGGACGCAGCAGCAGTTCATCGTGACCGATCCCTCCGTTCTGGATGTCTTTCCGGCCATTCCGTCGCCGGACTTGCTGGCGCCCTTCCGGCGGGCGCAAAACATCCGGCGACTGAACGCCGAAATTCGCGCGCCCTACTCAATTCAAACCAACATCGGCATCGAGCGGCAGCTGCCCAAGGGATTGACCGTGTCAGCGAACTACGTTTTCAACCGGACGCTGCACAGTCTGCGGACGCGCAACGTCAACGCGCCATTGCCGGGGACGTTCGACCCGCGCGCGCCGGGCAGCGGCGTCTTCCCGCTCGGCCCCATCGGCAACGTGTTTGAAACCGAGTCCACCGGCCAATTCACGCAACACCAGCTAGTGGTCGGCGTCCGCACCGGCTTCAACAGCCGTTTTTCGCTGGGCGCGTTTTACCGGCTGTCGAAGGCCGAAAGCGACACAGACGGCCCGTTCACTCAGCCGGCCGATCCCTACGACTTGCGCGCCGAGCTCGGGCGCTCCGCGCTCGACATCCGGCACAACCTGTTTATGTTCTCGAACTTCAACCTGCCGTTCGGCGTGGCGCTCTCGCCCTTTGTCATTGTCCGCAGCGGCGCGCCGTTCAACATCACGGTCGGGCGCGACCTCAATGGCGACACGGTCTTCAACGACCGCCCGGCGCTGGCGACGGACCTGAGCCGGCCGGGCGTGGTCATCACGCGCTTCGGCGCGTTTGACACCAATCCGCTGCCTGGGCAGCGCCTCATTCCGCGCAACTTCGCCGAAGGGCCGGGCTTTTTCACGCTCAACCTGCGGGTGGCGAAGACGTTCGGCTTCGGCGCCGCGCGCAAGGGCGGCGGACCGGCGCGCGGCGGCGGGCGACGCGGCGGCGGGTTCGGGGGCTTTGGCGGGTTCGGGGGCTTTGGCGGGTTCGGCGGCGGCTCGGATCGGCGTTTCAGCCTGACCTTCAGCGCGCAGATTCAAAATCTCTTCAACCGGGTCAACCCAGGGCCGCCGGTCGGGAATCTGGCGTCGCCCTTTTTTGGGACCTCGACCAACACGGCGGGCTTTTTCGGCGGGCGCTTCGGCGGCGGCGAGGCGGTGGACGCCGGCAACCGGCGCGTCACGCTCGGCCTGCGGCTGAGCTTCTAGGCGCGCCGCGGCATTATCGGAACCTCCGCCCAGCGGGGCGCGG
>NKPT01000291.1 GCA_002254845.1 Chloracidobacterium sp. CP2_5A | reverse complement strand
CTGCTGGGGGACGGCTGCCATTGCTTGGTGACGGCGGAGCGCGGTTGTGATGGCAACTGCGGTTGATGCCGGAGCCGCCCGGCTCCTGCACCCCTTCGGGGCTGCCTTCGGCAGTCTGTCTCGGGCCTTCCCAAGGCCCTCGGCTGGCAGCCTACGAACGCCGCCGCCAATATCCCGGAGTCAACGCGCCGTTGCCGCTTCGACGATCGAGGTGCTTCGCACGGAATCAGTCGGCGGCGGCGACCCGCTGGCGCGGGACGCAGGCGGGAGCCTCGCGGCTCCCGGAGGCGGCTTTTTCCTTTAGCCGCTAAAAGGAAAGCGGCTTCAATGCGCGACCAGTTTTCGCT
>NKPT01000274.1 GCA_002254845.1 Chloracidobacterium sp. CP2_5A | reverse complement strand
GATCCCCTGCCCGACACATTCCGCGATGGCGCCCAGGCGCTGGCCGATGGCCGCATGCAACCCGACGGGACGTTTCATGCGAACCGGATTCAGGCGAAGTGCGCGTCGAAGTATGAGGCCAAGCCGGGCGGCAAACCGGGCGCCGCGCCGACGTACGAGTCCAAGCCGAAGCCGGTGAGCTAAGCGAGTCGCCATGGAGAATCTTGGCGCGCTCTCACTGATCCTCGCGTTCTGCTTCGCGACGTACGCCTTCGCGGGGTCCGTCATCGGGGCGTGGAAAGAGAAGCCGTTCCTGATCGAAAGCGCGCGTCGCGCTGTCTACGCCGTCTGGGCGCTGGTCACGCTTGCGAGCGCGCTGCTGG
>NKPT01000177.1 GCA_002254845.1 Chloracidobacterium sp. CP2_5A | reverse complement strand
GGCGGGGAATTCGCGGCCATCTTTGAGGCGGACCTTGATGTCGGCGGCGCCGTTGACGACGTGGTTGTTGGTCAGGATATAGCCGTCGCGGCGCAGGATGACGCCTGAACCTTGGCTGTCGGTCTCCCGCGGTTCGGGCAGCGGGAATCCGTGATGGCGAAAGAAAAATTGAAACGGGGAGTCCTCCGGTAATTCCTCTGACTCGGCCGAGGGGGTGCGGTTGCGGGCTGGTTTCGGCGTGGCAGTGATGACGACGACCGATTCGCTGGCGGAGGCGGCAACGCTGACGAACGCGCTTTCGAGTTGGCGCGCCAGATCAAGGGCGCGAGGGTCGGAATGGGCGCTGGCCGCGGTGGCGATGAACAGCGGAACAAGGGCTCGGATCATGGCGAAAGAAGTTAGCAGTCCGCGGACGGATTGACAAACCTTCCGTTTTCGCTAGCCTTTTTCGGGATG
>NKPT01000118.1 GCA_002254845.1 Chloracidobacterium sp. CP2_5A | reverse complement strand
GTGCTTCATCGATCAGCACCGTGAGCCGCTGGCCGGGCGGCTCACCATCAGCCAGCCGGCGATAGCGTTCGGTCATCTCGGCATCGAGCGCGTCCAGCGCCGCGCCGATGGCCGCATAATCGCGGCCCGCCCCGATCGCATCAATCCCCCACCATTTGCCGGGTTCGTGATGCGGATCGATCACGCAGATGGCATCGCCGGCGTCAATCCGGCGCGCCAAGAGTGCCGCTCCCGTTGTTGTTTTGCCGCTGGCCGTCTTGCCGGATACCAAGATGTGCGCTTCCCGCGCCGCCACATCCGTCACCCAGTCATCAAGCCGCTCAATCGCTGGCGTTACAACGCTTTCTAGCGCCTTGCGCGCCTCTTCGCCGCTCGGCTTCGCTGCCGAGGCGCTGAGGCTGAGGCTTTCAACACCCCGGTAGGCGCGATACGGCGCTACCTCACGCTCAAGGGCCGCCGCGCGCTCAAAGAGGGCGTAGTAGCTCGGCAAGGTCAATTGGTTGATCAAGTGCGCCGGCACCGGGTTCATAAGCTTGTCGCGGATGACATTCGCTCGGCGCGCATAGATGCGCCG
>NKPT01000045.1 GCA_002254845.1 Chloracidobacterium sp. CP2_5A | reverse complement strand
GTCTCATGCCTTGCCAGTCTCATGCCTTGCCAGTCTCATGCCTTGCCAGTCTCATGCCTTGCCAGTCTCATGCCTTGCCAGTCTCATGGCTTGCCAGTCTCATGCCTTGCCAGTCTCATGCCTTGCTCGCCCCTGGCGGCCTACCCTGCGGAGCGCCGGCCGCGCCGGGCCGAAGCCATTTTGACGACCAGCTCGCGCAGCGGCAGGTCGCCCTTTAGCTTGGCTCGAATGCGGCGCTTGAAGAGCCACAGCACGCTCACGTCAAACTCCACGTCAATGACATACCGCAGGCGGACGCCCTCGTCCAGGCTGGCCCCCAGCAGGGCGCTTAGCCCCAAGCGCGGCACGGTCGAAAGGTCGCCGGTCACGGGAAACGTTACATCCAGCGCGCCTTTTTTCGGCAACGTCAGCTTTTCCGGTCGGCGTCCGCGCCCGCACTCGACATCGTTGAGCGTCAGGCGATAGCTCAGGTCGGTCAGCTTGAGCTCGCGATTCGGGTTTTCAATCGTGACGGCGGCGCGGAAATCGGCGTCTGGATAATCCACCCGCTCGATGCGCAGCTCATTGAGCGTAAGCGTTGGCTCGCGGAAGCCCTTGGGAAGCTTGCCTTCGTCTTGGTCGCCCGCCCAGACGGCGTCCGCGCCGGCCCACAACGCGAACGCCGCGCCGCCCAACGCGCTTGCTGCCCAAGCCAGGAATCGCCGTCGCCGGACTTCAAGCCTCATAAGCCCGTTTTAGGCAATGTCCAGCCGGCGCGTCAACCGGCGGGACGCCGCCGCGCCGGCTTGCCGGGCTAATCGCGACAATGCCAGCTCCGAAGTCGCGGAGACGCTACGCGGCGCTTGCCACGGATTGGCCGGAAGCGGCTTTTTTCTTCAGCGTCGCTCGCTTGACCGGCGCAGGCTTGTCTGAAGCTGGCGCGGGCTGCGCCCCATCGGGGGCAGCTTTCGCGTTCTTAGCCGGCGTCGGCGCTTCCGTCCAGCCGCAGCCTTCCTTGTCAGCGCAATAGCGATAGGTTCCGGCGCGCTTGGTCGCCTTCTCCAGCGTAAACGGCGCGGCGCAGCTTGGGCAGCTTTCCAGCACGGGCTTGTCCCAATACACGACCTCGCAGTCGGGGTAATTCGTGCAGCCATAAAACGTCGCGCCGCGCCGCGACTTGCGCTCGATGATGTCGCCGCCACAGCCCGGACGCGGACACGCCACGCACTTGACGACTTCGCGCTTGACGTATCTGCACTTCGGGTAGGTTGAGCAGGACGTGAACTCGCCAAAGCGCCCGTGCTTGACGGCCAGCGGCTTTCCGCAGGTCGGGCAAGACTCCTCCAGCAGGACGTCAGGCGGCTTTGGCGCGCCGCCTTTAGCCAACTGGCGCGTCGTTTTACATTCGGGATAGCCGGTACAGGCCAGAAAATCGCCCCAGCGCCCTTTCTTATGCGTCATGGGACGCCCGCACGCCTCGCAAGTCACATTGGCATAGGCGGCCGGCGCATCGCCTTCTTCAGCCGGGGTCGAGCGAGCGCCGTAGTCGCGCGTCGCTTTGCATTCCGGGTTGCTGCAGGCGAGATACTTCCCAAAGCGCCCAAGCTTCAGCATCATCGGCGAGCCGCACTTATGGCAGGTCTCATCGGTCGCGACGCCGTCCTTGGCTTTCTTGATGTTAGCCTCGGCCGCCTTCAATTCAGCCTGAAACTTCTCGTAAAAGTCATCCAGCGCGTCGCGCCAGTCGCGCTTCCCTTCCTCGATTTCATCGAGCTGGCTTTCAAGCGACGCCGTGTAGCCGGGGTCAAACAGGTCAGTGAAGTTTTCGGTCAGCACGTCGGCGACGACCATCCCTAAGTCAGTCGGATGGAATCGCCCCTCGCGCTTCTCAACGTAGCTGCGCGCCTGAATGACCGATAAAATTTGCGCGTAGGTGGACGGCCGCCCAATGCCTTGCTCCTCCAGCGTTTTGACCAGCGTGGCTTCCGTGTAGCGCGCCGGCGGCTTCGTGAAGCTCTGGTTAGCCTGTAGCTCGCGGCAGTCCACGACTTCGCCGGCTGTCACCGGCGGCAGCTTCACCGCCAGGGCGTCATCGGCGGCGTCGCGCTCGTCCTTGCCTTCCTCATACACCGCGAGAAAGCCCGCGAACCGCAGGACCGACCCGGTCGCTCGAAAGACAAAGTCGCCGCCCGCGATATCAACCGTCGTGGCGTCATAGATGGCCGGAACCATCTGCGACGCGATAAACCGCTGCCAGATCAGCCGGTAGAGCGCCAACTCGTCGGCTTCGAGGTAGCGGGCGACTTGGTCGGGCGTCCGCGCCGCGGACGTCGGGCGAATCGCCTCGTGGGCGTCTTGCGCGCCCTTCTTGTTCTTGTATTGATTCGGCTTGGCGGGCAACTTGTTCGCGCCGTAGCTGGCCGCGATAAAATCCCGCGCCTCGCTCAGCGCCGAGTCGGCGATGCGCGTCGAGTCGGTGCGCATGTAAGTAATCAGCCCGACGCTCCCTTCCGTCCCAAGCTCGACGCCTTCATAGAGCTTCTGCGCCACCTGCATGGTCTTCTTGACCGGAAAAGACAGCTTGCGAGCGGCTTCCTGCTGAAGCGTCGAGGTAATGAAGGGCGCGACGGGGTTGCGCCGCTTCTCCTTGGTGACAACTGAGGCGACGCGCCATGCATCCACGGCGCGCAGTCGCCGCTCAATGTCGCGGGCCTGCGCTTCGTCGCGGATGTGACATTCGTTTTTTCGCGCCTTGTCGAAATCGCCCGTTTTGAGCGGCACGCCCTCGACTGAGAACAAATTAGCGGCGAACTCCGGCGGCAGCTTCGCGGCGAATCGAGCGGCGAACGTCCAGTATTCGGTCGGCTTGAAAGCCAGAATCTCGCGCTCGCGCTCCACGACCAATCGAAGCGCCACCGACTGCACGCGCCCGGCCGAAAGCGCCATCTTGCCGCCGCCTAGTCGCCGGTTGAGCATCGGGCTGACTTGGTAGCCCACCAGCCGATCCAAGACGCGCCGCGCCTGCTGCGCCGCGACCAGCGCCGCGTTGATTTCCCGGGGCTGCCGCAGCGAGGCCTGAATCGCGTCCTTCGTGATTTCGTTGAACAGCAGCCGATAAACCGGCTTCTTGCTCTTGGCGTCGACCAGTTCCTCGCGCAGATGCTGGCAAATGGCCTCGCCCTCGCGGTCGGGGTCGGCGGCAAGGTAAATGGCCTCGGCCGCGCGGGCCGCCGCCTTCAGCTCGCGAACCGTCTTGGCGTTATTGCGCTTCTTGGTATCGGGAATCACCTCGTAGGTTGGCTCGAAGCCGCGCTCGACATCCACGCCCAAGCCCTTTTCAGGCAAATCCTTAATATGCCCGTAGGAAGCCAGCACGGCGAAGTCCTTGCCGAGATACTTTGTAATCGTCTTGGCCTTCGCCGGAGACTCAACCACTACCAACCCTTTTGGCATGACGCGCAAACCTGCCGGTGAAATTTCACCGCCCGCCGAGGACGCCTCCGCCTAACGCGATCGCGGCGCAGCCTCCGCTGGCAAGTGGGGAAAGATGGCGATTGTGGGCGTCCGGTCGCCGTTTGGCAAGCGCCAAGCGGCGACCTGCCCCGGAAAGCGCGGCCTCTTGCCCGCCGATGCCAAAAACCTGGGAGCGCCGGCGGCTCGCCTGCATAATAATGCGGCGAAGGACTGGGAGCGCGGGCATCCCGCCCGCAGGGCCTAGAGCGCGCGCCGGCGAGCGGCGCGCTCCCAACTGACTGACCGGCAAGCGGAAGGGCGATGGAAACAGCGATAGAAACAGCTGACGATAGCGCCTGGATGCGGCTGGCGCTGGACGAAGCCCGCGCGTGCCTTGACCGCGACGAAGTGCCCGTCGGGGCGGCGGTCGTGGTCAACAGCCAGTTGGTGGCGCGGGCCGGCAACCGAACGCGCTCCGACTGCGACCCCACGGCCCACGCCGAAATCGTCGCGCTCCGCGCGGCGGCCCGCCAACTAGGCAATTACCGCTTGACCGAGGCAACGCTCTATGTGACGCTCGAGCCCTGCGCTATGTGCGCCGGGGCGCTTATCCAAGCGCGGATCGCCCGGCTGGTGTTTGGCGCAACCGATCCCAAGGCTGGCGCGGTTGTCAGTCACTTTGGGTTGTGCGCGTCCCCGGCGCTCAACCATCGCGTCGCCGTGACGCAGGGCGTTTTAGCGGAGGACTGCGGCGACTTGCTCCGGGACTTCTTCCGCCAGCGCCGGGGATGATATGCTCTTTGAGATTACGGTGAGGTGCGAGAGTGGCTGAATCGGTCGGTCTCGAAAACCGATGTACGGGTAACCGTACCGTGGGTTCGAATCCCACCCTCACCGCCAGTGACGATAAGACGCAACGGGAGGCGGCCCTTGCGGATGCCTGCCGCTTTCGTCGTCGGAGGGGTGGCCGAGTGGCTGAAGGCGCAGCATTGGAAATGCTGTATACGGGAAACTGTATCGAGGGTTCGAATCCCTCCTCCTCCGCCAGTCTTCCAGGGCTTTTTGCAAGCGCCTTGGCTTTGGGGCGGATGGGACGGTCGCTGCCCGCGTCGCCGCGACCGCGGGGGCGCGGGGAGAGGAAAGTCCGAACACCGCAGAGCAGCGAGCCGGCTAACGGCCGGGCGCGCTTGGCGCGGCGACGCCGCGCCAAGCGCGACGACAAGTGCAACAGAGAATAGACAGCCTGACTTCTACGCTCCGGGGCGCGGGCTCCAAGCGTAGGAGTGGCGATGGTGAAACGGTGCGGTAAAGGCGCACCAGCGAGCGTGGCGACACGCTCGGCTAGGCAAACTCCTCGTGGTGCAAGACCAAATATGGAGGCGACTGAGGGCGGCTCGTCCGAGTCCCGCTCCGGCGGGCGCGTCTCCGGGTAGGTCGCTTGAGCCGACGAGCAATCGCCGGCCTAGATGAATGACCGTCGCCGTCGTTTGACGGAACAGAATTCGGCTTACACATCCGTCCCAAATTTCCGCGCGGCGGCGTCGACTCTGACGGCGCCGCGCTTGCTTCTTAAGGCAAAAGGCTGTACCCAAATTAGCGACTTTTGCGTAAGCTTCCGACACATCCGCATCATCTCGCGCCTCTTGACCCTGCGCCCCTTGGTTGTCACTCATGCCCGCGCCTGCCACCATCCAGATGTCGCGTGTGGAGTTCAAGAAGCAAGTCTTGTTCGTCGCCTCGCCGACGCTTTCGGGTCAGGAAATCGAAGCCCTGCTTCAGCGTAGCCGGACGCTCCAACTGACCGTGGCGGCGGATGGCACGTCGCTCATCGCCTTCATGGCGGAGTATGAGTTCGATGTCGTCCTGCTGGCGCTGGAGGACGACCCAGTGACGTGGGGGCATTTAGCTTATATTCACCAAGTCAGCCCGCAGCTCCCGATTGTGGGCTGCTTACCCAACGACGATACGGCGCTAGCGGCTAAGGCCAGAGCCGAGGGCGTGACCTTTGTCCTGACACCGCCGCTGACGGGCGATCGCCTGCGGCGCGCGATTGGGCGGGCCGAGCGCGCAACGGAGACGGCTGAAAAATCCGTGTCGCCGCAGTCGCTTCACGAAATGGCCATCAAGCTGCATGCCGATCTCGATCTGGACGCGCTGGCGCATACCGCTTTCCACATCCTGTTTCGCTTCACGCCCTGCACCGCCGGGCGACTGCTCCTGACCGGCGAAGGCGGCTACTTTGGCTATGAAAGCGGGCTGTCGCCCGAAGGCGAGCCGGTAGTTCGGAAGCTTTCACCAGAGGCGGTCGCGCTTGAGCTGGCGGAACTGCCTGAAGCGCTCGAGACCTTGACTTACGCGGATAACTATCAGTTGCGCCTCCAACTGCGCCGCGGCGCGCAGCGCTGCGGCGTCGCCCTGCTGAGCTACCCGCGGCGGATTAAGTTGATGGATGCGGAAGTCGAGGGCTTGAGCTTGCTTTCGCGGCATCTCGCTTACGCTCTTCACAACGCGCTCGAATACCGCCTTGTCCAGCGCAAGCGCGAGCAAGTGTTCCTGATCAACGAGGTGACGCGCCAAATGGCTCGCAGCCTCGACCTTGAAGCCGTCATTGCCGATATCGTGGAGCACCTGCAGCGCTACATGGAGTGCGAGGTCGTGGCAATTTACACGCCGCACATGACCGGGCCGCGGGGAGAGAACATTCACATTGCCTCGAATCTCGCGGATCGCACCAGCGTGATTGCGACCACCCTCCAGCGCGATTCCGGTCTCATCCGCGAAACGATGGACGGCGGCGAAACCATCCTCTGCCGCGACCTTCGGACGTTGCCCGAATGGCGCGGGCACTCGACGCTTTCCCGTTCCAAAATTGCGACCCCGATCTGGCTCGATGGCCGCATCGAAGGCGTTTTGGAGTTTGAAAGCGTGCGACCCGGCGCGTTTGACGATGACGACTGCGCGATTGCCGAGGACTTGGCCCTCCAAGTATCGGTGGCTATCCGCAACACCCGGCTTTATCGCAGCGCGCAGGCCGAGCACGAGTATCTACAAACGGTTCTCGATGTCGCCATTGACACCGCCATCATTTCGACCGACCCGGCGGGCAACATTGTCACGTTCAGCCGCGGCGCGGAAAAGATGTTTGGACGTGACGCCAAGGAAGCGGTGGGCGCGCCCATCGCGCCGCTTTTTGAGGACTCCGCCGCCGCGGTCAGCATTGGCAAGCTATTGGAGGGGCGGCAGGTTCACTTTGGCGAAGCGGACGTGGCGCTCAAGCGGCGCAACGGCGATCTCTTTTACGCCAGCCTTTCCGTTCATCCGCTGCGCGCCAAGCGCAGCGAAGGCTTTCTGTTTGTCCTGACAGACGTGACCGAGCGCCGCGCCCAGCAGGAAAAGCTGCTCAAGCTCAGCATCACGGATGAGTTGACCGGGCTGTACAATAAGCGCTACTACCAGGACATCCTGCCGCGCGAGATCGCCCGGGCGCAGCGCCGCGACGCCACGTTCGCCCTGTGCTATTTCGATCTGGATGGCTTCAAGCGCTTCAACGACACCCGCGGACACGTCGCTGGCGATGAGTTGCTGCGGTGGATCGGCGAGCTGACGCAGTCGGTTATCCGGCGGCAGGTAGACCTGCCCTTCCGCTACGGCGGCGACGAGTTTGTGCTGATCCTGCCGGAAACGCCAGCGGAAGCCGCCCGGCGCGTCGGCGAGCGGATTTGTCAGGGCGTGTTTGAACGCTTCAACGGCGAAGTGACGGTCAGCTTCGGCATTGTCGAATACGCCGGCGAATCGGCGGAAGAGCTGACGGTGCGCGCCGACAAGATGATGTACGCCGCTAAGCGCGCCGGCGGCAACCGCGTCACGACCTACGCGAGCGGCGAATGGCGCTTCCAAAGCGGCGGCTGGCAGGCCGTGGCGATGCCGGAAAAGCCGACTTCCTACGAGTGAACCGTCTTAGGCGTGAACCGTCTTATGAGCGACCCGGCGGGCGCGCCGTCTCTGGCAGTGGCGTCACGGCTTCCGCCCGCCCGTGGAGGTAGCCGTCCGCCAGCCGCGCCTTGAAAGGCGCTCCCGGCTGGATGTCGCCCGTGGAGCGAATCAGCCGCCCATCGGGATGCTGCGCCAGCGCGTAGCCCCGCGCCAGGACGCGCAGGGGCGACAGCGCATCCAGCCGCGCCAGCGCCTCGGCCAAGCGTCCCCGCCCGCTTGCCATCCGCGCTTGAAGCGCCGACGCCAGCCGCGTCGCCAGCCCAGTCGTCGTCGCCTGACAAACTTGCCAGCGCGCCCGCCACGGATCGCGGGCGAGCCGCCCTGCCGCTCGCTCCAGTCGCCGGTCACTTGCCTGCAGCCTGTCCTGCATGGCCGATTGGGCCGCCAACGCCAGCTCGTCGCATCGCTGCAACGCATCGCGCAAGCGCGCCCGCGCATCGTCAAAAGTCGGGTGCCGCGCCAGTCTCTCCGCGGCTTCCCGCGCCTCAAGCAACCGAATCCGCATCGCGCCGACCAGCTTCGCCGACTGAGACTGAACGAGCGCGAGCAGGTCAGCCCGCCGCGCCGCGACCATTTCCGCCGCGGCCGAAGGCGTCGGCGCGCGCAGATCGGCGACAAAATCCGCAATGGTGAAATCAATTTCGTGACCGACGGCCGAAATGACCGGAACGCTGGAGTCGGCAATCGCCCGGGCGACTTCTTCGGTATTGAACGCCCAGAGAGACTCCGCGCTGCCGCCGCCCCGACCGACAATCAGCGCGTCCACGGAAAAGTTTGGATGCTGGCGCTCGCTAAACCAGCGAATGCCCGCGGCAAGGCTGGCGGCCGCCTCGACGCCCTCAACTTGAGCCGGATAAAGCAACACGCTGACGCCATCGTTTCGGCGACGCAGCACGTTGAGGATGTCCTGAATCGCCGCGCCGGTCGGCGAGGTCACAATCCCGATGCGGCGCGGAATGAGCGGCAGAGGCCGCTTGCGCTCCGGCGCGAACAGCCCTTCGGCAGCCAGCTTGGCCTTGAGCCGCTCGAAAGCCAACTGCTGCGCCCCGACGCCGACCGGCGACATCGCTTCAACCGCGAGCTGGTACTCGCCCTTCGGCGCATAGACTGTCACCCGCCCCCGGCAAACGACATGCAGCCCGTTTTGCGGGCGGAAGCGAATCCGATAGTTCGTCCCCTTCCAGCAGGCGCAGCGAATTTGCGCTTGCGCGTCCTTGAGCGTGAAATACCAGTGACCTGACGCATGGGCGACGAAGTTTGAAAGCTCGCCTTCGACGATGACTTCGCCGAACTCGCGCTCAAGCTGTCGTCGAATCTGCGCCGTCAGCGCCGAGACGGTCAGGCGCGCGGATGGCTCGGAAGCTTCTTGCATCATCGCTCGCGATGGCTCGCTCTCGCGTCAGTAGGTGTTGTCGCCGCGGAAAACAACCGGAAGCGTCCGCAGCAGAATCTTAATGTCGAGCCACAGCGACCAGTTCTCGATGTAATAAATATCAAGTCGCACCATTTGCTCGAAGGTCAGCCGGTTCCGCCCGGAAACCTGCCACAGGCCCGTGACGCCGCCCTTGACGTTGAAGCGCGTCCGGTGCCAGTCCTGATACTCGGCGACTTCATAGGGAATCGGCGGGCGTGGCCCGACCAAGCTCATGTCGCCCTTGAGGACGTTCCACAGGTTAGGCAGCTCGTCCAGACTGTAGCGCCGAATCCACTTCCCGACCTTGGTCAGGCGCGGGTCGTTGAAGACTTTCCCGTAAAGCGGCTTCCCGCGCGAGCCGCGACTGGCGCGCGACGGATACCGGATGGTTTGCACCATCAGCCGCCGGTGAATTTCGTCATCGGCGTCGGCGTACATCGAGCGAAACTTGAGCATCTGGAAGGTTCGCCCATCCATCCCGACCCGTTCCTGCCGGTAAAAAATCGGTCCTGGCGACTCGCGGCGAATGGCAATGGCGATGGCGGCCAGAAGCGGCGACAGCGCAATCAGTCCCACGCTCGCCCCGACAACGTCCAGCGCCCGCTTCAAAAAGCGGTTGACGCCCGATAGCGGGTCGCGGAAGAGCTGGATCATTGGCAGCGAGCCTAACTGCTCGATCTGCGTTTTTTCCGGCAGGCAGTTAAACAAGCTCGGCACGACGCGAAAGTTAAGGTGGTGCTTCCGCCCGGCCTGCATCATGGCATTAAAGATGCGGCGCGAATGAAGCTGCGAGTCGGTGATGAGCACTTCCTTGATGCCGAGCGCGCGGGCCAGTTCCGGCAGATCGTCGAAGGCGCCAATGACGGGCACGTCCTCAATGACGTCGGGCGCGTCCGGCGCCCGCTCCTCGGTGGCGAGGACGCCGAGCACCTTATAGCCCAAGCGCGGCGACTCGTTGATTTCAGCGATGCAGACGCGCGCCTCCTCGCCCGTCCCGACGACAAAGGCCGGAATCAGGTCGTGTCCCTCGCTGCGCGCCCAGGACTGCGCCTGCCGCAGCAGCACCCGACTGGTCACGACCAGCGTCAACATCAGCGCCCAGTCGCAGACAAACACAACCCGCGAGAGAAACAGCGGCTGGTCAAAGATGTCGCGGTGCAAAAACAGCATGGTCACGAAGCCGTAGATGCAGCCGAGCGAAACGCCCTTGAAGGCCCCCAGCAGGTCGTCGGAGTATCGAAACGCGCCCCGGAGACGGTAGAGGCCGTAGTGCCGCAGCGTCAGCAGCCGCGTGACGAGCAACGTGGGCAGAAACGGCGCGTAGAGCGTAAAGGACGGCTCAACCTGCCAGAAGGTCGAGGCGATCCAGATGCCGGCCGCCAGCGACCCAGTGGCCGCCAGGGCGTCGAACAGCGCCAGCCCAGCGATGACAATGTGACCCAATACGTGAACAGTTGTGTCGCCTACCGAGAGCGAGAGCGGACGAACAAAGGAAACAGCGGTTGGCGACGAGGGCGACCCAAGCGGCGGAAGCGTTGTTTGTGACATGCTTTATTTCAATAAATGACGGAGCGAACGATACGGCTCAATCGCGGCCCCAGCTTATGGGATGCCGCCGCCGATTTCATTCTCTACTCACGGTAATTTTCAACCAAAATTTCTCAAAAAGCTCGCTTTCTGATAGAGCGTACGCCATTTTGAGACTACGGACGCAAAAAAGTTTGGCGGCGTCACGCCATCCGCTTCAGGATACCTCGCTCCATGCGCGTGTTTGCCCTTGGCGACCCTCACCTGTCCTTTGCGAATCCTAAGCCGATGCACATCTTCGGCGAACACTGGCGCGACCACGCCGCCAAAATCGAGCAAGCTTGGTCGCGCCTGAGCGCGCCGGATGACTTGCTCATTCTCGCCGGGGACCTCTCCTGGGCGATGCGCCTGGAGGACGCCCGCCCCGACCTCGACTGGATCGCCCGGCTCCGCGGGCGCAAGCTCATCATTCGCGGGAACCACGACTTCTGGTGGCATTCGCTCGCCAAAACGCGGGCGGCGACCGATCCCTCCATCACGCCCCTGCAAGCCAGCCATGTCATTATCGAGCGGATTGCGTTTGTTGGGACGCGCGGCTGGCAGTGTCCGGGCGAGGAGCCAAGCACGGACATGCTGGAGCGCCACGAGGCCGCCCAGCGCCGCGCAAAGCCGCGCCGCGAATACACGGCGCAGGATCGAAAAATCTACGAGCGCGAGGTGGGGCGGCTGCGGCTTGGACTGGAAGCCGCCCGCCAATGCCGGGCGGCGTTTGACCGCCTCGTGGTTATCCTGCACTACCCGCCGATGAATGCCCAGCGCGAGCCGAGCGGCTTTACGGACTTGCTGGCGGAATATGAAGCTGACTGGTGCGTGTATGGCCACCTCCACGGCGAGGCCATCGCCACCGCGTTCAACGGTCGGCTTGGGCGCACCCGCTTTCAGCTGGTCAGCGCGGATAGCCTCGACTTTTCGCCTTTCCGACTCGACTTGTGACCGACCGCAAACTGATTTCGCGCCCAATACTTCTGCTCGGCCTTGTGAGCCTGCTGACCGATATGGCCAGCGAGATGCTCTACCCCATCGCGCCGCTCTATTTGACAGGGACGCTCGGCGCGTCGCTCATCGCGGTCGGGCTGCTGGAAGGCGTCGCCGAGGGGATGGGCGGCTGGCTCAAGGGCTACTTTGGCGCGCTTTCTGACCGGCTGGGGACGCGCGCGCCCTTTGTTCGCGCCGGCTATACCCTGTCGGCTTTGTCGAAACCGCTCCCAGGCCTGTGGCCGGCGTCCGGCGCCGTCGCGCTGGGGCGCCTTGCCGACCGCCTCGGCAAGGGTCTGCGGAGCGCGCCGCGGGACGCGCTCCTGGCCAGTTACGCGCCCGCCGGCGCGCAGGGGCGCGCCTTCGGCTTCCATCGGGCGATGGACACCGCTGGCGCGGTTCTGGGGCCGCTGGCGGCGCTGGCGTTTCTCGCTTGGCGGCCGGGCGACTACCGAACCCTCTTTCTGCTGGCTTTTTTTCCGGGATTGCTTGCGGCGCTCTGCGTGTGGCGGGTCGCGGACGCGCCGTTTCCGCCCGCGCCGACGCGCCGGTTCGCGCCGTTTGCGGTCTTCGCCTACTGGCGGGCGGCGCCGCGCGATTATCGGCGCTTGGTCGCGGCCCTGACCCTTTTCGGGCTGGTCAACAGCAGCGACGCGTTTCTCATCCTCAAGGCCAAGCAAGTCGGGTTTTCCGACGCCGCCGCCGTTGGAGGCTATGTGTTGTACAACGCCGTCTATGCGCTAGCGGCTTATCCGGCCGGCGACCTAGCCGATCGGCTCGGCAAGCGGCGGGTCATGTGTTGGGGACTGGGACTGTACGCGGCCGCGTATGTCGGCTTCGCGCTCCTGACGCAAGCTTGGCAAGCCTGGGCTTGCTTTGCCGCGTATGGGCTTTACGCCGCCGCGACGGAAGGCGTCAGCAAGGCTTGGATTGCCGACCTCGCGCCCCCTGAACAACGCGGGGCGGCCATGGGGCTACAGACGCTGCTGGCGAGCTTCAGCGTCGTGGTAGCGAGCGCGACGGCGGGGCTGCTGTGGGAGAAGGCGCATCCCGCCGCGCCCTTTTGGGTTGCCGCCGCCGGCGCGACACTGTCCCTGCTTTGGCTGCGCGCCGCGACCCGCGCCTAAGCTTTCGCTCCGGCACAGCTTGTCGCTTGCGGGCGGAGTGTGACAAAACGCTGACTTGACATTTGGCCCGGCGCAGGCAACGCCAACGGCGACTCAGGCGACAGACCTAAGGAAACCCGCTATTTGGAGGTGGTAATGTGAATTTGACGCAGTCCTTTGGTCGCGGCTACGGTCGTTTCACCACCATCGTCCTGTGTCTTTTGGCAATTGGTCTTTCGGCCGGCGCGCCGCTGCGCCCGGCGCTGGCGCAGTCCGGGGCGACGCGCAAAACATCGCCGCCCGCGCCTGACAACGACAAGCCGAACCGGACGCTCCCTGACGAAAAGCCGTCCTCCAAGCCAAGCGCCGCTGCCCAGGAGGGTCAGGATCCAAACCGTCCCCTGGGCACGCCGCGCCGCCGCCCGCCAACCAAAGAGCCGACGACGGATGACGACGGCAACGTGATTGCCCTCACGACGACTGTCGTCAACCTGGAAGTCGTGGTGTATGACAAAAAGACCGGACGCATCTTTACCGACCTCAAGCCGGCTAACTTCACAATTCTAGAAGACGGCGTCAAACAGGACATCGCCAACTTTCAGGTCGGCGACAGCGCGATCACGCTGGTCATGGTGCTCGAATATAGCCGCGTCATTGGCCCGCTGATCTTCGAGGTGTTGGAGCCGGCGGCGCAGTTTATCGAGCGGTTCGCGCGCGCCAACGACTACATTTCCATCGTGCCCTTCGACATCCGCCCCAAGGTGCTGACCGACTTCACCAACGACCCGGCCACACTCCGGTCGAGCATCGCGCTGCTTTACCGAAACTTCCCGGCCTTCACTGAAAGCAATCTCTTCGACACGCTCAAGTTCGTCATCAAGGGCGGCAAGCTTGACGGCGAGGACTACACGGGGCTGGAGGAAGTGCAGGGGCGGACGGCGATTTTGCTCATCGCGCTGGGCATTGACACCTTTAGCCGCATCAACTACGACCAGGCGCGCAAAATCGTCGAGAACGCCGGCGTGCCGATTTACTGCATCGGCATCGGCAACTTGTTTTACAAGCTCAACGACCCGCGCCTGGCCCCGGAAACCAACCTCACGTTTCTTCAGGCGTTCAACACGCTGCGCACGTTCGCCGACAGTTCCGGCGGGCGCTACTTCCCGGTGACGTTCGTCGGCGAGCTGCCGACGACCCTGCGCTCGATTGACGCGCTGCTGCGCAACCAGTACAGCATCGGCTACGAGCCGACCAATCCGCGCCGCGAGGGCAAGCGCCGCAAAATTGAAGTGCTGGTGGACATTGACGGCGACGGCAAGCCCGACAACAAGCGGCTGGAGCTTCAGTACCGCCGAAGCTACGTTGAGCCGGGAGGCGGCGATGGCAAGCGCAAGCAGTGACTCGCCGCTCTCTGCGCGGCGCCGGTTTCTGGCGCGACTGCTGCTGGCCGGAGGCGGATGGAGCGCGCTGGTCGGTCGCCGAGCGCAGGGATGCGCCGCCCGCGCCAGCGCGGACGCCCGCGCCATTCTCGCCGGACTGCTCCGGCGGTACGGGCGATTGACGGCGCTCACGGCGGATTTCACGCAGGTTCACCAAGGTCGCCAGACCGCCCGCGAGCAAGGGACGCTGGCCCTCAAGCGCGACGGGCGCATGCGCTGGGACTACGCCGCGCCCTATGTCAAGCAGTTCATCTGCGACGGCAAGCGGACGTACTTCTACAGCGCCGCCCGCGGGCAATACACCGTTGAGCCAGTGCGCGCCAGCCGCGACCCGCGAACGCCATTTCTATTTCTGCTGGGCGACCGGCGCGCGGCGCAACTGTTTAGTCAGGCGGAGCTGGCAGCCGAGCCGCCCGTCCGCGCTGGCTATGTGGCGCTGCGGCTGACGCCGCGCGAGCGCATTGAGCTGGTCGCGGCCGTGCTGGCGGAATGTCATCCGACGACCTTTGAGCTGGCGCGCATTTCGCTCCTGAGCGCCGCCGGCGCCCGCGATGACTTTATGTTCTCGAACATCGTCGAAAATCCGACGCTGCCTGAAAGATTCTTCGAGTTCGCGCCGCCGCCCGGCGCGCAGCGAGCCGCTTCTTGAACGAGCGCCCGCCCGCTGGCGCGCTTTCCAAGTCAAAGGGTAGCGTCTTCAGACGTCCGCAAGAGACGTCCGCAAGCCGCCTACTTCTCGGTCAGCGCCCCCACGCCGTCCTCGGCAAGCTGGAACAAAAACAAGCTGGAAGAAAAAAATGCGCAGCCTGTCATTTTAGCATAGCAAAATGACGCATCGCTTTCCTCTCCCGGCCGCTTTAGCGGGCGGCGCCAAGGGTTCTAAACGCTTGTTTGGAAAGGGTATAGTCGGCGCCTTGCAAGCCGGGCAGACTTGGCGCGCTATTTGCTTTGAGTATTTCGGCAAACGCCCGCTCAAGGTCAGTCGCCGATGCCAACCGTCCTTATCGTAGATGATGAGCAATTCTTTCTGGACAGCGTCATCAGCGGGCTTTCCTCTGCGCTCCCGAACGTCACGTTCGTTCAAGCCAGCCACGGAAGGCAGGCGCTGGAACACATTGCCCGTCAGCCCGTGGACGCGCTGGTGACAGACCTCAAAATGCCGGTCATGGACGGCTTTCAGCTTCTAACTCAGCTCATGCAGCAGGGGATCACGCCGGCCATTATCGTCATGACCGCCTTTGGCACGTCCGACATCGAGCGCGACGCGCGTCGCCTTGGCGCGATTGACTACATCGAGAAACCCATTGATTTGCAGGCGCTGACCGACAGCATCCGCCGCGCCCTGGAGCGCCGCGCAGACGGCTATCTGCGGGGCATCAACCTGACCAGCTTTCTTCAGCTCTTGGGAATGGAGCGCAAATCCTGCCGACTCGTCGCCCGTCAGGGCGACAAGCAAGGCGAGCTTTGCTTTGAGCAAGGCCGGATCGTCCACGCCAGCTTGGGCGATCTGCAAGGCGAGGCGGCAGCGCGGGTCATCATCGCCTGGGACAGCTATGAGATCGAGCTGCATCCCCCGGCTCGAAATCCGCCGCAAACGGTTCAGTCTGCCCTTAGCCAGCTTTTGCTTGACGCCTGCCAACTGCTGGACGAGCAACAGCGCGAAGTTCTCGTTCCGCCTTTCAGCGCCCCGGAAGACTTTTCCGGGGACAAAATCCGCCTCACACACCACTCACAGGAGACCTACAACATGGCAAACATCAAAGAAGCTCTGACAACGATAATAGAAATTGAAGGCTGCCTGGGCGCGGCGATCACCGACTGGAAAAGCGGCATGTGCCTCGGAACGATTGGCGGCACGCCGACCTTCAATATGGAAATTGCCGCTGCCGGCAACACGGAAGTCGTGCGGGCCAAGATGAAGGTCGCCGCTAACCTGAATCTCAAGGAAACTATCGAGGACATCCTAATCACCCTCGACACCCAATACCACATCATTCGGATACTTAAAAGCTCGCCCAACCTATTCATCTATGCGGTGATCAAGAAGGACACCGGCAACTTGGCGCTAGCGCGGCACAAGCTGACCCAAATTGAGTCCTCGCTCAACGTGTAGCGACGGAGAGCGGAGGGGGCGCTCGAGGCGGACTGCCCGAAACCGCCCCTAACCCCTGCGCCGCGGACGCCAATACCAAAGCGAGCTGTCAATCGAGCGTTGCGACAGGGGCTGGATTTCGCTACAACGTAGCCGCCCAGCGAACAGCCCGCACTCATGGTGAAGCTCATGACCAGTCTCGCGTCGTTTCGTCCTGCCGAGCGGACGAAGAACTATAACTACGCCATTCGCAACATCGTCGCCGCTGCCAAAGCTGTCGAAGCCGAAGGGCAGCGGGTGACGTACCTCAATATCGGCGACCCAGTCCTCTACGGCTTCCAGCCCCCGGAGTCGCTTCTCGAAGCGCTGGCGCGCGCCATCCGCGACGGTCACAACGGCTATGCGCCGTCGGTTGGCGCGCTTGCCGCCCGCGAGGCCGTCGTCCGCGACGCCGAAGCCCGCGGCGTATACCTGACGCCGGAGGATGTCATCATTAGCTCCGGCGCGTCCGAAGCGGCGGACATGCTGCTGAGCGCGCTTTTAGAGCCGGGCGACGACGTGCTGACGCCCTGCCCGACCTACCCGCTGTATACGGCCATCACCGCTAAGCTGGGCGCGCGCGAAAACTATTACCGGCTTGATCCGGCGCGGGGCTGGACGCCCGATCCCGATGAAATTCGCGCTAAGATCACGCCCCGGACGCGGGCCATCGTCATCATAAATCCAAACAACCCCTGCGGATCGGTTTATGACGCCCGGCTGTTGATGGAGCTGCTGACCATCGCCGAGACGCATCAACTGGTCGTTCTGGCGGATGAAGTCTATTGCCGGCTGACCTATGGCCCGCCGCCGCCGCCAATGGCGCAACTGGCCGCCGGGATGGATGTGCCGGTCGTGACGCTGGAAAGTCTCTCGAAGTCGCACCTCGTTCCCGGCTGGCGCGTCGGCTGGATGACCTACGCGAATGCGCAGCGATTTGGCGATGTTATCGCCGCCACCCGCAAAATTGCCGAAGCCCGCATTTGCAGCCCGCTGCCGACCCAGCAAGTTCTGCCGGCGGCGCTGGCGGATCAATCGCATCTGCCAGCGCTAGTTGAGTCAATGAAGCTGCGAGCCGCCATCACCGTCGAGGCCCTCAACGCGACGCCGGGCATCAACTGCGTCGCCCCGCAAGCGGCTTTTTACGTCATGGGGCAAGTCGAGGATTTGAAAGGGCAAACGGACGAGGCGTTCGTCCTGGCGCTGTTGCGCGCCACCGGCGTCCTGTTCGTGCACGGCTCCGGCTTTGGTCTCGACCCTCAGGCCGGCTACTTCCGGATCGTCTTCTTGCCGCCGCCCGACACGTTGCGGGAAGTGTATGCCCATCTGGCGGCGTTTGTTCGGCAACGGTGAGCCTTCGCGTTATAGTTCGCCGGACGAAAGCGCATCACGGATCACTCCGTTCAAAACCGAGACACTCTCGATTGCGAACAGCGAAGGAACGCAACCGCGGCTATGAGAGAATTTCTGAAGTACGTTTTCGCCAGCCTGACCGGCACGGTTATCTTCTTCGGCATCCTGGTGGGAGGGGTTCTCCTGCTTTTGGCGTCGGTGGCGTCGCTGTCGGGCGGACGCGGCGCCGAACCCGACATCCGCGACAAGACGGTGCTTGTCCTTGATCTTTCAGCGACAATTTCCGACATCACGCCCAGCGAGGATGGGCGCGAAGTGGATGTCCAGCGCCTCCTGCGCGGCGGCGGCGGACGCATTGTGCCCCTCAGCACGGCGCTGGACTGCCTTGACAAGGCGGCGGCCGACAAGCGCATTGTCGGGCTTTACCTGCACGGCAACCTATCAAGCGAAGGCTATGGCTCTGGCTTTGCCGCGCTCCGGGAAGTGCGCGAGGCGCTGCTGCGCTTCAAAGCCGCCAAGAAGCCTATTTATGCCTACAACGATGTTTACAGCGAGCGGGACTACTACCTGATGTCCGTGGCGGACAAGATTTATCTCAACCCGTTTGGCGCGATTGAGATGAACGGCCTCGCCTCGGAAATAATGTTTCTTGGGGAGGCCTTCAAAAAGTATGGCGTGGGCATTCAAGTGACGCGCGTCGGCAAATACAAGTCGGCGGTTGAGCCGCTGCTCTATGACAAGATGAGTCCCGAGAGCCGCGAGCAAACGCAGAAGCTCCTCGACGACATGTGGGGCGAGTTTGTCGGCAGCGTCGCCCCTTCCCGTCAGCTTGCGCCCGAAGACATCCAGCGACTGGCGAATGAAAAAGCGATCCTGGCCGGCGAAGACGCGGTCGCGGCCAAGCTGGCGGATCAAACCGCCTATCTCGATCAAGTGCTGGCCGAGCTGCGCAAGCTGACTGACACGAGCGATAGCGCGGCGACCTTTCGGCAGACCAGCCTGGCCAGCTATGCCCGCGTGTCGCGCCGCTCGCTTGGCCTTGAGCGCTCATCTCGAAACATCATCGCGGTTGTCTATGCCCAGGGCGAAATTGTGGACGGGTCGGGGGGCGACGGGCAGATTGGCGGCGACCAGCTCGCCAAAGAGCTGCGCAAGCTCCGCCAAGACAAGGAAATCAAAGCGATTGTGCTGCGCGTCAACAGCCCCGGCGGCAGCGCGCTGGCCTCTGAAATCATTCGGCGCGAGCTGGCCGAAACCCGCGCGGCCGGCAAGCCGGTGGTCATTTCAATGGGCAGCGTCGCGGCGTCTGGCGGCTACTGGATTGCAACCGCCAGCGACAAAATCTTTGCCGCGCCCAACACGATCACGGGCTCGATTGGCGTATTTGGCGTCCTGCCGAACGTCCAGAAGCTGGCCAGCGATTACGGCGTGAAGTGGGATACGGCCAAAACCAACCGCTATGCCGACTTGGGCACCATTACGCGCCCCAAGACCGAGGATGAGCTAAAGCTCATTCAGGCCAACGTGGATCGGATTTATGACGAGTTTCTGACGCGCGTGGCCGAGGCCCGCAAGCTCTCGAAGGAAGCCGTGCAGGACATCGCGCAGGGCCGCGTATGGTCGGGCGCGGAAGCCAAGCGGCTGGGGCTGGTGGACGAGTTTGGCGGGCTTGAAGCCGCCATCCAGGCGGCGGCTGAGGCAGCGAAGCTCGGCGCGGATTGGAAGATTTCCGAGTATCCTAAGCGACGCAATTTTGCGGAACAGTTAGCGAAGCTCTTGGCTGACGAGGAGACTGACCGCCTAGCGCAGTCGCCCCTGCAGCGCGAGCTGGAGCGCGTCTGGGCCGAGGCGGCGGCCCTGGCGGCGCTCAATGACCCGCTTGGCGTGTATGCGCGGCTGCCCTTCACGCTGCGCTTTGATTGAGAAACCTGCTGAGGCGACCTTGACAGGCCCTTGAAAAGGTCTCCAACTCCCTGAGTAAGTAAACGGTCATGGATGAAGCCCGCATTCGAGACGCCCGGATTCTTGTGGTTGACGATCTAGAATTAAACATCAAATTGCTGGTCAGTCTCCTTGCGGAAGCCGGCTATCGGAATGTCTCTAGCACGACGGATTCCCGGCAAGTGGCGCGTCTTTACACCGACCTCGCCCCGGATTTGGTCCTGCTCGACCTGCACATGCCGCACCGCAACGGCTTCCAGGTCATGGAGGAGTTGCGCGAAATCGAGCGCGATTCATACATTCCGGTGCTGGTTCTGACCGGGCTGCCCGACCATGCCACCCGCCTGCGCGCGCTCGAAGCCGGCGCGCGCGACTTTTTGAGCAAGCCTTTCGAGCATATCGAGGCGCTGACGCGCATCCGCAACATGATCGAGGTTCGCCTCCTGCATAACGACGCGCGGGAGCAAAATCGGATTCTTGAGGAAAAAGTGCGCGAGCGCACCCATCAGCTCCGCGAGACGCAGTTGGAAATTGTGCGGCGGCTAGGGCGCGCGGCGGAATACCGCGATAACGTCACTGGCATGCACGTCATTCGGATGAGCCATTACTGCGCCGAGCTGGCGCGCGCCATTGGCTGGGAGGAGGAAGCGTGCGAAATGCTCCTGCACGCCAGCCCAATGCACGACATCGGAAAAATCGGCATTCCCGACCGCATCCTCCTCAAGGAGGGCAAGCTGACGGACGAAGAATGGGAAGTCATGAAGTCGCACGCCGCCATTGGCGCGGAGCTGCTTAGCGGCTCGACTTCGCCGCTAATGCAAATGGCGATGGAAATTGCGCTCTCGCACCACGAGAAATGGGACGGCTCGGGCTATCCGCGCGGACTCAAGGGCGAGAACATCCCCATTGTCGGGCGGATTGTGGCGCTCTGCGATGTCTTTGACGCGCTGACGACCGAGCGCCCATACAAGCAAGCCTGGCCTGTCGAGGATGTCGTCGCCGAGTTGGAGCGTCAGAGCGGCCGGCACTTCGACCCCAAGCTGGTTGAGACGTTCAAGCTCATCCTGCCGAGAATCTTGCAAATCCGCGAGCGATACACGGAAAAAGCGGTGGCCAAGCAAAGTGGCGGACACCAGCGGCTGGTGCCCGACGAAAAGCATCACTTGCCGCCCTACTTTCAGCCCCAGGCATGACGCCCATCGCTCCCGGCGAGCCTTAGCCTGCGACAGACGCGACCGCTACGCCCTGTGATACAGTCACAGGCGCAGCCCCGCGGGGCGATCACTTTTTTCGACATCGTTTTGCTGAGGAAGACCAAAAGCCATGTCTGGTCATAGCAAATGGCATACCATCAAGCACAAGAAAGGCGCGCTTGACGCCAAGCGCGGAAAAATTACGACGCGGCTCGTCAAGGAACTCACCGTCGCGGCGCGCGTCGGCGGCGGCGACCCGGCGGCGAATCCCCGGTTGCGCAAGGCCATCTCGGACGCCAAAGCCGAGAACATTCCGAATGACACCATTGATCGCGCCATCAAGCGGGGCACAGGCGAAATCGAGGGCGCGACCTATGAAGAAATCGTTTACGAAGGCTATGGCCCCGCCGGCGTGGCCATTCTGATTGAAGCGGCCACTGACAATCGCAACCGCACCGTAGGCGAGTTGCGCCACCTCTTTTCTAAAAACGGCGGCAATTTGGGCGAGTCAGGCAGCGTAAGCTGGCTTTTTGACCCCAAAGGCGTCATCACGCTCGACAAAAGCGCGAAGTCCGAAGAAGAGCTTTTTGAAATTGCGGTCGGCGCCGGGGCGGAAGATTTACGCGACCTAGGCGAATACTGGGAGATTCAAACGCCGCCGGAGGCGTTCGACGACGTGGTGGCGGCCCTGAAGACGGCCGGCATCCCGACTGTCTCAGCCGACGTGACCCGCGTTCCCAAAACCTCGGTCAAGCTTGAAGGCAAGGATGCCCAACAAATGCTGAAGCTTTACGACGCGCTTGACGACCACGACGACGTGCAGAAAATCTCGACTAACTTCGAGATGGACGACGCCGAGTTTGACAAGCTCAAGTAGCGCGCAAGGATGTCGTCGCTCGCCAAGCCGCCCGTGAACGCGCTGACTTCCATCTGGATGTGGCGCGGTCAGCGCGTTCACTATGCCCGCCGCGGCCAGGGCGAGCCGGTTTTGCTCATTCACGGCCTCAACGCGGCGGCTTCAGCCTACGAGATGCGCAAGGTCTTTCTGGGGCTGGAAGACGCCTTTGATGTCATCGCGCCGGATTTGCCTGGCTTTGGGGCGTCGGAGCGGCGGCGGATGGATTACACGGCCGCGCTCTACACGGACTTCATCCTTGACTTCTGCCGCGAGCGCATTGGCGCGCCCTGTCATGCGATTGCCAGCTCGCTTGGCGCGGCCTATGTCATCCGCGCAGCGTGTCTTGCGCCAGAGCTGTTTCAAAAGCTGACGCTCATCGCGCCGACCGGCATTCGCGCGCTGGCCGACGAGCGCCCGACGCTGGGGAAGCGCATCGCTCGCCGCATCCTGTTCTCGCCCGCCGGGACGCTGCTCTTCAAGCTGCTTGGCGCGCGCGTCGCCATTCGGTACTTCATGACGACGCAAGGCTTCCACGATGCGCGCAATTTCACGCGCGATTATGAAGACCATATCTACGACACGATGCGGGCGAAGAACGCCAAGTACGCGCCCATCGCCTTTTTGACCGGAATGGCGAACTGCAATGTAAGCCAGCTCTTCGGAAGACTGTCCGCGCCGACGCGGCTGGTCTGGGGCAAAAACGCGCAAACCACGCCGGCGCGGCAGGCAGCCGACTTTCTGGCGCGGAAGCCGGACGCGCGGCTCGTCCTCTTTGATGCTTGCGCGCTCCTGCCGCACGACGAGCATGCCGACCAATTCAATTGGATGGTCAAGGAATTCCTGCGCGAGTGAGGCCGATGCCGCTCTACATTGTTCCCACGCCCATCGGCAATCTTGAGGACTTAACCTACCGGGCGGCGCGGGTGCTGCGCGAGGCCGACCTGATCGCTTGCGAGGATACCCGCCGGACGCGTCAGCTTTTGCAGCATTATGGCATTTCGACGCCGCTGATGAGCTGCCATGAGCACAACGAGCGCGCCCGAACGCGCGAGCTGGTGGCGCGGCTGCGGGCCGGCGACACGGTGGCGCTCGTCAGCGACGCCGGCACGCCGCTCATCTCCGATCCCGGAGACCATCTTGCGCGGACGGCGATTGCCGAGGGCTTGCCTGTCATCGCCCTGCCCGGCGCTTGCGCGGCGATCACCGCTCTGAGCGCCTCTGGGTTGTCCGCCAACGGCTTTCGGTTTGTCGGGTTTCTGCCGGCTAAATCTAAGGCCCGCCGCGCCGCGCTCGCGGAACTGGCGAGCGAGCCGGTGACACTGGCGTTTTATGAAGCGCCCCATCGGCTGCCAGCGTTCCTGCAAGACGCCTGCGCGATCCTGGGCGACCGCCCGGCCGTGGTGGCGCGCGAGCTGACCAAGCTCCATGAGACGTACGAGCGCGGCGCGCTCTCCGCGCTGGCGGCCCGCTTTGAAGCCGAACCGCCGCGCGGCGAAATCGTCGTCTTGATCGCCGGGCAAGCGTTGGCTGCCGCGCCGCCGCCCGCGGAAGCCGCGCTGATGGCGGAAGTCGAGCGCCGCATGGCCGACGACGGCATCAGCGCGACGGAAGCCATCCGGCAGACGGCGCAGCGTTACGGACTGCCGCGCCGCCAAGTTTACCAGCAATGGCTCCGGCGGACCGACGCTTCCATTGCGACTGAGGGGCGGTAATTGGCATGGGTAGTTTACGCTAACCCGCGCTTGTGCCACGCTAGCCGACGTTGCCCTCCATCCGATCAGGCAGGCGGGGCTTTCCTTGCTATGCGCCATCTACTTGACGACGTTCGCATCCAATCCTTTGAACCGATCCCTACGCCCAATGAGCTCCGGGAGGAATTCCCAGTCACCGACCAGTCCGCCGCGACGGTTCATGCCGCGCGGGAAGCTATCAAGCGGATCCTGCGGCGCGACGACGATCGCTTGTTGGTCGTGGTTGGACCCTGTTCGATTCATGATCGGCAGGCGGCGCTGGAGTATGCCGGGCGCCTGCGCCCCTTGTGCCGGGAATATGCCGATGACTTGGTGATCGCCATGCGGGTGTATTTTGAAAAGCCCCGGACAACCGTCGGCTGGAAGGGGCTGGTCAACGATCCGGACCTCGATGGCACGTTCAACGTCCGGCGCGGGCTGCGTCTGGCCCGGCAACTCCTCGTGGAGCTGGCGGAAATGGGCGTCCCGGCCGGGAGCGAGTTTGTGGACCTCATTTCCCCGCAATATACGGCCGAGCTAGTGAGTTGGGGCGCCATTGGCGCGCGGACAACCGAAAGCCAGTCCCACCGGGAGCTGGCTTCGGGGCTATCGTGCCCGGTAGGCTTCAAAAACGGCACGAGCGGCACCATTCAGATTGCTGTGGACGCCGTCCGCTCGGCGCGCGAGCCGCATGCCTTTCTGTCGCACACCAAGGATGGGCGCTCGGCGCTCTTCCGCACCGCCGGCAATCCCGACTGCCATATCATTCTACGGGGCGGCCGCGCGCCGAATTACGATCCCCATCACGTGGCCGAAGCGGTGCAGCTTATGGAAAGCGCCGGGCTTCCGGCGCGCGTCATGATTGATTGTAGCCATGCTAACGCCGGAAAAGATCACCGGCGACAAGCCATTGTCTGCCGCAGCGTGACGGCGCAAGTGGCGGCGGGCAATCGCGCCATCATCGGAGCCATGCTGGAAAGCCACCTCGTCGAGGGCAAGCAAAGCCACGTCCCCGGACAGCCGCTTGTCCATGGGCAAAGCATCACGGATGCCTGTATCGGCTGGGAAGAAACGGAAACGCTCCTGGCGGAGCTGGCGCAAGCGGCTCGGACACGCCGGCGCTCGCTGACGCGGGACTAAGCCCCGCCCGCGTCAGCGAGCGGCCAAGACGGCTTTACTCCTTGGGCAAGAGCGAGCCAACGGTGCCGAAAATGCTGTCGGCAACGCCCTGAATGCCGTTTTCGACGGCTTTATCAAGACCAAGCCGCGCTACCTGATCGGAAATCAGCTCAGTCCCTTCGATAATGCCAAAGGGCCAGAGCATAAACAGCGCGACAAACGGCGTCGCCAGAATCGTGACGCCCATTCGGATCAGGTCGTTGCTGCCAAAGGGCGTGCTCTCAAGGAAGCGGTAGGTTTCTTTGCCGGAGCGGTAGATGCCGAGCAGCGGCGTCACCGGGAGCGCCGTCATCGGGTACACAAAGCCGGTGATCATTAAGTTTGTGAAGCCGCGTTCAGTGACGGGAGGGAGGGCGGTGGTTTCGCTCATGACAACTGCGTACCTCGCGCGAAAAACTAACCATCGCATCCGCCTTGACCGCGCGCCGCGGCGGCGCGCTGAAACGGAACGCGATTTTAGGTTGTGTCGGGGACGCCGCTTGGAAACGATAGCAAGCTGAAGTCTCCCTTAGCCTACTGAATCTAGTCGCCTCAAGACAACGAAAATCTCGCGCCGCGAGATGTTATTTGCGAAGGAGTCAGCCCGATGAACGAAGCTACCCCCAACACTGAGCTTGACGCCATTGGCGCGGCGCTTGGACGCATTTCAAGCGGCATTTTTATTTTGACAACCGGCGCGGGCAGCAAAGCCACGGGCATGCTGGCGTCGTTCATCAAGCAGGTGAGCTTTCATCCGCCGATGGTGATGGCGGCGGTGCGGCAGGGACGCCCGATCCTGACGCGCCTTCGGGAAAGCGGCGCTTTCGCCGTCAATATCTGTCACAAGCAAAATGGCAAGCTGGTCGCCCACTTCGCCAAGGGCTTCCCGCTCGATGAGCCGGCCTTTGAGGGTATCGCTCACGAGCCAGCCGTCACCGGCGTTCCGGTGATCCCGGAAGCGCTGGCTTACCTGGACTGCGTTTTGCGCCAGGAGGTGCCAGCCGGCGACCACGTTTTGTTTTTGGCGGAAGTTGTCGCGGGCAAGGTGACAAGCGACGGCGAGCCGATGATTCGCATTCGAAAGAATGGCTTTGACTATTAGCGCGAGCGGACGCGCTGCAAGAGACCCCCGCCATGGCCTTGGCGACGCGCCGCTATAGCGACCCGGTTCACGGCATCATCACGCTTGACCGCGGCGATCCGGCGGATGGATTGCTGATGGCGCTGATTGACGCGCCGGAAATGCAGCGTCTGCGCCGCATTCGCCAGCTTGGGCTGGCTTGCGTCGCCTTTCAAGGGGCGGAGCACAGCCGATTCGCGCATAGCCTAGGGGTGATGCATACGATGACGCTCGCGCTCAACGCCTTGCGCCGGAGCGGCGTCGCGCTTGCCCCGGAAACTTGCCTTCAGGCGCGAGCGGCGGCGTTGCTGCACGACCTTGGTCATGGCCCTTTCTCGCACGTGATGGAGAAAGTGCTCCATCAACGCCATGAGGACTGGACAGCGCGCCTCCTGGGCGCGCCGGAAACGACGGTCCACGCCATTCTGGTCGCTTACGACCCGGAGCTGCCGCGCAGACTGGCGGCGCTGATGGCCGGCGAGTTCCAGCCGCGCTTTGTCGCGCAGCTTGTCTCCTCTCAGCTCGACTGCGACCGCTTTGACTACTTGTTGCGCGACAGCCTCATGACCGGCGTCAGCTATGGACGCTATGACCTGCCTTGGATTTTGAATGCGCTCGCCGTGGACGCCGCGAGCGGCCGCCTCATCGCCCGAGCGCGCGGCGTCCTCGCCGTTGAAGAGTACCTCTTCGCTCGCTACCACATGTTTCGGCGAGTGTATTTTCACCACGCGCTACGGGCCGCCGAGAACATGCTGGTGGCGATGTTTCGGCGGGCCGTAACGCTGGCGGCGGAAGGAGCGCTGGCTTTTCGCTTGCCCGAATCGGCCATGGACAAGCTCCTGACGACGCGCCCGCTGACGCCGCTTGAGTACCTCAGCCTCGATGACGCCGACGTGCTCTTCTACATCAAGCAGTGGCAACGCGAGCCAGATCCGACGCTGTCCGATCTGGCGCGGCGCTTCCTTGAGCGGCGGCTCTTCAAGTCGCTCGAGGTCTCCGACCTGTCGCCCGACCAGATCGCCGACCTTCGGGCGCGCATCTCGGGCGCGCTTGTCGCGCGCGGCTTTGACCCGGAGAGTTATCTGCTGGAAGACAGCGCCGGGGACGTGCCTTACTTCGGCCCCTACGCGCCGGACGCGCTCGACCGCCACATCATCGTTGAAGAGGGAAGAACGCATCCGCGACTGCGTGAAATTTCAGAGGTTTCCGCGGCGGTCGCCGGACTGCGCCCATACCGCCTGCACCGGCTCTGTTTCCCGGAAGCGGCGCGCGACGTCGCGTATGAGGCGGTTCGGCGCCTCGCGCCAGCGGAACTCGGCAGGTAACAAGTATTCGACATCCAAGCAGCGGCGCGATAAGCTCAGAAGCTGACCGGCCATAGCTGGGCTCACCTCCGCGTTTCATCGCCTGAAAGGACTGCGCGCCGTGTGTCGTGCCGTATATCCGGGGTCGTTCGACCCCATCACCAACGGTCATCTCGACATTATCCGCCGGGGCTGCACGCTCTTTGATCACATCACCATTGGCGTTCTTAGCAACGAACAGAAAAGCCCGCTGTTTACCGTGGCGGAACGCATCGAGATGATCCGGCAAGTCACGGAGCCGCTGGCCGAAGCCGCCGGGACGCGCATTGAGGCGGAGAGCTTTGACGGCTTGCTCGTTGACTTCGCTAAGCGCAAGCGCGCCAACTGCATCGTCCGCGGCTTGCGGGCGGTATCAGACTATGAATACGAGCTGCAAATGGCGCAGATGAACCGCCACATGCAACCCGACATTGAAACGGTCTTCCTGATGTCGGCGGACACCTACAGCTTTGTGAGCTCGCGCCTGATCAAGGAAATTTTCTTCCTTGGTCGCTCAGTCGGGCAGTTTGTGCCGCCGATTGTCGAGGCGCGCCTCCAGGCCAAGGCTCGGCAACGGCAGTCCGCCCCGGAGCGCGCCTGAAGCGTCTCGCGGTCGGTCGCGCCCTGGATCGGCGATTAGTTTACGCTCAGTCTAATGCTGCAACGCGCCCGCCAGGCGCGCCCCAGAGCAGGCGCGGCGTCAGGAACTCCAGAAAGCGCGCGCGCCGCCGCCGCTCGCTTGCTTCCTTGCGCTTACTTCGCCAGCGCCGCCTGCACGGCTAGCTCCAGCGCCTCGCCCCGGACGTTGACAGCCGCTATCTTGCCGTCGCGCCCAATCAGCAGGGTCAAAGGAATGGCGCGCACGCCATACTGCCGGGCGATGGGCGTCCTCCAGCCTTGCCCGTCGCAAATGTGTCGCCAGGTCAGGTTGTTTTTCTTGATGAAAGCGGCGACGCCGGCTTTGGCATCTTCGTCGTCCAGCGAAATGCCCAGCACCTCGAAGCCCCGCGCTTTGTATTTTTCATAGATGGCCTTCAGCGCAGGGATTTCGGCGATACACGGCCCGCACCACATCGCCCAGAAATCAATCAACAGGACGCGCCCTTTGTACTCATCCAGCGACACGGCCTTGCCATCCATATCCTTGGCTTTGAAAGCGAAGGGGGCGGCGCCCGGCTTGAGCGCCCGGTCGTAATTGCCGGGGGGCGGGGGAATCTCAAACCGTTCAGCCCCGGACGGCGGCGTAAAGGCTACGTCAGCGTCGCTCGCCGTCGGCTCAAACGCCGTGACGACTTCCGTGAACCGCGCCGGCGCGGCGCGCCCCGGACGCACCTCGCTGTGCACCGCTCGGAGCCAGTTTCGCTCGTGATCAATCGTGAAGGCGACGCGCCCATCCGGGCTCCCCAACGTGAAGATGACGGTTGTGAGCGGCTTGTCCGCCGCCCGCTCGATGGATACCCCAAGCGCGTTTCCAGCCAGCATCTCAACCGGATTCGTCCCCGACCATACGCCCAAGGCAAAGTACAAACCGCGCAGCTCGGCCAGCCCGTAGAGCTTTTCAACCGTCAACTCGCCTTCGTCCGGCAGGGGATGCTGCACGTAACGCTTGGCGTCCTTGGTAGAGTAGGTAAAAAGCCCGTCGGGGCTGTGAAACCCGCGCCACTCGGCATCGGCGGTTTTGATTGTCACGGCCAGGCGCGTTTTGTCCTTGACCCGAACGGATACCTCCGCGTCGGGAACGATAAAGGCGGACGAGGAAAGCCGGAGGGTGGCGCGATAAGAAGCTAGCCCCTTATGCGTTTCAGCCACCGCGGACAGCAGCTTCAAGGCTTCTTCGGCGGCTCTCCCGGGGTCATCCGGCGGCGCGGCGGTTTGGGCCGCCGCCCCACACCACATCAGGCACAGCCAAGCCGTCTGGACGACCAGCCGGCGGCGCGCAAGCGCCGGCGCGACAGATGATATGAGCATACGGAACTCCCTGATATGGAACATGGAAGCGGGCCAAAAAGCGATACCAACAAAAAGCAATACCAAACGGCGATTAGGAAAGGAAGCCCGGGGCAGCCGCGCCTTCCCGGGCGAGGCTCGTCGCCCGGGAAGGCGCG